>CAJUJB010000087.1 GCA_910586595.1 uncultured Muribaculaceae bacterium | reverse complement strand
TCGTTGGGCTCATAACCCAAAGGTCGTAGGTTCGAGTCCTGCCTCCGCAACAAAGGAAAACAGCTTCTTGGTTCTCAAGGAGCTGTTTTTATTTATCCCCCCTCGCCGCTCCGATGTCATCGTTGATAGATTGTTGAAAAATTAGCTTCGCTTGATAGACCGTATTTCCTAAATTCTCTCTACCTTTGAGCCATAATTCACCGCTACCATGTATAGAAAAGGTAAACTTTATTTCAGATATGGCACTATGGGGTCGGCAAAGACGGCTCTCCTATTGACCACAGCATATAATTTTGAAGAAAGGCATATGGATTATATGTGCCTCAAACCTGTCATCGATACCCGTGAACAAGCCAACGTCATAAGGTCACGCATAGGCATTGAACGTGAATGCCGATGGATCTATTCAAATACCAATTTATATGATCTGGCACTTGAGCTATATAAAACTGATGGCCGCGTAGTAGACTGGTATCTCATTGATGAAGCTCAGTTTCTATCTGCACAGCAGGTCGACCAGCTTTCGCGTATAGTAGATGATTTCGGGAGTAATGTGATATGCTATGGACTGCGCACCGATTTCCAGACCAAGCTCTTCGAAGGCTCGAGACGTCTCTTTGAAATTGCAGATACAATCGACGAAATAAAATCCACTTGCAATTGTGGCCATAAGACCATTGTAAATGCCCGCATAGATGCGTCCGGCAACATAGTGGAAGAAGGTGCTCAGGTTGAAATCGGTGGCGATGATCGCTATGTAGCCGTATGCCGGAAATGCTGGCGAAATAAACGCATTGAGCAGGCACGTCGCTCTGTGTTGCCTCTTGAACTTGAAGAATTCGATCAACTATGATTGTATGCACTATTGAGGATGCCGCCAAGTATGGCGCAATCTCCCCAAATTTGTCGCTCGCCATCAACTGGTTGCAAAACCATTGCACAGACGAGTTTGTTAAAGGTACATATACCATAGGCCAATCGGAAACGACTGGTGCCGATGTGACCGTCAAATGCGAAGAACCGGCTCTCCTGCCTCGCGAAAAGGCGGCTTTGGAAGCTCATAAGAAGTTTATTGACATCCATGTGCCTCTTAAAGGCACCGAAACGATAGGCTGGGCTCCGGTAAGGGCGCTTAAACACATCCGCACTCAGTATTCTGAGGAAAATGACGTGGCTTTCTTCGGAGATTCTGCCCACAGCCTCCTGCATATCAAAGTAGGACAGATGGCGGTTTTCTTCCCTGAAGACGCTCATGCCCCGAATATCGGACTTGGTACTCATCGTAAACTCTGTATAAAGATTCCGGTCGACTGACCAACTATTTATCCGCACCACTATGCTTAGACATCGCTTGATGATTGCTTTGGCAATATTTTTCATGACAGCCCTCTCCGGAATGGCTGCCGGGCATGCAGTTTCCCATCCTGCAAAACTTGAGCCTGAGACTCTCAATTACAAAGTGATGTTTAAATGGGGATTGATAAATAAGCAGGCAGGTCGCGCATCGCTGGCGCTCACTCATACGCCAAAAGGATACTCAGCTATGCTTGCGGCGGCCTCAGAGCCATGGGCCGATAAGATTTATCGTGTTCGCGACACCCTCAACGGTCGAATGACCTACGCCGACCTCACCCCATTGTTCTACGAAAAAATTGCACATGAGGGAGGCGAGCACAAGCATGATGTCGTCAAATATAATTACTCGACACCCGGGAAGGTATCGGCAGATTGCATCAGGCGAGTATATAAGAAAGGCGAACTGAAGGTCGACGAGCGTCGTCAATTATCATCCGAAGGAGATGCAATCGATATGCTGTCGTCATTTTACTATATGCGCACCTTACCTTTTGAAAAATGGGCGAAAGGACATGTGCAGACCATTGATATTTTCTCTGGCAAACGCAAAGAGTTATTGTCGATAAAATACCATGGAATAGATAATCTCGACATTGACGGAGTAAAACATCCTACCTATCATATAACCTTCACCTTTACTTCAGGAAATGGAGAGAAAACCTCCGATGATATGGATGCCTGGATTGCAACCGATAAATCACGTATTCCTCTGAGATTGGAAGGCCGGCTGCCTGTCGGAAAGGTACACTGCATTTACACAGGCAGCGGAAAACAATGAGCGTAAGGGCCAACCTGACGATGAAAAAATTTTTTTGAGTAAAAAAAATCGCAAGAAGGTTGGCATACTTAAAAAAAATGTCTAACTTTGCAGTCGCTTAGCCAATCGGGGTGTAGCACAGTTGGCAGCGCGCCACGTTCGGGACGTGGAGGTCG
>CAJUJB010000086.1 GCA_910586595.1 uncultured Muribaculaceae bacterium | reverse complement strand
GGTGTGCGGATACCGGCAACCACGTCTTCGCCCTGAGCGTTGATGAGGTATTCACCGTTGAAGATGTTCTCACCGGTAGCGGCGTCACGGCTGAATGCAACACCAGTTGCGGAGTTGTTACCCATGTTACCGTATACCATAGCCTGCACGTTAACGGCAGTACCCCACTCTTCGGGGATCTGGTTCATGCGGCGGTAGATGATGGCGCGTTCGTTCATCCAGCTGTCAAATACAGCGCAGATGCCACCCCAAAGCTGTTCCCAAGCATTGTCGGGGAAATCTTTGCCAGTATATTCCTTAACGGCAGCCTTGAAGAGTTTAACGAGGTTTTTGAGATCGTCAACGTCGAGCTCGGTATCGAGTTTAACGCCTTTTTCTTCTTTAACCTTGTCCATGATCTCCTCGAAGGGATCGATGTCAGTTTTCTTTTTGGGCTTCATGCCGAGCACAACGTCGCCGTACATCTGTACGAAACGACGATAGCTATCCCATGCGAAACGGGGATTGCCGCTCTTCTGTGCGAGAGATTCAACGGTGGCGTCGTTCATACCGAGGTTGAGGACGGTGTCCATCATACCGGGCATTGAAGCACGCGCACCCGAACGTACAGAAACGAGGAGGGGGTTGGCAGGATCGTTGAATTTCTTACCAGTCAGTTCCTCAACATGGGCGATAGCGGCCTCAACATCTTTCTTGATGCGGGAAACGACTTCGTCGCGGCCATATTGGGTATATTCGTTGCAGACTTCAGTGGTGATAGTGAAGCCGGGGGGAACGGGCATTCCCAGAAGGTTCATTTCGGCGAGGTTGGCACCTTTGCCACCGAGAAGGTTGCGCATTTCTGCATTTCCTTCAGCTTTTCCGTCACCGAATGTATAAACTCTTTTCATTCGTTTGGTTATATTTATTGGTTCTCTATTTATGTGTTTTATGCCGGTATGCAAGGGATTTTTCCCTTAAGTTCTGCAAAGATAGTCATTTTGACATAAATCGCAAAATACTTAAAAGGTTTTTTAGCTCACCCGGGCATATGGCAGCTTGCCTTTAGGCGTTTTTAATAACAGGAAGAAATATTTAGAGCTTCTTAAATCAAATTCCTCACTGCTTAGCCTCCGAAATTATCGTAATGGATGCTTGAAGGATCCACTCCGAGGCTGTCGAGCATTCCGTTGACGGCATTACTCATCGGACCAGGGCCACACATATAGTACTCAATGTCTTCTGGTGAATCATGGTCTTTGAGATAGGTATCGTAGATCACCTGGTGTACAAATCCGGGGGTATATTTGACGCCGGCGGCATCTGCAGCAGGATCCGGGCGGTCCAGGGCGAGATGGAATTTGAAATTTGGGAATTCTTTTTCGAGCTGGAGGAAATCATTCAGATAGAACACTTCATTCAGGGCACGGGCACCATAGAAGTAATTCATCTTGCGGTTGGTGGTCTTCAGAGTCTTGGTCATGTGCATGATCTGGGCTCTCAGAGGAGCCATACCTGCACCACCGCCGATCCACATCATTTCATTATTGGAATCAAAAATAGGATGGAAATCTCCATAGGGGCCACTCATGATCACCTTGTCGCCAGGCTTAAGCGAGAAAATATAGCTTGAAGCTATACCTGGCATCACATCCTGGAAGCCCACTTCGGGTTTCGGCTTGAAAGGAGGTGTGGCGATACGCACGGTGAGCATTATGCGGTCACCTTCCGCCGGATAGTTAGCCATCGAATAGGCACGGACAGTAGTTTCCTTATTCACGCACTTAAGCCCGAAGAGCCCGAACTTCTCCCAAGCTGGCAGATATTCATCGCCGATGAGTGAGCGATCGATATCCGTGGCATAATCCATTTCAAAGGGAGGAATCTTGATCTGAGCGTAGGAACCTGGGAGGAAGTCCATGTGTTCACCAGCAGGAAGAGCTACAATAAACTCTTTGATAAAGGTTGCCACATTGCGGTTTGAAATCACCTCGCACTCCCACTCCTTGACGCTGAGGGCAGAAGCCGGAACCTTGATGTCGAGGTTATTCTTGACCTTGACCTGGCAGGCGAGACGCCAATGATCTTTCAATTCCTTACGTGTGAAATGTACTCCTTCTGTAGGAAGAGCCTCTCCTCCGCCTTCAAGCACCTGAACGCGGCATTGTCCGCAGCTACCCTTGCCACCACAGGCCGACGGCAGAAAGACATTGTTGTCGGCCATGGTCGACAGCAACGATTTACCTGCCGGGGTAGTAATCTTGCGGTCGGCGTTGACAGTAATGGTCACGTCACCGCTTTGAACAAGGTATTTTTTGGCCACAAGGAGCACAGCGACCAGAAGCAGAGTCACTCCAAGGAAGAATCCAACCCCGGCCAATATGGTAAGCCAGGCTGCCGGAGCGAGCTGGCAAAGTATTATTGCTTGCATACGATTATATTTTAATACCAAGGAAGCTCATGAAGGCAATGCCCATAAGAGCGGTGATGATGAAAGTAATGCCTACGCCACGCAAAGGGGCAGGAACATTTGAGTACTGGGCCACACGCTCACGCACGGCAGCCACGGCTGTAATGGCCAGCAACCAACCAATGCCCCACCCTGCGCCGGCGCATACGGCAGTGCCGACACTGGCGAAGTCGCGTTGCTGCATGAACAACGAGCCACCAAGGATGGCGCAGTTCACGGCGATAAGAGGAAGGAAAATACCCAGAGACGCATAGAGCGCCGGTGCATATTTTTCCACAACCATCTCTACAAGCTGAGTCATCGATGCAATTACAGCGATGAACACTATAAGCGAAAGGAAGCTGAGGTCAACCTCTGCATATTCCGGGCCAAGCCACGTCAGAGCGCCTTCACGCAGAACATATGTCTCAAGTAAATAATTGACCGGCAGCGTGACTGTAAGCATGAAAGTCACGGCAATACCAAGGCCGAATGCCGTCTTGACATTCTTGCTCACCGCAATAAACGAGCACATGCCAAGGAAGTAGGCGAATATCATGTTGTCGACAA
>CAJUJB010000085.1 GCA_910586595.1 uncultured Muribaculaceae bacterium | reverse complement strand
ATTTTAAATATTAATTTATACATGTTATCTTCTAAATTTGATGAGCCGAATAGTTGTAGTATCTGAGCTATTTTATCCAGATGGTACATCAACTGCTCATATACTCACAAAAATAGCAGATCATCTATATAACGAGCATGAGGTTTTGGTTTTGACTGGACCAAAATCTTATAGCTCGGATAATGTTAAAGGTGTATCTTTGGGTGAAAAGCCATACCCAATAAAAAGAATATCTATAGGTAAATACGACAAGAATAAACTGCTATCGCGTTCTCTAAAAATTTTCGTAACCTCATTTAAGCTTGGTTTACTTCTCTGGAAAAATTGTCAAAAAAAAGATGAAGTTATAATTGTGACAAATCCGGCACCTATTATAATAATAGCCTCTATTCTTAAAAAAATTCTTTCTTTCAGATTAAATATTATTGTTCACGACGTATTTCCAGAAAACGCCATTCCTGCCGGGATTATTAAATCCAAGAGCAACACTTTATATAAAGCGACCAGATATATATTTACAAAAGCATACAAATCTGCTGACAGAATTATTGTTCTAGGTCGAGATATGAAAGATCTTTTTGAAGAAAAGTTCAAAGGAAGCAAACAAAGGCAGAGTATTAGAATCATTGAGAATTGGGCAGATCCGGTTCCGAAAGATCTAAACACTAAGCCCAGTTTGGATGCGCATATAAAAATCCTTTATGCAGGTAATATTGGACGCTGCCAAGGACTAGAACACTTCATAACTATATTCGAAAAAGCTATGAATCCAAATTTACAGTTTATCATGCGCGGAGGTGGAGCGATGGTTCCTGAGATAGAAAAAATAATCAGCCAATCGTCTGCTAATATAATTCTTGGAGGGAGCTATTCAAGAGATGAGCAATATGAGGTTTTATCCAATTGTGACATTTCTCTAGTCACACTATCTGAAGGAATGTATGGATTGGGGGTGCCTTCAAAATCATATAACATTATGGGTGCTGGTAAACCTATATTATTCATCGGGGATCCATCATCGGAAATCGCATTGACTATCAAAGAGAGGAATATCGGATATGTTTTTGATCATCATGATGAAACTGGTCTTGTAAGCTGGTTGTCTAAATTATCATCTAATGACAAGATTGAATTTCAGTATAAGGGTTCTAATGCATTAAAAGCTGCGTTGTCAGATTATTCCGAAAATGTAATCTTATCAAAATACTCACGCCTATTTTCTGATCAATAACAATGGAATCTTTACTATTTACCGGAGCCTCTGGGTTTCTGGGTAATAACATATTGTCTAAACTTAGGCAGGAGTATGATGTGACAACATTGGGGCATCTTCCGGTCGATGATATAACGGTAAATCTTGCAAAAAACAGCCCATCTTTACCGACGCGATATGATATCGTACTTCATGCTGCCGGAAAAGCCCACGTAGTTCCCAAGACTCCTGAAGAAGAAAAGCTTTTCTACGACATCAACTATGAAGGCACAAAGAACCTGTGCCGTGCTTTAGAAATCGCAGGAACTCCTAAGTCACTTATTTTCATTAGTACGGTTGCAGTATATGGTTGTGAGACCGGCCAGCTCATCACAGAAGATCATCCACGCAATGGGTCAACCCCGTATGCCAGGAGCAAGATAATGGCAGAGGATTTTCTTTCAGAGTGGTGCGATAAAAATAATGTGGTGCTTACCATATTGCGTCCATCGCTTTTAGCCGGAGTAAATCCGCCAGGGAATCTTGGCGATATGATTAGAGGAATAAAAAAAGGTTTCTATGTGAATATTGCCGGCGGAAAGGTTACGAAAAGCATTCTTATGGCTGAGGATATAGCCAATCTTGTAAAGCTTGCTTCTGAAAAAGGAGGTGTGTTTAATGTTTGTGATACTGAACAACCTACCTTCGGTGAAATTTCGATAAGCATTGCACGGCAACTCGGAAAACGCCCACCGGTTTCTATTCCTTATTGGCTTGCAAAATGTCTTGCTCTTTGCGGTGATCTATTAGGGAAGAAAGCGCCTATAAATTCATTAAGATTAAAAAAGATAACCCAGTCTCTGACTTTCGCCAACAATAAAGCTGTCAGGGAATTGAATTGGACTCCATTAAATGTCATCGAACATTTCAAAATCAGTTAATACATGGTTTATGCTATAATCCTTATCTTGCTAATTCTCCTCGAATTGGCATACTTTCGTGTTGCCGATCGGTTCAATATTATTGATAAGCCCAACCTGCGGTCGTCCCACACATCCATCACCTTGCGTGGCGGTGGCATCGTGTTTCTTTTCGGAGCATGGCTATATGCCGCTTTCTTCGGGCTCAGCTACGGATGGTTTCTCCTCGGACTCACACTGATAGGTCTGGTAAGCTTTATTGACGACATCCATTCGCTGCCCGACTCCGTGCGGTTGGTCATTCAGTTTGCTGCCATGTTCCTGACCTTCTATCAGTTCGGCATTCTTAATCTCAACGATTGGTGGATGGTTCTGATAGCCCTCATCGTATGCGTCGGTATCATCAACGCATATAATTTCATGGACGGGATCAACGGCATAACAGGAGGATACTCCCTCGCTGTGCTTGCCCCGATGATCTACCTCAACTTCAAAGACAGTTTTATCGACATGCCGTACCTCTATGTCACGGCATTGTCACTGCTGACATTCTGTTTCTTCAACTTCCGCAAAAAGGCCAGATGCTTTGCCGGCGATGTAGGCTCCATCACCATAGCATTTATCCTGCTGTTTGCACTCGGGAAACTCATTCTCCAGACAGGTGACCTGTCATACATCATCTTCATCGCCGTATATGGCGCAGACTCGATCCTGACGATATGCCACCGCATACAACTCCATGAAAATCTTGGCGAAGCACATCGCAAACACGCCTATCAACTGATGGCAAACGAGTTGAAGATCCCCCACGTCAGCGTGTCGCTTCTCTATATGGCCGTTCAGCTCGTCATTTCATTCGGCATGATATTCAGTCCGTTGAACCATTACGTCTATCTCGGCCTGACCATCATCCTGCTACTCGCGGCCTATCTCCTCTTCATGAAGCGTAATTATCACCTCCATGAAGAATATCTGAAATCAAAACAATTCCAATCATGATAATCGACGATCAACT
>CAJUJB010000084.1 GCA_910586595.1 uncultured Muribaculaceae bacterium | reverse complement strand
TATACTTTTCGATGAGCTGGGGCGCGGAACATCGACCTACGACGGCATCTCCATCGCCTGGGCTATAGTGGAGCATATACATGAGTATGGATCGCTTCACCCCAAGACGCTCTTCGCCACACATTACCACGAACTGAACGACATGGAGCGTTCTTTCAGCCGTATTGTGAACTACAATGTGTCGGTGAAGGAGATAGACGGCAAGGTCGTTTTCCTGCGTAAGCTGGCCCGCGGCGGAAGTGAGCATAGCTTCGGCATACATGTGGCTCAGCTTGCAGGCATGCCTCAGTCGATAATACGCCGCGCCGACGAGGTGCTCGCGCAGCTGGAAGGGGCTGATGCGGCCCCTGCAAAAGACGAACCGGCGGCTAAATCCTCTCCAAAGCGTCGACGCGGAAAAACCGCGATATCGGCTCCGGCACACGATACGGTGGCCGGTATGCAGCTGTCCTTTTTCCAGCTCGATGATCCGGTGTTGAGCCAGGTTCGCGACGAATTGCTTGGCGTAGACATAAATAATCTCACACCGCTCGAAGCCCTCACTAAGCTGCACGACATACGCAATATTCTCACAGGTAAGCATTCCTGAAAACCTCATCGATATGGCAATAACCATCACACAGCCGTCGGCGGCGTGGCTCCCGGCTGCCGAAGCTCTCTATTTGGCTTCATTTCCTCCCGAAGAACGTCGTCCTTGGGATGAGATAGTCAATCCTCAGTCACCTTCCGGCCCCCGCTTGGCTATTATTCTTGATGGAGGAGAATTTGCCGGAATGGTCACTACATGGCGCTTCGACGGCTTTGTATACGTCGAGCATCTGGCTATTGACCATGCTCTGCGCGGACGCGGCATAGGGGCTGCCTTACTTGCCGAGCTCAGTGCCTCCGCAGGGCTCCCGCTGTTGCTTGAAGTGGAACCTCCGGCTGACGATAACCCGATGGCAGCGCGCCGTATAGGGTTTTATTCCCGTAACGGTTTCCATCTGCTCGACCATGACTACATCCAGCCACCTTACTCTCCGGAACTCCCGCCGGTGCCTTTGAAGCTGATGAGCACCGACCCCGCCTTGGATGCCTTGGCTGCCACTGCCATCCTGCACCGCGAGGTATACCGTGCTGGCCATACCCCGGAAGAAAGATAAACCTTTGCGGCGCCGGTGGTGTTTAGTAGGTAATATCAACTACTAAACTACCACTGTTATGAATGATTATAAAGCCCTCATCAGCGGTTCGCCGCTTGTAATGATTGAATTCTATGCCACCTGGTGCGGCCATTGCCGTAATATGATGCCTGTTGTGGCTGAAATCCGGGAGCTGCTTGGGGATAGTGCTCAGATATATCAGCTTGATGTCGATGAGAATCAGGAAGTCGCCGAAGCTGTCGGCGTGACCGGCACTCCTACCTTTGTAATTTACCGGAATGGCAAGGAGGTATGGAAATTCAGCGGTGAGCTCGACGGCAACGTGCTCCTGCAGAAGATTCAATCGTTCATGAACTGATGGGTTCGACGAGTATATTTTCCGACTTCCTTTCCGCCCTCGGCGTACCACACACGGCGTGGTACAGCGACCGCCGCTTCGATACGATGACCTTCCATTCCTTATTCGGACTATCGAAGCTCTTGCAGAGCTACGGTGTGGAGAACGAAGCTCTTGAGGTGGCAGATAAACCTGCAGCTCTGGCTAAACTCACGCCGCCGTTTCTGGCCCGCATGAACGATTCTTTTGTAATCGTTACGGGCATAGGGCCCGAATGCGTCACCTTCCGCGACGGCATCTCGGAAGATATGAGGACACAGAGCCGGGGCGACTTTGCCTCCCGTTGGAGCGGTATTGTTCTGCTGGCATATCCTGACGACGGATCGTCGGAGCCCGACTATGCCGCTCACCGGTTTACGCAGTTCGGCAACAAGGCCAAGAAATGGGTTCTGCTGGCGGCCATTCTCTTCATTTTCACCTACCTTTTCATAAGCAACGGCATATGGAGCCACGTGAGCACGGTGTTGCTTACACTGATTGACCTTGCCGGCCTTTTCGTTACCTACGAGTTGCTGTTGAAGTCGCTTAACATTCAGAGCGACACAGGCGACAGCATCTGCGGTATAATCGACCGTACGGGCTGCCACACAGTACTCGGCACATCTGCCTCGAAATTTTTCGGGCTCTTTGGCTGGAGTGAGGTTGGCTTTGCATATTTTGGCGTGAGCCTGCTTGCCTTGCTGATATTTCCGCAGTATATCGGCTATCTGGCATTGATAAATGCCTGCTGCTGTCCATTCTCATTCTGGAGTGTTTGGTATCAGAAATACAGGGCGAAGGCGTGGTGTACCCTCTGCCTCATCGTGCAGGGATGCCTTTGGCTCTCGTTGGCTTGCTATATATTCGGCGGCTGGTTCAGGTATTCTTTCCCGATCGGATGGCAGCTGTTTGTGCTTGGTGCATCATATGTAACAGCCCTGCTGACAATCAACGCACTAATGCCAGCCTTCGATAAAAATGAAGATAATCAACAGTAGAGATATGATTAAGAAAATACCTAAGCCCGACCTCCCGGACGCGCGCAAACTTACTCCTATGGAGATGAATAATCTCCATTTCAGGCTGAGTAAAAAAGTAAGCGACGTGAAGAAGCCTTAGCCCCAGACTTTGCGGCCTGCGACCCAGGTTGCCTCTACCTTGTGGCGCACCGTGCGCCCGGCAAACGGCGTCCAGCCGCAGCGCGATACAACGGATGCATCATCAATGGTGTATTCAGGAACCTCGCGCACCAGAACGATGTCGGCACGTGTTCCAGCCTCTATCGAAACCGCACACGGAAGTTTGAATACTTCATGCGGGCCCATGGTCATCTTTTCTACGATCTTCTCAAGAGGGAGGTAGGTAAGCATCACCGGAAGGGCAAACTGGATTGACGGTGCGCCCGACATGGCGGTAATGCCCGGTAGTTGTTTCTCTTTCAGAAGATGTGGCGCATGGTCGGTGCCGATGGTATCTATGGCGCCTGATGCAAGCGCGCTGCGGAGCACCTCGGCGTCGTGGGTAGTCTTGATTGCCGGATTGACCTTGTGCAGCGATGTGCGGTTAGCTCCGTCGGATATGACAGGATCGATATACAGAGGGGTTGTCTCGGCAGTTACGAGTTTCCCTTTTGTCGGGCCGGCTGAAAGAAGTTCAGTAACTTCTTCGGCCGTGCTGATATGGGCTATATGAAGCCGCGTGTTGAAGCGGTGAGCCAGTTCTACTGCAAAGGCTGATGAGCGAAGGCAGGCCTCGCGCGAGCGGATGGATGAATGCATGCTCACCGGCACGGCTTCTGCCGATCCGTAGCGTGCCACGGCAGCCGCTGTATTGGCGGCGATAATCTCATTATCTTCGGCGTGGACGATGACAGGAATCTGATGG
>CAJUJB010000083.1 GCA_910586595.1 uncultured Muribaculaceae bacterium | reverse complement strand
ACGGGGGCGTGGAAAAGAGTTTTCGCACAACTATCTTACACGCTTAAAAAAGACCCTATCCTTTCCACAACCAAGCCTTACGGAGATACCGGCGAAGTCAAGCTCATGACGCTTGACAACTTTCCCGAGATACATTCAATCCGTGCCTTTATCGGCACCAGTTTCAACGTAGGAATTTTGGAGCCGCGAATAAACCTCGGCTTGACAAAGCAGTGGTTTGCCATAGATACCTGGCAAGGAAGGAAACATCTCAACAATCCTCAGGGCATGGTACAGTGGCAGAACGCAATCCACCTGCCATACGATATATGGCTTAATGTCGATATGGCATGGGAAAGTGCCGGTAATGAGGGGATCATGTATCGCAAATCCTGCTCATATATGAATGCAAAGCTTTATAAGGCTTTCTTCAACAACAGTTTCAGTGTCACGTTAGAGGCTAACGACATCTTCAACAAGCGCAATTACGGAGTGACATCGTATAGCCGTGACATAACACGTTATGTATGTGTCACTGATTTAAGCCGTTCATTTTATCTGACACTTCAATACACATTCAATTCCACCCGTGACCGATACAAAGGTCGTGGAGCAGGAGCTAATGAAAAGAGTCGTTTCTAATAATATCTGTTTACAACTATGAAAAAAATTATCGTCGCAATAGTATTTACTATCGCAGGTGTGCTTGCAAATGCAGCTCCTCATTGTTGCTATTTCAATAATGACGGGAATAAGGTAACCATTATCTTTACTGATGAAGATGCTGTCGGAGAATACATCGTCTCAGATGTTATGCTTTACCCCATAGCTGGAGGTGAGGGTTATGAAGCAAACTCGGCAGACACCAACGTCACCGACGGCGTGGCTAAGGTAACACTTACATTTCAGCACCTCACTAAGTTCTCTAATCCGGTCGTCAAGTTAAGCATTAACGGAAAAGAGGCGCAGTTCAAGGTTGCGAAGTTAGAAGGTACTTGGCAATAACAGGACTTTAGTCCAATACAAATATTTCATGCAAGAATGAAGGTCCTCGGCAGTGATGCCGGGGATTTTCTTTCACCGAAATCGCTGCCGTCGCGCTCACTTGGCAGAGGATTAATCGCTGCTTAAGCACTCATCACCAATACGAAGCCGATTGCATTGAAAAGAATCCAGAGACCGAAGCCCCAATATTTGTAAGGCTTGTAGATGGCGGAAAATTTCTCGGGGTCGGTTTTTCTGTATGGCCATGCCTTTACCGCTCCGACGATTATGAGTATTAGTAAAATAACTGAACCGGCGATGTCAACTGTTATTCCGATATTTGGGGCATCCATATAAAGTAGTCTTTTATTTTATAACGCCTGGTCAGCAAAAAACGTTGGCCTATGTTACGTGAACCGGAATTTAGGGTAGTGAATAAAACACACGCTGACTATCGTCGATGATAATCAGCGTGTGTTTTGTGCGGAGCGACCGAGATTCGAACTCGGGAACCGGTTGTGCCGGTTACACGCTTTCCAGGCGTGCCTCTTCAGCCACTCGAGCACCGCTCCATTTGCGACTGCAAAGTTACAGTAATTTTTTTATCCTTGCAATTATTTCGCTTATTTTTTGTCGCAAAAAAACATGGCCAAAATCGTTCGGCAAATGTTATGCCTATGCCACTGCTAAAGCTCTGTATACTGTCATTTTTCAAATGTTAATGTGTAACTTTGCAGTTAGCATACAAGAGATGTAGTGATATGGATTATGAGTTATTCCTGCAGAGACGGATGCATAAAGAAGATATAAAAAGGATGGTCGACGAGATGAATACCTTGCCGACGAGCCGACTACAAATCTTCTCACTTATTTATGCTGCCGATCTTAGGGTAAGCATCAATGCCATGTGGTGTCTCGCATCGTTACCTAAATCAAGGAGAGCTTGGCTGTATGAACGGCAAGATGAGTTGATAGATTGTTTGATGAAATCCTCTCATCCGTCTCACAAACGTATCTTACTCCAGATTTTGCGGGATGCGCCATATGCGCAGGAATCGATTCGCACCGATTTTCTTGATTACTGTCTATCGAAAATAAATTCAGAATGCGAGCCGGTGGGAATACGCAGTTTTTGTATCTATTGCGCGTACAATATGTGCCGGTTCTATCCTGAATTAGTTGAGGAGTTGACTCACCACCTCGATTTATTATCTTCGCAGGAGCTGTTACCGGGGCTCAGATGTGCCTTGCGGAATACAAGGCAAGATATAGAGCGCCGGCCGCATTAGGCTCCTATTCCTCCATGCGGATTGCTTCGAGCATTTCGTCGTATTCGGCCCACTCTGGGTCATTCTCGGCATAGATGCTCAGTGGCAGCAGCGGAAGGTCGCGGAGCGAACGGTTGAGAAAGCTGTTGAAGACTTCTGTCGCAAAGGTATAGAATACCCAGTTGCGCTCACCGGCTCCGGTGTAGATGCCTGTGAGTATAGCAGTGTTCTTGCCTTTCAGCTGAGCCATGAATGCCTCGGTGATCTGTTCAAGCAGGCGTG
The DNA here is from genome assembly GCA_910586595.1 of uncultured Muribaculaceae bacterium. Lineage (GTDB taxonomy): Bacteria > Bacteroidota > Bacteroidia > Bacteroidales > Muribaculaceae > CAG-873. The sequence goes on along the minus strand of CAJUJB010000083.1, from coordinate 1,519 downwards.
CGGTTTCGTCATCGGGGAACCCAAGCGAATCACCGGGAGTGTAGGGTAGAGTCACTTCTACGCGGATACTGTATTTGTCGCGGCTGCGGAATTTTGCCACATCGAGATTTGCTGTGACGATAATAGTCTTTCCATTGTCGTCGCAGGTGGGAATAGTTGTCCAGTCGTCTTTTTCTGCCATGGCTTGCTTGGGTGGTTTTTCTGGATAGAGAAAAAAGACGGTCAGCCGTCCTTTTTTACTTTGCGAAGGATTTTGAAAATATTAAAAAAGCATGGCCGGAGTATAAGCCGGGTTATGTAGCTGGCGTACTTTCACAAAGGAAGGAGATGCGCCGTGCTGTCTGTCATTTATCTGGCTCCAGAAGGAGCGGCGAGCGGTCTACCCCCCGGCAATGGACGAGCAGCCCTTGAATGCCGGTATACTTGACCTTGCAACCCATAAGTTGTGCGGCACGATGCATTGCTGCACCGTCCGGTGAGCTCTTACCTCACCTTTTCACCCTTGCTCCGGCACGAATGCGCGGGGCGGTTATTTTCTGTCACATTGAACTCTACCGTTACCGATAGCTCTCCGTTAGAGAATATGGCGCTCTATGTTGCCCGGACTTTCCTCACGCCCTTTATATTCAAGACGCGCGACAGACCCTCCGGCCATGCTGTGTGTTGTTGACGGATTATTGGTATCCGCGGATGACTCCTCGCTTGGAGTTGCGGACAAACTGAAGTATTTCGTCTCTTTCGTCGGAAGCTGGAAGCTCGGCCTCAATTCGTTCGACGGCGTCACTGATATTCATTCCGCTGAGATACAGATAACGATAGATTTCCTGAATCTCACGTATTGTGTCGCTGCTGAAGTTTCTGCGGCGAAGACCTACAGAGTTAATGCCGGCGTAGCTGATGGGCTCGCGCGCGGCTTTTACGTATGGAGGAATGTCTTTGTTGACCAATGCGCCGCCTTGAAGCATGGTATGGGCTCCGATGTGGCAGAACTGATGGATGAGACTTCCGCCTCCGATTACTGCGAAGTTATCTACAATGACTTCGCCGGCGAGCTGGGTGGCATTTGATATAATCACATTGTCGCCTACAATACAGTCGTGTGCCACATGGCTGTATGCCATGATGAGAGTATTGTTGCCTACTACGGTGCGTCCGCGTGCTGCGGTACCGCGGTTTACAGTGACGCATTCGCGGAGGGTGGTGTTGTCGCCGATGATGGCAAGCGTCTCTTCTCCGCGGAATTTCAGGTCCTGAGGGATGGCGCCTATCACTGCACCGGGAAAGATGGTGCAGTTTTTGCCGATACGGGCGCCCTCAAGGATTGTGACGTTGCTGCCGATGCGTGTTCCCTCGCCAATCTCTACGTTCTGGTCGATCGTGACAAATGGATCGATTACTACGCTTGGAGCGATTTTGGCGGCGGGGTGCACGTATGCCAGTGGTTGTTTCATACGTTGAATCCGGAATGAGTGGGGTTATTTATTTTTGATGATTTGTGCCATAAACTCGCATTCGCACA
>CAJUJB010000082.1 GCA_910586595.1 uncultured Muribaculaceae bacterium | reverse complement strand
TTTCATCACAGCCATGCCGCGGCGAAGCGGAGTCATGAAAGATACATGGAAAATAAGCGTGTCGCCCGGAACAACTTTCTGACGGAATTTCACGTTGTCGATCTTCATGAAGTAGGTCGAATACCGTTCGGGCTCATCTACAACACTGAGCACGAGCAGGCCACCGGTCTGAGCCATCGCCTCAACCAGGAGTACACCAGGCATGACAGGTTCCTGAGGGAAATGGCCCTGGAAGAATGGTTCGTTGGTGGTTACATTTTTCACACCTACGATATAGTGCTCACTCTTGTCGATGATTTTGTCGACGAGGAGGAAGGGGTAACGGTGGGGGATGCAGCGGCGGATGGCGTTGTTGTCCATCAGGGGCTCTGCGTTGGGATTGTAGATAGGAGCCTGAACTTCCTGGCGCTTGATGTCGCTGCGGAGGGTTTTTGCAAGCTGCGTATTGATGGTGTGACCCGGACGGGTGGCGATCACACGGCCTTTGAGCGGACGACCGATGAGGGCGATGTCGCCGATGAGGTCCATCAGTTTGTGGCGTGCCGGTTCGTTCGGAGCAATCAGCGGGCGCTCATTGATGAAGCCGAAAACTTTGGCATCGTGGTGAGGTACGCCCATAAGGTCGGCCAGGTGGTCGAGTTCTTCCTGAGTTTTGGCGTGCTCGTAGATAACTATGGCGTTATCGAGGTCGCCGCCTTTGATCAGGCCGGCTTTCAGAAGAGGCTCTACTTCACGTACGAAAACGAATGTGCGCGCTTCGGCAATCTCAGCACCGAAATCGCTGATATGGTCAAGGGTCGCATATTGATTGGCCAGAACTTCCGAGTCGAAGTCAACCTTTACGTCCAGGCTGAATTCATCGTCGGGGAGCAACATTAGTTTTGAGCCAGTCTCAGGGTCGACGACCTCAACTTTATGCTTCACATAGTAGAAGTCCTTGTCGGAAGTCTGCTCAACTACACCGACTGCGTTGATTGCATCGAAGAATGGTTTGGCGCTGCCGTCGAGGATAGGGATTTCGGGGCCGTCGACCTTGATCAGACAGTTGTCAATTCCTGACGCATAGAGGGCTGCCATGGCATGCTCTATAGTGCTGACGGTGACGTCTCCTTTACCTACTACAGTGCCGCGCATGGTTGATACTACATTCTCGGCAAGAGCGTCAATGGTGGGCTGACCTTCGAGGTCGGTGCGCTGTATTTTGTATCCGTGATTGTCGGGGGCAGGGCAGAATGTAGCCTTGAGGTGAGCTCCTGTATGGAGGCCTTTGCCTTCAAGGGTAAATTCGCCGTTAAGGGTTAACTGCTTCATAGCTTTGGAAGGATATGAATGTTGGTTTATTTTTTTTCGTTTAATTTTTTCTCAAGGCTGTCGATCCTGCGCATAAGCTCGGCAAGATGTTTGCGGGCTGCCACCATACGGGCATAGTCGCCCATTGGCATTGCTGGTGTACCCATCATACGGCTACCGTCAGGCACGCTTTTGGCAATTCCGCTCTGAGCTCCGATGCTTACATGGTTGCCGACGCTGATGTGGCCTGCAAAGCCGGTCTGACCACCAATCATGCAGTTGGATCCGATCTTGGTCGACCCAGCAATACCAACCTGTGAGGCCATTACTGTGTCATGACCGATCTCGACATTATGGGCAACCTGAATGAGGTTGTCGAGTTTGACTCCACGGGAGATGTACGTCCGGCCCATCGTCGAGCGATCTACTGTGGTATTGGCGCCAATCTCAACATCATCATCAATCTCCACGATGCCGAGTTGCTCTATTTTGTGGAATACTCCGTTTGCGTCCGGGGCGAATCCGAAACCGTCGGCACCGATTACTGCGCCCGAGTGGAGCATACAGCGTTTGCCTATGCGGCATCCATAATAGATTTTTACGCCTGGATAAATTATAGTGTCATCTCCGATCACAACACCTTCTCCGATGTAGACCTGGGGATAGATTTTTACGTTCTTGCCTATCACAGCCCCTTTGGCGATATATGAGAAGGCGCCAACATAGCAGCCCTCGGGGATCTCGACGCCCTCGGCGATGAAGCTGCCGTCCTCAATTCCTTCGTGTGACGGTCTCAGCACTTTGGCGGCCACTTCCATCAAGGCGGCTAATGCAGAGTAGGGATCGTCAACACGGATAAGGGTGGCGCTTACGGGCTCTTCTGCAATAAAATCACGCCGCACAAGCACAATGGAGGCCTTCGTGGAATATATGTGATGGGTATATTTCGGATTGGCTAAAAATGTGATTGTACCTGGGGTGGCATCTTCGATCTTGGCGAAATTGCTTACGGAAACGTCGCCGCATCCTTCAACTTCGCCACCAATGTGTCGGGCTATTATTTCGGCTGTTAGCTGCATATATGTATTATTGGCGGATAGCTCCCGCGCATTCAAGATGCAAAATTGCTAAAAAAAATCGACATGGCCGCTATAGCGAGGTTAAAAAGTGCTTAATCGAGCCGTTTGATAATCTTTGCGGGATTACCTCCCACAACCGTGCGTGCCGGCACGTCTTTCGTAACTACAGCTCCTGCGCCGATTACGGCTTCGTCTCCGATGGTCACTCCTGGCAGAATGGTGGCTCCGCCTCCGATCCATACACTGTTGCCTATCGTTACAGCTTCTGCCCATTCAACGCCAGTGTCGCGCTGTGATGCTTCAAGTGGATGGCAGGCGGTGTAGATACTCACGTTGGGGCCGATGAATACGTGATGCCCGATTCGTACTGGAGCCTCGTCGAGTATAGTAAGATTGAAGTTCGCGAAGAAGTCTTCCCCTATATGGATATTGCAGCCATAGTCGCATCGGAAGGGCTGATTAAAGTGAAATCGTTCGCCGCAGCTGCCGAGCAGTGATCTCAGTATTTCGTTGCGGCGCACCGTGTCGCCGGGGTGGAGGGAGTTGTATTCCCAGAGTGCGTGGCGTGTTTCCTCAAGCCTGCGCAAAAATTCCGGATGGACGGCGTTATAGACTTCGCCGTCAAGCATTTTCTTCCATTCGATTTCAAACTCATTCATGCCGTATATTTTTTTGCAAAATTACGCAAAAAACACCATATGACGAAATTCGGCCGCTGTGCCTGTCGGGAACAGCGGCCGGGTGGGTATGCATTAGGATTAGAACGGGTATCAGTCGGGTACGCCTACTCGGTTGAAGGTGTAGTCGCGGTCATTCATTTCGCATGACATTATGTCGCCATGATGCACCTTGATGTCATCAATCTTGCGGTATGAGTTGAATACCTCGCGGATGGCGGGCGTGATTAGTACGCGCCAACGCTCGGCAGTTGCTGTCGTAAGCGAGTCAAGAACAGGCTGCTGGGTGCCCGAGAGAATATTCTGGGAGAATGTCACACCGGCAGGGTCAACATTTACCTGTAAAGATGAGGGGTCGAAAGATACCAGGATGTCGTCATCATCATCTCCGTCGGTCGTATATCGGCCGGAGATTGAAGCCGTGCCTGCCACACTTGTCTCATATGCCTGATCAACGCCTCCGGTTGATGTCACGGGCTGTTCGACATCAATTACTGCGGAGATATTCACTACTCCTGTGCCCGGCTTGCCTTCGGTGGGCGCAAAGTCGATGGTGACGGTTGCAGTGGCATCTGAGGCTCCCTGGATAAAAAGTCGCTCAGGAGAGGCTTGCCAAGCGCCCGCGAAGCGGTCTGTGCGTGAACATGACGATACCGCCGCGATCGAGAAAAGTACCGCGAGGGCTGAGAAGAATGAAATAGTGTGCAGTTTCATAATCGGTGTATGTGATGAGTTTATGATAAAACGTCCGACCATTGAAAATAGTTCATTAAAAAAGCTCCGCAGCCTGAAAATATGGCGCGGAGCTTCTGTGCGGTTGTTGGTGCCTTATGCGTTCTTCACCTTTTCAACTACAGCTGCGAAAGCTGCGGGGTTGTTGAGGGCGAGGTCGGCGAGGACTTTGCGGTTCATTTCGATGCCGCTCTTGTGGATAAGACCCATGAGCTTGGAGTAGCTGAGGTCGTGGAGACGGGCAGCGGCGTTGATACGCTGAATCCAGAGGGCGCGGAAGTTACGCTTTTTGTCCTTGCGGTCGCGGTAGGCGTAGGTAAGACCTTTTTCCCAGGTGTTTTTAGCAACGGTCCATACATTACGGCGGCAGCCATAGTAGCCTCGTGTGAGTTTGAGGATTTTTTTGCGGCGTGCGCGCGATGCAACGTGGTTGACTGATCTAGGCATTGTTTCAAATGATTTTGAATGACAGCGTCAGCCTTCATCGGCTGCTCTTTGGGCTGTACACTCGGTTAATAATGTAAATTATATAATCACGAATTAAGCTTTGTAACGCGTCCGGGGTGAATTACTTCATGCCCAGAAGAGCCTTAACGTTAGCTGCGTCAACGCGGGCTACGAGACCGGCGTGGGTGAGGTTACGTTTCTGTTTCTTGGTCTTTTTGGTCAAGATGTGGCTCTTGAACGCGTGTTTTCTTTTGATCTTTCCTGATCCGGTAAGGGCGAACCTCTTTTTGGCACCGG
>CAJUJB010000081.1:3984-4795 GCA_910586595.1 uncultured Muribaculaceae bacterium | reverse complement strand
GATAAGAAGCTCTACATCATGGCCTCTGCGTGTCTGCTCGTTGACAATGTCTACAAGCATTGTCTCGGCACCTCCGGTCAAAAAAGAAAATATGATATGGAGTATCTTCATAGTGATGCAAAGGTAATTATTTTTTTATAATTTTTAAACTCCACTAATCGGTAAAAGTTTAGTAATTTTGCAGTGTGAGTCAACTATGATGAGAGACTGAAAGGGCTGTCCTCGCTGTAAACCGAATGCAGCCCGAGATTGTTTTAGAATAAAGAAAATATATAGTACGAGATGAAAAATGCTTTAAATACGCCCAAGGCACGCGCATTGGCTTATCACCGCTATCCGCGTCCTGGTAAAATAGAAATAGTTCCCACCAAACCTTTTTCAACCCCTGAAGACCTTTCGCTGGCTTATTCGCCGGGCGTGGCTTTCCCTTGTCTTGAGATTGCCGCCCATGCTGATAACGTCTATAAATATACCGGACGTGGAAATACGGTTGCGGTAATTTCAAATGGCACGGCCGTGCTCGGGCTTGGCAATATCGGCCCGGAGGCGGCTAAGCCTGTAATGGAAGGCAAGGCTCTTCTCTTCAAAATCTTTGCCGGCCTCGATGCCTTTGATCTTGAAATTAATGAAACTGATCCCCAGCGCTTTATTGATGTTGTTAAGGCTGTGGCTCCTGGCTTTGGCGGGGTTAACCTTGAAGACATCAAAGCTCCGGAGTGCTTCGAGATTGAGCAAGGACTGGTAGGCGAATGCGGAATTCCCGTTATGCACGATGACCAGCATGGCACCGCAGTGATTGTCGGCGCGGCGC
>CAJUJB010000081.1:0-3974 GCA_910586595.1 uncultured Muribaculaceae bacterium | reverse complement strand
TATAAACGCGTTGCTCGTTCAAGACAAGAAAATTGAAGATATACGCGTAGCTGTCAATGGCGCTGGTGCGGCCGCAATCGCATGTACAAAGCTTATTGTGGCTCTTGGCGTGAAACGCGAGAACATTGTGATGTGCGACAGTAAGGGCGCGATCCGTGCCGATCGCAAGGGGCTTAACGCTCAGAAAGCCCTCTTCGCCACTTCCCGTACTGATGTTGAGTCGCTCGCTGATGCCGTCAGAAATGCAGATGTCTTCCTTGGCCTCTCGGTTGCCGATGTGCTCACTCCCGAGATGCTCGCCTCGATGGCTCCCCGGCCAATTGTCTTCGCCCTCGCCAACCCGAATCCCGAAATTTCCCGCGAGGCGGCTATGGCTACCCGTGATGACCTCGTATATGCCACCGGACGCTCTGATTATCCTAACCAGATCAATAACGTGCTCGGCTTCCCGTATATCTTCCGTGGTGCGCTCGATTGCAGGGCTTCCCAGATCAATGAGGATATGAAACTCGCTGCCGCGCATGCCATCGCTGAGCTTGCACGCCGTCCGGTAAGCAATGAGGTCCGCAAGCTCTATGCGGGCGAGGATCTTGAGTTTGGCCGTTCGTATATCTTGCCAAAGCCTTTCGACCGCCGTCTCCTCACTGCCGTACCGCCGGCAGTTGCCAAGGCTGCCGCTGCGAGTGGCGTCGCTTCGGCGCCGATTGAAGATCTTGAGGCTTATGGCAAGCGCCTTCGTCGTTATGTAACCGATACCGACGCATTGTTGCAGGCATTCCTCGAGCAGACAAAAGTAGGCTGATTATTCTTACAATAAATGATAAATGGAAAGGGGCGTCTCGATGTGAGGCGCCCCTTGCGTTACGTATTTACCGCTAATTATTGGTAAGATCCGAGTTCGTAGAAGGGTATATCTACGAGGCGGATGTTGAAGCGAAGGTTGGAGTAGGGGAGAATAGTGCCACTTTCCTGAGCACCATAACCTACACCGTAGGGCACGATGACTTCAACCGAGTCGCCGCAGTGCACCTGGGAGAGGGCCATGGGCCACCCGATGATTACCGACGTAAGCTGGGTGCGGTAGATGCCCAGTGCACCATAGCGGTTGACAAGGTCGGAGGAGTCGACAGGAGTGCCGTCATAGAGGTGGAGTTTATATCGCACATCTACGGTGCTTGTGTAGAGGGGCGATAACTTGTCGGCATTCTCCTGAGGGTCGTTGAAATAATGCAACAGCACGAACGCATCCGGATTCCACGACGGAACGATGGTCTTGTAGTACGGTGTGCCGTCGGCATTCTTACGTGCCTGCATCTCCAGGAGCCATGCGTCGTTGGCTTCGCGGTATTCGCGGTATTTATCCCATGTTGATTCTTCATCGTTCTGGCACGATGAGAAGGTCATGGCGCCGAGCAGACCGCCGGCAGCTGCGATGATAGCTAAGAGTTTCTTCATTGTCAGAATTGTACGTGAGGTGCTGTGGCTGCGGCTTCGTCAGCTGCAAACTGAGGTTTGGCACTGAATCCGAAAATGCCAGCCCAGATGTTGGCCGGGAATTTTTTTACGGCAACATTGTATTGCTTGACAACGTCGGTATAGCGTCCACGCTCTGTTGCAATGCGGTTTTCGGTGCCTTCGAGCACGGTCTGGAGGTTGGCGAATTGTGTATCGGCTTTCAGATCGGGATAAGCCTCGTGCACGGCGTTGACATATATGCTCAGCGCGCGGTTGAGGCTCTGCTGGGCGGCATTGTAGGCGTCGAAGTTCTGTGCGTTGTCGGGCGATGCGCCGTCAAGGTCTTTGGCCTTGTTGTATGCATCCGAGAGGCCGGCCCGCGCTTCAGTCACCTTTTCATAGGTGGTGCTTTCGTGGGCGGCATATCCCTTTACGGTCTCGACCATATTGGGGATAAGATCCATACGGCGCTGGTATTGTACCTGTACTTTGCCCCAGGCTTCCTCAACGTCCTGGTCAAGGGTGACCATGGAGTTGTAGGTCGAGCGGCCGCTGACAAACAATACAATTGCGAGCACTACAATGATGCCGATTGTGATGTATTTTTTCATTTTCGTGTCAGTGTTGATGTGAGGAGGAGTGGATAAATTCTCTTATTTCAGCTTGCGCAGAAGTGATGCGAGGCTCACGCGGTCGTGGATGAGGCGATGGAGGTCGTCGATGGCCACGCGGGTCTGCTCCATGGAGTCACGTTCGCGCAGGGTAACAGTATTGTCTTCCAGGGTCTGGTGGTCCACGGTGATACAGAACGGTGTACCGATGGCATCCTGACGGCGGTAACGTTTGCCGATGGCGTCTTTCTCTTCGTAGTGTGTGGCGAAGTCGAATTTGAGCTCGTCAACGATTTCGCGGGCCTTTTCGGGCAGACCGTCTTTACGCACGAGAGGCAGAACGGCACATTTTACTGGAGCGAGCGGAGCCGGGAGGTGGAGCACAACGCGGGTGTCACCGCCGGGGAGGGGCTGCTCTTCGTAGGATGAGCACAGCACGCTGAGGAACATACGGTCGACGCCGATAGAGGTCTCGATCACGTAGGGCACGTAGCTTTCGTTAAGCTCCGGATCGAAGTACTGGATTTTCTTGCCGGAGAATTTCTCGTGCTGCGAGAGGTCGAAGTTTGTGCGTGAGTGGATGCCCTCAACTTCCTTGAAGCCGAAAGGCATCTGGAATTCGATGTCGGTCGCTGCGTTGGCATAGTGGGCGAGTTTCTCGTGGTCGTGGTAACGATATTTCTCGTCGCCGAGGCCGAGAGCCTTGTGCCATTTAAGACGCCATTCTTTCCACTGGCCGAACCATTTGAGCTCTTCACCGGGGCGTACGAAGAACTGCATTTCCATCTGCTCGAATTCGCGCATGCGGAAGATGAACTGACGGGCTACAATCTCGTTACGGAAGGCTTTACCGATCTGGGCGATACCGAAGGGGATGCGCATGCGGCCGGTTTTCTGTACATTGAGGTAGTTCACAAAGATACCCTGGGCAGTTTCGGGGCGGAGATATACGGTCATCGAGCCGTCGGCGGTGGAGCCCATCTCGGTCTTGAACATGAGGTTGAACTGGCGTACTTCTGTCCAGTTTTTAGTGCCGGAGATGGGGCAGACAATCTCTTCGTCGATAATGATCTGGCGAAGGCCTTCGAGGTCGTTGGCGTTCATCGCTGTGGCGAAGCGCTCGTGGAGGGCGTCGCGGTGAGCCTGATGCTCGAGTACGCGTGCGTTGGTGGCGCGGAACTGAGCCTCGTCGAATGAATCGCCAAAACGTTTGGCCGCTTTGGCTACCTCTTTATTGATCTTGTCGTCGATCTTTGCGATGTGGTCTTCGATAAGCACGTCGGCACGGTAGCGTTTCTTGGAGTCGCGGTTGTCGATCAGAGGGTCGTTGAATGCGTCGACATGGCCTGATGCCTTCCAGATGGTGGGGTGCATGAAGATTGCCGAGTCGATGCCGACGATGTTTTCGTGCAGGAGCGTCATGGCATCCCACCAGTAACGTTTTATATTGTTTTTGAGTTCGACACCATTCTGGCCGTAATCGTAAACAGCCGAGAGTCCATCATAAATTTCACTGGAGGGAAAGACGAAACCATATTCCTTGGCGTGGGATACGATTTTCTTAAATACGTCGTCTTGCTGAGCCATTTTCTTATTTAATTATGTTATATATTTCTGATTTAGTATGCAAAGGTACGCATAATTGCTCAAACAATTATATAGGTGGCATTAAAAACACTTAAAAGCCTCCGGGCCATTTTCGGGCTGCCTGGGCGACGCTGTCATTAAATGATTGAGAATCACAGAAATGTTAATTTGAGTGAATTTTTTTTGAAAAAAAGATGCCGAAAAATTTGGTCGGGTCGCAAAAAGTGTCTAACTTTGCATCGCAATTGAGAAAAACAATTGCCTACCACGCGAAAATAGCTCAGTTGGTAGAGCACGACCTTGCCAAGGTCGGGGTCGCGG
>CAJUJB010000080.1 GCA_910586595.1 uncultured Muribaculaceae bacterium | reverse complement strand
TAAACGGCTATGTTCAGGCTTACACCAACGAGCGTGTATTTGATAAGAAGTACTACTTCTATCCCATTCCTTCTAACCAGTTCAACCTGAACCCCAACCTCACCCAGAACCCCGGTTGGAAATAATAGATTCTAATCTAATCCTTCAATAATTAAGAGGCGTGTCCGCACAAGGGCACGCCTCTTTTTTGAGCTTTTTCTCAAATCGGACAGCCGTGGAAATAAATCGGACAAAAGTGCCCTCTGACAGCCTGTAGAGGGCACTTTGTCCGATTTGTGTCCAATCCTGTCCGCGCTGTGCTTGTGTGTGCGTGTATGTTGGAGTAATTTTGCAGCGTTGAAAAATACCGTGAAAACCCATTTCTGCATGAAACATATCCGACCAATCGTGATGCTCGTGGTAGCACTCCTCCCGATGCTTGCATCGGCCCGTCTCTCGGGTGCTTACTACGGCACAAACTACACCGTGCCTTTCGCTCACGCCTACCGGGCCCTCGGCTCCCTTGGCGTTGACCACCGCGAGGCCATCGACCGCGACGTATATCATATGGCCCGTCTCGGGTTCAACGGCTTCCTCCTCCACCTGTGGGATGTGGAACTCAGCGATTCCACCGGCCATCTGCTCGCCAACGAGCACCTCGATCTGCTCGACTATCTGATCGCTTCACTTGAAAAACGCGGCATCGCCATAGTGCTTACCGCTCAGACCAATTTCGGAAACGGCTACCCCGAGCGGAATACCGACCCCAACGGCGCATTCAGCTACGACTTCGAGAAATGCCATGTGCACGACGACCTCGCAGCCCAGGCCATCCAGGAGAGGTATCTCGGCGAGCTGGTGAGCCATGTCAATCCGTATACTGGCAAGAGCTATGCCTCCGACCCGTCTATCGTGGCCATCGAAATCAACAACGAGCCTTGCCACAGTGGCACACACGACGAAATAACCGCTTACGTCGACCGTATGGCCAAAGCCATCCGCGGCGCAGGCTGGAAGAAAGAGGTGATATATAATGTGTCGCACAATCTCTGGCGCACATCTGCCTTCTACCGCGCCGACATCGACGGCACCACCTATCAGTGGTATCCTTCGGGTCTCGTACATGGCAGCCGACGCCGTGGCAATTTCCTGCCCGTGCTCGACAGCTACGATATACCCTTCGATATGGTGCCGGGCTACGCTGCACAGCCAAAATATATATATGAATACGACCCGGGCGACGTGCTCGAGAGCTACCTCTATCCGGCGGCTGCACGTACCTTCCGCAAGACCGGTTTCGACTGGGTGACCCAGTTTGCCTACGATCCCATCGATATGGCACGCTTCAACACCGAATATCAGACCCACTTCCTCAATCTGGCCTACACTCCCGGCAAAGCGGTCGGCATGGCCATAGCAGCCGAGGTGATGCGTCGTACACCCGTCGGCGCAGACTACGGCAAATATCCCGTCGACACTGTATTCGGCGACTTCACCGTAAGTGCCCGCCGCGACCTTGCCATGCTCAACGATGGCGAGCTCTATTATCACACCAACAATACGACCGACGCGCCCAAGGCTCCCCGCAAGCTTCGCCGCATAGCAGGCGTAGGCAACTCTCCGCTGGTGGGCACCGACGGCATCGGAGCCTACTTCCTCGACCGCCTCGACCGCAATGTATGGCGCCTTGAAGTGATGCCCGACGTAGTGCTTACGGCCGACCCCTTCATGCGTCCGTCGCTCGACCGCACCGTAGGTCAGATTATCGATGCGCCCGTGCACATGACTCTCGGTCTTGACGGGCTGCCTGCCGACTTCGCCTATACGGGCACCCGCGGCCGCGGCAATGCCGAGGGCCATGATGTAACACTCATGCCCGGCGTCTACCTCCTTGGCGATGCATCGGCCTTCGGCAAGTGGAGCCACGACCGCATCTACGACACCGACCGCTCGCTGGCCGTAGGCGAGTATGCAATGCCTCCTGTGAGCGACAATGTGCCTCTGACCGTACTTCACAATGCCCGCACGCGTGTGGCTCCGGGGTCGCCCCTCACTATAGAGGCAACCGTGATAGGCTCGCATGCTGTCGACTCAGTGAAGATCTATCCTGCTTCAGTCGACTTCTGGCGCAGCGACAACCGCACATACCCCATGACCAAAACCGGTAAGTACACATATTCTGCAAGCATAGACCCTCAGCATGGTAAAAGAGATGGTAGCGATAGGTTTGACTACATGATTGTGGTCTATGCCGACGGCGGGGCCACGACCTTCCCTTCGGGGGAGGCGGGCACGCCCCTCGACTGGAACTTCGGAGCCGGTCGCCCCTCAGCCAACGGACAGTGCTACACAACGGCCATCGCCCCTGCCGACGCGACTGTGACTCTGCTCGACGGCCTCAATGGCACCGACGGAGCCGAGTTCTCATCGATTCCCGAGACCTGGCGTGGAGCCGGTATGCGCCACATGAGCGCCGCCACTCCTGCGGCAACCCCGGCAATCCGCCTCTACCGCAACGAGGGTGCCGAATCGCTCGAGAACATGATTGTGTGCAAGTATGTGGGTGAGCAGATGGCCGATCGGCCCGACGCCGCACACAGCCTGGTAAATATCCGCTTCGGGGAGGCTCAGGGCCTCGACCAGCTTATGCTTGGTTTTGTGACCCGCGACGGCTTTACTTACGCAGCCCCTGTGAGCCCCGTTGCCGACGGCACGGCCTCAGTGAGCCTCGACAAGCTCGCTCTTGTGCCCACACTGCTTATTCCGGCACCTTATCCATCGTTCCTTGGCCGTCGCTTCGTGCCCGATCCATCTACGGCAGTACCCTTCCGCGAGGCCGACATCGAGCAGGTGGTGCTCTACACCGAAAACAACACCCAACCCTTCATAACCGACATTGTCGGTATCTGGCTTGAATAATCCAATCAACCTAAAACCTAATGATAAACATGAACCAATCATTTAAGAATCTTCCGGCACGCGGCCTTCTGGGTCTGCTGCTGATGCTTCTGCTCCCGGCTTTAGCCTGGGCGCAGGCAGCTCGCACCGTGACGGGCACCGTGGTCGACGAACTCGGTGAGCCCCTCATCGGCGTTTCGGTGACCATTCCCGGGCAGACGGGCGGCGTCACCACCGACCTTGACGGCAATTTCCGCATCTCCCTTCCCGCAGGTGCCGACAAAGTCTCATTCAGCTATGTAGGCTATAACACTAAAGAAGTGACCGTCGGCGCGGACACACATCTCAACGTAGCTCTCGAGCCCAGCTCGCAGTCGCTGCAGGAGATGGTCGTGATCGGCTACGGCTCGACAAAGAAAAACGACCTGACCGGCTCTGTGGCCGCCATCAGCGAAAAAGACTTCAACCAGGGTGTGATTTCCTCGCCCGAAGAACTTATCAACGGTAAGATTGCCGGTGTGCAGATCACCAATTCCGGCGGATCGCCCAATGCCGGCGCCACCATCCGTGTGCGTGGCGGTGCATCGCTCAACGCCTCCAACGATCCCCTTATCGTGCTCGATGGCGTGCCTATGGAAGTCGGCGGCGGCATCGAAGGCTCAGGCAACTTCCTCAGCCTCATCAACCCCAACGACATCGAGAGCATGACCATCCTCAAAGATGCGTCCTCGACCGCCATCTATGGCTCGCGTGCATCTAACGGTGTCATCATCATCACCACCAAGAAAGGCTCCGGCGACGGTGTGAAGGTGTCGTTCCAGACCACCAACTCTGTGTCGCATCACGGCCGCACATCGCCCAATCTGACCAACGCGCAGTTCCGCGACGTAATCAAGACCTTCGGCACCGCCGAGCAGGTTGCCCTCCTTGGCAACGGCACCGACACCGACTGGAACGATGAAGTATTCCAGGATGCCTTCGGCACCGACAACAATATCAGCATCTCGGGCCGCGCAGCTTCATGGCTGCCTTTCCGCGTGGCTCTCGGCGCCATGTATCAGGACGGTATCCTCCGCACCGATAACTCCAACCGCTATACTGCCAATCTCAACCTCAATCCGAAGTTCTTCAACGATCATCTCCAGATCAACCTCAGCGGTAAGGGCACCTACGCCCATAACCGCATGGCCAATACCGGCGCCATCTGGAATGCCTTCGCCTACGACCCCACCCAGCCCGTCTATGGCACTCTCGACGCTTCGGGTAACCAGATTATGACTCCCGGCGGACAGCCCATCTTCGGTGGCTTCCACGAAGTGACCGACGCGGCCAACAATCCCGCCCAGGGTGCCATCGCCAACCCGGTGGCTATGCTTGAGCAATTCGAAAACCGCTCGAAGGTATGGCGTTTTGTGGGTAACTTCGATGTAGACTACCGTCTCCATCCGCTGCCCGAGCTCCGTTTCCACGTAACCGGCGGTCTCGACTACTCGCGCGGTACCCGCACCGAGAGCGTATGCCAGAACAACTTCGACAATTATACTTCGGGCGGCTACCGCTACACTGCCGGCCCGCAGCGCAATACCAACAAACTCCTCACCGTATACGCCAACTATAACAAGAACTTCGACGCAATCAACTCGACCGTCGATGCCACCATCGGTTATGATTACCAGCACTGGCGTAACGACTATCCTGCCTACGACACATTCAACGAGGCCGGCGAAGTGACCAATACCTCGCAGGCTTACGACGAGCGTCACTCACTCCTCTCGTACTATGGCCGTCTCAACTACTCATACGACAGCCGTTACCTCCTCACCGCAACCTTCCGTCGCGACGGTTCGAGCCGTTTCGCCAAAGACCACCGCTGGGGTACCTTCCCCTCAGTTGCCCTCGCATGGCGTGTGGCCGGTGAAGACTTCTTCGAGAACGCCCGCACCGTGATGAATGACTTCAAGATCCGTGCCAGCTACGGTGTGACCGGTCAGCAGGATGGTATCGCCAACTATGGCTATCTCCCCAACTACACCATCTCCAACCCCGGTGCCTATTACTGGTTCAACGGCCAGTGGATTCCTGTCTACCGCCCGCAGTCGTATAACCCCGACCTCCGCTGGGAGACAACCCGCAGCTGGAACTTCGGCGTAGACTTCGGCTTCCTCAACAACCGCATCAGCGGCTCTGTGGAATATTATACCCGCAAGACCGAAGACCTTCTCGCTACCGTGCCCATCCCCGCATGTATCA
>CAJUJB010000079.1 GCA_910586595.1 uncultured Muribaculaceae bacterium | reverse complement strand
CTGTGAATTATTTGCTACAAAATTAACCTTTTCTTTCAGAATGCAAATATAATAGTTGGATAAGTGGAATGTCGGCCAGATGGGTTCTGCATACCGCTGCACAGGTCGGAATGAAACTACCGCTTAGTTCACACCTCTCTGGATTGTCTGACGATGATTCTATCTTCGCCGATGGGCTTCGTCACGATTTTTATTATCTCTCCGGAGCGGCTGTCGATGCGGGCCTTACACTCGGTGCCGATTACATGCTCGGCACATCAACATCGAACTCGCTCGGTCTACGTATTGACTACAATTATCTATCGTTACGAGATGGAAATACAGGTTATAACATCTGTGGTTCTGTCGTCTTCACCTTCTGAATATGATGAAATACCGTAAATTTACCCTTCTTTGCGCGGCGGCTTTTATGTCGTTAGGCGCATCAGCTGCCACCGTCAGCCCGGAGGTGCGTATAGGCACCCTCGACAACGGTCTTACCTACTACATTCAGCATAATGAAGATCCTGCCGGCACTGCCGATTATTTTCTTGCACAGAAAGTAGGATCTGTGAATGAGGATGAGGATCAGCGTGGCCTGGCTCATTTCCTTGAGCATATGTGCTTCAACGGTACCCGTAATTTCCCCGGCAATTCTCTCATTACCTATCTTGAGAGTATCGGTGTGAAATTTGGAGCCCATCTGAATGCCTATACATCGACAGATGAGACTGTCTACAACATTTGCAAGGCTCCTACAACCCGTAAGTCGGCCGTCGATTCCTGCCTTTTGATTCTTCATGACTGGTGCGCCGACCTTCTCCTCAATCCGGCAGATATTGACGATGAGCGCGGGGTGATTGTAAATGAATGGCGTCAGCGTAACAGCGCCTCAAACCGCATGCTCGAAAAGGCATCACCACGCTTATATGGCGGCACCCCCTACGGTGAGCGTCTGCCTATAGGTCTGATGAGTGTTGTGGAGAACTTTAAGCCCTCAACCCTCAAGCGGTTTTACGACAAATGGTATATTCCTTGCAATCAAGCCGTGATTGTAGTTGGCGATGTCGATGTGGATGACGTTGAAAAAACAATCAAAGGCATGTTTGGCTCAATGCCCGCATCGCGTATTCCGGCATCAAGTAAAGTTGAGCTGGAAGAAGTGCCCGTCAGTGAAAACCTGACTTGTGTTGTGGAGAGTGATCCGGAGCAGGGTACTCGCATGATGCAACTTTATTTCCGTCTGCCGGAGATGCCTTTTGCAACCGAGGAAGAGGTTCGGCGGAAAGCTGTGAGCGATATTGCTGCCGGCCTCCTTGCCGACCGCTTCGAGGCGCTTGAGGCCACTGTAGAGTGCCCGCACACCTCTCTGGGTGTTGGTGAGGTGAAATATCTCATGGCTCGAGGCGAACAGGCTCTCACTCTCCGTGGCGTGGTAAAACCTGGCCGCGAGACCGATGCTCTGAGTGCCTGGTATGGCGAGCTGCTGCGCGCCCTTCAACATGGCTTTGGTGAAGAGGAGATGGACAAGGCCCGCAAGAGTTTCAATGCATCTGTCGATGAAAAAATCCGTCATAGCGCGCATGCCAATAATTCTTATCTTGCCCGTCTTTGTGTAAGAAACTTTCTCGATGGAGGTGAGCAGGTGAATACCGACACTTATTATGAAATGCTTCGTGCCGCTGGCAACGAGGTTACAGCCGCAGATGTTCTCGAATATCTCCGTACAGCGATTGCGGATGCTCCCCGTGGTACGGTCGTTCTACTTTATCGTCCGCAGGATGAAATATCCAACACCGCTATGGAGGGCGCGTTAGCAAGCGCATTCCAGCAGGCCGCCGCCAAAACTTATGACCCATATGTGCCCGTTGAGCGTGCCGAGGCTCTGATGGCTCAACTGCCACAGGGTGGTGCCATAGCGGCGGTCGACTCTTTGCCTGCTCTGGATGCCAAAGTTTATAGCCTTTCAAACGGTATAAAGGTTGTCGCTAAAAAGACTGATTACAAATCCGATCAGATATATGTCCGCGGATATAGTCCTGGCGGCCTGTCTATAGACTACTCTGACGATAAAGTTCCAACCCTCCGCTGCATAAACGAGCTCCTCCCGGAGATGAATTATGGAGGTCATTCTGCTGCCGACATACGTAGTATTCTTGCAACAACCGGCATCAAGGCTTCTGTTAATGTATCTAACACAGAGGAGAGCCTTGAGGCAGCCACCAATCGCCGCGATATGGAGCAGGCATTCCAACTGCTTTATCTGAGAGCCACCTCGCTTGAGCCTGATACGGTCGCATTCCACAACTTTGTAGAGGCTCAGCGGAATACTGTAGCCGGTCGCCGTGTTAATCCCGTACAAGCAATGGGCGATTCAATTCATCTTACCATCTATAATCGCCATCCGCTGGCTGCGCATCAGACTCTGCCTGACGTCGACAAAATTGATCTTTCTACGGCCATTGACACTTACCGCGACCGTTTCTCCGATATGGGCGATTTTACATTCATGGTCGTAGGCGACTTCAATACTGACTCACTCGAGATGTGTCTGGAGCGCTATATAGCTTCGCTCCCTGCAGGCGGTCGTGTTGAAGCTGCCCGGGAGATAGGATATACCTATACGCCATATGATTTTGAAATCCGCTTTGCGCGCCAGATGGAGAATCCCCAGGCCATCGTCTATAGTTTCTACAATGGCGATACAGAGTATAATCTCCACAATCTTCTTTGCGCAACAGTATTCGGCCAGCTTCTGCGCAGCCGTCTGCTCGCCGACCTGCGCGAAAGCCGTGGCTGGACTTACTCCATACGTACGCACTGTGCGATCAATGCGGGCGTTTCTCCTGCCGATGGCCCGAAGATGATGATGCCAACCTATATTAAGGTTACCCCGGGCCGGGAATTTGAGACTCTTGACATTGTCAACAGCACCATCGCATCCTTGGCCGACGCATCCAATATTACTGAGGATGAGGTCGCCGGCATACGTGAATTCTTGATTAAGAACCATGCCGAGGCTTCTCGCGACAATGCATATTGGCTTAAAGTGATTAAGGTTCTCGAACGCGATGGGGTTGACCTTGATTCGACCTATGATGCCGCCGTGGAGGCTATTACGCCCGCTACTGTTGCCGACTTTGCTCGGCGCACAATTCTGCCGGCACATAAAGCTTCAATCATAATGAGCGCTGAAGAGAAGTAAGACTTCATTCTATTAACTAAAACTATCGCTCCATTCTCAACCGTTTATGAGAATGGAGCGATAGTTATAGTTCTTGTTTATGAAACTTTCGGTAGATATTGTTATACCGTTATGCCTATCAGTTCGAGTACCAGTGGTGTGAGTAGAGCGGTCAGAAGACCGTTCAAAGTCAAGCCCAGTGAAGAGAAGGCACCGTAGCGGTCGCTACGTTCCATAGCGGTCGACGTACCTATTGCATGAGCGGCCGTGCCCATTGAAAGACCGCCGGCTATAGGGCTGTCGACACGGCTTAATTTAAGAATGCGGAACCCTGCAATTCCACCGAAAAGGCCTGTGCAGACCACAACGGCTGCAGTGAGGGGCGGAATCCCTCCGACAGCTGCGGAAATCTCCATGGCTATTGGAGTCGTAACTGCTTTAGGTGCCAGAGAAAGAATAACTTCGTTGCTCGCATTGAAGAGCTTCGCTAAGGCAACCACCGATATTATGCCCGCAACGCAGCCAGCTAATTCTGCCACCAATAAGGGGATAAGCTGTTTCTTGATGGTGGATAGCTGTTTATAGAGAGGAACTCCAAGCGCCACAACGGCGGGTTTGAGCCAGAAATCTATATATTCTCCACCGGCTTGATAGACTTCATAGTCGATGTGGAATATGCTTAGAAAAACTATCATGCCTCCCATAGCTATGAGAATGGGATTGAGAAGCCGTAAACCGGTGCGTTTCTGTAGCCTAGTCGCCCCGATGTACAACGCGAATGTAAGGGCTATGAGAAAATATCTGTTTGTGATAAGATTCATGGCAGATAATTTAATTTGTTGATGTTTCGCGCACTGAATTGCGGCGCGACATAGCATGACGGACCCATTGGTGTACGCGGCCGGTGACTGCCATGATTATAATTGTACTTCCTACAGAGGCGCCTACAATCGGGAGCCATTGGTCGGAGATAAGACCAAGACAATTGATTAGGCCTACGCCGGCAGGAACGAAGAAGAATCCAAGGTTATGCACCATGAAGTTGGCCAGCATCTCCACATGCCTGAGTTTTATTACCTTGAAATGAAGTGCTGCCGTAAGCAATATCATGCCGATAATACTGGATGGTATGGGAATGCCGGTGAGTGACACAACTAATTCTCCGGCTGCCAGAAAGGCCATCAGTATACCAAATTGTAAGATCATATGAGAGAATATTTAACTATTGACAATGTGTAGACGACGATCGGGCTCGTCGCGAGTGATGTAATTGTATTGTACTACGGTTGATGTATGTCAGTTCGTGGAAAGAGTTGGCAAAATTACGAAAAATATGGTAGAAGTATATGCATTATTACTTTTTTTATTTACCTTTGCGCCTAAACCATATATTTATCATTCGTTATGCAACTTAAATTTTTAATGTCCGGTGTAATGATGGCAGGCGCCTTGGCCATATGGGCATCGCCTGATTCACCCAAAGGGATGCTTACAGCGACTTACTCAGAAGACTTCTCCGGCCTTACAGCCGGAATTGAAGATGTTCCCGATATTGAAGAGATTTCTGTGTCGGGCAAAGTCGATCCAGCTCTGACTCATGGTGACCAATGGCTGGGCCGTGGCCTGCATGCGGCAGGGGAAACTATGGCTGTGCTTCATTTTGAGCAGAAAGATTGGTTTGGCACCGAGAGTGTGCAAGGATATGTTCAGACACCATATATCGACGTTCGACTCGACGAGGGGCAGTTCTTGGCCCGCTTCAGAGCCAGGACGCTTGATGTGGATAGCGCCACCGTATATATTGAAGTCTATGATCCCTATACAACCAATTCGATCTCGTCTGCCACGGTTCGTCTTACCGGCGATTGGGCAACCTATGAGGTGCCGTTGTCACATCCGGGCTATGGAAATCATCTTGCATACCTGCAGATGACAACTGGCGATGAAGACTGGCAGTTCGACGATTTTGAAATTGTTCAGGATTACTATGGGCTCGTTGCGCCGATAGTGCATTTCCCTCGTAATGTGACATTCGAGCAGTTTACCGGACGATGGAATGCCGCACCATTGGCAGAGGGATACTACGTGTCAG
>CAJUJB010000078.1 GCA_910586595.1 uncultured Muribaculaceae bacterium | reverse complement strand
TGTCGATGATATTTTTGAGTTTGTAGAGGAACCAGCGGTCGATTTTTGTCAGCTCGTGGATGCGATCTACGGTATAACCCTCTGTCATGGCCTTGGCGATGGCAAAGATACGTCGGTCGGTAGGTTCGCTCAAGGCTGCGTCGAGATTGTCGATTGTAAGGGCTTTGTTTTCTACGAAGCCGTGCATGCCTTGACCGATCATGCGTAGGCCTTTCTGGATGGCTTCTTCGAATGTGCGACCTATGGCCATAACTTCGCCTACAGACTTCATCGACGAGCCGATATGGCGGTCGACGCCATGGAATTTGCCGAGGTCCCACCGGGGAATCTTTACAACAACGTAGTCAAGGGCTGGCTCGAAGAATGCCGAGGTGCAGCGTGTCACGCTGTTGCGGAGGTCGAACAGACCGTAGCCCAAAGCGAGCTTGGCGGCTACGAATGCCAGGGGATAGCCTGTGGCTTTCGAAGCCAGGGCCGACGAGCGGCTGAGACGCGCGTTGACTTCAATCACGCGGTAATCCATCGAGGCCGGGTCGTAGGCGTATTGCACGTTACACTCGCCTACGATACCTACATGGCGCACGATTTTAATGGCTATGCTGCGGAGGTAGTGGTAATCGTCGTTGGAGAGGGTCTGCGAGGGGGCTACAACGATACTCTCGCCGGTATGGATGCCGAGCGGGTCGAAGTTCTCCATGTTGCAGACGGTGATGCAGTTGTCGAAGCGGTCGCGTACAACCTCATATTCCACTTCTTTCCAGCCTTTGAGAGATTTCTCCACGAGAACCTGCGGCGAGAACGACAGGGCCTTCTCTACCAGAGCGGAGAGCTCTTCGTCGTTGTCGCAGAAGCCGCTGCCGAGGCCGCCGAGGGCGTAGGCTGCGCGCACAATCACAGGGTAGCCGAGCGAGCGGGCTACGCGCAGTGCGTCTTCAACACTTTCTACGGCCTCACTCTTGATGGTGTTCACGCCAATCTCGTTGAGCTTCTCTACGAAGAGCTCACGGTCCTCAGTGTCCATGATGGCGCGTACGGGGGTGCCGAGCACTTCAACTCCGTATTTTTTGAGAACTCCCGATTGCTCGAGCTCCACGCCGCAGTTGAGGGCTGTCTGGCCACCGAATGCGAGAAGGATGCCGTCGGGGCGTTCTTTCTCAATCACCCGCTCTACGAAGTAGGGAGTCACCGGCAGGAAGTAGATCTTGTCGGCCATACCCTCCGATGTCTGCACGGTGGCGATGTTGGGGTTGATGAGTACGGTCTGGAGGCCTTCTTCACGCAGTGCTTTGAGAGCCTGTGCGCCGGAATAGTCGAATTCGCCGGCCTCGCCGATTTTCAGCGCGCCGCTGCCGAGCAGCAGCACTTTTTTTATCTTGTCGTGAGCCATGATATATCAGAGGAGTTGTACAAATTCGTCGAAAAGGAATTCAGTGTCTCGGGGGCCGCTCGAAGCTTCGGGGTGGAACTGGGCGGAGAAAAATGGCAGTGTGCGGTGGCGTATGCCTTCATTTGTGCCGTCGTTCATATTTACGAAGAGGGGTTCCCAATCAGCCGGGAGCTTGGTGTCGTCTACAGCAAAGCCGTGGTTCTGCGAAGTGACGAAACATTGGTTGGTGCCCATACGGCGGACGGGCTGATTGTGGCTGCGGTGGCCGTATTTGAGCTTGTAGGTTGTGGCGCCGGCAGCTTTTGCAAGCAGCTGGTTGCCCATGCATATGCCGCAGATGGGAGTCTTGCGCTCCATGGCTTTGCGGATATGCTCTACGGTCGTTGTAGCGAAATCGGGGTTACCGGGGCCGTTGCTGATGAAGAGGCCATCGTAGGGGAGGGCGGTGAAGTCGTAATCCCAGGGTACGCGCACCACTCTTACACCGCGGCGCAGAAGGCAGCGGATGATGTTGTGCTTGATGCCGCAGTCGACGAGAACGACGGTTTTGCGTCCTTCCGCATCGGGGGCGAGAGGCAGCTCGAGGCTGGCTGGAGCCTCGCCGATACGGGTGTATACAACGGGTTCTTTACAGGATGTGAGGGCTATGAGGTTTTCGGCATTAGGGTCATAAAAATCGACATCCTCGCCTCCTTCGATAGTAATCTTTCCGAGCATAGAGCCATGTTGGCGGAGATGCTTGGTGAGTGCGCGGGTGTCGATGCCGAAAATACCGGGAATTTTTTCCTCTTTCAGCCATTGAGCGAGAGGCCGGTCGGCCAGCCAGTGGCTGTGGTGGAATGCGTAGTCTTGAGCGATGATTGCCCGGCAATGGATTTTTGCACCTTCATAATAACCTTCCAGGGTGTCGGTGCCTCCGGATGGCGGAACGCCGTAATTGCCCAATTGCGGGAAGGTGGTCACTAATATCTGTCCTTCGTAAGAGGGGTCGGTCAGGCTTTCGGGATAGCCGGTCATGGCGGTGTTGAACACCACCTCGCCTGCCGCCGGCCCGTCATAGCCGAAGCTAAAACCTTTAAAGGTTGTGCCGTCCTGGAGTGTCAGAACGGCTTCTTTGCTCGCATGCATAGCTTGGAGAAGTTATTAAGTTTTGCAGTGGGCAGCCCCTGCTGCGGGGCTTGACCGTGCAAAGTTAAGCATTTTTTACTAAATAGGCAAACATGGCCTCACACCCGGCCGGGGGCCGAGAGGATGTGGAAGGCGAGCTCGTGGAAGAGGTTGTGCTCGTTCTGGCGCGATCCTACACCTTTGCTGCGGGCATCGAAGGTGCGTATGGCGCTGATTATTTCCACAATCTGGAATGGGTTGTAGCTCGCCATGCCGCTGCGGATGCGCCGGAGTGCAAATTGATTGCGGAGCTTGAGCTCGGCCGAGATGCCGGCATCTGTACGCCCAGGTACATAGTAGGCGGTGAGCAGATCGGCAAAAAAATTGAATACGGCTGCCGTCACCATCACCAGCGGGGCTGCCTTTGGGTTGGATTTGAAATAAGCGAGACAACGGAAGACTTTGGCGGCATCGCGCACGGCCAGGGCGTCGACGAGCTCGAAGGTGTTGTATTCCTTGCTGACGCCGATGTTGCGCTCGATGACTTCCGGGGTGACGGCGGCGCCGGCCGGGAGGATGGAGGCGAGCTTGTCGATCTCGTTATAGAGTTTGCTGAGGTCGGCGCCTATGAAGTCGCGCAGCATCTCGAGTGACTTCTGCTCTGCCGACAGCCCTTTTTCCTTTATGTATGAGCCGATGAAGGCCGGAATATTATAGTCGGCTATTTTTTTTGATTCGAACACCACGCCCCCGCCTTGCTTGATGGCTGCCATAAGTTCCTTGCCTTTGGCCTGCGCACCACGGCAACATATCACCAGCAGGGTGGTGGAGACCGGAGCTGCCAGATAAGGGGCGAGTTTGGCGAGTTTATCGGCTCGTATGGCCTGGGCTTCCTTGAGAATGACCACTTGCCGTTCGGCCATCATGGGGATGCGTCGGCAAAGGTCGATGACCTGGGCGGGTTCGACCTCGGGGGCGTAGAGCACATAATGGTTGAAGGCTTTTTCTTCGTCGGGAAGAACCGAGTCGAATGCGGCGGCCAGAGCATCTGTAAAATAACCTTCCTCTCCGTGCAGGAGATAGACGGGGGCGAAATCGCGTGCTTTGATCGCCTTTTTTATTCCTTCGAATGTAGGTGCCGGAAGTGCCATGGCTGGGATGCTCTGTGCTGGGTTTGGAAATTATTTTGTAAATTTACACAAAAAATTATACCCGTGTCAAGTTTTGACAGAAAAATGATGAATAAAGAATTACCTGCATTGAATCTTCCGGGAGCCGACTTGCAGTTGCGGCCCGACGAAGACTCCCGAAAAGGAGGGCTGGAGGTATTGGACAGACTTAGAAATAAATGGGTCGCATTGACGCCTGAAGAGTGGGTAAGGCAGCATTTTGTAGCCTTCCTTATGGCAGAGAGGGGTTTCCCGGCTGCGCTGATGGCAAATGAAGTGGCCCTGAGCCTTAACGGTACCGCGCGCAGGTGCGATACTATAATATATACGCGCGCGCTCAAGCCCCTATGTATCGTTGAATATAAACGACCGGATGTGGCCGTAACGCAGAAGGTATTTGATCAGATTGCCCGCTATAACAGTGTGCTGCGCGCGCCATATCTCATCGTGAGCAATGGCTTGGCTCACTACTGCTGCCGCTATACGGCCGATGGCGGGTATAGATTTTTACGGGATGTGCCGGAGTTTGCGGCAATGGTAGGAATGGATCAGAACATGTAGGCAACACGCACTGCCCACTGACGGTTTTTCGCGCTGAGGTTGTCGAGTTTGACTGTCTTGAGCATGTAAGTCATACCCCATGTATACTGGAGCGACACCTGCCAGCGGCGCCAAAGTTCGAAACCACCACCGGCTGTAAGGCCGAGGTCACCCCCAGAATAGTCGTAGGGGGAAGGTACGCCTTCGTTGCCTTTGATTTTATTATGGCCGATAGAGATGGCGAAGTCGGGGCCACCGTATACAAACGGAGCGATGTAGTCTTCGAGGCCGTTCATGCGTGTCCATTTGAAGCGCAGGTGAACAGGAATCTGAAGTGTGTGGAGCATCACATGTGAATCGCCGAAGCCGTCGGTGCTCCATATCTTGCGGGAGCCAAGATCAGTCTTCGCGCCCATCTGGTTATAAAGAAGGGCAAAGTCAATGCCGAATCCGATGCCGGGAAACATCAGTTCACCCTGTATGCCGGCCTGGTACCCTACAACTTTGTCGACAGGAAAGATGCTCTCCTTGAATTTAAGGTCGTTGATGGTCACGCCAACCACAGGGGCATAGCGGAACTGGGCCTTGGAGGCAATAGGGGCAGAGATGATGGCTGCGAGGAGGAGCAGAAGGGCGGATAGACGTTTCATTATATATTATAATGTGACTGGATGTCGGTGGATTTAAAAATTTCGAAGGGCAAAGTTAAGCCAAAAAAATGATATAATCAGCTTATTAACGGTATTTATGATAGGATGAGGGGAATATAGTAGAGTCGGCAGGATTGATGTGCGGCTCGAGATGGTAAGCGTGCGCGTGGGGCACGACTTGGGATGAAAAATTTTTATTTGGTCTATTGCTTGAAAATCAGGAGTGTAGAGTTTTTCTCGAAAAAATGATGCAAAAAAAGTGTGGAAAAAATTTGGAGATTGGAAAATTGTGCGTAACTTTGCAACCGCAAACGGGAAAGGACGCAAGACTCCCGCTGCAAGAGAAAATTGAAACCGCCTCTTTAGCTCAGTTGGCCAGAGCACGTGATTTGTAATCTCGGGGTCGTT
>CAJUJB010000077.1 GCA_910586595.1 uncultured Muribaculaceae bacterium | reverse complement strand
GTACGCTCTTCGCCGGTTTTGCTGCGGGGTGTTCCGGTTCTGAGGAGAATGGGACTGCGAGCAAACTGACGCTGGAAGTGGATAAGACGTCGATTACGGCCGACGGTGCTGACAAATGCGTTTTCACCGTGAAGATGGATGGTGAAGCGGTGGAGGATGCTGCCATTTGGCAGATCGGTACTCCCGACCTGAAGTTGGGCGGCTATGAGTTTACGACTGCGACTGCCGGCAGCTATACGTTCGAGGCGCGTTACAACGGTGAGACTTCGGAGCGCGTGACCGTCAATGCGACGGAGCCCGAAGTGCCCGCCGGCCCCGAGAAGTATTACCGCAAGGTCGTGGTGATGAAACTTACGGGCGTGAAGTGCCAGCAGTGCCCTAAGGCCGATCAGTCGCTTTTGACGTTGGTTTCGCGCATTCCCGACCGTGTGGTGCTTATGTCGTTCCATGGTTACTCTGCGGACGATCCGATGAATGTGGATGTCACGCAAACGCTCTATTCGCGCTTCGGTATTACCGGTTATCCCGGTGCGATCGTCGATCTTCGTACGCGCCCCGGTCATACGGGCGAGGCTCCGTACACTTTCTGCAAAGAGGCGATCGAGGTATCGTGCAATGAATATCCTGCAACGTGCGGTCTGCGTGTCGATTCTAAGATTGAGAATGGCAAAATCGACTTCACGGTCGGTGTGACCTCGAACACGGGCGGTAACTATCGCTTGGGCGTGTTCGTGATGGAAGACGGAATCATCTATCCGCAGGATATGGACGGTATGACGAATGAGAATTATCGTCATGACCATACTGTTCGACGCATGGTGTCGAAGACCCTCGACGGTGATTCGCTCGGCAAATTGGAGGCGGATAAGGAGGTGACTCGCACGTTCTCGGTCGAACTGGACAAGGACTGGAATGCAGATAACCTCTATATCGTGGTTTTTGCACAGGATCCGTACGGTTATATCAACAACGTTGTGGAGTGCGAGGCCAACGGTTCGACCGATTACCGACTGAATGAAACGAATGAATAAACCTTAACCAAAAAATCAAACAGACAATGAAAAAATTTTTCAGATTCCTGATGGCGGCCGCAGTGCTGTCTTCGGCATCGGTGTCGTGTTCAAATGACGACCCCGAAGATGTGCCTATTCCTCCTAAGGAGGCGGTGCAGACGGAAGCCATTTCGCCCGAAGGTGTGTCGCTGTATGCTTCGGATATCACCGACAGCGATTTCGTAATCCGTACAGCAATGGGTGAAAAGGCAGTTGCCTATATATTCGACGTTGCTCCGGTGGCCAAAGTCTATAACGACTGGGTGGATTACAATTCTCAGCAGATAGCTAACGGCAGCGCACCCGTCGAAAACTTCGATGACTATATCGTCAAACGCCTGCAGGCCAAGAACGGTACCGGCGGTTACACCTTCCGTGCTGAGCTCGACCTTCAGTGGGGCGAATCGGCTTACAAGCAGCATCAGCTGATTCACACCATTGATTATATGGTGATGTGTCTCGGTCTGTCAGAAGGCGATGTTGAGGGTGAACTTACCGTGCTTCGGGTCCCTCTGCATAAGACGGAGTGCATCGGCAATCCTATGGCGAATATCAGCCTGATTTCGGACTATCGTCAGTTTGAGTACACGTTCACCAAGAACGAGGAGGCTACTGCTTTTTATCAGTTGTCTACTCAGACGACGATGGTTGAGGAGATCGAAAATTGGGTTGCAGAGAACAAGGAGAAGTACGATCTTCCCAATACGTTCATGCGTGACCTGATTTGCTGCTATGTGCAGTCTCCCCATATGGAAGATTTTGATTATAAGTTGGACTTTGGTGATAATGCAGTCGCAGGATTTTCGATTACGGTGCTGACCGTAGGTTTGGACGAGAACCTTACGCCGAACACTGAGTACCTTAGCAAAAAGGCGGAAATACAACCTAAGAAGGGCTTGAAAAAGGCCAAAATCAACGAGATCAAGTTTACGAACATTGCTGCGACCTTTATGGAGTTCGAGTACGATGTCGATTGGGAGGTGACCAAGTCTTTCTTCTGCAATGCTGTAGACGAAACGGGCAAGAGTGTTGCCATGGGTTACTATCCCGGTGCTACTTGGAAGCAGACGCTGTTACTGGGCGGTTACGGTCAAAACAAGGCCAATGCTACTGTCGAGCCTCGATATAACTTTATCAATCTGGAGCCCGACCATGAGTATACACTCTACATTGTTGCGAAAAACTGGGAGGATACCGCGGATTTTTATTATGGCGATGAACTCTATGACGGCGACAAGGTTGTGGAGATTCCTTTCAAAACGAAGCCGATGGTGCTGGATCGTCCTGAGGATTCGAAGTCTGTGATTAACGTCACGTGCTCGAACGAGCAGCGCCAGAGCTTTAGAATCGACTACGAATGGAACGATGATACTGTATGTATCTACGAGACCGTACTTTGGGACAAGGCAGACCCGGGAACCGCGGGCTTAATTGAGGATCCCTATGACTATGAGGCTGCCAAAAAGAAACTGTTCGAGGTGGGCCGGCCTCATGCTACTACTTCGATCTATTCTGATAAATACACGACTTGGACCGGTTATGAACCCGGAAACACTTACCACTACTACATTATTGCAGAGGATAAGGACGGTGTATTCGGTAAAATGATTCACTTGGAGTGCTCCACGAAGCCGGTCAATGGCGGTCCGAACCCTGTGGCTACGCTTACGGGTAAGATCGAAACGCAGAAAGACGGCGTTACCAAGAAGTGGGTTGTAACCTTTGAATCGAATGAGGATACTACGCACATGCGTTATATGATTGGAACGCAGACTTTCGATGGTGAAGGTTTGACCGAAGAAGAGAAGATCGGTAAGTGGACCGATATTCTGCTCGGCGAGCAGGGTATGCAGACCACGAGCTTGAAGACCAGTATGGACTTGATTGTTACGCGTTACTCGCAGCACGTGGCTCTCTGTATCCCCTACGGTCTGACGGAGGACAACCAGCGCTGCGTAGGTGAGCTGGCCTACCTGCTCTTCGATCCTGCAACGTTGCAGTCGAACGTGGTCGCTACCGTGCGTCCTTTCCAGGTGCCCGTTAAATAATCGGGAGTGCAGATAACCCGGATTTTTATCCAGGATAATAAAAATCCGGGTCCTAACGTTTAATCAACCGGGAGTGCTGCAACTTGCGGCTCTCCCGGTTTCAAAATGAGAAAAAGATGTTAAAATCGATTTATCGCTATGCTGCGGCCCTCGTCGTCGTCATGACGTCGTTCGTTGGGCTGACTTCCTGCAGCGACGACGGAAACGATGAGGCTCTGCCTCAAATCGCGATCCGTAACGTGCAGGCGGACGAAACGAGCGTTTTATTTACTCTTGTCCCGACCAACGCGACCAGTTATGCATATTGCGTAGCTACGGAGGCTGAGTACAAAGACAAAAATTACAAGTTCACCACGGTCGAGAGTGCCGAACAGAAGAGCCTTGTGGTGGATGGTCTTGAGACCGGCAAAACCTATTACATCGTGGCGGTAGCCTATAACGGTAATCTGACCAGCAAGGAGGACGCTATTCGTATTTTTACGGGTGACTCTGTGGCTATAACCATGGAGCTCAAGGATCCTCAGGTTGGAGCCGATTATTTCCGTTGCGTGCTGCTCTGCTCGAAGAATACAACTTTCATGATGTATACCTACTATCCGAAAGGCGAAGAGGCTCCGGAGGATACGAGCAAGTGGATTCAGTATGCGGTCAAGAGTTCCGTGGATCTTAATCCCGGTCAGCCTGCTTTGCCCGAACTCGATTTTGAGAAGGGTAATGCCATTGAAATTCCGGAACTGAGCATCGGCGAATACGTACTGGAGGCTGTGCCGTTCAGCGGCAACTTCGAGGGCGAGCGTCTGATTTATGAGTTTAAGGTGGATGTCATAGGACGTCCGTACGTTTCGGCACGTTTGAACGACCTCACGTTCGAGGGCGTCAATGCGGAACTGTCGATGAATAAGGAGTGCGGTTCGTACTATGCGGGTTTTGCTCCCGCAGAAAATTTCGACGGTGCAGCGGTGCTCAATATTCTCAATTCGGATAAGAAACCTGCGTTGCAGACCGAGAACTTCTCGGGTGCTCTGCTGTCGATCGCAGGCGGCACTTCGGAGTATTGGGTGCCCAATACGAAGGTCATGTTCTGGATCCTGCCCTGCGAGGACAAGGAGGGAACTATTCCTGAGACAATGAAGAATGTTATTTCTCAGGAGATTACCATTCCGCGCTTCGAGTATGCGCTCAATGGTAAAGCCGTGATTGCCGTGGAGTTCGCATCGACGAGTATTTCGTCGTTCGAAGCGACGGTGAAAGCCACCGATTGTGCGAAGTACTACATGATTCATAACTCGAAAGAGTTCTTTGAATCGAAGTTCTACGGCGCACAGAACCTGATCCTCGACTCGCT
The DNA here is from genome assembly GCA_910586595.1 of uncultured Muribaculaceae bacterium. GTDB lineage: Bacteria > Bacteroidota > Bacteroidia > Bacteroidales > Muribaculaceae > CAG-873. Next base: position 910 of record CAJUJB010000077.1, on the reverse strand, counting down.
GATGAAAACCACGCCCATTGAGCTGATGGAAAACAAGATCGAGCGCAAGAGCTGCTTGCCTGATACGGAGTACGTGGTTTATGCCGTAGGCGAGGACAACGAAGGTAAACTCGGCAAGCTGACGACGGCTACGGTACGCACCAAGGCAGTGGATTTCTCGGGTAGCGCGGCGGTTAAGATATCGGCGGATCCCAAGATCACGACGGCTTTCGTGACCTTTACGCCGGAGGGCGGCTGTACGAAAGTACGCTACGCTTTCATGACCAACGAGACTTTCACGAAAACTTATGGTGCAAGTATCAATACGGTGAAGAACCAGTTGGCACTCAATACGCTTGTGGGCGCCGTCGAGCTGGATATGAGCAAAGGTGCGGAAACGGTCAATTTCTCGGCGCTGACCGCCAATACGTTCTATCTTGTTTTCGCGTTGGCGATGGATGCCGACGGTAAGTTCGGCGATCTGAAAGAGGAGGTCGCATTCAAGACCAAGGCGTTCGACTACACGAATACGGAGGCTATCATCGACTACGGAACGCCTCGTGTACAGAACGGCCGCGTTCGCTTCACGGCTACGCCGATGGAGGGTTGCAAGGAGTACTATGTGGGAGCTATTTCGAACAATGAGCTCGGTAGTTCGCCGACCGCATCCGAGATCGTAGCGAAGCTTCTTGCCGACACGAAGACGCTGCATTATTACGGTGAGGACGGCGAGGATGCTCCCAGGAAGACCATCGACATGAACGTGCTGGCACGTCCGTCTACGGTCTACATCCTGTGCGTAGACGCTGAGGGGCGCTACAACGATCCCCGCAAGACGCCGGCTCCGATCGAAGTGCGATAACATGGTTTGAGCGGTCGATATCTGCATTGTGTGGATGTCGGCAGACAAATGAAATAGATATTTATATTT
>CAJUJB010000076.1 GCA_910586595.1 uncultured Muribaculaceae bacterium | reverse complement strand
TCAAGCCCCGAAGGCCACAAGCCGACGGGGCTTTTTTTATGTATATCCGCGAAGATGCTCCAGTGCGCTTGCGGATGGCTTGCATAATTGCAGTAAAAGCTGTAACTTTGCACTTGAAATGGAGATGCATTCTCCGGTGGATAGATTTGGCTGCTTGCAACCACTTGAAAAAATGCTAAAATCGCCTTGAGTTACGGGTGACGCTGTTGTGCGCACCGTGTTTACTCCCGGTTTTAGGTTCGATGGTTAGTTGCGGCAGTGCAGCGGTCTTTTTCCCGGCCCATGTACTCCCGCTATTTTTTTGCTAACAAAAAATCAAAAACATACATTAAGATGAGCTATCTCTTCACTTCAGAATCAGTGTCGGAAGGACATCCCGACAAAGTCGCCGACCAGATTTCGGACGCAATGCTTGATGAATTTCTTGCCCGTGACCCTCAATCGAAGGTTGCATGCGAGACTTTGGTTACCACCGGTCAGGTTGTAGTTGCCGGCGAGATCAAGAGCAACGCCTACATCGATATGCAGGAAACTGCGCGTCGTGTCATCAACGAAATAGGCTATGACCGCTCAGAACTTCGTTTCGACGGAAATTCTTGCGGCGTGCTGCTGGCAGTGCATGAGCAGAGCGCCGACATCAACCGTGGTGTGGAGCGCGAGGAGCTCGAGAACCAGGGCGCCGGCGACCAGGGTATGATGTTCGGCTATGCCACTAATGAGACGCCTCTTTATATTCCCCTGTCTCTTGCGCTGAGCCATGCGTTACTCATGACCTTGGCTGAGATCCGCCGCGAAGGTGTGGACATGACTTATCTGCGCCCGGATGCCAAGAGCCAGGTGACTGTGGAATATGATGACAACGACCGTCCGGTTCGCATAGACACTATTGTGGTGTCGACCCAGCATGATGAGTTTATCAACGCCGAGGCTGAGGGCATCTCTCAGGAAGAGGCCGACCGCCGTATGCTCGACATTATCCGTCGCGATGTACGCAATATTCTCATTCCCCGTACGCGCGAGAAACTGCCCGAGCATATAATCGAGCTGCTCGGTGAGGACTATACGCTCCATGTCAATCCTACCGGAAAATTCGTGATCGGTGGCCCTCACGGCGACACAGGTCTTACAGGTCGTAAGATTATCGTAGATACTTACGGCGGCCATGGTGCGCACGGCGGCGGAGCTTTCTCGGGCAAGGATCCCTCGAAGGTCGACCGCTCGGCTGCATATGCAGCGCGTCATATTGCTAAGAATCTTGTTGCAGCCGGGATTGCCGACCGCGCACTTGTGCAGGTGGCATATGCCATCGGTGTCGCCGAGCCTGTAAGCATCAATATCAATACTTACGGCACGTCGCATGTTGCGCTGAGTGACGGCGAGATTGCCGAGCGTGTGGGCAAGATCTTCGACATGCGTCCGTATGCAATCGAGCAGCGTCTGAAACTGCGTAATCCGATCTACCGCGAGACAGCTTCCTATGGTCATGTAGGCCGTGAGCCACGTAAGGTTGTGAAGACTTTCTCGTCGCACTATGAGGAGCCGTTTACACGCGAGGTAGAGCTTTTCACATGGGAGAAGCTTGATGCGGTAGACGCTGTGCGTGCCGCATTCGCCGATGTGATCGGTTGATCCGCCATCTTGCGTGAGTCGGGAAATTTGAGTAATTTTGTTCTCCAATGAATTATCTCGACTCACTCAATGAGCGACAGCTCGATGCCGTCAGGGCCACGGAAGGCCCGGTGCGGGTGCTTGCGGGCGCCGGCACCGGAAAAACCCGTGCTCTGACGGCACGTTATTGTTACCTGACCGATCTTTTGGGCATAGATCCGGCGGCTATACTATGTGTGACGTTCACCAATAAGGCCGCTGCGGAGATGAAACAACGTATACGGAGGGCGCTCGGCGACTTCGATACGGGTTTCATATGCACGTTCCATTCGTTCTGCGTGCGTATGCTGAAAGAAGATATACATGTGTTGAATTATCCGTCGAATTTCGTAGTTGCCGATGAGGATGATCAGGTGGCGCTGCTGCTGAAGGTGTACGATGATATGGGGCTTACGCTGAAGGAGCTGCCGGTAAAACGGGCCGTAGATTACATAGGGCACCGCAAAGCCGAGAGTGACGCGTACCTGGAGCATATAGAAACCCTTACCAATGAAGAGCTGCTTGCACGGAGTGTGAGGGATGCCGACCGCTTCGACGAGATCTTCCTCCGGTACCTCTACGAGCAGAAGAAGAGCTATGCAGTCGACTTCGACGATATAATTATCTTCACGCGATATATATTCAGCCGCTATCCAGAGATTCTGGCCAAATGGCAGGCCCGGATGGAGTATGTGATGGTTGATGAGTTTCAGGATGTGAGTCCGAGGCAATATGAGATAGCCCGGATGCTTGCCGGCGTGCACCGCAACCTGTTTATAGTCGGCGACCCCGACCAGACCATATACTCGTGGCGCGGTGCGGATGTTAATCTTTTTCTGGATTTCGACAAAGTATACCGTGATGCGCGTACGATAGTGCTTGATGCCAATTACCGCTCAACGCCTCAGATTATCGGGGCTTCCAATGCGCTGGTAGCCCATAATGCATGCCGATACCCCAAGGAGCTGCATGCCGTCTCGCCCGATGGTGTCCTCCCGGTGTTTTACCATGGGCGAAGCGAGCGCGATGAGGCCAAGTGGATCACATCGAAGATCCGTCAGATGGTAGATGCGGGTTGGAAGCTCTCCGATATAGCTATTCTCTATAGGGCACACCATCTTTCTCGCCCGCTCGAAGACTCGTTTATAAAGAATGCTGTGCCGTATAAGATATACAGCGGAACGGCGTTCTATGCCCGGCGTGAGGTGAAGGATGTGGTGGCCTATCTGCGGATGCTCACTATAGGCGATGATCTGGCGTTCATGCGGACGGTAAACACACCGTCGCGCAAGATCGGAAAGAAGAAGATGGCAATGATCCAGGCCGAGGCAGCCAGGCATGGCGACCGCATGATAGATGCGCTGCGGCGCCTGGCTTCTACTCCAGCTTTTGCATCGACCGGAGCCATGGATTATCTCTCGGCTATCGATACGGCCTCGGGGCTTGTAGGCACGGTGAGTCTTGGCGATCTGCTCCAGCGTGTGCTCGACCTCAGCGGCTACGAGGAAATGCTGCGTGGCCTCAGCGAGTGGGAGCGGCTTGATAATCTTGCCGAGCTTAAACGGGCAATCGAGGAGGCCGGTCATGATGACGATGCCACACTTGATGAATTTCTCACCCGCGTCGCGCTGGTGTCGAATATCGACCGGGATAATGAATCATCGGAGGCTGTGAGGATGATGACTGTCCATACGGCCAAGGGTATGGAATTTCCGGCTGTGTTCGTGTGCGGCTTGTCGGAAGGATCGATGCCTTCGCGTCGCAGCTCAGGCCCCGATGATATAGAAGAGGAACGGCGCTTGGCCTATGTGGCGCTTACGCGTGCGCGTCATCTGCTGTTTATGTCAGACAGCGAAGGCTTCGGGCATGATAATACAGCCAAGAGTGTGTCGCGGTTCGTATATGAGATAGGGCTTGAGCGAATGAGTCTCGAACGACCGTTGCCTCCACCTCCACAGGCTTGTGCCCCTATGGCCGGCGCAGGCGACAAAGGTTTCTTCCAGAGCGGCGATCTGGTAGAGCATCCTGTGTTTGGCCGAGGTATGATTATGGAGGTGAATCACGATCGGCAGGCTTACCTTGTACAATTTGATAAAATAGCCACCCCACGCAGCCTGCGTTTCGGCGCACCTCTTGATGCGGTGGCTCCCGATAAGTGGATATGAATAAAAAGACACTATATGTAAGCGATCTTGACGGAACGTTGCTCAGCACAGATTCGCATATATCGCAGAGGTCGTCTGACATCATCAGCAGCCTGACAGCCCGCGGGGCGATGATAACCGTTGCCACAGCGCGCACACCCGCCACAGTGGTGCCTCTGCTCGCCGGCACGGCGACTACGCCTCCGGCCGTTGTAATGACTGGCTGCGCTTACTGGAACCGCGGTCAGGGGCGCTTCATGCAGCCTCATTTCCTGCCTGAACACGATGTGGTGAGGGCGCTGGAGATCTGCCTTCATCACGATGTGCATCCATTTGTGTATGTCATGTCTCCCGATGGCTCAACGCTCGACGTATATCATGGTGCTCCGGCTTTCAACAAGGCCGAGGAGAGCTTTTATGAAGAACGTGCCCGCCTCCCGCTCAAGCGTTTCCATCTCGGCACACCGGCTCCGGCCCGGGCGCTGCATTACAGCATGCTGTTCTATGCGATGGGCTGTGGTGAAGGTATACGCAAGGCTGCCGATGCGCTACGTACGCAGTCGGAATGCTCGATCTGCTGTTACCCCGATATTTTCAATCCTGATATATATAATCTTGAGATATTCCCCCCGGGGGTGACTAAAGCGGCTGCCGTAGAGGCATTGAAAGACGAACTTGGGGCCGAGCGCCTGGTTGTATTCGGCGATAATCTCAATGATCTGTCGATGTTTGCGGTTGCCGATGTAGCTGTGGCTGTGGGGAATGCTTTGCCTGAGGTTAAAGCAGAGGCCGATGTGGTGATCGAGCCTAATTATACCGACTCCGTCGCACGCTTCATAGAGGCTGACTTTCTGGGTGAACTTTAGTGTATATGGAGGTGTTATATAGACAAAACTAATATACACCTCCTGTCATGACCAAAAAGAAATCAATGAGTATTAAAGGCACTCAGACCGAAAAAAATCTTGTCATAGCTTATATGGCTGAATCGGCTGCTTATAGCCGCTATATTTTCTATGCCTCCCAGGCTGAAAAAGAAAATTATTATCCTATTGCCCGAGTATTTACAGAGACGGCCAACAATGAATTACGCCACGCGAAGATTTATTTTAAACTCCTGCAGGGCGGTAATCTTCCTGTGACCCTCGATGTTGATGCCGGTGTGATCGGTACAACGGCCGAGAATCTTACAATCGCCGCACATGAGGAAGAAGTGGAAGGCGTAGACCTCTACGAAAAGTCGGCAACCGTTGCCGAAGAGGAAGGTTTTCCTGAAATTGCCGAACATTTCCGCTCTATTGCCAAGATTGAAGACCAGCACCGCCGTCGTTTCCTGTATTATCTCAAGCAGGTAGAAGATGGCACCGTATGGAAACGCGACCACGAGATTACCTGGAAATGTCTTGTGTGTGGCTATGAATTCAAGGGCACAGAACCCCCGATGGAATGTCCTGCCTGCGACCATCCGCGTGAGCACTATATGGCGATGGATTATCCCGAAGGCCTCGAATAATCTCTTTAATCTACTATATCCGGCACTTTTTTTACTTCAAACAATAAAAAAAGTGCCGATTTTTTTGTAGATATAAAAATTATGCCTACCTTTGCACCACCATTGGAGAGATGGCAGAGTGGTCGATTGCGGCGGTCTTGAAAACCGTTGAGGGTC
>CAJUJB010000075.1 GCA_910586595.1 uncultured Muribaculaceae bacterium | reverse complement strand
AATGCTCATTTAAGGATGTACAAACTTTCTCTATTGCATTGTCGTTCTCGCCTTCAAGCATTCCGGTTACGAGCCATTCTCGTAGCAGCGTATCAGATAACGCAATAGCATCAGACGCCATTTTTACATAAGCGGCCGGGTATTTTGAAAGGAGAAGCCGCCAATAGTTAAAATTTTGATTTCCTTGTGCCAAGTCTGCTTTTGCGTCATCAAATTCCGATTGAATACTATACGCAGGAATTCCATTTAGCTGGGGATCAATGGGACCTAAGCTGGAATGTTTTCCCATAATAATTTCATTTGCTGAACAAGCAATCATCGTTCCAGCAGACATGGCTAATTGTGGTACAATTACACGAATATTTTTCCCGAATTTGCTCCGCAAATATTTGACTATCGCTTCGGCTGCCATAGGAGACCCGCCTGGCGTATGTAAAATCAAATCCAAGCCTTTGCTACAATCGAGGCCTTTAACGGTATCCATAAAACCGTTCATGTCATTATCGTTAATGTCTGTATTTTCTACCTGCCTAACAAGCCAAGAAGAATAATAAGCAATAGTATTTCTGCTTGTTAAATCAGATAATTCTTTCAAATACTTACGTCGAATTGCGTCAACGGAATTTTTAAGAGGACTATTTTTGATTTCTTCAAGAATGTCATCCCAGCCTGCCATAAAAGCAACTCCTAATAGTATATTCTGTATTGCACATGCTTGATACAATGATATTAACACATATACTATACCACAACCGCGCCCCAAAAGTAACCCCCTACCTATATAAAATTTCAAAAGCGAAAGTTGTACATTTTGGTGCAACAAAAAGATAAATTTTTTATTAAGTTTACAAAGCAGCCCCGGCGCAGACCGTCTCTGCGCTGGGGCCGCTTTTTTAAGCTATCACGCGGCCGTTATAAGCCAGTTTGGCGACGAGCCCTTTCCCGTCGTAGACCTCGCCCGCGATCCACTCTCCGGCGCCGAGGTCGTTATTGAGTATGAAGGCCCGAACGAGCGCCGAACACTCCGAGAGGCTTCTGGCCGATACGGCAGACTCGGCCCGCTCTTTTCCGGCGTCAAGATACCGGCAAACAAGGTTATATATCATCCCGCCCCAGCTCCTTCGCAATCAAATCCAGGACGAAACGGTTGAGGCTTTTGCCGCGTTCCTCGGCGGCCTTTTTTGATTATTTCCCTTTGGCCCTTCTTGACCCGCAGCTCGACCCGTTCGTACTTTTTCCGATTATATCGCGCGGTCGCTTCCCGCTGCGCGTCGTAGGCCATACCGTCACCCGCCTTTCTCTTTTACCAATGTTGGTAAATAGTATAAAGGAAAGTCGGCGTTTGGCCTATAATGGAGGCATGATAAACCCGGCGAGGTTCGACAACTTTTTATCCTGTTTTACCAACTGGGAGAATAGACATACCTGGCAGAGCACGGTATAATATTCAGCGGAAAGGAGGCGAGAAACCTGAACACGGAAAAGAAAAGCGCGGACTTCACGATCATAATCCCGCAGTCCGCACTCTCTTTTGTCCTTAAGCTGCTGGCCCACGATAACCCGCAGCTCAAGCCGACGATTGAGAAAATTTTGGAGGCCTACAAATGACAGGCCGCGCTCCTCCTGTGCTACCAGGAGGAGCGTTTTTTATTATATCGCGCTACCTCGAGTTTGTAAACGGCCTTTTAGCGATTTTGCTAAACAGGTAGCAGGTAGCACTTGATCCGGGACCTGCTACCTAAACTGCTACCGGCCTAAGGCCTTGCACGGTAAGGCTTTTGAGGTTTGGTAGCACTTGCAACAAACTTTTCTATAATAGACTAAAACCTTATAATTCTTATTTACAACTGGTAAAAAATAGAAATAATGCCTTTTTGAAATATATAAGGAAACTTTGTTGCAAGTGCTAACTGCTACCTGAAAGGCCATCGCCTCCGGCTGTATAGGAAGGCTCGTATTATCGCGACGACCGGCGCTAATTTATTGGGGCCCGCTCCTTCACGATACCTATTTTACCACGATTGGTAAATAGTTGTATGCCGACAAACTGCCAGAGGTTTTCGCTGAAACCCTGAGCGGTTTGTCGGTTCCCTTTTCTTACCGATTGCGGTAAAATTAAAAATGTAAGGACGAGCTGCCAAGCTCGGTATGAAAAGAGGTGAGGTGAATGTCAACGCCTAATATGGCCGAGGTTCTTCGGGAAGAGGCTCAAAAAGCGGAGCGGTTGAGAATCCTGCTTATGGCTCTCGACTGCAAAGACCTTGAAGAGCTGATTCAAAAGCTCAGGGCCGAAGACCAAAAGTAAATAGCTCGCGGGCCACGTGAACAATGACCGCGAGCTATCCGTAAGAAGGTAGGCCGGGACCTTACACCCGGCCGCCTTTGCTTATTATACCGCAAGATCATAAAAAAGTAAAGAGGAGCTTTGAATATGAAAAATGAAATCCAGCAAGGCGTCTATGAAAAGGACTTCCCCGAATTGCGGCGGCTGGCGATCCCCATTGCCCGATTCCTGCTTGAGCATGGTCTGCTTATGGGTAGGGTGGTTATCCAAACACACCGGGTCGACGTGTACATCGACGAAGCGGGCACGTCGTTTACGGATGAAGATCAAGACGAAATTTTTCGGGAGCCGGCAGCAAAGGCTTGAGCCTGTTAAAATTCCGACCAAAATCAGAGTTGACAAATAGAGAATGATATTGCTCCTCGGTGGTGCCGCGATACCTATATCCCCATCCATTTTTCATCCAAACTTCTAAAACGCCGGCTTCCCAGCCAAATGCGTCAATATGGCTGGACAGAACGCCTCGCATTTTCAACACTATCACCTCCGTTATCATTGTATACCTGTCTGGCGGTTCGAGCAATAGCCCGGGCCGTCATCCTTTTATTTTCGGCACAACTTGTGCGAGTCATACAGCAAAGTCACCGAAACCCTGGGTGCTTCGTCGGCATACAAACCTTACCGAATACGGTAAAATTGAAAATGTCAGGAGCAACACGCCGAAACACTTCGAGGAGGAATACAGCATGAAAAATAAGCAAATCACGTTTGACGCCGCTCGTGTAAAAGAGGCTTACGCAAAACGGCACACCGATTGTGAGGTTTTGGGCGTCTATAAGAACCGTGCAAAGGCATTAAAAATGGTGCGGGCCCAGCACGACCGTCTGGTCGATCTGAGTTATGGCTTTTATGTTGTAACAACTTCTTGCTGAGCCGAAACGGGCGAAAGCCCGTCACCAGGAACCGCCCCGCCTGGTCTGATGATGGCAGGGCAGAAAGGAAACGCAATGAGAGATTTATTTGAGAGAGTTCGCGCTGCAAGGGCGCAGCTGGATTATGTCGACCCGGATAAGCTCGCCTTTGTCGAGGAGGCATATGAGGCCTATACTGCTGAGGCTGTGCGGCTTAATGACGAGCTGGAGTTTATCGGCGGCCCGGAGCAGATTAAGCTTGACTTCATCAGTATTGCCGTTGAGGAAGGCCGCATGACTGGCGAGGAGTTTGAGGCGATCTGGATTGCAGTTGATCTTCTGGAGCTGGCTGCCACGCCCTGCTGAGCGTAAAGGAAGGAGAGTCAATATGCGGCTGAATTATTACGAATTTCCCAAGGGCGTTGACCCTCATACCCGATACCTTAACGGCGCGGCACATAAGCGCGGTCATTGCGAAACCGGACGAACCTCCTGCCGGGGCTGCGATCACTGCGAGGGCGGTTGGTCCGAGTGTGAGCACTTCCGCTGTGACGAGGCGGAGAGGCTGGTCATGGGCTGCTCAGTGACGACAGCGAAGAAGCTGCTCCGCGAGTTCGGCGGTACGGCCTGGATCGAGCATTGCGATCGGAGCGGCGGAGTCTTTGAGGTGACTCCGGTCAAGCTCGGCCAGAACAACAGCCGCTTCCAGTACAATCATCACCTATAAGGCTTTCGGCGAGACCGCACAGCAAAGTCGCAGAAACCCTGAGCACTTTGTCGGCATACGAACCTTACCGAATACGGTAAAATTGAAAATGTCAAGAGCAAACAACCTAATTCAAATTCAGGAGGTAATTGATATGACGATCGCGTTTCGGAAGGTAAAAAATGAGCAAATCTGGAAAGCGGCAAATGGTACAACGATTCGATATAATCCTTTCTTCGAGCTGTTTGATGTAAACCGTGGCACGTTTTTCGCTTCTGCGAAGACTCTGCAAGAAGCTAAGAAAATTGCAAGTACAGACCTTCGTTTCTGCCGCTGAATGTCCCGCCTGACGAGAGCCGGACAGCAACCGGCCGAAACTGCGGAGGCCCTGAAACCTCGGGGCCAAGCCGAATGGCCCGCAGTCGTGGGAAGCTCTACATCCGCAAGGAGGCTCATTATGAATTATGAGATTGAGATTACGCGACGCAATGTGACGCCGGCGAAGTTCTTTGCTGAGATTCGTTTTGCATGTAAGAAAAAGGGTATTGATTTTTGCTTGGACCTGAGCCAGTTTATGAGTCCTATTCAGCCAGGTAATTATCGCTATTTCGTACAGGATGGTAAAAAGATTTGCTATAACGGCGAGTGGCGGTATGAGTGTCCTGCCGAGGATGCTCCTTGCCAGTCGGAAGTTTGCCGCGATCTTCCATACGACTGCCAGACATACGTCTTGAATTTTGACGGCTCCTGCTATAACGAAATTTGCGAGTTCACATTTGACGATGAAAAACGCGGCACAGGTTACTATTACCAAATGAACCGTGACGCAGAGTAAGCACGTCATTTATGGCTGCAATGCGTCAGAGTGCCCAGAAAAATTGGTAAAACCCCAGGCACTCTGTCGGCATACAAACCTTACCGAACGCGGTAAAATTCATAATGTCAAGAGCAAACAACCTAAATCAATTTCAGGAGGATATAACAATGACTATTTTTCAGATGGAGCAGAAAATGGACCGCATTCAGCGCAGCATGTATAAAGAGATCGCCAAGGGCAACTTCGATAAGGCCGATAAGCTCCGCAGGCAGTACGTTGACCTCAGCGTGAAAAGCCTGGCCGCCAAGCTCGGCTAAATCTTCCCCCCGCCTGACGAGAGCCGGACAGCAACCGGCCGAAACTGCGGAGCGCCTGGAACACCTGGCGCAGGCCTGACGGCCCGCAGTCGCGGGAAGCTGATAAGCGCCGCAAGGAGGAAACGACAATGGTCTATGACCATGAGAACGGGTACGCGGTCACGCATACCGACGAGACGATCACTCGCATCAACAACCGCCGCCGCGGTCCTGGCCGCGTCAAAATCCGCTACGACGTTATCAAGCGGGACGGCAACTGCACGATCGTCCACCACGACCTGACGGCAAAGCAGCTGAAAGCCGTGCGCGCTGAGATCGAGCGTCAGGGCAACGAGCTTTAGTAGTGAAGGAGGGATCAGCAATGATTATTCCCGAGGCCGAGGTCTATCGCGCTGCGGTTATCCGCTCAGCAGCTGACTGGGCGTGGGGTGAAGGCTCAATCGACAGTCAGGAAGAGCTTTGCGTGATCGCCGACTATTACGGTGTAGACCTTCCCCTCTACATGCGGTATTTCCTTTACTCGAAAAAACCGGATCACGCCGCTGCGTCTGGCGCGTCTGTTAGTGTGTTCAAAGGTATTTTGCGGACGCTTAAAAAGCTCCAGATTGCAATACTGAAAAAGGAGGAACGGGAATGAAAAAGACTGTATACGCAGTGCTGGTCACACCTGAGGCGAGCGTCGGCAAAGTCAGCTCCGAAGGGTACAGCTCTTTGGCAAAGGCACAGGCCTTTATCGAGAGCTGCGCCGGTAACCCGCAAAAAATCTCGTACTGGCGGTATCGCGACGACGACTGGACCGAATATCTGATTTGTGAGGTCCGTGTTGACCTGGGGGAGGAGTAGCAGTATGGCGGCCTTTACGATTTTCCGCAACGAGCGGACGGGCGCGCATACTGCGGTCTACGATTCTCAGCTTCCGACGCAAACGGGGATCGGAGCGAGATGAAAGTTGGTTATTTCTTTCTGATGGTCGGAAATGACGGTTATGT
>CAJUJB010000074.1 GCA_910586595.1 uncultured Muribaculaceae bacterium | reverse complement strand
CCTGTTCCTTGCCGCTCATGTGAGCTAAGCAAAGATAAATTCTTTCGCGCATATTGTCAGATTATTTCGTTTGCATATTGCATCCTGCGACCGAGAACGGTGCAGAATATCATCTGTATATCCTTTATGAATGAATAGTTGGAGAGGTAGTAACGATTGATGCGGACTTTGTCGGGGTAAATGACTTTATCGTTGTATTCTTCCGCAATTTCCTGAACAGGGCGGCGGTCACCGGCGGTTTGTTTTTGAGCGACGTACTCCGAAATCATCTCGTCTTCAAGTCGGTATTTAAGGGTGGCTGGGCCAGTAATGCCTGGCCGAAGTTTCAAAACTTCGCGATCTTCTCCCTTCAGTTGGTCGGCATATCCGGGCACGTCAGGTCGTGGCCCGACAAACGACATATTGCCAATCAGGACATCCCATAATCCCGGAAGTTCGTCCAGCTTATAGTGACGAAGCTTCGCGCCGAGAGGGGTAATGCGGTTATCACCGGCCACACTCACGGTAGACCCGCTATGTTTCACTGTCATGGTGCGGAACTTATGGCATGTAAACAGCTTCCCATTCTTACCGACGCGTTTCTGTTTGAAAATCACCGGGCCACCTGGCATTTTTATTCGAATCAAAATGGCTACAATCAGTAAGACAGGCCACAGAATCAACAGCCCGATGAGAGCCATCAGGCGATCAAAGATGTATTTGAGGGTCATAATTAAGTGATAAGGTTAGCTTCGTCTGTATATATTCCGTTTGTCTTAAAACCTGCAAAATTGGTATTTACAGACCAGCCGGTAGAATGCTGATAGTATTTTATTTCTTCTTCCGAAGGGATTTTCATATAATCTCCCCAGCGATCTGCAAGATATTCTTCCACTCTTGAAGGCACTCTAAGCATAATGCTCTCAAAGGGAACTTTCTTCGTGGTAACAAAATACTCACTCTTATATAATCCCTTGGAATAACCGGCGCGTCCAAGATAATGACAAAAATACCTTGTTGTATCAGTACTGTGTCGGTATAATTGTTTTATTGCAAAATTGACAAACGCACGTTTAGGTAGCCACTTTAATGGCTTTAGAATAATTGACGAAAGGACTCCCCTACGAGAATAATTTCTATTGGCGAGCGATTTCAAGACAAGATACCTTGACCAAAAATATTGATACCAATGGCCGAAACGTGAATCTGGACACGAATGAAGGATAAAAATATCTACAAATATGCCTTTATGAATATCCATCGGCTCTAAATCAGCCTCTACATAGTGTGACTTATTAAGTCGCAATTTGGCAATGGTTGGAAAACCATTTTGACTCCCCCATTCCTGCAGGTAAAAACGTTCTCTATCCCCCTTTTGCAAAAACAAGGTTCTGAATTTCTTGTATTGCTCCGGTCGCATAAAAATGTCAAGATCATCATCCCACGGAATAAATCCATGATGGCGAACTGCCCCAAGTGCACTTCCGCCCATCAAACAATAATCTATCTCATTACTATCACAAAATGTATCTATATATTGCGCTATATTAAGAATACAATTCTGAAGAGGTTGTATACCCCACTTATCCTCACCGGAGTTCATTAACTGTTTCATTTCATTTGACGTATTAGGTTATATTTTCCTGCTTTGTCGAATATCTGTATCAAACCGCAGTATACATAATAGTTGCCCTTCTATCATCTCACATCCATCTGCAGTGATAGCGACATCCCAACCAATAAAGCGTGCCTCTTTGTTATGGCAAGCGGCGCGACGAGTAAAGTCTAGTACCTCCTTCCATTGAGGTATCATTTTGTTATTTAGATATTTTTTCCCTTAATATAGTAGATGAAATACCGTCAGTGTGGTCAAGGTACACCACAGTACAACCCAGATTTGAAAACTCATTTTCGTATTGTGTCCATGACGGTGTTCCTTTCCAGTCAGAGCCTACAAAAACGACATCCGCGCCCAATTCTCGCACAGTTCTGAGTTTGTCCATATCTGTCTGGTCTACTACGCTGTCAGTATATCTTATTGCCCTAACTATGGCTTTCCTATCTTCTTGATTGATGATTGGATATTTATTCTTGCGCCTGAAGCATAACTCATCAGAGGTTACACCTACTATCAATGTCTCGCATTGTTCTTTTGCACGGCGGAGGATGTTGAGATGCCCGATATGAAACATGTCGAACACTCCGGTTGTATAACCGATTTTATATTTTTTCATTAGTCGGAAAAGGTTAGTGATTCGTTTTTGATCATTTCCTCCACTCTGGATTTTATGAACGCGATGATAGTTGATTTATGACTATCGGAGGAATAGTTTATGAATATATATGAGAATGGGAGCTGGTCTGACTTCAATTGTGATTTCATTGTGGGCTAATAATAAACCCGCAATAAATTCTTAAGGCAGTAAAGATTTCATTTCCTGAAAAGTTTTTGAAAGATGAATCCTCTCAGTTTGTTAGGCATCGCAACCTGTACGGCGAAACGCCCTACTACGTTATATGCGTAGCGAGGAAGCGAGATTATACCGTTTTTGAGCATATAGTGCTGTAACCTGGCTTCACTTTTAAAATATTTCCACCCTCCACGACGAGAATACATTTCCGAGCCAACCCGAACTTTTACGAGTGTTTTAGGTAGATTTGAAAAGGTATAGGAATGTTGAGCAAGACGAATCCACAGATAGTAATCTTCTTCGCAAAACCACTCCTGATAGCCTCCGGCAGCCTCAATGTAATCTTTTCGGAACATTACAGTGACTAAATTCATTGGACAACGTGCTTTAAGATACGATTTTATATCACTATCGTTACATGGCACAATTCGGGAACCTACCACGTTGTCAATATTGCCAATGAATTCCTCAATTTGCCCACCAATTACAGCTGCTTCCGGGTGAACCTCATATGCTTTAAGTTGCTCCTCAAATCGAGTTGGAAGTGAAATATCATCTGCATCCATAATAGCCACGAGATTGTGTTTGGTGGAATTAAGTCCAGCCTGTCGGGCTCCGGCATGACCTACATTCTTAGGAAGACGGATGATGGTGAACAAATTTCTTTGAGCCTCAAGTCTGCTTACCGTCTGTTCCAGTTCTCCCTGTATAGGCCCATCGACAACAATTACAATCTCAGAGGGCTTGACAGTCTGATGTGTGGTTATACTATTTATTGCTTCCATGAAAAATTGTGCATCATCTTTATGATACACACACATGGCGACGGAAAAGTCCATAATGCAGCGGTATTAGGTTGATAAATGGTTGGCTTTAAGATGCCATGCGAGGCCTTTGATATTTGCCAATAATCGATTGCAAGCAAAAGGTATATTATATTCCAATGGAGCGCTTAACCAGGCCGATAAAAACTTATTATTTAATCTAATTGCATTTTTTATCCAGAAAAACTTAGATTTTCTTGCTGTTGTGGCAGAAGCTTCGCGGTAACGCCTATAATAGATTGCTGCGGCTGAAGCATAGCTAAGTTTCTTGATATTTTTAGAAATAGAAAACATAAAAAGAGCGTCTTCTCCGTTTGGAATAGTTGTATCAAAGGAAAAACCGTGGATGAAGCTCATTGGGATGAGCTTCATGCATGGGCCATTAAAAATGGCCCGTGCATGAAGGATGTTCTGGCAATTTTGTTTACTGCAATTTTGATAAGCGAGATGAGGTGTATATGAATCTTTATAACCCTCTATCCCGTCAACAAAGGCTCTTGAATCGCTGAGCACTACAGTATCCTCTTTGGATGCGTTTAAGAGTGCGGCTAAGTACTCTGGAGAGACGTAATCGTCATCATCGATGAATGTGATGAACTGCCCGGTTGCATTTGATAAGCCTATGTTGCGGGCATTGCTGACGCCAGGTTGATCTGTCTGAATAAATTTGATGATAATATCTGGGTGCGCTTGAATCCATGATTTTATCTCTTCTGCCCATGGTTGATTGCAGCCGTTTAAAACGAGTATTATCTCAAAATGGCTTCGGTCAAGAGTTTGGCCGGCCAATGATTCCAGACACTCCCATAAATACTCCTTCGGCTTGTATGTGGGGATGATGACAGAGATGCGCATTAGGTTATTTTTTTATAGCATCATAGGCTGCCAAATATTTTTTTGCAGCGATTGATATGTGATATTTTCTATAAAACTCCTGGCCCATTTCAATTTTCATCTTTTCCAATTCGGCCTGATTGAAATTTAGATAGGATTGAAGAGCTTTGAAGTAATCTAACTCAGATGATGATTTCGAGAGGATGCCCGTCTTCTCATTTTCAATTACATTTACGATACCTCCAACAGGAGAGCAAATAGGAATACAGCCTACAGAGATGGCTTCGAGCAATGTGACGGGCAGCCCCTCCCAGATTGATGGAAGTAACATTGCATCGGCACATGCAAGATACTCTCGGGCATCTGTAATCTCTCCTAAGTACACGATTCTTTGTGATAAGAAGGGTTGGATTTCCATGAAAATCTGCTGATTTGCGATAGGGCCCGCGATGAGAAGAACTATATCGTTCCCCTCTTTAATCAATCGTTCAACACATCGGCACATTACAACTTGATTTTTGGGAGTGTCGATTCTGCCGATATGTATGAAAAGTTTAGTTTTTGGAGTTAAACGGAATGCCTGCATCTTTTTTTCCATGGAATGCTTAAGTGTATTTGTAGCAATTCCATTTGGAATTAATATGCTTGGAGTTTCGTATAATTTTTGAAATGAAAGCTGAGACTCTTTCGAAATAGTAATTGGGTGTACCCAGCCTAATTTAAAGGCTAACTTTTTTAGATAGAAAAAACGACGATCCCAGTGACTATTTTCCATCTGAGCATCGGAATGGACAGTATAGAAGAATTTGGATTTGTTATGCAAGAGGATGACTGCCAAGATGTAATACATAAAAAATCCATGTAGTTGGACGACATCATATTTGCCGGAGTATATTGCTTTATAAATTTTCCATATTTCTTTTAAGGAAAAACCTTTAGTGATTTTCCCTAAGGAAAATTTATAAATCCTCTCAGGTAATTTATTCCATAAATAAGTGTCTTTCTCCGGCTTAAAAATTGAGCAAACGGATATGTCGTGCAGCTCAGACATTGCTCCAGCAAGATTAGAAATCATTGCCTCAATACCGCCGGTGTTGAGGGATGGATGGATATGAAGTATTCTCATAAATGATAATCAGAAAGTCTGTGCGCCAAGAACTGAAAGATAGAACGAATATAAAAGCTGATATGAAACGCCGAATGCAGCTATGCACAATGTGCGGAAAACGAACTTTGGGTATATTCTGTTTTTTGAACATTGGGTTAGAAAAACAGCCGAGGGAATCATTGCAAAGAATAGAAATCGATAGAAGTAGGTATAAGTATTTGCTCCAAGATCAAAAGCAAATAAAGTTGCTATTGAAGTAGTGAGAAATGCTGCAGTGCCAAATACTTTCATTCGATATGAGAAATTCCGGAATATACCTCGGAATACGCACTTGCAGAATAACCAAACTGTTAAATAATAAGGACTCCACGCTAAGGCATTACCGAGTAGGGCTCCAATGCCAGAGGACTGCCTTTCATGATTTAGATAATTTTGAGCTGCACTAATATTGAAAGCTGACTCGTCAGTAGGTGAAAACTGCAATATATGAGCAACCAGAAATCCAAAAATGAGAATCAAAATCGGGTAAGCGATAAGATATATTTTAAGGGTAGTCTTATTGATTAAATACGCGAATATTGATGCTGTGGCAATGGCTATTCCGAAAGGAGCACTTTTATGAAAGAAAAAACTGCACCCGATTAATGAGAATCCAATGATTAGTTTGAGGACTCTTGGGTATATGGTAGAGGTAATGAAACTTAAGCCTACAAAAAGTATAGCCATTGCAAGCGTGACACGCCCATATGAGAACTTAGTTATGAATCCTCCAGCCAAAAATAATAGAAAGAGACCATAGGGAATCTTAAGATTGTGTGCAAGGATATAACAAAAAAATATGGAGGCTCCCCATACAAAAAGTCTGAAAATAGAGTATGATGAACTTCGTTCGGCAATCCAAGTGTATATTTCTTCCATACTTGCGTCTAAGTTGCCATTATGAAGCCAATCGAAGCGAGATAAATAATGGAAGTAATCAGTATCCCAAAACGAAAAGACACAAAATAGTACCATCAGGGCCGTTCCCCATGCGGCGGCGCTGGAGCTTTTTGTTGCATATTTCCTAATGTATGGCCATAGGAGGATAAGAATACTGAAATATAAAAATATATTAAGACCAACCGCAGCCGGGGTCATTAAGGTGGTTAAATCCATCTAAATTATACTAAGCTACAGGCTTTTTATGAGACGGGTTATCATATGGCGATATCCTCTACCGTCTACTACGGTTTTGCCACCCAACGAATTATATGTATGTAAGCCGAGCCCGTATTTTAATGAATGATTAGGACTAATGCGACGTATTTCTTTCTGGGTGAATTTATTGTCTTTGGTGAGAATGAGCTC
>CAJUJB010000073.1 GCA_910586595.1 uncultured Muribaculaceae bacterium | reverse complement strand
TATCTCTTACGAAGAGATAATCACTCACCTACTCATCGGTTGCTTAACAAGATGAGACAACCACAGGGAAAGCTCCTGTATAGGCTAATCCCTGCGATCCGATTCTATTCCATTCGGACGGTTGTGCCTGATGTATGACATTGATTCACACGCAATCCACTGTCATACAATAGGAAAGAGTGTATCTACTGCCATTATCTCTATGGAGGAAGTCGTATCAAATTGGTACGCGATAAAGACCAGGCAAGACTTTCGCGCCGAAAAAATCCTCGCGGAATATTGCGATGACATTTACTTCCCGAAAGAAGAAGTAAAACTCGCCAATGGTGAGCGCCGCATCAAGGCCATCATCCCGCATGTGATCTTTATACGCACAACCAAGGAGAATGCACTTGTGCTTGAGAACGAGAGTCGCAAGCCCGAGAGCCGGCTTATGCCATTCTGGATTTACCGCTATATAAAGGGAGAGGAAATCCAGATCATCACTCCAGCCCAAATCAAAATTCTCAAGCTCCTTACGGCCCAAGACACCACTCGCTGCGAAATATTCAGCATGAAAGACTTTCGCCCAGGTCAACGCGTCCGCGTTACCGGAGGTGTATATCAAGGTCTCGAGGGATACGTGCAACGCGTGAAAAAAAACCGACATGTGGTTGTGCGAATCGAAGGCATATGCATGATTATTCTCCCTTTCATTCACCCAGATCTACTCGAAATCATTAACTACGGACAAGACGATGCTCCGTACGACCCAATCATGCCCGTCTGATACCCTATTCTCCGGCCAACAGCTTCTGGAGAGTTTCGGAAAATGGGTAAAAGACTATGAGATAAAAGGAGGACTAAACTTGCCGGTTAGCCCGACAAAGGCTGTACAACAACTTAGGAGAGAAGGCGAAAAATGGCTCCAGCTCTGCCGCGCCGCCCTACCCTCAATGCCGCCCTCACTCGCACTAGAATGCCTTGAGGCTTACGACTTCGTCCACCGACTCTGTAAAGGAGAGGCTCCCAGTCGATTCATATGGCAAAACAGAACCCGCATTGCCGACCAATGGGCTGCAGGAGACCGCAACTTGACCGAAACACAATTCACCCTTCTGCTATGGCAGCTTATCGAATGTGATATCGATCACGTGGCACCAGCATATATCCAATATTTTTTCGCGACCGAAGAATCCTGGATTAATCAACTGCGCCAGTACGGAACCTTCCCCAACCTCTCTCCTGAGGACACCTATCGTCGCCTCAACCATCTCTTACGCCAGAAACTTCACGCCTATTTCGGATCAGAATCCGAGCAGGCCGTCAACAAACAAAAGTGGGCATCCGCTCACCTCCTCTCCGACATAAGCCACCTCACTCCCTCTACCCTCCACTCCTATATTCCCTTCGCTCGCGAAGCCCAATATTGGAAATGAAGATTTGAAAAACCACATGACAGATTCGTCAAATAAAAGGATTGCCAAGAATACTATCTTTCTATATATTAGAATGATGCTCTTAATTGGTGTGAATTTTTACACTACACGAGTCGTTCTTGAAGCCCTGGGAGTAAATGATTATGGCTTATATAATGTAGTAGCTGGCTTTGTTGCCATGGTAACCTTCATAAATCAATCCATGACATCAAGCATTCAGCGCTTTTTAAATTATGAAATGGGAACTGGCAACCAGGCACGGATAAAAGAAATATTCAGTTCTGCCTTAGCTGCACAATTCCTTTTAGTAGGACTAATATTCATTTTTGCAGAAAGTATAGGGTTATGGTTTGTCAATTATAAACTCCAAATCTCACCCCATCAAATTATTGCAGCAAACATAGTATACCAAACTTCAATTTTCACTGTTTTTATTAACATTTATCGATCAGCCTTCAATGCCGTTATCATTGCAGAAGAAAAAATGCAATTTTATGCATTTATATCTTTAGTCGAAGGCCTCTTACAACTGGGGATTGCATTTCTTCTACTTCTTTCAGTTAATAATCGATTAATATTATATGGCATATTGTTATTGGCGGTAGCGCTTTTCACAGGCATATTTTATGTGATATACGCTAAAAGATTAATGCCAGATATAACTTTTAAGCATTCTTTCAATTCACGAGATTTAAAACAGCTATCTTCATTCTGTGGGTGGAATATTCTTGGTTCAGGAGCTGGAATATTGAAAAGCCAGGGCATAAATATCCTCATGAATTTATTTTTTGGAGTCACTATTAATGCTGCACGAGGAATTGCCGTCCAATTGCAAACCTGTATTTTTAAACTCGCAAGTAATTTTCAAGTAGCCATATATCCTCAAATCGTACAGTCATATGCTCGCAAAGAAATATCGCGCTACTTTGACTTATGCTACTTGAGTTATAAAATGTCGATATATTTAATGTGGCTCGTAACTCTGCCGTTAATGATATGTACACCTTCAGTTCTAAATTTATGGTTAGGAGATAATGTTCCTCCCTTTACTGTAATATTTACCAGACTGATACTATTAACAGCTTTAATTGATATACTTGGAGCCGCCATTTCTACTCCCATTTATGCAACTGGCAATATTAAAGAATATCAAATTAAAGTCAGTGGAATAATTTTGTGCATCATCCCTATCACATGGCTCTCTTACAAAATAGGGCTGCCTCCACAAGCCGGTATGTACGTATCACTCTTCTTAAGCATTTTCGCCCAATATTATCGCGTTAGAATATGGTGTACGCTTGTTAATGAAAACATAAAAAGTTACATGACAAGGATTGCACTGCCGGCCCTGCTTATCATTGCGATATCGTCCGTTCTCTCATGGGGTGCTGGAATACTTATGGGTTCTTCATTTTTAGGGGTAATTGGAATAACTTTAACATCTATCATAATTAACTGCATACTATTTTATTACATAGGACTAAATTCAAAAGAACGAGAAACTCTCAATAAAACGATAAAACAAAAAATTAATAATCGCAAAAATAAAATTAAATGACTAAACCATACACTATCGGATATACAACTGGTGTTTTCGATCTTTTCCACATAGGACATTTAAATATACTAAGAAGAGCAAAAGAGCATTGTGATTTTCTTATAGTTGGAGTGAGCACGGATGAATTGGTTAATGAATATAAGCATCATTTGCCGACAATTTGTTTTTCCCAAAGGGCAGCTATTGTAGAAGCTTGCAAATATGTCGACTGCGTAGTGCCTCAGACAAGTATGGATAAGTTAGCTGCGTGGAAAATTTTAAAATTCGACGTGATGTTCCATGGGGATGAATGGAAAGGAACACCTTTATATACACGATATGAGGAAGAGTTTGGCAAAGTAGGAGTAAAAATCCATTTCCTCTCGCATACGGAAGGTATATCATCTACTACAATCAGAACCCAGCTCGCAAATAAATGATCGACTTCAATTTTACAAAAGACTGCTGCGGATGTCGGGCTTGCGGTGACGTTTGTCCAACACATTGTATAGAATTTACAACTAATCAGTATGGTTGGGTCATTCCTACAGTTGACACAGACCGATGTATCAATTGTCATTTATGCGAAAAAAAATGTCCGTTTCTATCATATAAAAGACCTTCCGAACGACACCCAATTTTATTTTCTGCCTTTGCCAAAGACTTTGACATAAGAGAAAAAGGGAGCTCCGGATCAATATTTTTTTTGCTAGCAAAGCATATAATTGATCAAGGTGGCGTTGTGTTTGGAGCTGCTTTTGACCAAGACCTTCAACTTCATCACACCAAAGCAGAATCCATAGAAGATCTATTGCCTTTAATGAAATCAAAATATCTCCAGAGTAATACTGAAGGAATATACGTCGACGTTCTTGATGAATTAAAGAAGGGAAGAAAAGTAATGTTTGTCGGAACGCCTTGTCAAATTGTAGCCTTAAACAACATATTGGGGAAGCGATTTCAGGAGCAGATTGTTCTTGTAGATTTCATATGCCATGGGGTTCCAGGACAACAGCTATTCAATAAATGCATTGAGTCATATCAAACTCGCACAAACTCTAAAATAACTTCTTTTAATTTTAGAAAAAAAACAGAAAAATCTCTCCATTCTTATCAATTAGAACGAATAAATCTGGCAGATTCATCACCTGAGATTGAGGTGGGAAATTCTGCTGAATTCCCATATTACTATGGTTATCTGAAATATTTTACTTTCAGGGATGCTTGTTATTCTTGCAAATATCTTGGCCAAGAACGAGTTTCAGACTTAACCTTGGGCGACTTCTGGTTTCTTGAAACACTCCGTCCAATAACCGATTTCAATAAAGGATATTCTATGATTATTATTAATTCCCCAAAAGGAAATGAAATATTCAGCGAATTAAAAGATTCAAATACTATCGAATGCGAAGAATTCCCTATTGAAACCGCAGTCAAATTAAACCCTGCATACACAAAACCGACTACAAAAAGCATTGTACATCATCTTTTTAAAAGAGATTACGCAACAAAACCATTCACAATGGTGGAAAAACGATATCTCCAGGCAAAATTGCCTTTTATAAAAAAATGTATCCGTTATATAATTGTGAAAACCGGAATATGACATTTTCACCTTTACTATCCATTATTGTGCCTTGCTATAATGCAGAGAAATATATTGACCAATGCGTAAACTCGATTTTAGCAAGTGAATTTCAAGATTTCGAACTTCTTCTAATTGATGACGGATCGAAAAGTGGTTGCGAATATCTAAAGATATATGAAAAAACCGATCATCGAGTAAAAGTATTCTCTCAGCAAAATCGAGGAGTATCTGCTGCTCGTAACTTGGGGCTCGAATATTCATCTGGAGAATGGGTAACTTTTATCGACGCAGATGATTTTATATCTCCCTCTTTTCTGGATGAACTGATATGCCTAACCTATATTTGGCCGTCCGCAGATATAATACATGCTGGATGTACAAATTATTGGTCTCAAGGGAATCAATCTATTGAACAACAATACATGCCATCCGACAAATTACCCTCTAAATCCGAAATATTTAAGAGATGTCGGGGGCTGGTTCCCTCAAAATTATTTCGCAAAGAAATAATTAAAAATAACGCCATCCTTTTCGATGAAAGAATGAAAATCGGGGAGGATTTAGTATTCACTTTAGAATATTTAAAGTATATACGTAGCGGAGTGTTTTCTCCGGCTGTAGGATATTATTATCGGCGCCATCCGCAAAGTACAACCGCAAAACCTCGCATAAACTATGCTCAGAAATTATATGAGTATAAACGTACGTCTCAAGCCGTTTTCGATGCTGCATATGCCTTGAGCATTCCTTCGAGTGATTTAACAATTAGATCTCGACAATTGGGAAAGCAGCTAATCGACACCATATTCGACTTATACCGCAGTAATAGTTCCCAAAGAGAGGAAAGATCGATAGAGCATATCAAAAATGATTTCAAGTCGACTGATTTCGATATAATCGAACCATCCTCATTTAGCTTTCCAAAACGCATATTTGCGTACTTGCTCAAGAGCAAGCACTTCACTGCATTTGATATACTATCTCATATACTTTTTAAACTGAAGTAATTTTTCCCCATGAACCGCTATCCATCAGATAAATATAAATTACTCACCATTAGAGAACTTCAATTACTCCAATTGGATGTAATGAAAATCATTCACAACATTTGCGTTGAGAATTCTATTAAATATTACATAATTGCCGGTAGCTTATTGGGGGCACAGCGCCACAAAGGATTCATTCCATGGGATGACGACATAGATATCGCCATGTTGCGCGAAGACTATGAGCATTTCAGAGCAGTTTTTAACGACTCATTTGATACAACGAAATTTTTCCTCCAAAATATATTTACCGATAATGATTTTCAACCATCATTGATGCGGTTATGTATAAAAGGAACTATTCAAGATGTGCCTTCTGAGTACCACTTAAAAAACTGCAAAAATTCCTATATTGATATTTTTCCTCTTGACAATGTTCCTGATAACCCTGCCTTACAGGTAAAACAGCAACAGACTTTATCAAGAATCAACCGATTGATTGATCTCAAGCTCTATCATATCTACAATACAAATAATCGGTTGACAAAGACAATTAAAAAAATCGTATCTCTCTTACTCAGGCCCATTCCATTAGGCTATCTTCAGAAAAAGAGAGAACGAGAAATCCAACGATATAATACTATTACAACCAATAACGTTGCTTCCATGGCAAGCAAATACGGGTATAAGAAACAAATAATGCCACGAGAATTCTATGGCGAACCTGTATTGGTCAGATTTGAGGACACTGAATTTTTTGCGCCCCAACTTAAAGAAAAATATTTGACGCACCTTTATGGGAGCAAATTTATGGAGCTACCTCCCGTTGAAAAACGTGTAAAACCTCATGATGTTTATAAAATATTATGAAAAAGATAATTCGTAAAATTCATACAGCGCTTGCGGAACAAAGATATAACATTGGATTTGTCGACGAAGAAGAGAAATCTAAAGCAAATCCGAAAATCCATTGGTTAAAACTTGGCAGTTATCGCAAAGGATGGTTTGCCGATCCATTCATATTAAAAGTAAGCGATAAAACAATGGAAATTTTGGTAGAAGAATACCTCTACAATACGCGACTGGGGCGCCTTTCTCTTATTACCGTAGATGCTAAAACATATAGGTTGCTAAAAGTAGATGTTATCCTGGAATTACCAACCCATTTATCGTTCCCAATTCCAATCATAGAAAACAATAAAGTATATATTTATCCTGAGAACTATCAAGGAGGAGCTTTGACAATATATGAATACGATATGGAGCTTCATAAACTTGTTAAACCCACTCGAATTATTGAACAACCTCTTCTCGACACGCAGATCATAAAGATAGACAGCACATATTATGCCATGGGAGTTGCATACTCTTCAGGCTCACACCAAGACACCAAAACTCTGCATATATATTCCGCACCATCTCTTCTGGGCCCATATCAAAGTTTCCAGACGATACAGAATGATAAATGTGAAGAGCGTGGTGCTGGAGAAATTGTTAAGACAAATGGTAAGTATCTGCGCCCAACCCAAAATTGTGAAGGTGATTATGGACTTGATGTCATAATCAA
>CAJUJB010000072.1 GCA_910586595.1 uncultured Muribaculaceae bacterium | reverse complement strand
ATGTCGTGGGCAAACGAGCGCGAACAGCACATCTGTTTCTGTAAGGTCGGGTTGCCCTCGATTGTGTCTATGGTGATGCAACTTTGCCCGTTAAGCTCGCGCCATGTGCGTACGCCCGGGAGTGTGAGCATCTTTTCTATATCTTCCAGAGGTCGCTCGGCAAGGTGAGAGGCTTTTGCTATACCGTAGTTGGCTAATTTGCGTGCAGTCCGGCGCCCGATGCCCCACACATCATTCACGTCGGTAAGTTCAAGTGCACGCCGACGCCGGTAGTCATTGTCGATTGTACACACGCATCTGTATGCAGGGTATTTCTTTGCAAATCTTGAGGCTATTTTAGCCAATGTCTTTGTCGGCGCTATACCCAACGAGGTGGGAATGCCTACGTCACGCCGTACTTTGCGAACAATCTCTCTGCCGACGCCTGCCACATCCTCGGCGGCCCATATGTTGAAGTCGATGAAGCACTCGTCTATGGAATATATCTGCACCGATCCGCATACTGAGGCTATAGTGTGCATCACTCTCGATGATATATCTCCGTACAACCGATGATTGCCGGAGAGTACGGCAACTCCTTTCTGCCGGCATAAGGCTGCCACTTCGTGATAAGGTTGGCCGCGGTGGAGGCCTATGGCTTTCGCTTCGGCGGATAAGGCTACGACGCATCCGTCATTATTGCTCAGCACAACGACAGGAATGGTGCGCAGGCGCGGATTGAATATGCGCTCGCACGATACAAAAAAATTGTTGCAATCGATAAGCCCCACCATCAGAGAGCTCAGCGGTGACGTCCGGTGCGCGGGCGTCGGTTATTTTTGATGGTATGAGTCACCACTCCCCATACTTCGAAGCGCTGGTCGGGTGTGACCAGAATTGGATCGAACGTTTCGTTGGACGGAATGAGCCATACGGCTCCAGGTGTGAGGTGGATGCGCTTGAGGGTGAAATCGCCTTCAAGGCAGCATACGGCCAAATCGCCGTCGTCGGGTTCGATTGAGCGGTCGATTACCAGAAGATCTCCGGGCTCGATGCCTTCTTCTATCATTGAGTCACCACTCACTTTGGCATAGAATGTTGCCGCGGGGTGGCGTATGATTTCCCGATTGAGATCGATATATTCACTTATATAATCCTGGGCAGGGGAGGGGAATCCCGCCTGAATGCCACTGTCTGCGAAGGGCAGCTCAAGTGTTGAAGACGTGTCAGGACGGAAAATTTCAAGTGTGGTGTGACGCTTCATTCCGGAGAGGATTTAAATTCAGTCGAGCAGTCGGTATGCGATGTTATAACGCGGACGGTGCTTGACCTCCACGAATATTTTGCCGATATACTCACCTATGATGCCAAGAGATATGAGGATAATGCTGCCGAGGAACCATACCGACAGCATCAATGAAGACCAGCCCGATATGGCTCGTCCGTTGAAGTGCGATACAAGTACCCATACCGACACTGCGATGTCGATGATAAGCAGGGCTAAACCCAACACGAAGATAAGACGCATTGGCTGGGCTGTGAATGACGTGATTCCGTCGATGGAGGTGGCCACGAGTTGGCCGAAAGAGTATTTGGTTTCTCCTGCCGTACGTGCGTTGCGGTCGTATACTACGGTGTCGTGGCAGAGGCCGATGCTTGGCATGATGCCCCGCAGGAATAGGTTACTTTCCCCATATTCGGCAAGTATGTCGAGGGCCTTGCGGTCCATGAGGCGAAACTCCGAATGGTCATATACGGTTTCGAGCCCCAGCTTACGCTGCAATTTATAGAATGCCCGGGCCGAATTGCGCTTGAACCATGTGTCGCTTTCCCTTGAAGACCGCACGCCGTATACTATATCGGCGCCAGTGCGGTATTTCTCCACCATTTCTATTATGGCAGCTGGAGAATCCTGGAGGTCGGCGTCTACGGTTATTGCAGCATCGCAGGTTTCGCGCACAGTCATGAGGCCGGCGAGCATCGCGCTCTGTTGGCCGCGGTTATGCGCCAGGGCAATCGCTTTGATACGTTTGTCGCTGGTGTGCAGATCGGATATGATAGACCAGGTGGCGTCGCGGCTGCCGTCGTCGACACATAGCACGAAGCTTTGGGCCGACACCATCTCCCGTGCCACCATGTCATCAATCACGCCAAGAAGTATTGGCGCTGAAATGGGTAAGGCGGCTTCTTCGTTATAGCACGGAACAACAAGGGCTATAACGGGGCGAGCTGGTCGCTCCGTTATAGTCCTTGGAGTAGTCTGTGCCTTATCGGTCATCAATAATTGCGGGCGATGATTACACGGCGTTTCGAGGGCTTGCCGGTGACCATGCATACGCCGGGAGTGTCGTCTCCGTCGAGAGGTATGCATCGTATGGTGGCCTTGGTCTCAGCCTTGATGAGTTCTTCGGTCTCGGTTGTGCCATCCCAGTGGCAAAGGAAGAAACCGCCGCCGTCAATGCGAGCCTTGAAGTCGTCGTAGCTATCGCATACGTAGGTCTGGGCCTTACGCATTGCAAGGGCTTTCTGGTAGATGTTCTGCTGGATTTCTTCAAGAAGAGTGTTGACGTAGTCGGCGATGCCGGCCAGAGGTGCGGAGTGTTTTTCGAGAGTGTCACGGCGCATTACCTCTACAGTGCCGTTCTCAATGTCGCGGGCACCGAGCACAAGGCGTACGGGCACACCTTTCAGCTCGTAGTCGGCGAATTTGAAGCCGGGGCGCTTGTTTTCGGCGTCGTCATACTTAACCGATATGCCGAGTTGGCCGAGGCGCTCAACGATGGGGAGAACCTTATCGGTGATTGCTGCCAGTTGCTCTGCGTTTTTGTAGATAGGAATAATCACCACCTGGATGGGGGCGAGATGAGGAGGCAGTACAAGGCCGTTGTCGTCGGAGTGGGTCATGATCAAGGCTCCCATCAGGCGTGTCGAAACACCCCATGAGTTAGCCCATACATATTCTGGTTGGTTCTCGCGGTTGGCGAATGTAACGTCGAATGCCTTGGCGAAATTCTGGCCGAGGTTATGCGATGTTCCGGCCTGAAGGGCTTTGCCATCCTGCATCATTGCCTCGATGGTATAGGTGTTGAGGGCGCCAGCGAAACGTTCGTTAGCGGTCTTGACACCAATCTGAACAGGCATGGCCATGTATTTTTCGGCAAATTCAGCGTAGAGCTTGATCATCTGCACGGTACGGGCTTCCGATTCTTCAGCGGTTGCGTGCGCGCAGTGACCCTCCTGCCAGAGGAATTCTGATGTGCGGAGGAACATGCGGGTACGCATTTCCCAGCGCATTACGTTGGCCCATTGGTTGCACAATACGGGCAGGTCGCGCCAGCTGTGGATCCAGTTTTTATATGTACCCCAGATAATGGTTTCGGAGGTAGGGCGTACAATAAGTTCTTCTTCCAGACGGGCATCGGGGTCGACAATTACGCCGGCGCCGTTGGGGTCATTCTTCAGACGGTAGTGGGTTACCACCGCGCATTCTTTTGCAAAGCCCTCTACGTGCTCCGCTTCGCGGCATAGGAATGACTTGGGAATCAGCAGGGGAAAATAAGCATTCTGCACGCCGGTTTCTTTGAACATGCGGTCGAGAGTCTGCTGCATTTTTTCCCATATGGCGTAGCCGTAGGGTTTGATTACCATACAGCCGCGTACAGCCGATTGCTCGGCGAGATCAGCTTTTACAACCAGCTCGTTATACCACTGGGAGTAGTTATCTTGACGTTTGGTGAGATTTTTAAGTTCGATAGCCATTGTTATGCGTTATATCTCGTGATTAAACGGATAGGGACGCACCGTGGCGCGTCCTGTAAAGAGAGAGGGCGGATGCGGAATCAGAAGGGGAATTCGTCATCTCCGCCAGCAGGCATGGCGGGAGGAGGAGGCACTGCACCGGGAGCGGCTGGGGCGGCAGCAGGAGCTGCGGCAGCGGGCTGCTCTACGTCGGCGCGCCAGCAGCGGATGTCGGTATACCAACGGCCATTGAATTCGCGCGATTCGATGTCAAAGTAGATGGTGGCTACCTGGCCAACCTGGAGGTTGATTTTATCAGCATTGTCACCGAAGCAGGTGAAAGCTATTTTGCGAGGGAACTGACCTTCGGTGTTCTCAAGCACATATTCTTTTTTCTTCCATGCGTTGCCGGCTTTCGATACGCCCGAAACCTCGGGAAGGGCATGGATGATTGTTCCTTTAATTTCCATTTGTAATATTAATTCGGATATGGTTTATTTGGGAACAAAGTTACACTTTTTTTTTGGTCGGCGCAAATCTAATTTATGACTGTGCCGAGCGCGTGGAGGTTCGTTTATTTTCTGAGCAGACGGGCCGAGAGCCATCTGCGGACAGGCTCGTCGTAGAACTTCATGGCGCACCATGCCAATGTGATAATGCCAGCAAACAGAAGGAGACATACAGGCCATACTTCTGCGAATGTGCGGCCACCTGCCCAGACCCATGCATAGAAGAGGTACATCACTGGGTAATGCACGATGTATACCGGGTATGACAGCTTGCCGAGGAACTCGCATGTGTGTGTAGAGAAGCTGTCGGTTGTAACACCGCATGCGCCGATATACACAATCGCAGGGAAGACCAGAAGTGTGCAGACGCTGTCGTAGAGGGCATTGAGCACCGACGGCTCATCTCCTCCTACATAGGGGCAGGCGAGCATGGCGCAGATAAGAGCCGTGCAGATCCAGAAGGCTCCGCGTATTTTCCGTGGCCTGAAGGTGCGGGTCATGAGCAGACCTGCCGAGAAGGAGAATGAAAGCCTCAGGAAGCCACCGATCCAGCCCCAGTCGGCCATCGACCAACCAAAACCTATGTGGTAGGCTCCCGAGAGGTTGGTGCAGGCTGCCACAGCTAAGGCTATACCCGAAATGCCTACTACTGCCTTGAGCGCCTTTGTTGAAAGACGATGTAGGATAAAGGCGTATAGTATACTGCCGATATACTCGAAAAACAGCGACCAGCTCGGCCCGTTGAGGGGGAACATTTCACCGTTGCCGCGTACTTCGCAGTCAACACCCGGGAGCAAAGGTATAAGGCATAGGCCAAGCGCGAGCGCGAGCAGCAACGAGGTGAAGGGCACGGGCGTTCCATCCCACTTCACACTGCCTTGGATAAGGTAGGCAACGGCACCGAACACTACACTTAGTATGACCATCGGATGTAGGCGGATAAGGCGTCGCAGCATGAATCGGCCCGGAGTCATGCCTCCGTTTTTCCATCGGCCATCGTATGCATAACCGATTACAAAGCCGGATAAGACGAAGAAAAAGTCGACCGCCAGGTAGCCATGATTCATCATCTGGTCGACCGGAGAGGTGGCGAAGCCTTCAAAAAAATGGTACCAGATTACAAGCACTGCGGCCACTCCGCGGAGGCCATCGAGAAGATCATAGCGTGGTTTAGTTGTTTCGATGTATGGATTCATGTGTGGCATAAGATTGGATTCGACCGCAAAATTACACCATGTCGGCGACTTTATTATTGATGTACATCAAAAAGACTTGCCCTGATGCGGCTCAAGGTGGCCGGAGCAACGCCGATATAGGATGCGATGTCGGTGAGGCGCGCACGCCTGCATATATCCGGAAATTGCCGTGCGAAAGCTTTATAGCGCTCGGTGGCAGGCAATGAGAGCCGTTCCTTGTGTGTCTGGTGCAGGCGGCGGTATTCATTCTGGTGAATGATACGTGCCCAGTTGGAAAGGTCGAGACGGGTTGCCATGAGCTCGCGCAGATCATCAAGGGTAATCTGATAGGCTTCCGACCGTTCGACGGTCTCCACATACTCCTGGCTTGGCAGATTGTAGTAAAACTCGTCCATGCTGAACACAAGGCTCCCCTCGGCTGTGAAGGATGTTGTGATTTCCTCGCCGTCAACAATCCAATAACTTCGGGTCAAGCCTTTTTCGATAAAGTATGCGCAGCCTTCGGCATATCCTTCGCGCACCAGCATATGACGGCGCCCGAAGCGGCACGGACGCAGGCATTTCAGAAGGGCTTCGATGCTGTCGTCGCTGACAGACCATTCCTGCCTGATCCAGAATAGTATGTTCGGAATATCGGATGTGGTTACCATTGCGTTTAAAGAATGCGACACCGCTCCGGCGAAGGGGCGGTGCCGCAAAGTTGCAAGCTGATGTTAGAAGTGTTTCTTATTTGTGCTGGTGCTCGTACTTGAGAGTCATCGAGGGCTGGTCGCACACTTCTGCCGGGCCGAAATACTGGATGGGGCCGGGATAGATATAGCAGGTGTTGTGTGCCCAGTCGTCGCGCTGTGCGGCGAATTTCTCGAAGGGGGCTCCGTCGAGGCGTACGAGGGCTTTTTGGATTACGGGCTTGTCTTCGGCGTTGCGGCGCTCGATGTTCATCATCATGGTGATGGGTATACCGCCGGGAATCCACTGTACAGCCGGTTTAACCAGGTTGCGGATAGACGACATGTAGCCTGTTACGCCTGCATTGATGAGGGCAGATGCGTTGAAGCCGAGAGAATAGCAGTAGTCAGCGTCAAAGTTGGAGGGGTCTGCGCAACGGCCTTCATATCCGAAGAAGTGGTGGAGGGGAGAGAATTTGCCGTGAGCGTCTTTGAATTCCTGAGAAGCTGCAAGTTTGTCAGCAACGAGGCCTGAGAGGAGTTTCTCTGTTTCGATGAGAGATACCTGTACGTTGCCGTGGGGGTCACGGTCGAGCATAAGCTGACGTGCCACGCCTTCGGGAAGGGCCTTGAGAGATGCAACGTTCTCGGGTGAGAGGTTCTCATAGATAAAGGCGGTGAGGGCTTCAGCGTCCATGCCGGCAACTTTGTCCTTGTTGGCGCCGAGGAGCTCGTTGAGCTCGCCGATGAGGCGCTTGAATTCGGGGATGAACTCGATGAGGCCTTCAGGGATAAGTACGGTACCGAAGTTGTTGCCGTCGGCTGCGCGAGATGTTACGATGCCGGCGATATAGCTTACGATGTCGTCGAGGCTCATGTTACGCTCTTCGATTTCCTCAGAGATGAGGCAGATGTTGGGCTGAGTCTGGAGGGCGCATTCAAGGGCGATGTGGCTGGCCGAACGACCCATGAGCTTGATGAAGTGCCAGTATTTCTTGGCAGAGTTGCA
>CAJUJB010000071.1 GCA_910586595.1 uncultured Muribaculaceae bacterium | reverse complement strand
ACGCTCTTCCGATCTCTTCCTCATGGGTATTCTGTGGAAGCGAGCCAGCGCCCAGGGTGGTATGTGGGGCCTCATTGCAGGTCTTGTAATCGGCCTTACACGTCTTGGCGCCAAGATTTATTACAGCAATGCTGCCACAATCCCTGGTGAAGATGGCTTCAACATCTTCCGTTATCTTTTCTACGATGTCAACTGGCTCTTCTTCTGCGGTTGGATGCTTGTCTTCTGCCTGCTCGTTGTATGGGTGGTAAGTCTCTGCACCAAGGCTCCTTCTCCAGAGAAAATCCGTGGTCTTGTATTTGGCACATCCACACCTGAGCAAAGGGCTGTCACCCGCGCCAGCTGGAATCACTGGGATGTAATCCATACATGTATCATCCTCGGTATTACAGTTGCCTTCTATATCTATTTCTGGTAAAAAATGACTGATTCATACAGCCATCATTCTAAATTCTACGTCAGCGTCGACTGCATAATTTTCAGCGTCAGCGACGGCAAGTTCAGAGTTCTTCTCACGAAACGAAGCTTTGAGCCCGAAAAAGGCAAGTGGTCGCTTATGGGCGGCTTCGTGAGGGAAAACGAAAGTGTCGATGAAGCTGCCGGACGTGTTCTATATGAGTTGACGGGGCTTAAAAATACCTATATGCGTCAGGTCAAGGCCTTCGGAGACGTTGGCCGTGACCCAGGCGCCAGGGTGATATCCATAGCATACTATGCCTTGCTTACTTCAGACAATATCGACCAGCAGACCCTCGCTGAACATAATGCTGTGTGCTCCGACATCGAGAATCTGCCTGAACTTGGATTCGATCATCCCGATATGATTGTTAAAGCCCGTGCACAGCTGTGCCGACGTATTACCGCAGAGCCTATCGCCTTCCGCCTGCTGCCCGAGTTGTTCACCCTTACGCAGCTTCAGAAGCTTTACGAACTTATCTTCGATGAAGAATTCGACAAGCGTAATTTCCGCAAGCGTGTGGCCGAGAATCCCTCGATCGAACCAACCGATGTAATCGATAAGGCAGGCTCGCGGCGTGGGGCACGTATGTATAGGTTCAATATGGCTGTATATCAGCAGACTCAAAAATTTAAAATGTAATCTTTATGCTCGAACATCTTAAAGAAACCGTGTGCCAGGCCAATCTCGAGCTGGTCAAACATGGACTTGTAATTTTCACGTGGGGAAATGTATCTGGAATCGACCGGGAAAAGGGCCTCGTGGTGATAAAACCAAGCGGTGTCAGCTACGATAATATGAAGCCTTCCGATATGGTGGTGGTTGATCTTGCCACCGGAAAAGTCGTTGAAGGTGACCTTAACCCTTCGAGCGATACTCCCACCCATCTCGCTATTTACCGTGCCTTCCCTGAAGTGGGTGGAGTGGTGCACACGCACTCGACTTATGCCACTGCCTGGGCTCAGGCCGGCATCGACTTGCCAAATATAGGCACTACACATGCCGACTATTTCCACAATGCCGTACCTTGTACGCCCGATATGACGCGCGATGAGGTTGAGGGTGACTATGAACTCGAGACAGGCAATGTCATCGTAAGACGATTCGCCGGAATAAACCCGATGCACACTCCTGGCGTACTGGTTAAGAATCATGGCCCCTTTACCTGGGGCAAAACTCCCGCTGAGGCTGTCCACAATGCAGTCGTGCTTGAGCAGATTGCCAAGATGGCAAGCATATCGTTCAGCGTAAATCCTGCGCTTACGATGAATCCCTTGCTGATTGAAAAACACTTCAACCGCAAGCACGGGCCTGGTGCATACTATGGCCAGAAGAAAAAGACTGATATAATCTTAATTGAAAACAATAACTTATAAATACAAATACATATGGAAAACTTCAGTAATTATGAAATATGGTGGGTGACCGGCGCACAGCTTCTCTACGGAGGTGACGCAGTAGTTGCCGTTGACGCCCACTCTCGCGAAATGGTGGAAGGTCTCAACAACTCGGGCCGTCTGCCGGTCAAAGTGGTGTATAAGGGCACTGCCAATTCGTCGAAAGAGGTGTCTGACATCATGAAGGCTGCCAACAACGACGACCGTTGCGCAGGTATCATCACCTGGATGCATACTTTCTCTCCGGCAAAGATGTGGATCCACGGCCTCCAGCAGCTCAATAAACCTCTGCTTCACTTCCACACACAGTACAACGCCGAGATTCCCTGGGAAACCATGGACATGGACTTCATGAACCTCAACCAGAGCGCTCACGGCGACCGCGAGTTCGGCCATATCTGCACACGTATGCGTATCCGTCGCAAAGTTGTGGTAGGCCACTGGACCGATCCTAAAGTGCTTGACCGTATCGCTGTATGGGAGCGTGTAGCTGCCGCTTGGGCTGATTCTCAGGATATGCTCATTCTCCGTTTCGGCGACCAGATGAACAACGTTGCCGTTACCGACGGCGACAAGGTTGAGGCTGAACAGCGCCTCGGATATCACGTGGACTATTGCCCTGTAAGCAAGCTCATGGACTACTGGAAAAAGGTGAGCGATGCCGACACCGATGCTCTGGTGGCAACCTATTTCAAGGAGTATGCGCACGACGCCGCTCTGGAGGATACAAAGAGTGAAGGCTATAAGACTGTATGGAATGCCGCACGCGCCGAGCTCGCTCTTCGGGCCATTCTGAAAGACACCGGTGCAAAAGGTTTCACAACTAACTTCGATGACCTCGGCGACAGTGATGTAAATGACCCCAATTTTGTCGGCTTCGACCAGATTCCTGGCCTCGCTTCTCAGCGTCTTATGGCAGAAGGCTACGGCTTTGGTGCCGAAGGCGACTGGAAGAGCGCCGCACTCTACCGCACTGTATGGTTCATGAGCCAAGGCATGCCCAAGGGATGTTCTTTCCTCGAAGATTATACCCTGAACTTCGACGGCGCCAACAGCTCTATTCTTCAGGCCCACATGCTTGAGGTATGTCCGCTTATCGCCGAAGAACGTCCTCGTCTTGAAGTACATTTCCTCGGCATCGGCATCCGTAAGGCACAGACCGCCCGTCTTGTGTTTACATCCAAACCTGATGCAGGTGTGACAGCTACTGTAGTTGATCTTGGCAATCGTTTCCGTCTGATTGTAAATGATGTTGAATGCATCAAATCGAAGCCTCTGCCCAAACTTCCTGTAGCGTCGGCCCTGTGGATTCCTATGCCTGACTTCCAGACCGGAGCGGCTGCATGGATTCTCGCCGGAGGCACGCACCACTCCTGTTTCTCGTATGATCTTACTCCTGAGTACTGGGAAGATTATGCCGAGATTGCCGGCATCGAAATGCTTCACATCGACAAGAATACCACCATTCCGGCGTTCAAGAATGAGCTCCGCTGGAACGAGGTATATTACATGCTCAATAAGTCGCTCTGCTAATATAAATACTGATGAGCAACGCAAAAGAAACAATTCTTTCGGGTAAAGCTGTGCTCGGCATCGAGTTCGGCTCTACCCGAATTAAAGCTGTTCTGGTCGATGAGGATAATAAACCCATCGCCCAAGGCAGTCATGAATGGGAAAATCAGTTGGTCGATGGCTTGTGGACCTACAGCCTCGAAGCAATCTGGTTTGGCCTGCAGGATTGCTACCGTGATCTAAGGGCTAATGTTCGCGCCAACTATGACGTGGAGATTGAAAATCTCGCCGCCATCGGCTTCAGTGCCATGATGCATGGCTACATGCCCTTCGGTAAGGATGGTCAGATGCTCGCGCCTTTCCGTACATGGCGTAATACCAACACCGGGCAGGCTGCGGCAGAATTATCTGAGCTTTTTGTATACAATATTCCTCTTCGATGGAGTATCGCGCATCTTTATCAGGCGATTCTTAATGGCGAGGAGCATGTCAAGGATGTGGCGTTCTTCACCACACTTGCAGGTTATATCCATTGGCAGCTCACCGGAGAGAAAGTACTTGGCATAGGAGATGCCTCCGGCATGCTTCCGGTCGATCCGGCCACAAAGAACTATTCTGCCGAGATGGTCGGCAAATTCGATAATCTGATTGCGCCTTACGGATTTGACTGGAAACTCGAGGATATTCTTCCTCGTATTCTGCTGGCAGGTGAGAATGCTGGATTTCTCACAGAAGAAGGTGCCGGGCGTCTGGATATCTCTGGCCATCTGAAGGCTGGTATTCCCTTGTGTCCGCCTGAGGGTGACGCAGGTACGGGTATGGTTGCCACCAATGCCGTTAAGCAACGCACGGGTAATGTGTCGGCTGGCACTTCATCCTTCTCGATGATTGTGCTTGAGAAGGATCTCAGCCGCCCATATGAAGTTATCGATATGGTTACCACTCCCGATGGCAGCCTCGTGGCTATGGTGCATTGCAATAACTGTACGTCGGATCTCAATGCATGGGTAGGTCTCTTCCGTGAATATACTGAGTTGATGGGATTGCCGGTCGACATGACTGAGATATATGGTAAACTCTATAATCATGCTCTGACGGGAGATCCAGATTGCGGTGGCTTGATGGCTTATAATTATTATTCCGGAGAGCCTGTCACCGGGCTCGAGGAAGGTAGGCCATTGTTTGTGCGTTCGGCTTCCGACCGTTTCAATCTTGCCAATTTCATGCGTGCCAATCTTTATGCATCGGTAGCTGTACTTAAAATAGGCAACGATATTCTTTTCAATGATGAGAAAATCAAAGTTGACCGTATCACTGGTCATGGTGGCCTGTTTAAGACTAAGGGTGTAGGGCAGCGTGTACTTGCAGCCGCCATCAACTCGCCGATTTCTGTAATGGAGACGGCCGGAGAAGGTGGCGCATGGGGCATGGCTTTGCTTGCCTCATACCTTGTCAATAATAAGGAACAGCGCAATCTGGCCGATTATCTCGATAAGGATGTCTTTGCAGGTGAAGCCGGCGTGCAGATCGACCCGCAGCCAGAAGATGTCGAAGGATTTAACCGTTACATCGAAACGTATAAGAATTGCCTCGGCATAGAGCGTGCCGCTGTAAAGTTCAAGAAATAAGAGATTCAACTTCCTTAGTATTCCGGGCTGTGGGCAACCATCGTCCGGATTTTTTTTCTGTCCTTAGCTTGCCGTGTGCAGGCGAGGGTAATAAGCGAAACAAGGGCTATCCTCACGGACAGCCCTTATTTTCTTACACATAGTACTTAATGTTAGATTTATATGTCTATTCCAGATTTGTTTAATATGAAAAAGCATCTATCAATGCTTGTCGTATCATTTCCACTGCAAAGGTACGTCAATTCTTCTGATTGACCAAACGAATCGTTATATCTGATCCTTAATATTCTATTTCTATTGTTAAGTAAAAATTTATTTATAGCTAATAAAATATTATTAAATGTCTTTAAAGCAGAATAAATAGTGCGTTTATGGAGGTGATTGCTAAAAATATCTATGGATGTTAATATGGGTTAAATTCTAAATATGTTGTAACGTTATGTTATTAAACATTGTTTTAGCGCATGTATGGTTTTGGAAAAATGTCATATTGTAAATACTTTATGTTTTAAGGTAGGAATATAAGGTGTGCTTAATCTTAGCCGGGATATCCGGTAAAAATGTGGCAGGGTGTATTTCTATATAGGTTTTTCGATGAGATGCCATTCGAGATTATTCAGCCGCTAATCTGAATTTTTGAGCCGGGTAAGATGCACTTGTATGGTTTAATGTATAAAAAATGGCCCTGGAGATATACTCAGGGCCATTTTAACCGAATATATGAGGATTGCGTTTATTTGAATCGCTTGAAGAGTTCGGCTTGTTTTCGCTCGGCTATGCGTGATGTTTCGGCTTCGGTTGCCGCAGCAAAACTACTTTTTTCTGGAATGCGTACACGAGTGCCGGGCTTGATCTGGTTGGGGTTGTTCAGCACATCGGTGTTAGCCTCGTAGATATACACCCAGTAGATACCCTTACCATAATATTCTCTGGCCATAGTGGCAAGATACCGGGTAGAGGTTACCGTGTCATAGCGAACCTCTGGCTGGGCAGGAGCTTCGGGTTGAGGTGTAGAGGCGGCTGTTTCTTCTTTTGGCGTTTCTTGGGGCGCAGAGGTAGTTTCTTCTGCTTGTGCCGGCGAAGAAATCTCGTTGACATCGACTTCCTCCACTATGGTTGGAATCTCTTCAGATGCGGCAGCCTCGTCGTTTATGCTTACAGATGGTGTTTCGTCGTCAAGCACAGCGGCAAGGTAGCCACCTAAGCAGCCTGCCACAATCAGTATCGCACATCCAACCCAGAGAAGCCAAGGTTTCTTACGGCTTGTCTCTTCGGGGGTGTAAGTTTCTTCAGGCTCGGCCTCCTCGTCTTCTCTCTCGGGAGATAATTTCTGCGGTTCGGGTATTATGACTTCCGGTGCGGCGACCTGAATTTCTTTCGCGGGCTTAGGTTCTGCCGTCACCTTTTCGGAGAGTTGTGAAACCACATTTTCTACTGGCTGGGATATTTCAGCCGGCTTTTCTTTTTCTTCCTCAGGTTCGGGCACAGGCTCGGGGTCGGTGGGAATGTCAATTGTTTCTGCAATTGTTTCGGGCTCCTCTATTGGCGCAGGAATTGGCTCGGCAATTTCTTCGTCTTTGAAGTCAACACCATCGGCAAGCACTACGGGCTCGAACATTCCGAACGGTGCGTTAATTTCACTTGCGAGCTGCTCGTCGGGTATAAAGATAACCTGACTGGCAGTATTACCAATCTCTTCCGACTTTCTGAATGTGCCGATGCCTTTTATTGTCACCGATTGTCCTTCTGCAAGCGCATCTTCAATGGCGGAGAAAAACGAGCGCAGAAATTTACGCGAGGTGTTGGTATCGGTTCCGGCTACTTTTGAGAGCCGGGTGATTAATTGTGAGAGTGTGACAGTATTATTCATTGCGTAGACGTTTCTGGAGCATACCGCCCGGAGTAAATTCAACGGTTATTTCCGGCGGCATGAGCATGCGTTTACCGGTTGACAGATCGTCAACAATCTGTTCTTTGTGTTTTTTAGGAACGAAGGTTCCGAAGGTCGGTATGGCGACGCTGTCAAGTTCCGAGCAACTGTCGCGCAAGATTATGGCAAAGCCTTCGACGAGTGCGTCGATGTCGGCTGACTGACGGCCAGTCAACTCGCATAGGCGTTTGCGGAATTGTTTATAATCCATAATGCAGTATATTAATTGACATGTATAATATCGGCCAGACGTGTCGAAAAATTAGGAGACCTATGTTCGCACCGCACGCAGCCTTCGGTCGGATCGTATGAGGCTATGTGTACGCGGTCGTGGCTCAGAGATGAGGCGTTCAGCTTATCTACAACGTCCATCAGTCGCTTACGCCTGTCTCTGTCGGCCTGATCGGTAAACAATGATTGCTGTATGTGCCGGTCATCAGTCAGCTCTGGAATGTATATGCCCGCGCGTTTATATCCGAATCCTTTGCGGAATATTGTGCGCAAAGCGCTATGGGCGGCATCTACAATCGCCATTGTATCATTGCCTGGTTCCGGAAGAGGCTGAAGTGCACTGTTGCAGTATTGGGGCAGATCGGCACGGTGGGAGTTGGTGTGGATGAAAATGCCCACGGCCGGGGCTGCGGCGTGGTGTTCACGTAGGCGCCGTGATATGATTGTCGCGAAAAGAGCGAAGGCCTCCGCA
>CAJUJB010000070.1 GCA_910586595.1 uncultured Muribaculaceae bacterium | reverse complement strand
ATATTTCATCCAATCAGCTTTCAGGCAATATAGGCCAGTTTGCAGCCAACTTCCCCGAGCTGACTTCACTGTACGCCCGCTACAACCGGTTCTCCCAGATTTCTCCGGCGTTCAGCGATAAGATCATCGACCTTGACCTTACCTATCAGGAGCTCGACTCGCAGGTCGACATCGATTTCAATGGCAACATTATGGATGCTGTTCTTTCGATGCCCGAGTTTATGCTGATGCCTCTCATGGGTGGCTCGACCAATATGGAGATGTATTTCTACGCAAATACAGGCTCAACTATTGGCCTCAGCTGGTATAACGGAGACCTGTATTACTATTTATTCTCAAGTAATTACTATGCCCCCAATGGTTGCTCTGGCCGCCTCTCGATGCAGGACTACGATCGATTCCAGTACCTCTCGGGTGCTTCGACTCCAGCATCCCTTACATTTATCGAAGGTGATGCCAACTTCGACCTCCGCCTCGACGTTGCCGACCTCCAGACTACCATTAACTACATAATGGGCTTCGGCTACAATTACTTCAATTTCTACGGCGCTGACCAGTTCGGCGACGAGCGCATCAATGTTCAGGATGTTGTACGCTTTGTCGATCTTCTGCTCGCCAACAATATACCTGCGTCGGTGCGCCGCCGCATCCCCATGCTTGACGATGGAGAGCTGGCTCCCGCTAAGGTATCTATCTCCTCCGAGGGTTATGTCGTGCTCGAGAGCGACCGGGCTGTGTCGGCGTTCGACATCATGCTCGATGGCGTTACCAACGTAGAGTGGACACTCCCGTCTGACTCCTTCACCCTCACCGCTCGTGAGACGGGCAGCGGCATCCACGTGGTTGCCTACTCGCTCGCCGGTGACGACCTCGGCGAAGGCCGCGTAGTGCTCGGCCGTGCAGGGGCTGGCGCATCTATCGCCCACGCCGCCCTCTCTACTCCCTCGGGTGAATCGCTGCCCTGTGCCATCTCAGGTGTCATCACCACCGGTATCGGCTCAGCCAATGTCACCGACGTGACTGTAGCGGCCTTCAACGGTGCCATCAGCATAAGCTCCGACATCGCCCTCGATGGCCTTTCGGTAAGCGTATGCGACCTGGCAGGACGCGTACTTGCAGTCTACACACCCGGCAATCTTGCCGCCGGCTGCGAGCTTCTCATTCCTACCGATGTGCGCGGCACAGTGCTCGTGCAGCTTGCATCGGCCGACCACTCCTCAACTCACAAAGTATTTATAAAGAACTGACACTATGAAAAATCACCTCATAAAGACAGCGATCGTGCTGCTGACGCTTGTGGCGGGGGGCCTCGGCCTCTCGGCCCAGACCGTCAACAAGCTCACCGTGCCCGATATCGAGGGTGAGCGTGGCGAGCAGATTGTGGTGCCGGTGTACCTCGACAATACCGACGAGATCACGGCCCTCGAGTTTACGCTGAGCCTGCCATCCTACTATGGTGAGTCCACCCAGGGTGAACTGAAGCTTTCATCGCGAGCTACCGATCACGTGATCACTTACAATAATTCTGGTAAAGTGCTGGTGTATTCACCCACCAGCTCACCCCTCCGTGGTAATTCCGGCCAGATTCTCACCGTCTCGACCACCGTTCCATCGTGGCTCGATGGTGAAACCGAGTACCCCATCTCCCTCTATGATGTGGTGCTGGCAACTGCCGATGGCTCCGACGTGGCTACCTCATGGAGT
The DNA here is from genome assembly GCA_910586595.1 of uncultured Muribaculaceae bacterium. Lineage (GTDB taxonomy): Bacteria > Bacteroidota > Bacteroidia > Bacteroidales > Muribaculaceae > CAG-873. The sequence goes on along the minus strand of CAJUJB010000070.1, from coordinate 6,585 downwards.
TCCGGTTATTTGAAAATCAAGACCGGCCCCGATTTCACCCCGTCCAATCTTACCACCGACCGCATGGCCTATGCGCCCGGCGAGACCGTGACGCTCAACTATACCGTTGAGAACATAGGCGGAGCTCCCAACATCGGCGGCTGGAGTGAGGAAGCCTATATCGCATATCCCGACGGAACTAAGTCGATTTATATAGGCGGGGAATACCGCTCTGAGGTAATTCCTGCTCATTCGTCGATAGAGCGTAGCATGACTCTCCAACTCCCGACCGAGCTTCCGCTCGATGGCGAGGTTGCCCTTATGATTAAGCTTGTTCCCGGCGGCGAGCATGGCGAAGGCCCCGAGAAACAAGACAACAATACAGTGTGGTCAAGCTCTGTCAATCTCTCCAAAGGTCTGCGCATAGAGTGCTATGACCTTTACGAAGGCTCGACTTATCCGGCAGCATTCACCCTCTATCGCAGCGGTGACCTGAGCGAAGCTGAGATCGTCTCTATAATGATAGAGAATGCGCCTGACTGTATGATGGTTCCGATATTTGAGGAACTTACCTACGAAAGTACGGTTTTCATTCCGGCAGGGCAGTATGCAGGTACATTCTATGTGACACCCATCGATAATGATGTTCCCGAAGGCCGTTACCAGTTTATCATCACGGCTGAAAATGGTGAGAATCGTGCGGAAGCCACATTCTTTATAGAAGACAATGACGAGAAACGTCTTAATGTGACTGTTGATAAGACCGAACTCGTTGAGGGCGAAAGTACCGTAGTCCGTGTCACGAGCAATTCCTTGCAAGACACTTATGTCCGGCTTCAGGTTAGCGGGCCGCTTGTATGGGATGGCAATGGCGTTATTGACCAGTTCACAAGAACGGCTGAATTAACCATTACCGCTGTCGATGACGATGTACCCAACGAAAATTATTCTTGGCATGTCATCGCCTTTGCCGATGATCATATCCCGGTTGAGTTTACTATCACTGTGATTGATAATGACGTGCCCGAGATAGAAATGACTCTTTCTCCCACGGTTGTCAACGAGAGTGATGGTCTGAGTGCCATAGCAGGCACTATACGTCGCACCAGCAATCTTGAGAATAAAGTACGCATCGATCTGAGCGACAACTCAGCCGGCGACTTGTTCTTCTCGACCAATACCATCGAGATGGACGCTGGCGTGGAGGAAGCCCATTTCACAATCGGCGTGATTGACAACGCTGTTGTCGATGGCGACCGCACTGTCACAGTTACTGCGGCTGTTTACCTTGTAGGCTGTGGTTGCTCGGCTACCACTCCCGGCCGTGGCATGGTCACCGCCGATGTGACAATCTTCGACAACGACGGCCCGGCCCTCTCGATGACTACAGATACTCCCACCGTGCGCGAAGGCGAGCAATTCACCCTCCGCATCGGCCGTAATACAGAGTCGCTTGAAGTGGTGACGGCTGAAATTTCGTGCGACACCGAAGGTTTTGTCTTCCCCGACAAGGTGGAAATACCCTCGGGTCAGGCTTACGTTGATGTTCCCGTATCGGTAGACCCCAACGACGTTGAGGACGACAGCCGCACAGCCGTATTCACCGTCCGCTCCGAAGGTTATTCGTCGGCCACCTGCTATGTGATGGTGACCGACCGCACACTCCCTGACGCTGTGATAAAGAATGTGGCCCTGACAGGTGCCGACTCATTCATCACAGGCGACAAGGCCACTGTAGAGGTTCGGATCGAGAATGCCGGTGTGACCGCGCTCGCTCCAGGAACAATCGATGTATACGTTGGTTCTGACATCCGCACCACCCTCTATTTCCACGATCCTATCGCTCCGGGCGAGGGCGTGACTCTCTCCCGCGAGGTTCAGCTTCCCGAGCAGGTAGGGCAGTGCAGCGTGCGCGCATCATACAATGCGTCGCGCACCGTGAGCGAGCTTCTCTACACCAATAACGAGCTCGTGGCAGTGGTCGACCTCCTGCCTTCATTCGCTGCTTCGGTAAGCGCCGATAAGCAGGTTTACGCCAAGGGCGAGACCGTGCGTCTGAGCGGTAAGGTTACCGGTCGCGACGTGGCTGGCCGTACCGTTGAGGTATATGTAATCAACGAAGGCCTTCGCACCACCATCCAGCCCGTGACCGAGGCCGACGGCAGCTTTACCTGCGAGTTTAATCCGGCCGACCGCCAGAGCGGTTACTTCATCGCTGGTGCCTGCTATCCGGGCGAAGGCTCGACTGAGGCTGCCGTTGAGTTCGACGTGATCGGCTTGCGCCGCACAGCCACCTCGCAGATCACACACCAGGGTCTCGTAGGCGTGGCCGAGAATATCACCGTGACTATCGCCAATCCGGGCCGTGTGACTGTGGATGAAGTGAAGGTTGAGGTTCTCGAATCTCCCGAGAATTACACCGTGGCTGTAGACGCACCTGCAACCATAGCAGGTGACGCTAATGCCGACCTCCGCTTCACACTCACCGCCAACGCCCCCACTGAGGGCTCGCTCTGGCAGCAGATTCCCGTGCGCGTAAGCCACAGCGGTGTCACCGATGCAGAGTTTACCCTCTATGTATTTGCCCGTACAGAGAAGGGCGCGCTGGTTGCAAGCGAGTCGTCGATCAATGGCACCATGACCAAAGGCTCGACCCGCGAGTATCCTATCGTCCTCACCAATGAAGGCGCCGGCGAGACCGGAACCATCTCTCTCGTTCTACCCAATGCCTCCTGGATGCGCGCGGCAACTCCCGTGCAGATGCCTTCGCTGGCTCCCGGCGAGAGCACCACTGTGGTTCTGTCGCTGACCCCGACGGCCGATATGCAGCTCAACGTTCCTGCAACGGGCACCATCGGCATCAACTGTAGCAATGGCTCGGGCCTCGCTCTGCCTTTCCGCTTCGAGGCTGTGTCGGAGGCTACCGGTACACTCGTGGTTGAGGTATGCGACGAATATACCTACTATACCGAAGAAGGCCCCCGCGTAGAAGGTGCCACCGTCACCGTCACTCACCCCGTGACCGGCGCTGTGGTTGCCCAGGGCACCACCGGCACCGATGGTGTCTTCACCGTTGAGGTTCCCGAAGGTTACTATGCGATGACTGTAACGGAAGACGGCCACGGCTCGTACAAAGCCGATGCCATGCTCATCAATCCCGGTCGCGAGAATCTCCAGGTTGTCAATCTCTCGATCGACGCCATCAAGATCAGCTATGATATAGTTGAAACCGAGATTGAAGACGAATACCGCGTGGTGACTACCGTTACCTACGAGACCAACGTGCCTAAGGCTATCGTTACCGTAGAAGGCCCCGAGGGCATGGTTGGCGAGGATATGAATCCCGGCGACAGCAAGATTGTAAATCTTGTGATGACCAACCGTGGTCTGATCACCGCCCTCAATACAACTATGGCTATGCCTGAAGACGATGAGGAATGGTCGTTCGAGGCTCTGGTAGACCTCACTCCGTTCGACCTCGCACCCCAGCAGGCACGCGTGATTCCGGTGCGCATCACCCGCCACGCCCTTCCGGCTTACGCGGCTCCGCGCTACAATATGAATAATCCTCTCGGCCGCTGCATGGCTTCGTACGAGTACTGGTATCAGTCGCAGTGCGGCAAGGTGCTCGGCTCGAACCCCGGTGCTTATAACATGGCGCTCAAAGCCTGTGCATGGGGTCTGCTTGGTCAGGCCATCATGGATGCCGTGTCGAATCTCGGCATCGGAGGCCCCAGCTTCACATCCGGCCCTGCAGGCGGTGGTGGCGGTGGCTACGGCTCGACTTATTCTCCCCCTGCCGTGACCGAGACACGCCCCGCAATCTGCGATCCTGAACTCGCTGCGCGTGCCGATGGTATACTCGATGATCTGGCCAGCCGCGTACCTGGCGTTGGCCCCATTATCGGTACCCTCAACAGCGGTATGAACTATCTCAACGATCCTTCGCTCGGCAATCTTGTTGATGTAGGCGCCAATCTTTTCGGCCCGGCCCTTGATGCAGCCGGCGATGCCGCAGCAGATTTTATTCGCGATAATTTCCCGAATGGAGAGGCTCTGACTCTTGCAGGCCAGGCGGCAGGGGCTCTGAACGACTGGTATGAACTTGGCGAGCAGCTCGGTGTTCCCCGCATGAAGGCCCAGACATCCAAATTCTCGTGGGCAGAGGTATTCGACAATAAGGCTATTGAATATTGCCATTATCTCGATGACTTCGACCAGCTGATCCGTGGCATTTTCGGAGATCCTATCTGGTTCAATGAATATGACAATGAGATGGTTGCCTTCTACAATGCCATTGCAGAGAAGAATAGCTTCGACTACGATGTACTTGCGCCCTTCAAGCCTTCGGTTGTATCTGAGGCTCAGCTCCGCGCCCTCCTGGCACGCTTCGAGGCTGCCTCGAAGGGAGAGGACGTATTCAATCGCGATGAATTGCTCACTATAGCCAACCGACTCCTTGATATGGAAAATGCGGCTGTTGAGGCCGGCTTCCGTAGCTACCAGGATGTGTTCCAGCGCGCTTACGATGAATATGAGGCGAATATCCGCCGCGAATCCAACACCGTGTGCGCATCGGTAACTCTCCAGTTCGAGCAGTCGCTCTTCCTTACCCGCCAGGCTTTCCGTGGCACCCTCACTGTCCTCAACGGCCACGACTCCAAGCCTATGCAGGATGTGATGCTCAACCTCGTTGTAACTGACGAAGAAGGGGTGCCCGCTGCCAGCGACCGCTTCCAGATCAGCCTCGAGACCCTCAAGGGCTTCGGCGGCAAGCTTAATCTTACCGATGGCTGGTCGCTCGAGAGCAAGGCTACAGGTGTGGCAACCATACTTTACATACCTACCAAGAACGCGGCTCCCGAGACCGACAAGGTCTACAACTTCTCCGGCTCGATCACTTATCTTGATCCCTACACCGACCTTGTTGTAACCCGTGAGCTAAAGCCCGTAAGCCTTACTGTTAAGCCCTCGCCCGAGCTCGACCTGGTTTACTTCATGCAGCGCGATGTATTCGGCGACGATCCTCTGACTTACGATGTGGTAGAACCGTCGACTGACACCGAGTTTGCCCTGCTTATGGTGAACAAGGGTGCCGGTGAGGCCAAGAATGTGCGCATGACCACCAAGCAGCCGCGCATTGTCGACAATGAAAAGGGTCTCGACATTGACTTCGAGATTATCTCGGCCCAGCTCAACGGCCAGGAGAAGACCCTCGCACTTGGCGAGACCGTGGCAACTGAATTCGGCACACTTGGCGCCGGTCAGAGTGCTTATGCCCAGTGGTGGTTCCGCTGCAACCTGCTCGGCCACTTCCTGACATATGATGTGACTGCAACCCACGTCACCGACTATGGAAATCCCGACCTCTCGCTGCTCGATGAGGTGACCATCCACGAGCTCATCCGCAGCATCGACGTCACTGCCGGTGAGTCGGGTATGGCTCCCGTGAAGGGCTGGATCGTCAACGACGTGACCGACCCCAACGACGCTCCTGACCACATCTATCTCTCCGACAACACCAAGGCAGAGCTTGTGGTGCTTACTGGCTCGGTAATGCGTATGAACGACGATGAGTGCGAGATTACCGTATCGACCGATGATGCAGGTTGGTTCTATGTATCTGTTCCCGACCCGGCAGTTGGCCGACGGGTGGTTGAAAGTGTGATCTTCGACGGTGATGAGCGCCCCGCCAACAACGCATGGCTCACCGACCGCACGCTTATCGACGGTCATGACCCGCTCTATGAATTCCGTCTCCACACTGCTGCCTACGCCGCTACGGCTGGTCAGCATACCGTACGTGTTCGTTTCGCTCCGGCTCCTACTGTAGAGCTTGAGGTAGAGGACTTCCTCGGTGTGCCTGAGGTGGCTGTGCAGAAAGAGGCTGTGAAAGATGTGACCGTTGTCTTCAATAAAGACATCGAGGAAGCCACCTTCACTTCCGACGATATTTCGTTCAAGCTTCAGGGCGAATCTCTCGATGCATCGGAGATTAAGATCGAGCGTATCGACGGACGTACCTATAAGCTGGTTCTCGGCGATCTGACCAATGAGGACGGTTACTACGTGCTTACTGTGGCTACTGCCGACATCATCGACTCCGAAGGCTTCAATGGCAAGAATGGCCGCTCAGTGGCTTGGGTTCAGGCTATCGACGGGCCTGTGACCGGAGTTGATGTAATCGACGCAGGTGAATTCGGCCTCTGGCCTGTTCCGACCCGCGGAGAACTCAATGTAAGCGCCCCCGGTGCATCGTTCGCTCCATATGTGATTGTTGATATGGCAGGCAAGTCGCTCCGCGAGGGTGAACTTGGTGCCGACGGCACTGCTAAACTTGATGTGGCAGATTTGCCCGAAGGTCATTATCTGCTCATGATCAAGCACGGCTCAAGTGCCGCACTTCGCTTCGTGAAGTATTGATTCAAGCTCTATTTTGATAGACTCTATGAAGGAGGCCGCGCCGCAAGGTGTGGCCTCCGTTTTTTAGGGATCTGAATTGCGGGCGATGTAAGGGCGAGGAGCCGAAATGTGGCAAAAAGTGATGGTTGAGCTATAAAGCTATCGTATTTAACAAAAATTCTGTTTTTTTTTTTTTTTTTTTTT
>CAJUJB010000069.1 GCA_910586595.1 uncultured Muribaculaceae bacterium | reverse complement strand
GGCATCACCGAGCAGATCATCTTCCCCGAGATCAACATCGACAACATCAACAAGCTTATGGGCATGAACATCACCTTCGTGACCAGCGCTCCCACTGATGAAGAAGGATATGCTCTGCTGAAGCACTTCGGCCTCCCCTTCAAAAACGCTAAAAAATAAATTCTCCGTATGGCTAAAGAATCAATGAAAGCCCGCGAGGTAAAGCGCGCACGCCTGGTGGAAAAATACGCCAAGCGCCGCGCCGAGCTCAAGAAAATCGTCAATGCCGGTGTAGAAGCCGACGACGAAAAGCGTGCAGCAGCATATGAGGCTGCGCAGGAGCTCCAGACCCTCCCCAAGAACTCTTCATACATCCGCCTGCACAACCGCTGCTCGATCACCGGTCGTCCGAAGGGATATATGCGTCAGTTCGGTATCTCGCGTATTCAATTCCGCGAAATGGCCTCTGCAGGCCTTATCCCCGGAGTTAAAAAGGCAAGCTGGTAATCACTCTCCCCGGCTTGCCTCTTTCCGGGCAAGCGGCGCGCTTCAATCCGCCTGTGGCCGACATTAGGCGCTGCCGTAAACTGAGAGTATTAAATATTGTTGGGCACTCCGGCCCAATCAATTTAAACATCATAACAAATGACTGATCCCATAGCAGATTATCTCACAAGATTGAGGAACGCTATCAAAGCTAACCACCGTGTGGTGGAAGTTCCTGCCTCAAACTTGAAGAAAGAGATCACCAAAATCCTCTTTGAACAGGGTTATATCCTTAACTACAAGTTCATTGACGGTGAAAACAATCAGGGCACAATCAAAATAGCCCTCAAGTACGACCCGGCTGACCGTGTCAACGCCATCAAAGGCCTCAAGCGCGTATCGCGCCCCGGTCTCCGTCAGTACACCGGATACAAAGACATGCCCCGCGTCCTCAATGGCCTCGGCATCGCTATCCTCTCGACTTCACAAGGCGTCATGACCAACAAGAAAGCTGCCGACCTCAAGATCGGTGGTGAAGTTCTCTGTTACGTATATTAATCAACCTCAAGCAAAACTATCCGATTATGTCAAGAATAGGTAAAGCTCCCATCGCCATTCCCGCAGGCGTTACAGTGACGGTTGATGAGAAGAACAACGTCGTGACCGTCAAAGGCAAATACGGTGAACTCAAGCAGCAGGTACACCCTGACCTCACAGTCACCGTCGAAAACAACGAAGTGCACATCACCCGTCCGAGCGACGACCGCGAGCACCGCGCCCAGCACGGTCTCTTCCGCGCTCTGATCCACAACATGGTTGAAGGTGTGCACCAGCGCTACCGCAAAGAAATGGAGTTGGTCGGCGTCGGCTACCGTGCCGCCGCAACCGGACAGGTTCTCGAGCTGTCTCTCGGCTACTCACACGCAATATATCTGAAGCTTCCTCCCGAAGTGGCAGTAGAAGCTAAGTCGGAGCGTAACAAAAACCCGCTCATCATTCTCGAAAGCCAGGACAAGCAGCTCCTGGGCCAGGTGTGCGCAAAGATCCGCTCCTTCCGTAAGCCTGAACCCTACAAGGGCAAAGGTATCAAGTTCGTCGGCGAAATCATCCGCCGCAAGTCCGGCAAGAAGGCCGGTGCCAAATAATTAAAAGCCCACAGTCATGATTTCAAAGATAGAAAGACGAAATAAAATCAAGACGCGCATCCGTGGCAAAATCTCCGGCACCGCCGAGCGTCCCCGCATGACCGTCTTCCGCAGTAACAAGCAGATCTACGTACAGCTCATCGACGACCAGGCTGGCCGCACCCTTGCCGCCACCTCATCGAAAGGTATCGAGCAGAACGGTACCAAGTGCGAGATCGCCGCTCTCGTCGGCACTGCGATCGCAGCCAAGGCTCTCGAAGCCGGCATCACCGAAGTAGTTTTCGACCGTAACGGATACCTTTTCCACGGTCGTGTTAAATCCCTTGCTGATGCTGCCCGCAGCGCCGGCCTCAAATTCTGATAAACTATGGCTAAAAGAAATAACAGAGTAAAATCGACGGGCGACCTCGACCTCAAGGATCGTCTGGTGGCCATCAACCGCGTTACCAAAGTAACCAAGGGTGGTCGTACGTTCACCTTCGCAGCCATTGTCGTTGTCGGTAACGAAGACGGCATCGTAGGCTGGGGTCTCGGCAAAGCCAACGAAGTGCAGGCTGCTATCGCCAAGGGCGTAGAGGCTGCCAAGAAGAACCTCATCCGTGTACCTGTACACAAAGGCACAATTCCTCACGAGCAGGTTGCCAAGTTCGGCGGCTCTCGCATCATCCTCAAGCCCGCCAGCCACGGTACCGGTGTAAAAGCCGGTGGTGCTATGCGTGCAGTGCTTGAGAGCGTCGGCATCACCGACGTGCTTGCAAAGTCGAAGGGCTCTTCCAACCCCCACAACCTCGTCAAGGCCACAATCGCCGCCCTCGACGAAATGCGCTCACCCGCCATCGTCGCTCAGAACCGCGGCGTGTCGGTTGAGAAAGTGTTCAAAGGCTAATTTCAATAAAGCACTTACAATGGCACAGATCAAAATCAAACAGATAAAGAGCCGCATCAACTGTCCGGCCGTGCAGAAGCGCACCCTGGACGCCCTCGGCCTCAAGAAAATGAATCACACGGTGGTGAAAGAAGACACCCCCTCTGTGATGGGTATGGTTAACAAAGTTCGTCACCTCGTAGAAGTGACCAACGCTTAAAAACTGACACTGAAATGAACTTAAGCAATCTTAAACCCGCTCCCGGCTCTGTAAAACGCAATACCCGTATCGGCCGTGGCCCAGGCTCCGGCAAGGGTGGCACATCGACCCGCGGTCACAAGGGTGCTAAATCGCGCTCGGGTTACAGCCGCAAGATCGGCTTCGAAGGCGGTCAGATGCCTCTCCAGCGCCGTCTTCCCAAATTCGGCTTCAAGAATATCAACCGTGTAGAGTACAAGGCTATCAACCTTGACCTCATCGCAGCCCTCGCTGAAGCCCAGCAGCTTCAGAAGGTAGGTCTTGACGAACTCCGCGCAGCAGGCTACCTGCGTCGCGGCCAGCTCGCCAAGGTTCTTGCCAACGGCACGGTATCGACTCCCCTCACCGTTGAAGCCAATGCATTCTCCGCAGCTGCCAAGGCAGCTATCGAGGCAGCCGGCGGAACTGCTCAAACCGTATAATCATGAGATTTGTAGAAACCCTTAAAAATATCTGGACAATCCAGGAGCTCCGCCAGAGACTCCTCATAACATTCCTGTTGGTATTCATATACCGACTGGGGTGTTATGTGGTGCTCCCCGGCATCTCTCCCTCCGACATCGACGCGCTTGCGAACTTCACTAACAAGAGCGGTCTGATGCAGCTTCTGGACATGTTCTCAGGAGGTGCCTTCTCGCAGGCTTCTATCTTCGCGCTGGGTATCATGCCGTACATCACGGCGTCGATCGTCATCCAGCTCTGCGGCATGATTCTGCCCTCGTTCCAGAAGATGCAGCGCGAGGGAGAAAGCGGGCGTCAGAAACTTAACCAGTACACCCGTTATCTCACCGTGCTGATCCTTATCCTGCAGGCTCCCGCTTACCTTATCAACCTTCAGGTTCAGGTGAACGGCGCAGCCAACGGAAGCACACTCCAGCTCGGTTTCTGGACCGTTGTCTACCTTACGATCATCCTGGCTGCCGGCTCCATGTTCATCATGTGGCTCGGTGAGCGCATCACTGACCGTGGTATCGGCAACGGTATCTCGTTCATCATTCTGGTGGGTATCATCGCCCGTCTCCCAGGAGCTCTCTACTATGAATTCGTAAGCCGTCTGCCGGGTGCTTCTGGCAGCCAGGGCGGTCTTGTGATGTTCATTGTCGAGGTTGTTCTCCTGTTTGCTGTTACCGTAGGCGCCGTTCTGCTCGTGCAGGGTACACGTAAAGTGCCTGTACAGTATGCCAAGCGCATTGTAGGTAACCGTCAGTACGGAGGTGCCCGTCAGTACATCCCCCTGAAGGTTAATGCAGCCGGTGTAATGCCGATCATCTTCGCCCAGGCCATCATGTTCATTCCTATGACACTTGCAGGCTTCCGCGGCGGCGACAGCGGCTTCCTCCACGCATTCACTGACATCAACAGCTTCTGGTACAACGCAATCTTCTTTATCCTCATCGTTGCCTTCACCTACTTCTATACCGCCATCACCGTGCGTCCTACGCAGATGGCCGAAGACATGAAGCGTAACAATGGATTTATCCCCGGTGTAAAACCCGGCAAGAAGACCGCAGAGTATCTTGACGCCATCATGTCGCGCATCACCCTTCCCGGTTCAATTTTCCTGGGCATCGTTGCCATCCTGCCCGCGTTCGCGCGCTTCTTCGGCATCAGCCAGAACTTCGCCCAGTTCTTCGGCGGCACCTCGCTGCTGATTATGGTTGGCGTAGTGCTTGACACCCTCCAGCAGATTGAGTCGCACCTGATGATGCATCATTACGACGGCTTGATGAAAGAAGGTAAAATCAAAGGCCGCACCACGGGTCAGGCTTATTGATTCTTAATCGCCGTCATCATTATCATTCGACTTACTTAAATGATTTATCTCAAGACACCGGAAGAAATCGAGACCATGCGGTCGGCAGCCACGCTCGTGTCGCAGACACTTGCTGAGGTTGGCCGCTGGATTGAACCCGGCGTAACCACACGCAAGCTTGACACCATTGCCCGGGAATTTATCCTGGACAATGGGGGCAAGCCCGCATGTCTGGGTTATGAAGGATTTCCCGGTACGCTTTGCATAGAAGTGAACGAGACCGTCGTGCACGGCTTTCCTTCCGACCGCGTACTCGTCGACGGCGACATTGTCGGCATCGATACCGTGGTAGAGAAAGACGGCTTTATGGGCGACAGTTGCTATACCTTCGCAGTGGGCACGATCTCTCCGGAGAAGAAGGCTCTCTGCAAGACTACCCGCGATTCGCTCTACGTGGGCATCGAAGCTGCCAAGTATGGCGCACGCATCGGTGATATAGCCAATGCGGTGCAGACCTACTGCGAGCGCCGCAATTATTCGATAGTCCGCGAGATGTGCGGGCACGGTATCGGCCGCAAGATGCATGAGGCTCCCGAGGTGCCCAATTACGGACGCCGCGGCATAGGAGTACGCCTCCAGAACGGCATGTGCATCTGCATCGAGCCTATGGTCAACATGGGCAGCCGCAATATCGTGATCGAGAGCGACGGCTGGCAATGCCGCACCCGCGACCGCAAGCCTTCGGCTCACTATGAGCATACGCTCGCAATCATCGACGGGCGTACCGAAGTGCTGACGACCTTCGACTACATCCACGAAGCAATAACGGATAAATTTATTTAAACCACCATCTATGGCAAAACAATCAGCAATCGAACAGGACGGGACCATCGTCGAGGCGCTGTCGAACGCAATGTTCCGCGTCGAGCTCGAAAACGGGCACGAGATCACCGCACATATCTCCGGTAAGATGCGCATGCACTACATCAAGATTCTTCCGGGCGACAAAGTGCGTGTAGAGATGTCGCCCTACGACCTATCCAAAGGACGTATTGCTTTCCGCTATAAATAATCGAAAAACTAAAAGATATGAAAGTAAGAGCTTCCGTCAAGAAACGCACTCCCGACAGCAAGATCGTCCGTCGCAAAGGACGTCTCTATGTCATCAACAAGAAAAACCCCAAGTACAAACAACGTCAAGGATAATTCTATTATTTTTGAACAAAATAATAAGCTGACACAGAAATATGGCAGTACGTATAGTGGGAGTTGACCTCCCCCAGAACAAAAGAGGTGAAATCGCCTTGACATACATCTTCGGCATCGGCCGGAGCGCCGCCAAATCGATCCTTAACAAAGCAGGCATCGATGTAAACATCAAAGTAAAAGACTGGACCGACGACCAGGCCGCCAAGGTTCGTGAAGTAATCGGTACAGACTACAAGGTAGAAGGCGACCTCCGCAGCGAAATCCAGCTCAACATCAAGCGCCTCATGGACATCGGCTGCTACCGCGGCGTCCGTCACCGTAACGGTCTTCCCGTGCGTGGCCAGAGCACCAAGAACAACGCCCGCACCCGCAAGGGCCGCAAGAAAACCGTTGCTAACAAGAAGAAAGCTACTAAATAATAAATCAACATGGCAAAAAAAACAGTCGCAGCTAAGAAGAGAAACGTCAAAGTCGGCGCAGAAGGCCAGCTTCACGTTCATTCGTCTTTCAACAACATCATCGTTTGCCTTGCCAATAGCGAAGGTCAGGTCATCAGCTGGTCATCTGCCGGCAAGATGGGCTTCCGTGGCTCCAAGAAAAACACTCCTTACGCCGCCCAGATGGCAGCCCAGGATTGTGCAAAGGTAGCCTACGATCTCGGTCTCCGCAAAGTGAAGGCATATCTCAAGGGCCCGGGCAATGGCCGCGAGTCTGCTGTCCGCACCATCGACGGCGCAGGTATCAAAGTAACAGAGATTATCGACGTTACTCCGCTGCCCCACAACGGCTGCCGTCCTCCCAAGCGCAGAAGAGTATAAAATCAGTAGCGAAGGCTGCCTGTCCGCGCGACAATGTGCGGAGACTGCGCCTTCAACTCTGCTTTCACTTTTAGTACACACAACAAAACATATCAACACGCGGGAAGCACCCCCCGGCAAGCCAGTGCCGGCGCGGGTAGCAGCCTGGTCAAGAGCCGCAGAAAGACGACATTACCAAGGCGAATAGACCATATTTCAATCACCTCTCTATGGTCGCGGCTGCGCTAAAGCAATGTTACAGGCCCACAGGCTCCGCTTCCCGATAAACTGATTTTAACTACAATGGCAAGATATACAGGTCCCAAGACCAAAATAGCCCGCAAATTCGGCGAACCCATTTTCGGCGAAGACAAGGTTCTCGCCCGTCGTAACTTCCCCCCGGGTCAGCACGGCGCTAACAAACGCCGCAAAACTTCTGAGTACGGCGTACAGCTCCGTGAGAAACAGAAGGCTAAATACACCTATGGCGTTCTCGAACGTCAGTTCCGCAACCTCTTCGAGAAGGCATCTCGTCTCAAAGGTATTACCGGTGAGATCCTGCTCCAGCTTCTCGAAGGCCGTCTCGACAACGTGGTTTACCGCCTCGGTATCGCTCCTACCCGCGCCGCAGCCCGTCAGATCGTGCTCCACAAGCACATCACAGTAAACGGTGCCGTAGTGAACGTACCCTCCTATGCAGTTAAGCCCGGCGACATCGTAGGCGTGCGTGAGCGCAGCAAATCACTCGAAGTGATTGCCGACGCACTCGCAGGCTTCAACCACAGCAAATATCCTTGGATCGAATGGGACGAAGCCACCAAGAGCGGCAAGTTCCTCCACGTGCCTGCACGCGAAGACATCCCCGAAAACATCAAGGAGCAGCTGATCGTCGAGCTCTACTCTAAGTAATAATATCCAAATCCAAAGATCCATGGCTATATTAGCATTCCAAAAACCTGAAGAGGTAGTAATGGTAGAAGCAGGCAACTTCTACGGCAAATTCGAGTTCAAGCCTTTGGAACCCGGCTATGGCATCACCGTGGGCAACGCACTCCGTCGCGTGCTCCTTTCCTCACTGGAAGGTTTCGCGATTTCGTCGATCAAGATCGACGGCGTTAAAAACGAATTTGATGCCGTGCCCGGCGTAAAGGAAGATGTGACCAACATCATTCTCAACCTCAAGCAGGTTGACCTTAAGCAAAAGGTAGAAGACAGCGAATTTGAACGCGTCACTATCACCGTTTCAGGCAAAGAAGTGTTCACAGCCGGCGACATCGCCAATGCCCTCCAGGGCTTCGAGGTCATGAACCCCGAACTGGTGATCTGTCATTTGGATCCCGACGCAAGTTTCACTATCGTACTGACTATCAATAAAGGTCGCGGTTGGGTTCCCGCAGAGGAGAATGTCACCCCGCAGGATGACATCCACACCATTGCAATCGACTCGATCTACACCCCGATAAAGAACGTCAAATACACCGTCGAAAACTACCGCGTAGACCAGAAAACCGACTACGACAAACTTACCCTCGAGATCAGCACCAACGGCTCGATCCTCCCGAAAGACGCCGTTAAAGAAGCAGCGAAGATTCTCATCTATCACTTCATGCTCTTCTCCGACGAGAAAATCACCCTCGAAACTTCTGAGCCGGATCCCGGTGAAGAATTCGATGAAGAAGTACTGCACATGCGCCAGCTCCTCAAGTCGAAGCTGGTCGACATGCAGCTCTCTGTACGCGCTCTCAATTGCCTAAAGAGCGCCGAGGTGGAAACACTCGCCGAGCTGGTGGTATTCAACAAAACCGATTTGCTCAAGTTCCGCAACTTCGGTAAAAAGTCTCTTGTCGAACTTGAGAGCCTCCTCACGAGCCTCAACCTTTCGTTCGGCATGGACATCTCAAAATACAAACTCGATAAAGAATAATCCACGATGAGACACAATAAAAAATTCAATCACCTTGGCCGCAAGAAAGCTCACCGCGCTTCCCTGCTTGCCAATATGACCATCTCGCTCATCTTCCACAAGCGTATCAACACCACGCTTGCAAAGGCAAAGGCACTCCGCATCTATGCTGAGCCCCTGATCAACCGCGCCAAGGAAGACACCATGGCCAACCGCCGCCTCGTCTTCAGCTATCTTCAGAACAAAGAAGCTGTCAAGATTCTCTTCCAGGAAATCGCTGAGAAGATCGGCAACCGCCCCGGTGGTTACACCCGTATTCTCAAGACCGGCAACCGCCTCGGCGACAACGCCAAGACTTGCTTCATCGAGCTCGTTGACTACAACGAAGCCATGCTCAAAGACAGCAAGGAGGCTAAAGCCAAGACCC
>CAJUJB010000068.1 GCA_910586595.1 uncultured Muribaculaceae bacterium | reverse complement strand
GAGCCTTTTTCTGAACCCTCCAAACTTTTTCGAGAAAAAATGTGTTTTAAAGCATGGATTTAACATCCATTCACAGAACCGTGGCCATTCAGGAGAATTTATTGGTGATTTTTGGAAGTGGATATTCTATATATTTTCGTTCTGCGCCAAAAACAAAATCGCTCCGGCTCATATGAACCGAAGCGATCGATTTTAAGATTTCTAAAGATTTTATTTTTTCACAAAGAGGCGGAAGATCTCCCCGATCCAAAGCACCACCGATGTCGACCCGATGATAATGCACCAGTCGGTCAAACTCAGGGGCACTACTCCGAAGAATCGGCCGCCGATGGTGACAATGGCTATCTGACCTACAAAAATGGCCAGCGCAATCAACACGAAGCCTCCGCAATCCTTAAAATGGAAAGCCGACCGCCCTGTCTCGAACGCACGTGCATTAAACATATTCCAGAATTGAAGGAAGACGAACGTCGTAAAGAAGATCGACAGTTCATAGGGCGACAGACCCGTATTCTCTCCTATCGGCAAATGTCCAATCTGGGTGAGCGAGGTGAGCGGAGTATGCTCCAGATAATAGAGGAAGGCAAAGAGGGCCACAAAGAATATGGCACCGACACCGATAATCGATCGCCACATAGCCTTACTGATGATAAAGGCAGTGCGCGGGCGCGGGGCATCCTTCATCACACTTTTCGATGGCGGCAATGAGGCAAGCGCCATAGCCGCGAAGGTATCCATAATAAGATTGACCCAAAGCATCTGGGTAACGGTCAGAGGCGACTGCATGCCCATAAAGGCACCGAATAGCACGATAAGACACGCAACAATATTTACCGTCATCTGGAACAGAATGAAGCGCTGGATATTCTGATACAACGAACGACCCCACATCACAGCCCGGCCGATTGAGGAGAATGAATTATCGACAATAGTTATATCCGACGCCTCTTTAGCCACCGAAGTGCCGTCGCCCATCGACAGACCCACGTGGGCAGCCTTAAGAGCCGGAGCATCATTTGTACCGTCGCCAGTCACAGCCACGACTTCATTATTAGCCTGGAGAGCCTCGACGAGACGTTTTTTATCCATCGGGCGCGCACGCGCTATAATTTTAAGATCGCCCACACGGTCGCGGAGCTGCGCATCGCTAAGTTCGGCAAATTCCACACCGGTGATTATATTCCGGTCGGTGTCAACATTGTCATTCCACAATCCGATCTGCCGTCCTATTTCCTTTGCAGTTCCGGGGGTATCTCCGGTTACGATCTTCACCTTTACGCCCGCGTCGATTACCTCGCGCACTGCTGCAGGAACCTCCGCACGCACAGGATCTGAAATGGCAGCCACTCCGAGGAAGGTGAGACGTGTAGCAACACAACGGCCGTCGGCTATGGTCGCATCACCGGGCTTCAGCACCTGATATGCAAAACCAAGTGTGCGCATGGCCATATTCTGATAGCCGATCAGCAGCGCATCAATCTCAGCCTTATCCACTCCTGAGGTATCGGCACACAAGCCGAACACGATCTCCGGCGCCCCCTTTATATATAGTATATCCTCCCCCGAGGCTGATTTAACCACAGTTGCCATATATTTGCGCTCGGTAGAGAACGGAAGTTCTTCCACGACCTTCACTTTGCCCCGGTAATCGGCATAGTCGACCCCACGCGACTTCATCCAGAGCAGCAACGCGCCCTCAGTAGGATTGCCGAGGACGGAAGGCTTCTCTCCCGAGAGGTCGAGCTGGGCTGTAGTGTTTGCGGCAATACCTTCGTATATCACATCGTCAGACGGGCTGCCGAAAAAGTCGGTCTTGTAGACGCGCATCTGGTTCTCGGTGAGCGTACCTGTCTTGTCGGTACATATTACCGTAGTGGCGCCCATCGTCTCGCACGCATGCAGCTTGCGGACAAGATTGTTGGTCTTGAGCATGCGGCGCATAGAGTATGCCAGCGAAAGAGTCACAGCCATCGGCAAGCCTTCAGGCACAGATACGACAACCAGCGTGACGGCCACCATGAGCGACTGCAGCAGATAAGCCGTGAAGCTCATCCAGTCGAAATCGGCATTGATGAAATACATCACCACTCTACCGGCCACGATAAGAATACCAATTACATAAGAAATGCGCGAGATCAGCTTCCCGAGGCCATCGAGCTGCTCGTTAAGCGGAGTCTTGACCGAATCATCGATCTGAGCAGCCACAAATACCTTTCCATTTTCGGTCGCGTCGCCTACGGCAGTCACCTCCATCACTCCATGGCCCTCCATCACTTTTGTGCCTCGGAGCACATGATCGGAGGGGAAAGTCGCATCCGGGTCAAACTGGGCTTTATCGGTAGTCTTATGGCACAGAGGCTCGCCTGTGAGCGAAGATTCGTCGACATTGAGCGAGACGGCCTCAAGCAGCACACCGTCGGCAGGGATGTCGGCACCGGTATTCAATATCACCACATCACCGACCACCACATCTTTCTTCGAAATCTGGGTGGCATGACCATCGCGGATCACTTGCACCGGCTCGTCGTCGTTGACCTGGTTGAGTATTGCAAATTCACGGTCGGCCTTAAGCTCGAACCAGAAGGCAAGCCCCGTGGCAAGGAAGATGGCTATAAAGATTCCGACGGGTTCAAAGAACACACCTCCGCCCTCGTCAAGACCCCAGTATTCATAACATGATATACCCACCGAAAGGACTCCGGCAACGAGCAGAATTATAACCAGCGGATCGGAGAATTTTTTAGCGAATCTCTGCCACAGACTTTCCCTCTCCGGAGGGGTGAGAATATTGACGCCATGAAGGCGTCGGCTTTCGTCGGCTTCGGCTGCCGACAAGCCCTTGTAGAGCTTAGTTTCAGACATAGATTGGATTGTTTGTACGGAAATGCAAAGTTAACAAAAAAACTCAATTCGGTGTTTCGGGTGCGCGCGGCATTTCCCATAAATACAACACTCCGACGAGGCAAGAAGTTGAAAATAGCCTTGACATTTTGTCAAAATGTAAGATTTTTACGAAATGTCAATTAGAAATTTACGGAATGTGTACGTGTAAACCGCGCACGGCATGTAATTTTGCAAGCACAAATTTAGGCCGGGTTCCAGTTCTACTCCTCGAGCCATTTATAAACTAAGCATTATATCCTCTCTCTAAAATGGAAACCTCTATCCAATACCGCACCCCATCCGCACGAGCAACCGCCCGTCGGTGAGTTGTGGTGTTTGCACTGAACACCTCCTATCGTATCATCGTCTAATCCTTCTCCACTCTCCAGAGAAAACATAAACAAACCATTCCAAGCCAAGGCCAATCTCACTCACTAATGAAGTCAAAAAACATAGCGACAGTAATTCTTTTTATCCTGATGGCATTCCCGGCACTCCGCGGCCAGGAGGTCGCCGTCAAGACCAACCTCATTTACGACGCTCTACTCTCCCCGACATTAGGCGTAGAGGTGGGGCTCGCGCCAAAGTGGACGGCAGAAATCGACGGCACCATCAACAACTGGGCCATCAACGACCGCCGCTGGAAACAATGGATGGTGCAGCCGGAGATCCGCTACTGGTTCTGCCAGAGCTTCAGCGGTCATTTCTTAGCAGCCCATCTCATAGGAGGCCAGTATAACTTCGGCAATCTCAAGAACAACATCAAATTCCTCGGCACCGACTTCTCGCAACTGACCGACCACCGTTACCAAGGCTGGATGGCAGGTGTAGGTATCGGATATGGTTACTCCTGGATACTCTCGCGGCACTGGAACCTCGAAGCCGAGATAGGCATCGGATGGATCTATACACGCTCTGACGTATACAACTGCTTCGACTGCGGCAAGAAAATCCGCACCGATGTACCTCACAACTATGTAGGCCCTACCAAAGCCGCCATCAACATAATCTACGTATTCTAAACCCGCCACGCTGAAAATGAAACGATATATATTCACATTCCTTGCAGCCGCAAGCTGCGCGCTTCAGGCTCTCGCCTACAGCACGGCGTTCAAAGTATATGACGTGGACGTCAATGTCGACGAGGCGGCCAAGACCCTCTCGGTTGCCATACAGCTCAACATGGCCGACTATAAACTCGGAGGAGACCGCGAGCTGATTCTCACACCCGTCATCATCAGCGAGGCCGGTACCGACAGCCTTGAGCTCGAGCCGGTCACCGTATGCGGCCGCAACCGATATTTCTACTATATGCGTAAGGGCCAGCTCGACGCCGGAGACGAACGCATCTACCGTGCCGGCAGCAAACAGCGCCCCACCGTCACCGAGACCGTACCCTTCGAAGAATGGATGGGCCGCAGCTCGGTAGAGATGCGCGAGGAAGCCGCCAACTGCTGCTCACGCCCCGAGAACGTACCCGGCCCAAGCCGCCACGGACTTAACGAACTCGCGCTCATCGACACACGCCGTCCGCCCCTGCCGGTTGAATTCGTGTTCGCGCCGCCGGTCGATGACAAACCCGTCGAAAAAAATATCGAAGGCAAGGCATTTGTATCATTCGTAGTCAACCGCACGGAGCTCAAGCCCGACTACATGGTCAACAAACGCGAGATTGCCAAAATTCTCAACTCAATCGACTACGTGCGCCAGGATACCGATGCTGTGATCACCAACGTGCACATCAAAGGTTTCGCCTCGCCCGAAGGCTCGTACAGCAACAACGTGCGTCTCGCCCAGGGCCGTACGGTGACACTCAGCAACTACGTGCGCGACCTCTATCACTTCGACCGCGGAATTATGTCGACTTCCTTCGAGCCTGAAGACTGGGAAGGCCTCCGGCGTTACCTCACCGACTCGCTCGACTACGACATACCTCACCGCGCCGAGATACTCGGCATAGTCGACTCTCCCATGGAGCCTGATGCCAAAGACCACTACATCCGCGACACATATCCGGCTGATTACAAAGTCATACTCAAGGAAATCTACCCTTGGCTGCGTCACTCCGACTACACCGTGAAATACCGCATCAAGGTATATACCGACATCGAAGAGCTCAAACGCGTCTTTGCCAGCGACCCCACGCGCCTGCGCCCTGTAGACTTCTACACACTCGCGCAATTGCACCCCGAGGGCTCGCCCGAGTATCTCAAGGTGATGGAAACAGCCGTTGGCGTATATCCCGACGACCCCATGCTCAACCTCAACGCAGCCAATATAGAGCTCATGCGAGGCGACCTTGAGCGTGCCCAGAGCCACCTGCTACGTGCAGGCTCCTCGCCCGAAGCCGACTTCGCACGCGGAGTGCTTGCAGCCCGTCGCGGCGACTACTCCGAAGCGACACTCCGCTTCGAGGCAGCCCGCAAGGCAGGCATAGCAAAGGCCGACACATATCTCGGCACAATAGACCAGATTAAGGCCTATCACCCCGTGACAATCACAGCACAGACAACAAAACCAGCTGAATCAAGCAAATAACGACAAATCAACAATCATAACACTTTCAGATTTTTTATGAACAACATTTCAAAACTCCTCCTCGGGGCAGCAGCACTCGGTCTTTGGGCATGCTCAAACGACGAACCCGCAAACGCACCCGAAACTAAGCCCGTCGAAGGTGATGTGGCTTACCTGAATGTCAATATCCTCGCAGGCGACGCCTCTTCTCGTAGCGGCAGCCAAATCGATGATAAAGACTTCATCTACGGTGACGGCAACGAAAACGTAGTGAACAACGCCTATTTCTATTTCTACGACGAAAAGGGCAACTTCGTTAGCGAAGCAAACTCGTGGACAAATGGACCCGACGGCACAGAGGAAAACGTAGAGAAACTCGGTAAAGGTACCGTAATCCTTAAAGGGCTCACCGGTAAGGACTACCCCACCTGGGTTGTAACCGTACTCAATAAGCCTGACGGACTTACTGCACAACGCACTATCGAGGATATGGGTAAGCAGCTCGTTCAATCTGTAGATGACGCCTACACCAGCTTCGTAATGTCTACCTCCAGCTACTTCGGCGAAGGCACAGAGAACTCACCCTACTATTTTGCAACCAAACTTAACCCCGAAAACTTCCTCCAGGAATATCCCACTAAGGAAGAATTCACCGACGCTGAGCGCGTAGACATCTATGTTGAGCGTCTTGCTGCCCGCGTGCAGGTAAGCGCATCAAACCTCAAAGCCACCGTACTTGACAATGGTAAAGAAGGCTATGAACTTGATGTTACTGTAGCTGGTAAACCTAACGCAGACGAGGTCGGCGGCGTAACGGACGGCGTAGCTGCTGAAAAGGTTTACATCGTATTCGAAGGCTGGGGCCTGAATGCAACTGCGCAGAAGAGCACCCTCTCCAAGAGCCTTGAAGGCTGGAATGCACAGACCACATTCGCTGGTGACTGGGCTTATGCAAACGCATGGAACCATGCTGATTACCACCGTAGCTACTGGGGCAAATCTACCGTTTACGGCCTCGATGGCGGAGCCCTCGCTGCAAAACTCCACGTTGGCGAAAACTACTTCACTGACCTCGATCAGGTTGTAGGCACCAAACGCCTCAACGGAACCCGTCTCTACTGCAACGAGAACACCAACGAAGTTGAGAACATCACCGACGGCAACCTCCCCATGCCTAACAAGACCACAACTGTGCTTCTCGCTGCACGCGTGTGCGACGCAAAAGGTAATCCTCTTAACCTCGTGAACTACCTTGGCGTGAACTACCTCAAGGAAGCCTTCATGAACAAGGTATTCGACATCACCAACCCCCAGTACTATTCACGCACTCCCAAAGGTACCATCGAAGTAAATGGAGAGACAATCCAACTCTACTCCTACAAACAAATCGAACCTGCAGACTGCGAGCTCGTTGCCGCTGGCAATGGCACAGGTACTGTTGACGTGAACGTAGCAGCTAGCAACCCCACACCATACTACACTCTCGGCGAGCCTAAGTTTGTAGAAGTTCCTGCCGATGACGCAACAGGCACACAAGGTGCTAAACTCGACACAATTTATCCCAACGCTACTGAAGTACCCCGCACAACCATCAACAACACCCTTAAGAACGCAACCGCAGGTGAAAGCAACTACGCTGTAGCCTACACCGACGGTGCAACCGTATATTCAATTCCTCTGGAGCACCTCAACAATGCAAACAACGAAAATGCAAAAGTTGAAGGCCAGTGGGGTACCGTACGTAACCACATCTACAGCCTCGACATCACCAAGATCTCGAGCCTCGGCGACGGTGTGTTCAAACCCTACAGCAAGGAAGAAGGTGGCGAACTTATCGATCCCAACAAACCCAAGAATCCTCTCTACTACGTAGAATCGAACATCAACATCCTCTCCTGGAAGATTGTAACCCAGGAAGCCGACATCTAATAGTAGATATCTCCAATCATCAATGATACAATCCTGCGGGCGCAAGTCCGCGTCCGCAGGATTTTTTCTCTCAGCTCCTCTACACCCCGCACGGCCATAGCCGACCCATATTTCACATCTCTCCCTACTCCGCTCCAAGCGGGCAAAAACTCTCACCTCTTTCTTTAAAACCGACATCAACGAGAGGCCAGCAGTGCCTCCTCAACATATACAAGCGCATAAAGATGAACCTCATCAGTAAAACCTCACAAGCCGTAGCTCTGCTCATAGCCCTTGCCGCCGCATCGGGCCTGACGGCGTGCAGCGACAGCTTCATCTTCGACTACGAGGGCGATTGCGACCCCAAGTTCAGGGTGAGATTCGCCTACGACTGGAACATGAAGTTTGCCGACGCCTTCGCCAATGAAGTAGACCACGTGACTCTCAACGTGATCGACCCCGACGGCAACATTGTGCACACGCACACCGAGAGCGGCGACGCCCTTGCAGCCGACGGCTACGAAGTTGTGCTCGACGAGGCCGTCAAGCCCGGCACATACCGCCTCCAGGCATGGTGCGGCAGCGGTGCCCAGCCCGGCAATACATCGTTTGCCGTGCACGAAGCCTCGCGCCTCGAGCACCTGAAGTGTACCCTCCTCCCCGACGGCGCATCGCGCGCTGGCGACATCACCGGAGCCGAAGGCACCGACGTGCGCCGCCCCCTCGACAACCTCTACCATGGCCTGACAGCCGAGGTGGAATTTCCGGAAGACGAAGGTACACACTACTTCAAAGTGCCCTTGGTAAAGAATACCAACTCCGTAAAAGTCGTGCTCCAGCACCTCTCGGGCGAGCCTATCGACGGCAACGACTTCGACTTCACCATCACAGCGTCGAACGCGCGCATGGATCACGACAACTCGCTTATCGAGAGCGACCCCGTAGTATACCATGCATGGGATATAGCCAACGGCTCGGCTGTCATCACCGACGAATACTCGCAGACCGGCACTTACTCAGCCACCGTGGCAGAGTTTACCATCGGCCGTCTGCTGACCGATGATGACGTACGGCTTGAAGCACGACGCAAGAGCGACGGTCAGCTCTGTTTCTCAGTTTCGCTCATCGACATGGCCCTTCTCGTGAAAGGCAACTACAACCGCGGCATGAGCGACCAGGAATATCTCGACCGTCAGGACGACTACAACTTCATATTCTTCCTCGACGCCAACTACCGCTGGATCGAGAAATACATCTACATCCAATCGTGGAAAGTCGTTCTACAGAACCAAGAAATATAATTACCTGACTTTATCCTTCTCAGACTTAATCCATATTAAATTTAAATTTTCACTTCCGCCTTGTCACGCCTCATATACACTCTCACCCTCCTGGCTGTGCTGCTTGCAGCTGCCGTTCTTCCCGGATGCTCCGGCAAGAGCGACGAGCCTGTCGTGACCGAGCCTGACGGAACCGTCTACCACGCTGGCTTCTATGTCACCGTCGGCGACCAAGCTCCCGAGACCTCGCGCACCACGCCCGCAGGCGACTACGACGAAGGCTCGGGCCTCGAAAACCATATCGACCTTACGGGCGGCGACGTGCGTGTGGCACTCCTCGACACAAAAGGCAACTACCTCGGACAAATCACCGATTTCCATATCACCCCCGTAGCCACCTACGAGAGCAGCAAGAGGTATTACTTCAACGGAGTAACCGACATCGACATTTCGTCGGGCAGCTTCAAGATCATGCTTCTGGCCAACTGGAACACCTACCCGGCCGATAACGCCGATTTCGTGAAAAACGCCTGGGAACAGACCTACGATTTCAAAGGGGCCGCCCTCGCTTACGACAATCTCATACCCCTCTATGGCATCAAAGACGTGGCCATCCCCGGAGGCATAGAGCCGGGCATATCGGCCAACCTCGGCACCATCCACCTGCTGCGCGCCATGGCCAAGATAGAGGTAATATTAAACGACCCTACCGACAAGTGGCACGTTAAGACACTCCTGCTGAGCCACTACCACACCACCGGCTACAAATCGCCCTACCGGGCTCTCTCCGAGAGTGATTATGTGACCGGCTCGTGGGAAACCGACTATACCT
>CAJUJB010000067.1 GCA_910586595.1 uncultured Muribaculaceae bacterium | reverse complement strand
TTCCCACCGGCGCACCAGTGGCCAACGACCTCGATTTCATTCCCACAAGCGACGGCCATTGGGTAGTGTATGTGCCCGAATACTCCAACTCTACCGCCTCTAATCCGGCAGCGCGCATTGTGGTCTCGTTCGACGAAAGTTTCATCGAGCATGAGACATATATCGACTTCCCGATGAAAGGCTCATCGCCCATGGATATATGGCGCAACTACTGGTACCGATTCATCTTAAACAAACACCCAGAGACGACCGACGTCACTGTCGAGATCGACGTCACGCCTTACACGGTTGTCGATCTATACCCTGAGTTCGGTATTCCTACCGAGTGATTACCACCGGATTCCAACCCAATCATTATCAACCCTGTCTCCAATCATTCACCATCGATATGCCCCGCATACTCACATATATACTTTCCGCAGCAGCCCTGCTCATGCTGGCCATAGCAACCCCGTCGTGTGAGGACGATTTCGGCCGCAACTACGGCGTAATACCCGAGGGCTATTCAACCGTAGACATCGAAGTCGGTTACCAGGCATTCACGTCAGCGCTCGAATCGCGCGCCGCCGGCAACGCCATCAAGACCATCAACATGGTATGGCTCGTAATCTACGACACCGACGGTCACTTTATCGAAAAACGCAAAATCACTAACTTCACCCCCGGCCAGACAGAGGCTCGCCCCGAGTTCAACTCCAGCGAGACGGCCACTGGTTGCGCAAAATTTTCGTTAACCTACCCCAACGGACGCTATTATTTTTACGCAGTTGTCAACCATGACCTCTCCAATATCAGCGATGACGATATTCTCACCGATGGCCAGCTTATGCAGCTGCCCCTGACCTGGGATGCCAATGTGACAAACAACAGCGAGATGTTCGGCTGGTTTGTAAACGGCGATAAAAGCACCAAGCGCGACAACGAGGTGCCCCAGACAGTCGAGATCAGCCCCAACGCCTCCACCAGCCTCCATGCATGGGTGAAGCGCGCGGCCTCGAAAGTAACCATCGCCTTCAATACCAGCAAGCTGAACGAGAACGTATTTATCTACCTCAAGTCAGTTGCAATTATCGACGCCCCAAAGCACTGTTACCTCGCATCGACAAATAATGTGGGCCAACCCGGCTACACCCTCGCCGACGACGGCACGTATTTCTACAAGCCCGACCAGACAATCTACTTCAAAGGCGCTGAGGCTGGCCACAAAGGTATCGACGACCACAAAAAATGGCCCATGATAGCCAGTGGTGACTCGGTATACGGTCTCTACTCCGACATGGTATCGCGCGCAGCTGCAGGCATGAGCGTGGCCGACCGCATTGCCCGTGAGCACACCGAAGCCTCGGAGGCTCTTTATTTCTACGAGAACATGCAGCCCAACGGCGACTCAGGCACCGAGAGCGATAAATGGCAGGTTGTGGAAGGCGCCGAAGCCACCGACATCCCCACCTATCCCGACGGCAACAAGCCCTCTACCCTTCCCGAATGGAAAGACGACCGCAAGTTCGGCACATATATCGAAGTAAAGGCTTATTACGAGAATATCGGCACCCAGACTCCCGGCAAGGGCGACATCGTATACCGCTTTATGCTCGGCAAGGACACTCACCTCAACTATGAGGCTGAGCGAAACCACCACTACAAGGTGACCATGACCTTCCTCGGCAATGCCAACGACGTCGACTTCCACATCGACTACGATGAAGAGGCTAAGCCGGGTCTATATACGCCCGACACATACGTGCCTTATCTTTATAACCAGCCGACCACAACCACAGTCCGTGCCACACCACGAGAAGGATATGTACTCACCAGCATCGACGCCTACATTATTGATAATGAATGGAGACCGCTTATTGAAGACGGTGAGAACCCCAACGACTTCTATAATGTGAAGGCCTGGCAAATGCAGGAAAAATACGAAGGTAGCTACAAAAAGACTAATGTTAAAGCAGGTACATTCCCAAACAATGTATATACAAAAGATCATGAGTTATGCGCCTCCAACTGCGAGTTTGGTTTCCTTTCGTTGCATGAAGTAAAAGATGTTACCCGTCTGACAGGTGGTGCTTACAACAAACTTGACTTGTCGACACAAATGATACGTGATTTCTATTATCACCACAAAACTCCCTCAGGGAAATATGTTTCGTTAGGAAAAAGATCCTATACGAAAGGCATACCTCCAACCGATGGAACCATCACAACACCGGACAGCGATAGTGGTAATTATACAATTACACGCACCACCGATCCCCACTCAAAAGAGGTAGACTACGTGTGCATACTTCCGCTGTATACCCGAGCTAAAACTCTCGGTACATGGGAAGTTTATTCTGGCGCGAACTCATTTTACCAGCATCACCGATATGCCCGAATCCTGTATGTAGCAAACTACAAAAAGGTTGACCCGAGTGTACCGGGCACGGAGACATATTCTGACGAATCCATCTCGGAAGTACGGCAAGCACGACGTATCGACAATCCCCGCGGCATATACCGAAAATATAACAATAAAGCTTCGTTCAACGTCGACCTTATGTACGAGCTACTTTCACCTGCCTCTAATGGAGCATGCTTCGAGTCAATTGTTTCGAGAGGCCCATGGACGGCTACAATCGAGCAAGATGAGCATTCTTTCGTCTCACTTACGGCCAATGGCAAGACGGTGATAGGGAAAGGTAACTCTGTGTCCGGACGAACCAATACGAAGATACAATTTACATATACCCCAGTTGCATCCGCTCCGGAGAACCAGGCCTGGGGTGCTATCATCACAGTTACATATCACAACAACAGTTGCGTACACAAAATACTTGTACGTCAAGGTTACGCAGCTTCCTCATTAGGAAGTGGAACATCCATGTGGTCGGCATTCAATGTTTACGACAGTACACATCTCACCAAATCGCCCTTATCTGTCGGGAGCCTTTTCCGAAGATACAACACTCTCGGATATCCCATCCTCGAATCAAACGTAACCCGAACAGACGGAAAATTCGGTTACGGAGAAGACCCAGGCATAAATGCAAAGTTCAAGATTGGCAATGGCGTGAGTGATAAAAAATGGGTAGAAATACCTTCCTATAACAGCGGTGGCGCTAAGAAGGATGCATTCACCAACATGAAACTGATTAACAGTATCAAGAATACGTATGCAACTTACCGTTTGCCCGAATGTAAGGAACTTCCCGATTTAGGTATATCTATAACGGGTAAGGATCTGGATAGTGATATAAATTTTGCCTTCGGCATATGTTATGCCGACGGAGCATATGGCACACTTTCTACCTCTGACGCGTATTCATACACCGACCCGAAGAATGAAGGCAAAGATAGTAAATTGGGAGCCCGAGGAGTCATCGCCTATAGTAAGAATCGTGGTGATAACGTCTTTTTTCCATTCGGTATAACCGGCCATGCCCGCCGTAAATCAGAAACTTCAAAGCCCGGGGAAAGCCCAGTAAATTCACCAGTATACGGTCTTATGCGTTATGGTTCAATCGACAACAAAATGGATATCCGTGATTTCGACTTCTATAGGCCTATGGCATGGGATCTTCCATCACAAATGGGCGCACCATATTGGATTAATAATGATAATGGCAACCAGTCTGCCGCCGGAAACGTGTATCCCTGTGCCATAGACTTCAATGCCGGTAACTATATGGTGGCATATCTCGTAGAAGCTAATCTACTTTTAACAGAAACAGCTGCAGACAAATCTACATTGTCAAAATTTGATGCCGCCCCAATCAAGCCCATACGTACCGACTTAATCAGTAATTAAGCCACTACGATACATTATAGATGAATCTGTTTGCTGCATATTCCCATCCAGCAAGCAGATTCATTTGTTTCTAATGTTAATTATTGGCAAAAAGCAGAGCGGAATGCGTATTTTTTACTACCTTTGCACCTCAAAGCCGCCTATTGCCCGCCGCTTATGCTGCATGCGGGCTAAATGCAGCTTGCAGACACATACACGATGCGTAACTATATAATCTACATACTTTGCCTGATTGCCCTCTGCTCATGCGGCGAATACCAGCGTGTGCAGAAGAGCGATGACTACAACTATAAATTCGAGTACGCCAAGCAGGCATTTGAAGAAAAGCGCTATGTGCAGGCCGCAACCCTGCTCAAAGACTGCATCTCGGTCTTCAAAGGCTCCGACAAAGCCGAAGAGTCGCTTTATCTCCTGGCAATGAGCCACTACGAGAACAAAGACTATGCCTCGGCAGGTGTCTACTTCAAAAGCTATTACTCGCGTTACCCCAAAGGCAAGTATGCCGAGCCCGCCCGATTCTACTGCGGATATGGCTATTACCTCGATTCGCCCGACCCCCAGCTCGACCAGACCGGCACCATCCAGGCCATCGAGGAGCTTCAGGGCTTCCTCGACTACTTCCCCCGCAGCGATAAAGTGTCGATTGCCCAGAACGCAATCTTCGAGCTTCAGGACAAGCTCACGCTCAAGCAGCTCCAGAACGCCCAGCTATACTACAACCTCGGCAACTACATGGGCAACAACTACGAGAGCGCCGTCATCGTGGCACGCAACGCCATCAAAGATTATCCCTACTCAAAATATAAAGAAGACCTTGAGATGCTCATTCTCAAGGCCCGGTATCAGGAAGCTGCCAACTCTGTAGAAGAACGTAAGGCCGACCGATTCCGCGATGTGATCGACGAGTATTACTCGTTTATCAACAACTACCCCGACTCTAAAAGCCGCAGCGAAGCCGACAACATCCTCAAGATTGCCCGCCGCTACGTAAAAGACTAATCTCTCCAACCCGAAAACGTAAACTTCAAAACCATATACCAACATGGATTTCAAGAAAACAAACACACCGCTGACCACTGTCACCCGCGACATGATCCAGCTTTCTGAGCAGACCGGCAACGTGTACGAGACCGTATGTGTCATCGCCCGCCGCGCCAACCAGATTGCCGCCCAGATGAAGACCGACCTCGAGAAGAAACTTCAGGAGTTCGCACCCTATAACGACAACCTTGAGGAAGTGAGCGAGAACCGCGAGCAGATTGAAATCTCACGCTATTACGAGCGCCTCCCCAAGCCTACACTTATCGCTACCCAGGAGTATATCGACCACAAGCTCTTCTTCCACAAGTCGAACAAAGACCGTAGCAATCTCTGATTCACAGTCAACGAAACAGCATAAAAAATCGCAGATCCACCCGGATCCGCGATTTTTTTATGCTGTTACCTGCTATGCCCGTCAGGCACCTAATTCGTCGACGGCCATCGTGGCCACTGTAGAGATACGCTCGCGCAGATACTTCGTGCCGAGCGACGACGCACACAGCTCGTTGATATTGGCCAGCGCTGATGCCGCCATATCGTGCGAGTTGGCATATATGATATAGTCGCGCACAAGTTTGAGTGTGCCGTTGATCAGCGTGTCGGGGTATCGCGTAGTGCCATAGTGGCCGACCAGCATGCGCAGCGTGTAGTACATCAGCCTCGCCACATAGTCGGGGCCTACGCCAAAGGCCGCGAAATCTTTTATAGCAGCCCTGATATGGCTGATGCGGGCCTTGCAGTAGCCATGCTTCGAGCGGCCCAATTCTTTCGCAATTATGTCGACCTTCTTCTCAAGCAGGGCATCGACATCCGGGTTGAGGAAAAACTCGAAGTATGCCTTAGCCTCCTTCGACGAATCGTAGGCATTAAGAATCACCTCCACCAGCTGCTCGCTGGTGAAGGTGACAAGTTCTTTTTTAAGATTGGCTTTCGACATTATTCAGCTTTGAGCCATTTGTCGAACCAGCGGAAGAACAGACGTTGCCAGAGCACGGCGTTCTGGGGTTTGAGGATCCAGTGGTTCTCATCGGGGAAGACAACCATCTCGGCGGGGAGGCCACGGAGCTTGGCAGCGTTGAATGCGGCCATACCCTGCGAAGCCAGGATGCGGTAGTCGAGCTCGCCATGGGAAATCATGATAGGGGTATCCCAGCGGTCGACGAAGCGGTGAGGCGAGTTGGCGAATGTGCGCTGAGCGGCAGCATTGTCTTTCTCCCAGTAGGCGCCACCCATATCCCAGTTGGCAAACCACATTTCCTCGGTCTCGAGGTACTGGGCTTCCATGTTGAATATACCGGCGTGAGCCAGCAGGGCTGCAAAGCGCTTGTTGTGGATGCCGGCGAGGTTGTAGACCGAGAAGCCGCCGTAGCTTGCGCCTGTAGCGCCGATGTGGGCCTCGTCGACATAAGGCTCAGCCTTGAGGTTGTCGACAGCTGCGAGGTAATCCTGCATGTTCTGGCCGGGGTAATCTTTCGAGATCTGCTCGCACCATTCCGAGCCGAAGCCGGGCAGACCGCGGCGGTTGGGGGCGATGACGATGTAGCCGTTGGCACCCATCAGGGCGAGGTTCCAGCGGTAGCTCCAGAACTGGCTCACAGGCTGCTGAGGGCCACCCTGGCAATAGAGGATGGCAGGATACTTCTTGGCTGCATCGAACTTAGGAGGATAAACTACCCAAACGAGCATTTCCTTGCCGTCGGTTGTGGGCACCATGCGTTTCTCGACGGTAGGCATGTCGAGCTGCGCGAAGATGGCTCCGTTGACGTCGGTAAGCGGGCTGAGCACAGGAGCCTTCTTGCCTTTGAGGGTGATGAGCTGGAGCTCGTTGGGGCGGAGCATGCTGTGATTCATTGTCACGATGCGGTCGTTGCCCACAGGAGACAGAGTAGTGAAGTCGGCCACAGCGTCGGTGAGCTGACGGATCTCAGCCTTCTGCACGTCGATTGAGAATACAGGGATCACACCGTCTTTCGGCGCGATGAAGTAGATGGTCTTTCCGTCGGGCGCCCATGCGAATTCGTCGATTGAGTAATCCCATTCAGCGGTGAGCTCGCGTTTCTCAGAGCTTGCGCAGTCGAGGATGAAGAGGCGGTTGCGGTCGCTCTCGTAGCCGTCGCGCTCCATCGAGAGCCAAGCCAGATAGTTGCCGTCGGGCGAGAAGGCGGGCGCTGTGTCGTAGCCCATCATGCCCTCGGTGAGGTTGCGGGTCTCGCCGTTCTCGAGGTTATAAAGATAGAGGTCGGAGTTAGTCGACACGGCATATTCGAGGCCAGTCTTCTTGCGCGATACATAGACGAGCGATTTGCTGTCCTTGCTCCATGCAAACGACTCCACGCCGCCGAAAGGCTTCATCGGAGCCTCGAAAGGCTCGTCGGCCATGATGTCTTTGAGGCCGGTCACCTTCGAGCCGTCGAAGTCACCTACAAAGGGATGAGGAATCTCAGTCACCCATTCATCCCAGTGCTTGTACATGAGGTCGTCGATCACGCGGCCGGTAGCCTTGGGCAGATCAGGATAGATGTCACCGGCGCTGCGGGCATATTTCACATTGCCTATCACCACCACCTTCTTCTCGTCGGGAGAGAGAAGGAAGCCACTGATGCCGCCTTCGTGCTCGGTGGCCTGCACACGGCCCGAGCCATCGGCCTTCATGATCCACATCTGCGCGTTGCCGTCGGCATCAGGGTAAAGGAAGGCTATGCGGCCGTCGGACATCCACACGGCACCGCCCTCACTTTTGGGGGTGTCGGTGATGCGCACCGGAGCCGCGTTCTTGCCCTCGAGTGCGAGGGTATAAAGATCGTTATTGGAGTTGTTCTCGGCAAGGTTCTCATAGGCTATGCCAAAGAGAATAGTCTTGCCGTCGGGGCTTACTGCCGGAGCTGTCACACGTCCGAGTGCCTCAAGGGCATCGATTGTGAAGTTGCCGTCCTCCGACTTGAATGCCGGACGTTCGCCGCCCATGGCCGCGCTCGCGGCCACCAGCAGAGCTGTGGCTGTCATTGCTATTTTCTGCATATGTGTAATGAAGTTAAGGTACAAAATCGGGAACCCTCCGCCGAAGCGGTGAGTTCCCGACAAAGTTACGCCAAAAAGACGTAACCTGCAAGTTTTTCAACCGGGTGATTACTTACGCTTGAGCACCACCGAGGCCCCGCAGAAGTCGGCTGAGGCATCGAGCAGCTCCAGGAAAGGCTCCCAGAGGGCTACATCGTAGGAATAATTTCTGTAGCGCTCAACCACCGTCAATTCAAGATTGCCTTGCTCGTCGACGGCTGCATGGGTGTAGAAGTTGCCGGTCATATTGGCAATATTATTCTCGAGTGCGGGCAGTGAGGCCTCGTCGATGGCATAGCCCTCGGGCACGTTGAAGCGTACGACCGTGCGGAGTTGTCCGGGAGAATCGCGCACTATAGGCAACACGCGCTGGCGCTCGCGACCTTCAAGGCGCTCACTGCCTACCAGCAGACGACCCACCTGCACCACGCGGGCATCACCGGCTTCCGACACTGCCGCCGGATGTGTGCAGGCGAACGAGAAGTCCATCGAAGGCGCCTCGCGCAGGAAGCCGCGCGATGTCACCTCTATATCGCCGATTTTCTCCGGAGTCTCCACGAAGAAAGACTTCGATAGATCTTTAACGTCGTCGAGGAGTTCCTCTGCCCGTTTATCTTCCGGGGTACTTGGTTTATACCGTTTCTTCTCAGGAATGGCGAAGAAGTCTTCTACCTCGGCAGCCCAGGAGGCCATGTCGTTTAATTCGGCAATACGTTTTGCGGTGCCGGTTAGCGATATGCGATGTTTACCCACAAGCTCGCCATCCTCACCCAGCGATGCGTTGACTTCCATTGACAAGGTATTCTGCGCCTGGCGGGAAGGTGCCGCCTTGAATACACGCGGCATACTTGCTGTAGTGAGTTTATCGCGGCGCCCGTCGAATACACCGCCTTCCTCTCCCTGATATACACCGGGAACCTCGCCGGGATAATAGTTCAGGAACGCATTAGGTATAAAGATACGGTTGTCGGTCACACCTACAAAGTCGGGCTGGATCCAGTGCAGTATGCCGTTGGTGGGCACATCGAGGCGCGAGTTGAGGAAGCCCATGCCCGTGGAATCACCTGCCAGCTTCTGCTTGAACAGCAGATCGGAGAAAAGGGCCACAATCGTACGGTCGTTATGAGAATCCTTCGACATCAGGGCTGTGTAGAGCGAGGCGAGCCATGCGGCATCTGTCTGCTCTGATATAGTGGCGTCGGGGTGTGTCTTGATCCACTCTTTGAGGAGCTTGCCGGCATTGAGCAGGTCGATGCCCTCATATTGAGTCTTGGCCTGACGCTCGGCCACCTCGCGGTAGACAGACCCAACAGGTACAGACGGTCGCAGACCTTCGCCGCGAGCGCTCATCATCACATAGCCATAGCGACGGTTGCCGTTGTCGAGCGTATACATTGAGATGAAGGGCAACTGACGGCGTGGAGCGATGAAATGACTGTCGTATACCACGGGCACATCCTCGGTGACAAACTTGATTGTGTTGCGACCCTTGTCATCGACGCCGTGCTGGAAGTGTGGAGCGCCGTTGTAGGGGCGGTAATCAATAGTCAGCTGCGGAGCGAAAGTTCCCTCCACCGCCAGCGT
>CAJUJB010000066.1 GCA_910586595.1 uncultured Muribaculaceae bacterium | reverse complement strand
TCTACACTCTTTCCCTACACGACGCTCTTCCGATCTCTGCATATGATGTGCCGGCGAGTATCGAACCCATGACAAATGCTCCAAGCGCGAGCGAAAAGCCGCAATATACCGAGAAGACTGCCATTCCGAGACATAGGCCCATCGACACGACAAGCAATGTCTCGCTGTTGAGGAAACGGCGTATACCGTTGAGAAGTGAAGGCAGGACATATACGCCGACCAAGAACCATATTATGAGGAAGAATATGAGCTTGCCGACGCTATACAGCAATTCTGAGCCTTCTACGCTGTTGTTGATGGCTATCGAAGAAAGAAGTACCATCATCAACACGGCAAACAAATCCTCAACAATCAGCACTGCCAGCACCAGAGAGGCGAATTTCTTCTGACGCAGCCCCATATCGGTAAAGGCCTTGATGATGATGGTTGTAGACGACATCGACAACATTCCGCCAAGGAAAAGGCTATTGATGAAGTTAAAGCCCATGAGATGACCGATTGCAAAACCGGTACACATCATACCTACAATTATCACCAGAGCAGTGACAACCGCCGAGCCTCCTGAATTAAGAAGTTTTTTAAAGCTGAATTCAAGACCGAGCGAGAACAATAGGACAACGATACCTATCTGCGCCCAGAAATCAATATTAGCCTCATTTGCCACTGATGGCAGATACACAAAGTGCGGGCTCGCAAGGAAGCCCGCAACGATATAGCCCAGTACGACGGGCTGTTTGATCCATTTGAAAAGTACAGTGACTACAGCACCCAAAAGTAGAATGAATGCCAGGTCGGTGATAAGTCCTTCAATATCCATGTCAGATACTTAGTTGGTTTGCCAGGGTTATTGACTTGGTTGGATGAAGTTTCTCGAATTGAGAGAAGAGATTGATGTAATTGGTCGTTTCTCTCACAAGCACCACAAGATTGAGCCTGGTTTCCGACGCATCATAGTCATAATCAACAAATACATTGTTAAGATGGATATTATGCTGACGGAGAACCTGCTTATAATCGCTGATGTCGTGAAGAATATCGGCAGTACGGATGCAGATGATGCGGGATTCAGATCCGCGACTGACCTTATGCTCGATTCTTTCAAGCTGAACAAGTATGAAGAGAATCAGAGCACACGCCACGACAGATAGCCAATACATGCCTAAGCCGACAGCCATGCCGATAATGGCAACCATCCATATTCCGGCAGCGGTGGTTAGCCCCCTGACCGATCCTTTCATCTGGATTATGGCACCAGCACCAAGAAAACCGATACCAGTGATCACCTGCGCTGCAATTCGGCCAGGGTCTCCATTTTTAAGGCCCATATATTCCTGCGGCACATAGATTGACAGCAACATAGCGAGTGTCGCGCCCATGGAGATAAGCGAAAAAGTGCGCACGCCGGCTGTCTGACCTTTGCGCTTACGCTCATAGCCGACCACGGCTCCGAGCAACATGCTCAGCACCAGCTTGTATATCGACCCTATTGTATTTACCTCGATAGAGTTGATGTCATAGAAGAGTTGTTCTACAACCGACATCAGCGCAAATCGATCTTACGGGAAACAAGACGGAAGTTGTCGGCAAACAATTCGACCGTATATTCGCCGGCTATAAGCGGGGTATTGACATCATAGTATATTGTCACACCACCGATTTCCTCACCGGCGTACTCGACACTCTTCTTGGCGGTGTATTCCACATTTCCTCCTTCAAAAGAGAATGTGCCACCGTTACCGAGCAATTGGCCCGAAGGAGAGATGATACGCATGTATATTATCTTCTCACCAACAGGAGTTGAATTATTCTGAGGGATGGTGAAGGTTGCCATAAGCTGCACGGCTTTGGTAACTTTTTTCTCTTTCTTACCTTTCTTGTTAAGGGGAGTAAGGCTGAGGCCGGTTACATTAAGCTTCTCAGCAAGGGTCATGCGCTCACTCAGCACTTCATTGCGTCGTGCAGTCTCATTGACCTGATTGCTGAGGCGCGTATTCTTTTCCTTTATTTCCTTGTTCTCAGAGCGAAGAGCCTCGTTCTCTTTGTTGAGACGATCAATCTCTTCTACATAGTGACGCAGAAGCGACCGTAGGGTTTCTATCTCGCTACGGAGTTTTGCAATCTCAGCCGCACTCTTTGTCTTCTGGTTGGCAAGTTCCTGCTGTAGTTTTTCAACCTGTACGCGGGCTGCCTCATATTTATCATTGAGCTCACGCTTTACGGAGTCGTTCATGATGTACTTACGCGAGTTTTCGAATTGCTCAAATTCATTATTGAGATCCTGATAATCGCGTTCAAGATCGCGTTGGGCCATATCAAGCTGTAATTGCTCCATCTGGGCTTTAGCGGCATCAGCTCGTTTATTGGCGCGCACGGCCGAGAACACGAGCCATCCAGCCAGGACGGCTACAACAAAAGCTCCAATTGCAAACAGGATATAGCGTTGCGGCCCAGGCTTACGGCCTTTGGGCACTGAATTTGTACCGTTAGAGGTATGCTGATCAGTCATATTCTTGCTAATGATGTAGGTTTCTAAGCTACAAAGTTAGCTATAATATGTGAAACAACGATGCAAATAAAGATAAAAAGTATGGCTGGGAATATAAAACAAAAAAGGGTAAGCTTACTACATCGCACCGCTACGACCCCATACCCTTGCTTCGGTCAAGACCTGGGGGATTCTGGGGGAGCTGGTCGTGTAGGACTTACCCGGCTGCAAAGGTACGACCTTTTTCGTTATTGGCAAGCGTCGACGAGTGTTTTTAACCCTTTTTAAGATATGATTATTCTATTTCAAAATCATTACGGCCGCCCCCGATGATGTCGGAGTACGGCCGCATTGATGTAAGAATTGAGAGGTTGGATGCTTAGTTGCAGTTAGTTCTTTGATTGCTCAAGAGAAACTTTGCGGAATTCTTTCATGAGTTTTTCAAGCTCGAGAGAAGCTTTGCGGGCACGGATACCTGCGGCTTTATTATTCTTCTCATGCTGGAGAGCAGCGTCTACGCGGAAGGTCTCGAAGGCCTCGTGAATGGATTTGATCAATGATTCCATGGACTTGATTTTTAAGTTGATAATATGTTGATAATTCTCAGTTAATCTTCGTATTCGGTAGTATCTTCAATACCAGCTTCTGCAAGTGCTTGCCTGCGTTCGATACATGTGCCGCATCGGCCGCAATGTTTTTCCTGACCACGGTAACAGGAGTAGGTCGTTGAGTAGTCAAGGCCGAGGGCTTTTCCTCTTGCAGCAATCTCACCCTTCGATAAAAGAGTATATGGAGCCTTCACACGAATTCCCTCGTATGTACCCTCCTCTATTGCCTTCGACATGGCATCAATGAAACTCTTGCGACAATCGGGATACAATGCATGATCGCCGGCATGATTGGCAATCATGAGCACTTCGAGCCCATGACTCTCTGCAAGACCCGCCGCCGCAGCCAGCATTATACCATTGCGGAACGGAACAACTGTCGACTTCATATTATCGAAGTCATATTCACCTTCCGGCACCGCATCGGGGCCTTCGAGCAGCGAGCTATGGAAGCACTTGCCTATAAAAGACAGATCTATTTCCACCAACTCGATACCTAATTGACGGCAATGGAATCTTGCACATTCAAGTTCACGGGCGTTATGGTTTGACCCATATGAGAAATTGACAGCAAGCTCAATCTCCGATGCATACTCATGGAGCATTGTAACGGAGTCCATACCTCCGGAGAGGACCATCAATGCATTTTTATCTACCTGTTCACTCATAGCTCGTTTTTATTAAGCGGGAATGCCGCACAAAGACGTTGGGAAACAAGTGCCTGATGCTCGGAGTCGCCCCAGTTTGCAAAAGGCACTATAGAAATACCACCACGCGGCATGAATATACCTCTAACTTCAATATAGCGGGGTTTCATGAGCGCTATAAGATCTTTCATTATTATATTCACACAGTCTTCGTGGAAATCACCATGATTGCGAAAACTGAAAAGATACAGCTTGAGGCTCTTGCTTTCAACCATCAGGTGATCGGGAATATAATTTATGATAATATGACCAAAATCGGGTTGACCGGTTTTGGGGCAGAGAGAGGTAAACTCAGGGCAATCAAAAGTTACGACATAATCGTGCTCAGGATGCTTATTCTCAAAAGTCTCAAGCATCTCTGGCGCATAGGTAGTCGGATACTTTACACCTGTGTTGCCAAGTAACGTGCAATTCTTAAGTTCTTCTGTCTGTCGTGGCATGCTTTGCAATAGCTGAAAAATTTAATCAGACGTTTTTGTTATCGAATTATTCGGCAAACATACAAAAAAAATCAAGCCCTGCCAAAAAAAATTAGCTTTTCAAGGTTTTTTTCTTGTTTTTATGCGCAAAAAACCTCCTCCAGCCATCTGCAAAGGAGTTTTTCGCGTTTTTTCACTGCATTTGGATTTGCCAAAAGCCTCTTAAAAAACTAATTTCACAACAAATAAAATACATCAAAAAAATTGATGAAGCGCCCTGTTTTCTGGGAAATAATGCCTATCTTTGCCAGACCTTATCACATACACAAATTACCTTAATACCATGACCCTCCAACAAAAAAGCTATTATCCTTGGATTGTTGTCGGCCTTTTGTGGATCGTAGCTCTCCTTAATTATATGGATCGCCAGATGCTTTCCACCATGCAGCATTCAATCGGCGTAACAATCCCCGCAATAAAGGATCCAGCTAATTTCGGACGTCTCATGGCTATTTTCTTATGGATATACGGGTTGATGAGCCCTATCTCCGGAGCCATTGCCGACCGGCTCAACCGCAAATGGCTAATAGTGGGATCTCTGGGCGTCTGGTCAGCTGTGACCTCTCTTATGGCGCTCTGCACTTCATTCGACAGCATATTCTGGCTCCGCGCCCTCATGGGTGTAAGCGAGGCCCTCTATATACCAGCAGGACTATCGCTCATTGCCGATTATTTTACAGGCAGTTCACGCAGCCTGGCCATCGGCATACACATGACCGGTCTATACATGGGCCAGGCCTTAGGTGGATTTGGCGCGACTGTGGCGGCGGCCTTCAGTTGGCAATCGACATTTCATTGGTTTGGAATTATCGGACTTATCTATGCGGTTATTTTAATAGTATGCTTACGTGACAAACGCAAGCCATCGACCATAACCCAAGCATCCGATCTCGAAGGAGCCGAAGCTGTGCGTATAGAAATAGACAGCCACCCCGTCAAGCACGATAAGCTGCCTATATTAAAAAGCTTCTCCCTCATATTTTCCAATATAGCGTTTTGGGTTATACTATTCTTCTTCGCCTCATCATCACTCCCGGGATGGGCGACCAAGAATTGGCTCCCTACCCTCTTCGCCGACAATCTCGGGCTCTCCCCTGCGGTAGCTGGCCCGGCTGCCACCATAAGCATCGCAGTGGCTTCTTTTATCGGTGTAATGATAGGTGGCCCGATGTCAGACCGCTGGGTACGCCACAATTTACGCGGCCGTATATTCACAAGTGCCATAGGATTGGGCATGATGGTGCCCGCACTCGTATTGATCGGATTGGGTCATAACGCTATGGCAGCCATCGGCGCAGCATTATTCTTTGGCATAGGATATGGTATGTTCGACGCAAACAACATGCCGATACTCTGTCAGTTCATACCCGACCGCCAACGGGCATCAGCATACGGGCTCATGAATATGACCGGAGTATTCGCCGGAGCACTTATCACCGAACTTCTCGGCACGTGGGCAAAAGATGGCAACCTCGGTCTCGGATTTGCCATGATGGCTGGAATAATATTTGTGGCCATGGCTCTTCAACTTATAATCTTACGTCCGAAGACAGACAATATGGAATAAAACTATAGACAACTGAAATAATTATGCAGAAGATAAAAGGACTTATTGACGCTCCATTCACCCCCTTCCACCCAAATGGAGACCTTAATCTTGACCCTATTCCTGCTTACGCAGCGATGCTGAAGAAAAACGGGCTTAAAGGCGTTTTCATCAACGGGTCATCAGGCGAAGGATATATGCTTACCGACGACGAACGCAAAAAACTAACTGAAGCCTGGATCGCAGCTGCTCCGGAAGATTTTAAGGTCATCGTACATGTAGGAAGCTGCTGCGCACGTGCCAGTCGCGAACTTGCGCGGCATGCAGCCGAATGCGGAGCCTGGGGCATCGGCGCCATGGCACCTCCATTTCCCAAGATAAACCGCATTGAAGAGCTGGTCGAGTATATCGAATTAATTGCCTCTGGCGCGCCTGAACTGCCCTTCTATTATTACCATATTCCGGCTTTCAACGGAGCCTATCTCCCGATGGTAAAACTCCTGGAAGCTGTCGACGGGCGTGTTCCCAACTTCGCCGGCATCAAATATACCTTTGAAAGTATCTACGAGTATAACCAATGCCGCATGTACAAAGACGGCAAATTCGACATGCTCCACGGGCAGGATGAAACCATTCTCCCATCACTCGCCATGGGTGGTGCACAAGGCGGAATCGGTGGCACAACCAATTATAACGGACGCGAGCTGACCGCGATAATTGAAGCCTGGGAACGTGGCGATCTTGAGGCCGCGCGTGAGCATCAGAACTTCTCTCAGGAAGTAATCAATGTAATCTGCAAATACAGAGGCAATATCGTCGGAGGTAAACGTATAATGAAACTCATCGGGCTGGATCTCGGGCCAAACCGTGTACCATTTCAGAATATGACCGACCGCGAAGAAGAGGCTTTAAAGGCCGATCTGGATGCAATAGGATTCTTCGCCCGCTGTAACCAATTCTAATGAAGGTACGCTGTTTTTTATCAGCTTTACTTATAAGCGCAGCATTGTTAAACGCCGACGCAGGTAAACCGATTAAAGTTGCCTGCGTCGGAAACAGCATCACCTATGGCATCGGGGTTGCCAATAGGGAAATAAATTGTTACCCCGCCCAGCTGGGCCGCTTGCTTGGAGAGGACTATGATGTACGGAACTTTGGCGTACCTGGCGCCACCCTCCTCAAGCAAGGCCACAAGCCATACGTAGACCAAATTGAATTTAAGAATGCCTTGGCATTCACGCCAGACATTGCCGTGATCCACCTTGGCATCAATGACACAGATCCTCGCAATTGGCCCAATTACGGTGATCACTTTGTTGATGATTATCTCGCTCTGATTGACTCATTCAAAGTTATTAATCCGGATGTCCGCGTCATTTTGGCCAATCTTAGCCCCATTACGGCAGCTCATCGCCGGTTTAGCACCGGAACACGCCAATGGAGAACAAGTATACGGAAGAAAATTACCGAAATTGCCGGCATTTCCGGTTCGGAGCTCATTGATTTCGGCCAGTTGCTCGTTGATCGCCAAAATTTGATTCCCGATGCCGTCCACCCAGACTCCATAGGGGCGACCATCATGGCAAACCATGTGCGAAATACAATAACGGGCGACTTTGGAGGTCTGGCCATGCCTGAAATATACAGCTCCGGCATGGTTCTTCAACGATATAAACCTCTGCTTATCTCAGGAACTGCCAATCGGAATGACACCATCAAAGTGCAGCTCGGGAATTTACAAGCGACATCTATTCCCGACTGCGAAGGAAAATGGAACGTCTTGTTTGCGCCCCAAGCGGAATCAAGAGGATTGAAGTTGATTGTCTCCAATGCCACCGATACCATCGTTTACGATAATGTAGCCATAGGGGAAGTATGGTTGGCGTCCGGGCAGAGCAACATGGAATTCCAACTGAGATTTTGTGAGACATTTTCACAGGACACACTTGAAGCCGATGATCCCGATCTACGTTTCTTCGATCTAAAACCAAAAGTTTTAACTGGGCCGGAAGAATGGAGCGAAGCCCAGAAAGACTCGGTCGACGCATTGTCATATTATATTCCGGCAACCTGGAGAGCATCCTCTCCCAGTAAATCAGAAGAGTTTTCCGCGGTCGCATGGCATTTCGGGAAGATGCTGCGCGATAGTCTGCACGTACCCGTCGGCATCATATCCAATGCCATAGGAGGCTCCGGAGCTGAAGCCTGGATTGACATCGAAACCATTGGAGAACAAATGCCATTCATGATGGCCAACTGGATGAATAATGATTATCTGCAGCCATGGGTACGTCAACGGGCTAAAGAAAATATAGGCACAACGGGGGCACATCGTCATCCTTATGAGCCGGGCTACCTCTTCGCGACAGGAATCAGACCACTTGCACATTATCCGCTTGCCGGAGTGATATGGTATCAGGGAGAATCCAACGCGCATAATCCCGAGCTACATGATGAACTCTTCGGCATACTGCTCAAAAGCTGGAGAGATTATTGGCAGGAGCCTGCATTACCATTTATATATACCCAGCTGAGTTCTTTGAGCCGTCCTTCATGGCCCGAGTTCCGTGACCATCAGCGTCGATTGCTTTACACATCCGGTGCCACCGGAATGGCCGTGACCTCTGATGTGGGTGACTCGCTCGATGTACACCCTCACGATAAAAAACCGGTCGGACATCGACTTGCCAAATGGGCTTTGAACAAAGTGTATAGCAACCAGCACGTGACTCCCTCCGGCCCGCTTGTGCGTAATATTTATTCCGACTCCCCCGGATCTGTCATTGTAGAATTTGATTATGGTCGTGGAATGACATCAAGTGACGGTCAAGCTATACGAGGTTTCGAGATGTCGGACTTCGATGGCAATTACCGCCCGGCAAATGTAGAAGTTATAGATGATAATATAATAAAACTCACCAACATGGATATACCAGCTCCGCGTTATATACGGTATGCATGGCAACCGTTTACCCGGGCAAATCTCATCAACTCCGACAGTCTACCTGCTTCGACCTTTAAATTTGTGCTTGATCAACAGCCAGACGTTGAAGCCGGGATAACCTCAGGAGTGTCAGCCTGCTATGCCGGGGCCATCGGAGATCGCGTCGTAATGGCTGGTGGATGTAATTTTCCAACCAACCCCATAGCGCCAGATGCCGTAAAGAAATTTTATAGTGGCATCTACGAACTTTTGGATAATAACGGCTCCGTAGAACTGAAGAAATTAGGCAGTTTGCCTCAGCCGATGGCATATGGCGCGGCGGTATCGGTGCCTGAACATATTTACCTTATCGGGGGCACCACACCTGACAAAAGTTTATCTTCAGTTTACGATCTATCCTTCGATTCTAAAGGGAAACTCTTGCTCACCCCCATGCCCTCACTGCCAGCTACAATCGACAATATGGGCGCCTGTCACCTCGACGGAATAATTTATGTAGCGGGAGGAAATGTCAATGGAGAGCCTGCAAACACCCTCTTCGCGCTCAACCTCGAAGAACAATCGAAAGGCTGGCAAAAGCTCAAAGACTTCCCCGGAAATCCACGAGTACAACCTGTCGTGGCCGCTTCAGGCGACAAGCTTTATCTTTGGGGTGGCTTTGCAGGAAAAAGCTCAGACCGCGAAGCGACCCTCGATACATCCGGACTCATTTACTTTCCGTCGAAGAAACGATGGACTGCCGCCCATTAAGACCATCGGCGCGGCGTTTATAAAGTCT
>CAJUJB010000065.1 GCA_910586595.1 uncultured Muribaculaceae bacterium | reverse complement strand
CCACCAAGATCGTCAAGCTCATCCAGAGCTACACCGGCGTAGTCAACAAAATGGTTTGGCGTAAATTCTAATGAAAAAAGCTCTTTATATAGGAGGTTTCTGCTTGCCTGATGGTAACGCTGCGGCACAGAGAGTGCTCGGCGTTGCCAAACTCTTACATGAATGTGACTGTGACGTTAGGTTCTGTGGCCTTGCCAAGAATATAAAAAATTATCAGGAGGGGAGTGTCGAGGGCTTCCAGTATAGAAATTATGCTTATCCTTCTTCACTAATGAAATGGTTAAAGTATTTGTGCGGCCATGATAGTTCTATAGCGGAGATTGATAGTTATAAACCTGATATAGTTATTCTTTACAACCATCCGGCATTAGCAATAGAACGAATCCAGAAACATTGTCGTAAGAAAAATATAAAAGTTATTGCTGATATAACGGAATGGTATGAACCTGTAGGAAATCCTTTTTTCAAGTTAATAAAGAAAGCTGATGTAAATCGTAGAATGCTTGTATCCCATAAGCGGCTTGATGGTATGATATGTATCAGTAATTATCTTACTAAATATTATAATTCTACCGGCCTGCCAATTCTTTATTTACCACCTCTAATTGATATACATCAAGCTAAATGGCATCAGCCAATCGTGAAAAATCATGATGTCGTCAAGTTGGTTTATGCCGGTTCTCCCGGCTCATCTAAAGATCGTCTCGATTTGATAATGAAGGCTCTCGACGGAATTGTTCCTGACCTTGATAAATGCATAAAATTTGATATTATAGGCATTACCCAAGAACAATATAAAAATACTTGGAATGACGATAAAGTGTATTCTTTTGCTAATTTTCATGGGCGAATTCCACATTTAGAGGTCATTAAATATCTCCTTGAGGCTGATTTTCAAATATTCCTCCGACCAGATACTCTTCCAAATCGAGCCGGCTTCCCAACAAAATTTGTTGAAACTATCACATCT
The DNA here is from genome assembly GCA_910586595.1 of uncultured Muribaculaceae bacterium. GTDB lineage: Bacteria > Bacteroidota > Bacteroidia > Bacteroidales > Muribaculaceae > CAG-873. The sequence continues at coordinate 9,167 of CAJUJB010000065.1, read as the reverse complement.
AGTACATTACCTATTACTAATCTGAGTAGTAATCTTTCCGATTATCTTCGAGATGGTGTAAATGGCTTTGTTGTCGAATCATTAGAATTTAAATCCATACAGAATGCGTTTAATTACGCATTGAAAGTTGCCTGTGACGGAACAATTGATAATTTGCAAGAAAACATAAAAAGAGATCTGTTTGACTATAGGCACTATCGAAACGAGATGTTTGGATTTCTAAAATTGATAATTGAACGCGAATAAAAATTATTGTATTACGATAGTCTAATAACTTTTTGTAAAAGGGTGGAAAATGAAGACAATTCTCGTATTATCTAGCCATACGCCAAGTCTATTTTGGTTCCGTATGGATATGATGAAGGCTTTTTTAGCCAAGGGAAACAAGGTAATAGCGGTTGGCTCTGATCCAGATGTCAAATGGGCACGCGAGTTTGGTAAAAATAATATTGAATACAGAAGCGTTCCGATTAGTCGAAATGGACTAAATGTTTTGGCAGATATCAAAACATTTGTTTCGCTACAGAACCTAATAAGAGAAATAAAACCTGATAAAATATTCACTTATCAAGCCAAAACAATCGTGTATGGGGCATTGGCCGCACGGTCTGTCGGAAATGCAGAAATATATCCTTTAGTAGCTGGACTTGGTTCGATATTTCGAGGACGAGGCTTAAAAAACAAGGTTATTCGATCTATTCTGAGCATTCAATATAAATTAGCGTTTAGCTATTCCAGGAAGGTTATATTTCAAAATAATGATGATAAATCTGAATTAGTCCGACTTGGTCTACTCACTGAAGCCAAATGCTGTAAAATTCATGGTTCTGGGGTAAATACGTCTAAACTAACGCCGGTCGAATTTCCTCAAATTCCGTCTATCCTTTTCATTGGAAGGCTCATAGGAGATAAGGGCATTCGGGAATATCTTGAGTTAGCAAAACGTATGCATGACAAAAGAAGGAATGTGCGATGTTTGCTTGTTGGCCCTTACGATACTAATCCAAGTGCAATTACTGCTGCGGAATTAAAACCATATATTGACTCGGGTGCAATTGAATATTTTGGAGAACAAAAAGATATCCAGCCATTCATGTCTCAATGCACTGTGTATGTGTTACCATCTTATCACGAAGGAACTCCTAAGACAGTACTTGAGGCAATGTCAATGGGGCGTCCAATTGTAACTACAGATGCTCCAGGATGTCGTGAAACAGTTGTGGACGGGGTAAATGGCTATTTAGTGCCTGTCAAAAATGTCGATGCATTAGAAGATGCTGTTCTTCGAATTATTGATAACAAGGAGTTGATTGCCATGTTTGGCCAAAAAAGTAGAGAAATCGCAGTGGAAAAATTCGATGTAAACAAGGTTAATGATTCTATAATGAATATTATGTCATTATGACTTACGCTCTAATCTTTGCATTGCTGGTTCTTCTTGAATTGGCATACTTCCGTGTGGCCGATAGGTTCAATATTATCGATAAGCCTAACCTACGGTCCAGCCACACGTCTATAACTCTCAGAGGTGGCGGAATAGTGTTTTTATTCGGAGCATGGCTCTATGCCATCTTCTTTGGGCTTGACTATGGTTGGTTCCTGCTTGGCTTGACTCTTATCGGCTTAATAAGTTTTGTAGACGACATACATTCATTGCCTGATTCAGCAAGGCTTGTAGTACAATTCATTGCCATGTTCTTGATGTTTTACCAGTTTGGCATCTTGAATCTCCAGGATTGGTGGATGGTATTGATAGCCTTAATTGTTTGCGTAGGCATAATCAATGCCTACAATTTCATGGATGGAATCAACGGCATAACAGGCGGATATTCTCTTGCTGTTCTTGCACCGATGATTTATCTTAATACTCGCTACGGCTTTATAGATATGCCTTATCTGATTGTCACGGCTTTATCGCTCCTGGTGTTCTGCCTCTTTAATTTTCGCAAGAAAGCCAAATGTTTTGCCGGAGATGTAGGTTCGATTACAATAGCCTTTATCCTGTTGTTCGCGCTCGGCAGACTAATCCTGCAGACTGGTGATTTCTCATATATCATCTTCCTTGCAGTGTATGGCGCTGATGCTATACTCACAATATGTCACCGCATCCAACTACATGAAAACCTTGGAGAAGCTCATCGCAAGCATGCCTACCAACTAATGGCAAACGAACTGAAGATTCCACATGTAAAAGTTTCTCTCCTCTATATTGCTATGCAGCTTATCATATCATTTGGCATGATATTCTGCCCAATCAACCATTACATCTTTTTGGGGATGGCAATAATCGTACTGCTCATTACCTATCTCCTTTTCATGAAGAAAAATTACCACCTTCATGAAGACTATCTCAAATCAAAACAAGTGCAATCATGATAATAAACGACAATCTTCTTGATAAAGTCACGTCCGAGGCAGAGGCAAGCCCTCGCCTCCGCATGAACTATAATCTACACGATAGTCTTGACGCCAAAGCCCAGCGGCTTATCAATGTCCTGCTCCCCGGCACGCCACTACCTATACATCGTCATCGCCATACAGCCGAGACTTACGTCATTCTCCGTGGCAAAATGTTCGTAGTATTCTATAATGACCTCGGCGGTCAAATAGAACGTTTCCTTTTAGATCCCAGACAAGGTAACTATGGAGTTCAGATTCCAGCCGGTCAATGGCATGGCATCGAAGTAATCGAGCCTTCCGCCATCTTAGAAGTCAAAGATGGCCCATATACCCCCCTTGAACCAGAAGATATGTTAGTTTGATTATGACTGAGACGACTACAAAATTTAGATTGGCACAAAGCAAATCAATCCTATAGTAGGTGTTTTCCAAAATGAACGGCTCCACAAAAGTTATATATTCAACTTTTGTGGAGCCGTTCATTTTGGAAAATCTCTTTATTCATACTTGTGAAAACCAGGTGGATAGGTCAAAAATCATATAGCCGTCGATTGTGTGTATTGTTAGAAGATTAGTTGGCTCTCCTTTCAAATAATTTCTTCTTTCTCATGCAAAAATTTGGTCGGTTAATATATTTAATCCAAGAAAATGAGTAATTTTGCAGAACGAAACTAACACGTACGCACAAGATGAAAAACGTTGCACGGCTTTTAGCAGAGAAACTACTCAAAATCAATGCACTGAAACTCCAGCCCGCAAATCCATTTGTATGGGCTTCAGGATGGAATTCACCTATCTATACAGACAACCGCCGCACACTCTCATATCCTGAGGTGCGCTCCTTCATTAAGGTTGAGCTTACCCGCACCATCATGGAGAATTTCCCGGAAGCTGAGGCTATTGCCGGTGTTGCTACCGGTGCGATTGCCCAAGGTGCCCTGGTTGCCGACCTGCTCAATCTCCCATACGTTTATGTTCGTTCTACCCCTAAAGACCACGGCCTCGAGAATCTTATCGAAGGCGACTTGCGTCAGGGTCAGAAAGTAGTCGTTGTTGAAGACCTTGTGTCGACTGGCAAAAGCTCTCTTAAAGCAGTTGAGGCTATCCGTAACGCTGGTTGCGAAGTAGTAGGCATGGTTGCTCTATTTACTTATGGATTCCCCGTTGCAGAAGAGAATTTTGCAGAGGCCGGAGTACGTCTGGTTACACTCAGCAACTACAATGCTATGCTCGACGTAGCTCTTGATACAAAATATATCTGTGAGGGAGATCTCTCTACCCTGCAGCAGTGGCGTGAAGACCCCGCTAACTGGGTTCCTCAGCGTTGAAATATACACTATTTGAATTATAATGGCAAAATATACCTCCAAGCCCGCTGTTGTAAATCGTCCGGCTTCTGAGCTGAGCGGTAAATTCAGCGATTTTCGTCAGCTTCAGGCTGCCCTCGATAATCTCGATGCGGCTCAGAAAGCCAAAGTTGGTGATGTGGCTTTTACTGAAGACTCTATTAAAATTTCGACTCCGCAGGTCGGCGATATTGTCCTTAAGGCTGTTGAGCGCACTCCCGAGCATATACGCCTGGAGGCCCAGCACTCTCCGGTTCCTATGAATCTTATGGTCGATTTCAAGCCTCTGACTGACAATTCCACCGAAGTGACAGGTACGATCGATGTTGATCTGCCAATGATGCTCCGTCCTCTCGTTGGTCCGACGCTACAAAAAGCCGCCGATCAGTTCGGCGAACTCTTTGCCAACCTTGCGTAAGCCGATTAAGCTTATAATGGCTACAGCCGTCACGATTGTGGCGGCTGCCGCTGTTTATAGTTGCCACTCTTTGGATGATGACCGGATTCCTGTACAACCTGTAAATATTTCATTTGCAACCGTCGCTGATTGGAATATTTATGGTGTGAATGGCGCTCTTGAATGGCGAAGGTTTATACGTTCGGAGCGTATCCCCCCCAATTACCCGTATACAGCCATGACTTACACTGGTTTTGGAGGTGTGTTGCTCCTCTGCGATGTACTTGGTAATCCGCAAGCTTACGATCTTGCCTGCCCCGTCGAATGCCGCCAGGATGTGAGGGTGTTTATTAATACTGAAGATGAGCACCTTGCCGAGTGCCCCGAGTGCGGAAGCAAATACAATGTATTTTCGCTGATGGGCCATCCCGTAAGCGGTATTGCCGCAACGAGAGGATATGCCCTCCGTCGTTATTGTGTCGGAGCCGGTCGTGTTGACTATATGCTTGTAAGTTTTTGATTCTACTGGTTTTATCGTTTGAACTTATACCATGAAGCGACATTATCTCTCTCTTTGGCTCTTGCTGGTGTCGGCTTTGTCATTTTTTGTGATTGCCGAAATCTGCGGGCTACCTACACTTGGATCTCATCAGCTTAAGGCGGCTGGTTTTGTCGATGCACTGAGAGGAGAAGAAGTCGCCCCATTGCGCGAGCTCGATGCTGATACGGCTTTTTTTGTGCCCGATAGTATGGTTATGGAGGTGATTCCAACTTTCCCAATGCCCTGCGATACGGCTTCTCAAACGATTTTGCTCATTGGCGACTCTATGCTTGAAGGGCTCGGCCCGCGCTTGGCAGCCTATGCTGAATATAATGGCCACACTTTATATACCGTTATGTGGTATAGCTCCACCTCCGAGGTATGGGGCCGTTCCGACAAACTCAAGCATTATATCGAAAAATTGCAGCCAACCTACATCGTTGTTTGTCTCGGTGCAAACGAATTGATCGTGAAAGATATCGTGGCGAAACGTGAACGGTATGTGAAAAAAATTCTTGCAGATATTGACACTATACCGTTCTTATGGATAGGTCCACCTAACTGGCGTGATGACACCGGCATTAATGACCTTATATCATCACATACTCCACGCGGTACATTCTTCCTCAGCAATGGCATGACATTCGAGCGTGCCAAGGACGGTGCACATCCAACACGTCCATCTGCCGCGGCATGGCTCGACAGCGTGATTCGTTGGATGCCTGCCAACGCCCTGCATCCTATCCGGCTTGATGTTCCCGTGCGCACTGCTGGTAAAGCGAAACGTATATTTGTCCATCAGCCCGACGAGAAATAATATGGTTGCCCCAGAAGATTTACTTCACAACCTCTGGCGGTGTCTCGCTTACGATCCGTCGGCGCCGATGCTTTTTTCTTCCGGAACCTTTTGGGCGTTGTTTCTGGTCTTCATGCCCATTTATGGCATGCTTCGCCGGCGGTTCTGGCAGATGGTAGTGTTTGTTGTGGCGTTCAGCTTCTTTTTTTATTACAAGAGTAGTGGAGTATTTGTCCTTCTCCTGGCTGCGACTTCGCTATTCGATTGGACTCTCTCTCGTTTAATCTCACGACCGGGCGCCTCTCTTCTCTTCCGGCGGATATGCGTGGGGGCGTCACTTATGGCGTCGCTGGGTGTGCTTGCTTATTTCAAATACGCCAATTTTTTTCTATGGAATATCAATGCCATGGTCGGCTCGAATTTTCAACCGCTGGATCTTGTTCTCCCTGTAGGCATTTCGTTCTATACATTTCAATCGGTCAGCTACATTGTTGATGTGTATAAGGGTAGGGTAGCCCCCACTCCAACATGGCTCGAATATGCGTTTTTCCTTTCGTTTTTTCCTGCATTGGTAGCAGGTCCTATAGTCCGTGCTGATTATTTTATCCCTCAGATTAGAGAGAACCGCCATGCTACTCGGCAAGAGGTATACACCGGCTTGTGGCTCGTCATACTTGGAGTGGTGAAGAAGGCAATAATCGCTGATTATATCGCTCAGTATAATGATCTCATATTCGATACCCCTGGTGCTTATTCCGGTTTTGAGACGCTGATGGGCATAATCGGGTATACGATGCAGATCTATTGCGATTTCTCCGGTTACTCCGATATGGCTATTGGCATAGCCTTGATTATGGGTTTCCGTCTCGCCCGCAACTTCAATTTCCCCTATAAATCGCATAATCTCACAGATTTTTGGCGACGTTGGCATATTTCATTGTCGTCATGGCTCCGTGATTATGTATATATTCCGCTGGGCGGAAATCGAAAGGGCACCAAGAGGACATATGTCAATAATTTCATAACCATGCTTGTGGGTGGACTGTGGCATGGCGCAGCCTGGAAATTTGTATTCTGGGGTGCGATGCACGGTGGTGGATTGGCATTACATAAGGCTTCTCAGCCATGGCTCAAGAAGTTGCCCGATAATCGGCTGATGCGCTGTATCTGGTGGCTCGCGACTATGTCGTTTGTAGCATTGCTATGGGTATTTTTCAGGGCTTCGGATTGGAATGACTCGCTTACCATTATCCGTGCTGTGGGTCATGATTTTTCCTTTGCGTATCTGCCAGCCTTTGCCTCAGCTCGCATGCTTTGGCTCATACTTATGGTGGTGATTGTGGTAGCTCATGCTCTTCCGGATGGCTTCTGGGAAAAGACTGGCAATTTGTTTGTCCGATCTCCATGGATTGTGAAATTATTAATCTTCGTCGTTGTAGTTCAGTTGGTGATTGAGTTACAGACGGCCGATGTCTCTCCTTTTATATATTTCCAATTCTAACAAAAGACCTCTCCTGCGTGTTATAAGAGAAAATTCATCATATTATGGAAAATATCCGTCCGCTTATACTTATAACTAACGACGACAGTATCAATGCCCCTGGCATCCATCAGCTGGCCGATTGTGTACGTTCGCTTGGTGATGTGTATGTCGTTGCCCCCGAGAATCCACACTCAGGTCAATCTGCCGCTCTTACTGTCGGTGGCCCTCTTAGAATTACTGAGCTACCTTCGCAGACAGATGGTGTGCGGCTATTCACAGTTAACGGTACACCGGTCGACTGTGTGAAACTTGCCCTCCATGCCATAGTTCCTCGCATCCCTGATGCCGTTTTCTCTGGAATCAATCATGGTTCAAATTCAGGTATAAATGTAACATATTCAGGCACAATGGGTGCTGTTCTTGAAGCATGTATGCAAGGCATTCCAGCTGTCGGTTTCTCCTTATTGCATCACTCCCTGAAGGCTGATTTTTCGCTCTCTACGGCGTTTGTAGCCACAATTGCCGCTCAAGTGCTTGCCAAGGGGCTGCCTAAGGGTGTATGTCTTAATGTGAATATTCCTGCCAAAGTCATTCCTGAAGGTATAAAAGTATGTCGTGCCACTACCGGACATTGGACCGATGAATACAAAAGGTATCTTGATCCTATGGGTGTGCCGTTCTATTGGCTCACTGGACATTTTGTAAATGAAGAACCCAATGCAGAGGATACCGACGAGTATTGGTTGAAGTGCCGATATATCAGCGTCGTACCTGTTTCTACCGACCAGACCGCAAAAGATGCAATAAAGGATCTTGCCGAGAGATTCGATTCGTAAATTTTCGCGGGGCTATTTGCTTCAACGGTTTAGTTCTGCATTAGATATTATATACATCAAAGGCGCGTCAATTTTCTCAGACGCGCCTTTGGTGTATATAGGGGGCTAATGCCTCGCAACTAAGGTACGACCGATAGCCTTGTATTGAGGGTTGGCAAACATATTCAATCGCATTTCTGACGGCCACCTCAAAGCAACTCAGAAGGTTGAACACCTCTTGCGACAGATTGAGCCGAACTATCAGCTCTTAACAGTTGTTTAGAAAATATTACAAAAATCCTCGGATATGAGAACAATAACCTGCGCCTTATACATAGTCGTGTTAGCAGTACTCTCCATGTCAGCAAAAAATGTCACTGGTGTTGTAGTTGATGAAATGCAGCAACCTGCGTCATTCGTCAATGTCGTGCTTATTGCTGACTCTACTTTCCATGTGGAAGCGGTTAAATTGTTATGTGTCAGTGTTTAACAGTATTAAACGGTACGTCCGAGAACCAAAAATCCTATGAGTGTGCTAAAAATGGCGTACCATAACCGAAGAAAGTGTGTTTCAGGGTATTAGATGGTGTAGATACAATATTACGGAAACTTTGTCAAAGAGTGGCGCTTCTTAACTATTTTATATTCTATTTTATAATTTTTAACTACGTATTTAGGGCTGTTTTTTGGTATTGGTACTTCCAAAATGGCTGTCCGCACTTGTCTGCGTATCAAAATCGGGTTGAGTGGTTTCCCCTTGCAAGGGTGTTTTCGGAGGGCGAATGTCCGACAAAAACACATCTTGCAGAGGCGATCGAACACCAACTTTGCCAATGTCGGAGTTAATCACACTGAAAAGTAGGCTAATACCCTGATATGTCTTATTTTTGATGTATCTTTGCATTTGAAATCAAACGCTTATCCCCAAATGGCAAAAATCACAGTTCAGAATATGAATATAAAAATAGAATTAAATGAAAGTCTCATTAGATGTTCCGAACTATTCCTTTGATACCGGAATGACACTCAAATGGGAAGGTAACTTCAAAATTAAGGTCTCCGATATGAATGGGAGTATCTTAATTGAAGCAAATACTGATGGGTTAGTTTCTTTGGCAAATCACTTGCTAAATTTATCTCAATCATCGGTTCAGACAGGAACTCACCTTCACTTTGATGAGAATAACTCTCTTGAAGATGGGTCTTTAGATTTAATAATCGAAAAGATTTAATTCCAAGACGTCAGTTTATAAGAGCGTGTTGGAGAGTGGTGATAAGGATTGTAAACTTTTGAAATAAACCTCACGATGATTAAATATATTGAGAAGGGTGATATATTCAATATCAGTGGTGTAAGCAGCTATGCCCACGGATGCAACTGTGCCGGAG
>CAJUJB010000064.1 GCA_910586595.1 uncultured Muribaculaceae bacterium | reverse complement strand
TGCGCTGAGGAGGTATCTTTGACATCGACGGGAAGAAAATAGCCGTTGAAGAAGAACAACTCCGCACTATGGCGGATGGATTCTGGGAGAACGCCGAAGCCGCCCAGAAACAAATGAAGAAAATAAAAGATCTGCAGAAGTGGATAGCTGATTATACTGAGCTGGAAGCTGCTGTGGATGAGCTGAAATTGTCGCTCGACTTCTATAAGGAGGAGATCGTGACTGAAGAAGAGGTCGATCAGGCTTATGCCCATGCCTTCAAGCTTCTCGAAGATCTTGAATTGCGTAACATGCTTCGCAACGAGGGCGATATAATGAGCGCTGTGCTGAAGATAAACTCCGGTGCAGGAGGTACTGAGAGTCAGGATTGGGCATCGATGCTTATGCGTATGTATATGCGTTGGGCCGAAGACCATGGTTACAAACTATCGGTTGCCAACCTGCTCGAAGGCGATGAGGCGGGCATCAAAAGCTGTACGCTGAATATCGAAGGCGACTTCGCTTACGGATTCTTGAAGAGTGAGAATGGTGTGCACCGTCTTGTGCGCGTATCGCCTTACAATGCCCAAGGCAAGCGCATGACTTCGTTCGCTTCAGTGTTCGTGACACCTCTGGTCGACGACACGATTGAAGTAAAGGTTGAGCCAGCATTGCTGTCGTGGGATACGTTCCGATCGGGTGGTGCCGGTGGACAGAACGTCAATAAAGTCGAATCTGGTGTACGTCTTCGTTACCAGTTCACCGATCCTTATACCGGAGAGAAAGAGGAGATTCTTATTGAGAATACCGAGACCCGCGACCAGCCTAAGAATAAAGAGAATGCCCTACGCCAACTCCGCTCAATCCTCTATGCAAAAGAACTCGAGCACCGTATGGCTGAGCAAGCCAAGGTAGAGGCTGGCAAAAAGAAGATTGAATGGGGCTCGCAGATACGCTCATACGTATTTGATGACCGTCGAGTGAAAGACCACCGCACCAACTACCAGACATCTGATGTCAATGGAGTGATGGATGGCGACCTCGATGACTTCATAAAGGCGTATCTGATGGAATTCTCCGAGAAAGAAGAGGAGGCGTAAACTTAGATAAGTATGTCGACAAACCGTCTTAAATATATCCTGCTTGCCTTCGCGTCGTTTTTCGGCGCGAAAGGCTATGCGCAGGCTCCGGTAGCGCCTGATGAGCACCGGTCTCTTTCCATTTACCAGATAATGGTCGCCTCATTTCGCCATGGAGATGGTGGAGCAGAGGGGTACAAAGCTATGTGGGGGCCCGATGGCCACACTAAAAATGGTAATCTGAAAGGGGTGACCGAGGCTCTTGACCATATAGCTTCGCTTGGGGTCAACGCCATATGGCTGACGCCGGTATTCGACAGCTCGTCGGCAGAAGGCGGCCAGAAGCTGAATGCAACAGGTTATTTCACTAACAATTATTTCTCTATTGATCCGCACTTCGGGTCGGAGGCAGATTTTAAAGAGTTGGTGGATGAGGCTCATCGCCGTGGGCTGTACGTGATTCTTGACGGTGTGTTCGGCCATCATGGAGGCGTAACCACAGCTTCACCCGGCGGCCATGTGCTCGACAGCACCCGTACCCTCAGCGACCGCGGAGAGCAGGGTGGTACAGGCAATATCTCTTATCCTGCATCGTTGCCATATATGACCGAAGTCGCCACTTACTGGATTGACAAGTATGGCATAGACGGCTGGCGTCTCGACCAGGCATATCAAGCGACTCAAGGAGGCCATAATTATTGGCTTGAGATTCGCAAGGCCGTAGAAGATCTGGCAGCCGAGCGCCGTGCGAGAGGAGAGGAGTGGGGCACTCTGGCCTACATGGTCGGCGAAGATTGGGGCGATGCTGCAACAATCAATAAAGGCGTTTATCGCGACGGCGGTCTTCTCAGTGCATTCGATTTCGAGGGTAAGGAGCTTATCAGCGGCCCGATGCAGGATGTTTCTTCTCCCGGTCTTTGTCATGGCTGGGATGATGTGAAGTTAATTCTGTCAGAGCCCGCGAAGCGAGGCTATCTGAATAATGCCGTCATCCCCAATCTATTCCTGTCCAATCATGATGGCTACCGTCTTGCCGACCACTTCGCGACCTCTGATTCGACCTATTATCGGCAGTTGATGTTGCGTAATGCCATATTGGCTGCTTATTCAGGCCCTATCACCCTATATTACGGCGATGAATATGCCGACCGCAGCCTTGAGACTGTGGGCGGACAGAAAGACAATATAGCACGTACGTCCGGGCATCTTGACGCCCGCACGCCCGAGGAACAGGAGTTGAAAGACTATATCTCCTCGGCAATGAGATTCCGCGCTGCCAATCCTGCGATGTGGCGAGGCTCATCTACGTTCAAGCGTAAGACAATTAATGGCGCAGATGTGCTGATTGTGTACAAGCATGATAAGGCGACCGGAAATAGAGTGGCTGTTGTCTTCTCCGATAAAGACGCCGCTGTCAAAATCAAGGGCATTCCAGCTCCCGTAAATGTCAAGGCTTTGATTCCGGTATTTATAAAGATCGACTGATAGGCTATGGTATATCTCCTTATTGTCAACCCGGCCTCAGGCCGTATATCGAAGCACCGTATTATTCCTCATCTCTATAAGAAGATGAGGAAAATGGGCCTTGAGTTCGAGATTGCCTTTACTGAAGGCCCGGGGCATGGGAGAGAATTGGCCATGAATGCCGCAGCCAAGGGATTTGATGCAGTGCTGGCATGTGGTGGCGACGGCACAGTCAATGAAATTGCATCCGGACTCGTCGGAACCCAGACAGTTTTTGGTATAATTCCTACGGGCTCGGGAAATGGCCTCGCGCGTCACATCGGTATTCCGGTTGACATTGACCGATCGCTGAAGGTTATATCGGAGAACAATATAATAAATGCCGATTACGGTGTTGCCAACGACCTGCCGTTTTTCTGTACGTTCGGCGTCGGTTTTGACGCTGCCGTAAGCGAGCGGTGCGCGCGTGAGCGTCGTCGGGGCATAATGATGTATCTTAAGAATGCCATCAACGAATATGTGAAATTCCATCCTGAGGAATATGTTATAGAGGTCAACGGGCAGGTGATGACAGAGCGGGCATTGCTGGTGGTATGCTGCAATGCCTCTCAATATGGAAATAATGCGTTTATCGCACCGTCAGCATCCATTACCGATGGCGAACTGGATATAACCATAGTTCATGGCGGAAACCTGCTCACTGAGGCTATGGCTGGGGTAGATATTTTAACTGGGCTAATCAGGAAGAATGCCTATGTCGACACTATACGCACCACCTCAGCAAAAATCATACGTCAGCACTCCGGGGCTGCCCATATCGATGGTGATGCCGTCAGTTTGCCCGAGGAAATCAATGTAAGCTGCCGCCCGGCAGCCCTGCGCCTGTTCTCCCCGACGAAAGAGACGAGTTTCCGTCCGTTGGTGACTCCCGCGGCCCTCTTCATGCGTGATCTCGGGCTTGCCGTACGCCATTTATTCCCTCAATCAGGGCAATAATGGAGGCCGGGGTGCGTTAATAGAATTGATGAAGTACTTAAAGGTTCTGTTTTTTATTTTGTCTTTGAGCGTCGCTGGTGTGACGCCCGTATTTTCGCGTACGTTTAACGATAAATTACAGAATCGGCCTTATGCCGACCTCCGGCCTTGGCATTTAGGCTTCTCTGTCGGCGCCTATACCTCCGATCTGAGGTTCACTCATAACGGGTTTGTCACCGAGAATGGAGAAGAATGGCGTATGGAGCAACCGGCCTATCAACCGGGATTCTGTGTCAACGGTCTGTTCGACTGGAGGCTGAATACCTATTTTTCGCTACGTATTTCTCCGGGCATGTATTTCGGTAGCCGTGATGTGACAATGCGCGACCTCCGTTCAGATGCAAAGGAAAGACAGAATATCAAATCCACATTCATCGTCCTTCCAGTTGATTTGAAATTTGCAGCGCAGCGTTACCGTAATGCACGGCCGTATGCAGTGGGCGGTATTATGCCAGCCTTCGACGTTACGAAGAAACGCAGCGATATTTTCCAGCTTAAATCTACTGATTTTTATCTTACCGTAGGTTTTGGCTGCGACTTCTATCTCCCTTATTTCAAGCTTAATCCTGAGATTAAATTCTGCTTTGGCTTAGGCGATGTGCTTGTTCATGACCGCCCTGATCTGGCTGACGACCCATTGAAATTCAAATATACACAGTCGCTGGCAAAGGCGACCTCCAAAATGATAGTGCTCACCTTCTATTTTGAATGACACAATGAAACTGCGGGCACTCCTGTCGACTATTACTCTTTTTGGCTGCGCGGCTGCCTGGCAGGCCTCCGCACAGACCGACGCGCAATTCTCGCAGTACTACGAGGTGCCGTCGTACTATAACCCATCGGCTATCGGAAATACCGACTTTGTACGTATACGTGCAGGTGCACGTCTGCAATGGCTGGGAATTGAAAATGCACCCCAGACCTTTGCCGGCGTAGCCGACATGCCCTTCAAGCTTGGCAGCAAGCGCCTCGCCGTAGGTGTGAAAGTCTCGCAAGGCTCGGAGGGTCTCTACAGTTCGCTCGACATTGGTGCGCAGATTGCATATAAGCTCCGCAAATGGGGTGGCATGTGGAGCGTGGGCCTTCAGCTTGGCTTCATCGACCAGAGCTTCAAGGGCTCGGAGGTCTATCTTCCGGATGATGACGATTATCACCAGAGTACTGACGATGCCATCCCCACCTCCGATATACATGGTACTGCCTTCGACGCATCAGCCGGTCTGTGGTATGAGCATCCCCGTTTTTATGCAGGCTTGTCGTGTACACATCTCACCTCGCCGTCGATTACAATGAACGCCGAGAGTAGCTCTGGCGGTTCAGAGACGTCAAGTGATAGAAAGTACCAGTTCCAGGCTAAGCGGACGTTGTATTTCACGGCCGGATGCAATATTCCTATAAAAAATACGTTATTTGAAATAGTTCCTTCCGTTCTTGTCAAGTCAGACTTCGGATTTACCACCGGCGAGTTGACGGCGCGCGCGCGATACCGTAAGATGTTCTCCTTCGGTGTCGGTTACAGATGGAACGATGCAGTGGTAGCCATCCTGTCAGCCGAGATTAAAAACTTCTTCATCGGCTACAGCTATGATTATGCCACCTCCGCTATCCGCACCGCGTCTTCCGGTAGCCATGAAATTTTCGTGGGCTACAGTCTCAAGCTCGATCTCTCCGACAAGAACCGTCATCGGCACAAGAGTGTCCGTATCATGTAGGGAATAGATAATAAACTAAGAAAGTAATACACAACTCTTGCATATTATGAAGAATGCCAACCGGATATTGTTTTCGTGCATCACTGCTGCAGCTCTTGCGTCCTGCGCCTCCGGCACTCGCTCGGCGGGCGGTGAGGTGACAGGAGTGGGCGGCACTTCATGGGCTGAGCCTACGCCTTACGGCATGGTTCTCGTAGACCGGGGATCGATGAAAGTCGGTGTCGCCCAGGCCGACTCCATATGGAATCTCCAGGCCAACGCACGCGGTATATCCGTGGATGGATTCTGGATGGACGAAACTGAAATTACAAATGGCAAGTATAAGCAATTTGTATTTTGGGTTCGTGACTCCATTATCCGCGAGCGTCTCGCCGATCCGGCATACGGAGGTAACGAAGACTTCAAGATAGAAGAAGACCGTGACGGTAATCCTGTCACTCCTCATCTCAACTGGAACAAGGCTATTCCTTGGCGTAACCCGAATGAAGACGAGTTGCGTGCCATCGAGAGCGTCTACCGCACCAACCCCATCACTGGTGTCCGCGAGCTTGATGCATCACAGATGAACTACCGCTATGAGATCTACAATCATACGGAAGCTGCCCGTCGCCGTAACCGTCTCGACCCGAAGCGCCGCGAATACAATACCGACAAGCCAACGCCTACCGATGTACCCGTAATCTCTAAAGATACGGCATTCATCAATGAAGAGGGCGAGATTGTACGGCAGACCATTTCCAGAGGCCTTACCGGTGACTACGATTTCCTGAACACCTATATCGTGAACGTATATCCCGACACAACCGCGTGGGTAAACGATTTCGAAAATGCTTATAATGAGCCGTATGTACGCATGTATTTTGCTCATGGCGGCTACAGCGACTACCCTGTGGTAGGTGTCAGCTGGGAGCAGGCGAATGCCTTTGCCAACTGGCGTACCGACTACCTCCGTCGGGCTCTTGGCAAAGAGGGTGTATATGTTGAACCATATCGCTTGCCGACCGAAGCCGAATGGGAATTCGCAGCCCGCGCAGGCATTGACGAGAATATGTATCCTTGGGATGGCGACTTGACCATGAGCGATGATAAAGGTTGTTTCTATGCCAACTTCAAGCCAATGGAAGGCAACTATGTCAAGGACGGCCATGTAATCACATCCCGTGTGGGCACATACGCTCCAAATGATTTCGGCCTCTATGACATGGCAGGTAATGTGAGCGAATGGACATCGACAGCCTTTACAGAAAGTGTGGGTCGTCTCACCAATGACCTTAACCCTGAATACAGATACGATGCCGCCATCGAGGATCCGTATAAAATGAAACGTAAGATCATCCGCGGTGGATCTTGGAAAGATGTAGCCCATAATGTTCGCTCCGACCTCCGCATGTGGGAGTACCAGAATGAGCAGCGCTCATATATCGGTTTCAGATGCGTACGCACACAGATAGGCTTTGCCAAAGGCCAGAAACAGAATAAGAAAAGATAGTAATATCCTCTCCAATATTATACAGCAAGACAATGGGAAAAGTCCAGCAATATAAGCGCGGCATAAGCGCGTTCATCAGCAGTGAGAACGGGCAGCGCTTCTTCAATTTCGCATACAGTATCGGTGCCGCCATCGTTATCTGGGGTGCCCTTTTCAAAATTCTTCACCTCCCCGGCGGTAACGCGCTGTTGTCGATCGGTATGGGTACTGAGGTGCTCATGTTCGTCCTCACTGCCTTCGACCGTCCGGCTAAAGAATACCATTGGGAGGATGTCTTTCCGGTTTTAGGAAATAAAGATAAAGACGGTGAGGCTCCCGCCGGTGGTGTGACAATTGTCAACGGTGGCACATTCAGCGCTGGCTCAGGAGCCGGAGCTCCCGCCGTATCGGGTGCGCAGGCCCGTCGTGCAGCCGGCATTCCTGACAATATTGATCTTTCTGAGTCAGATAGCCGTTCGCTGAGCGAGAGTATCTCGAAGATGGCGGCTGCCGCCGACCAGCTTTCGCGTATGGCCGAGTTGACCAGCGCCACACAGCAGTACCTTGACCAGATGGCTGCCATTGCAGCAGATATGCAGCAGCTCCATGCCACAACATCGGCCCTCAATGAAGTGTCCGCAACCCTGTTGGAGAGTTATAAGGCCATCACCGAGAACTCTGCAGAGATTTCTGAAAGCTCGCGTGGCTATGTCGATCAGATGCAGGCCCTCCACCGCAATATCGGAGGTCTCAACACAATCTACGATCTTCAGCTCCGCAGCGTATCATCGCAGATTGACTCAATTGACCGTGTCAACCGCGGCATAAAGGACATCCGCGACATGTATGAGAAATCTGCCACACAGAGCGCCCGTTACTGTGAGGAGACTGAGAAAATGGCCCGCTACATGCAGCAGCTCAACTCAGTATATGAGAAGATGCTTACAGCCATGACTGTCAACATGTATCGCCCCGCCATGACGCCTCCCGACATCGACGGAATCCATGTAAACGTCAACGGCGTCCAGCATCCTGCAGGAGTTGAGCATAAATAAGCTCACACATCCTAACCAAATAATATAACAAGGTCAGCAATCCAGCAACTAAGATATGGGAGCAAACTCAACAAGGCTTTCTCCGCGCCAGAAGATGATAAACCTTATGTATATCGTCCTGACGGCCATGCTTGCGCTGAATGTGTCGAGCGATGTGCTTGATGGCTTCACGCAGGTACATGAGGGCCTCAAACGCTCAAATACGAATTTCAGCACCCGCAATACAGCTATATATGGGCAGCTTGAGAGCCTTGCCGAGCAGAATCCCGAAAAAGGGCAGGTCTGGCTCGACAAAGCCTCTGAAGTCCGTAAGGCCACTGCAAATCTCTACGGATATGTAGACAGTCTCAAATTTGCCATCGTGCATAAGGCTGATGGTAAAGATGGCGACCCCGATAATATTCTCAATCGTGACGACCTCGAATCTGCGGCTGTGATAATGCTTGCGCCCGGCAATCCGCGCGGCAAAGCATTGCGTCTCCGCCTTGATGGCTACAGGGATTTCGTCAGCTCGTTGATTCCGGATTCTCTTAAGCGTCGCACGATAGAAGAAGCTCTTGCCACAGCTCCTATTGCCAAAGCCGGTACACTTGCCCCACAGCAATGGGAGGAAGCGAAATTTGACAATCAGCCGGTAGTGGCAGCTGTCACTCTTCTGTCGAAGTTGCAGAGCGACATCCTATATGCTGAAGGCGAAGTGCTGTCGTCTCTTCTATCGCAGGTTGATGCCGGCGATGTTAGAGTAAACGAACTCAACGCATATGTGATGCCTCAGTCGCGTCTTGTGATGCGCGGAGGCAAATATTCAGCTAACATTGTACTCGCAGCCGTGGATACCACACAGCGCCCACTCGTATTCATCGAGGGAAAACAGCTCGACAACAGCACCGGCCTCTACGAGGTCAACGCAGGTGCCACTGGTACTTTCGACTATAAAGGCTGGCTTGAAGTACCTCATGGCGACGGATCGACCACGCGTCACGACTTCTCGTCGTCGTATACTGTAATCGAACCGATGGCCACCGTTTCGGCTACCTTGATGAATGTGTTATATGCAGGCGTCAATAACCCGGTGAGCATCTCTGTGCCAGGCGTGGCAATGGGCGATATTTCAGCCACCATGACCAATGGCACGCTGACCCGCGAAGGCGATCATTGGGTTGCCCGGCCGGAAGGTGTTGGCAAAGAAGCCGTAGTCACCGTAACAGCGACGATGGACGGTCATCCAGTGACGATGGCTGCAACATCATTCCGCGTGCGTAAACTTCCCGATCCGACTCCCTTCATCGCATTCAAGGATGCGCAGGGCAATATAGATCACTACCGTGGCGGCAAGCCTTTTGCAAAAGCTCTTCTGATGGCTTCGCCTGGTCTTGAGGCAGCCATCGACGATGGCCTTCTTGATACGCCATTTACTGTGGAGAGCTTCGAGACCGTATTTTTCGATTCGTCAGGCAACGCCCTTCCGGAGGTTAGCGCCGGCTCAGAGTTTTCACAGCGTCAGAAAGCCCAGTTCCAACGTCTTGGCCGTGGCAAACGGTTCTTTATCTCCAGAATCAAAGCAAAAGGCCCGGATGGTATTACCCGCGATCTTTCGCCAATGGAAGTCATAATTAACTAAAATCCTCATCTTTCGCCAATAAAGATTATGCATCAAATAATAAAAACAGCTTTAGTCACGGCTGCACTCGTATGCACTTCAGCCTCTGTCTTTGCACAAGACGATGGAGCCGGGGTTGTGCGTCGTCGTACGGCCGACCGCAACGCGCCCAAGCAACAGGACGGTACCGTTGTGACCGAGCGTATGCAGAATTTCTTTTCTGAAGACAACTCGTCGATTTCAGATGCCGACCGCCAATGGATGAGGGTTATCTATCGATCGATTGATCTTGATAAAGACCAGAATGCCCCTCTATATTTCCCTGAAGAGCCGATTGACGGGCAGGAGAATCTTTTCCGTATCATCATGCGGCTTCTGGCATCCAACACGCTTCCGGCTTACGAGTATCTTGACGGCCGTGAGATTTTCACCGACCAGTACCGTATCAAGACCCGCGATATTCTTGACAGATTCTATATCCCCTATACTGATGCAAAAGGATCGACTGAAAAGAATCCTAAATTCAATATAGATGAGAACGACGTGCCCACCAATGAGGTTCTCTCGTATTACGTAGTCGAGCGTTGGGAATTCGATACAAGGAGTAATCGGCTGCGTCCGGTAGTTGAGGCTATCTGCCCCGTGCTGCACCGCAGTGGTGACTTCGGTGGCGATGCATTGAAGTACCCAATGTTCTGGGTCAAATTCTCCGATCTCCGGCCTTATCTTGCAGCGCAGACTATTTTCATCGATGATGACAATAATCTCCCCACCTGCACGTACGATGATTTCTTCACGCTCAACCTCTATGACGGCGATATTTACAAGACCCGCAATCTGAAAAATAAGTCGATGGTTCAGATGTATCCTGATCCCGACGCGCTGAAGAAGGCCCAGGACAGCATACAGAATCGTCTTGATGATTTTGAAAAGAAACTCTGGGTTCCGACTCGCGAAGAAGTTATTGCAGCCAGAGAAGCCCGTGAGGCTCTTGCTGCGGGCGGGGATTCCACTCAGGTCGAGCAAGCTACTGCAAAAACTTCTACCACCCGAGCATCGGCCCGCTCAACCAAGCGTTCTACGAAAGAGAAGAAGGTATCCAAGCCCAAGGCACCGAAAGCTTCCTCCTCGTCTTCGTCAAATGCCACACGCTCAGTGCGACGTCGTAAATGAAAATCATAACACAACTTCTCTCTACCCCTGCAGGACGCCTTATTTTGGGCGATTGCGGGGGTAAGCTATGTCTCAGCGATTGGTATGGCGCCAAATCGGAGGCAGAGTTGCGGCGCAGGTTAAACTCCGATTTTGAAGAAGGCGATACTGAGGTTCTGCAGGCCGCCGGCCGGGAAATACAGCTATATTTCAAAGGTGAGTTGAGGGAGTTTACGGTTCCGCTGACATTGAATGGCACTCCATCACAGATTGAAGTATGGAATAAGATCTCAGCTGTTCCATACGGATCAGTCATCAGTTACCGCCAGCTTGCAGAGATGTGTGGCACTCCTGCCGCCATCCGCGCAGTGGCCCGCGCTGCCGGCGCTAATTTATTGCCCTTATTCATCCCATGCCACCGTATAATATGCTCCGATGGCTCTCCAGGAGGGTATTCAGGCGGTTTAGACGCTAAAATGAGGCTTCTTGCTCTGGAAAAGGGTGAAAAAACATTGTTTTAACGCTGTCATCTGCCAAGCTTAAGAATGTTTAACGCCCTTCTGGTGGCGTTTCGTCAATTTTTATTTACTTTTGGCCTCATAATAAATCCTTGACCTGATATAATGGAAAACATTACAGACTTATTCATATCAATAATAGAAGAGGCACCCGGAATTGACATAGCAGAGTCGGAATTCAAGCGTTCGCTTATTGATGATCCAGAACTACGTCGGGCATACCGCGAGTATTGCCGGGAACAAGGAACATCGGAGAAGAATGGCTTCATAGAATTCTGCGAAGCGTATTGCTCCGACCGGAACTCAGTCTGGGATAGCCTCAACGACTATGATAATATAGAATGAACGAATCTCAACATCGACTTCCCGCAGAGTGGGAAGCTTGTCAGGCGATATTGATGGCGTGGCCTCATGCAGACACTGATTGGGCTCACATGCTTGCGGATGTGCGCAAATGCTATGCCGACATTATTGCTGCCGTTGCTAAACGGGCCAAAGTAATATTGATTGGCCCGGAAGAACCGGATGAGGAGTATCTCCCCGAAGGAGAGCTGCGTGAAAATGTTATTTTCATCAACCTCCCCACCAATGATACCTGGACGCGTGATTACGGCCCCATAACTCTGCTTGATGAGGATGGACGTAGTTATCTGAATGATTTTAAATTCAATGGGTGGGGGCTTAAATTTGCAGCCGACCGCGATAACCTTGCAACTCTGCGCCTTTGTGAGACCGGTATAGTTGCCGGTCAGAGAATCAATCGGCTCGGTTTTGTGCTTGAAGGTGGTTCAATAGAGTCTGACGGCCGGGGCACGATGATTACAACCGAAGATTGCCTGTTGTCTCCCAACCGCAACGGAGATCTCGACCGCAATGAGGTTGAGACATATCTTAGAAAGAATTTCAACCTTCATACAGTGCATTGGCTTAGCAAGGGGGCTCTGGAGGGTGACGATACCGACGGCCATATCGATACGTTAGTGCGTCTTGCACCGCCGGGAGACGTGATTTTCTACACAGGCTGCTCTGATCAAGAAGACAGCCACTACGAATGTCTGACAGCCATGCGTCGTGAGCTTGAGGCTCTGCGAACAGCTTCCGGACAGCCTTACAATCTGATAGAGCTTCCGTTGCCAGACCCGATCTATGATCCGGATGACGGAATACGATTGCCGGCAACCTACGCCAATTTTTTGATTGTAAATGGTGCGGTTCTCCTTCCGGT
>CAJUJB010000063.1 GCA_910586595.1 uncultured Muribaculaceae bacterium | reverse complement strand
GCAGACCAAAGCGGCATCGTGCGCTCCATCCTCACCGGCAACCCTACATCGGCCGTTGAAATGGATCAGTTCACAGCAAAACTCGACCGCGGCACCTATACGGTGTATTCCTATGCGAATTTCGACCCGGCTTCGCTCAAGATGAATTTCGCAGTCGGCCAACCCGTGCCGGAAGAAGCCAAGGCGACCCTTCTATCCATCAAGCCCGAAGCCTGGACGGCTGCCAACAACCGCATACCTATGGCCGGTCTACAGACCGTGACCGTCACCCAGCAGGTGACTCAGCCCTTCTCGGTTGAAGTTGTGCGCACGGTTGCCAAGATGGAATTCATGTTCTCCAACGCCACCGAGAGCCCCATCACACTCCACCAGATGTGGATGCGCCCCATGGGTGCCGGCAGTGTGAGCCTCTACCCCGACTATACCACACTCGGGCAGGCTCCAGTGCTCTGTGAGGAAGCCGATACGACCACCGTATGCCGCAATCTGGGCAACGCAGAGTTGCAAGCCTCTGCCGAGCGCGGTGTGAGCCATCTGTTCTATACCCTCGAGTCGCGTGCCGACCTCAGCCACCCCACGGGCCACTATGTGATTCTTCTCGACCTCACTCACCGCAGCGGCGAAAGTGGCATCGCGCGTCGCGACACCGTGACGATGCTGACCCCGGAACTGACCTACATCAACCGAAACGACTACATCCGCATACCTGTGCGTCTCGCCGACTATGTGGTCAAAATTGATGTCAAGTTCTATCCGCCCATCGGCGGCTACCCAGCTGTAGTCAACGAAATGAAGGGCAGCGACTACTACGTGCGCTTCGGCACAGAAGGCCTCTTCTCCATCACGCCCCTTATGCGCAAGGGCGAGCAAGGCGCGCCGTGGCTGCAACCCTCACAGCTGAAAATCGACATAGTGTCGACAGAAGACCCCGAGGGTATTTTATCAGGCCCGGTGATCTACGACAATTCCACTGGGGAAATAACCGGCGAACTCAAAGCCACCAAAGGCACAGCCGTAATAACTTTAGCCGTAGGGCTTAAAGACTCGCAACTCTCCTATCAACGCAAAATCTACATCATTCGGGAGGATAAGAAATGAAACACCGACTGACAAATAACATATACCGCTATTCAGCAAGCATGGCACTCCTTCTGGCGGCGATCTTTACGGTCGGCGCCAATTCCCGTCAGGTACAGCCTCTGCTGAATGACTTCACACGCATAAGGGTAAACAACCTTGAGCAAAAACAAGGCGATAACGGTGTCTTCGCCGAGCGTCTTATCGACCGCGACCCCGCCTCGGTTTTTCACTCGAACTATACCTATGGTGCTCCAGGCGAAGATGCATCAAAGCATGTAGAGCCGATGGCTTGCCTTGTCAGCATCGAGGCAAGACTCGATGAGCCCACCAAACAATCAGACAATCTTTACCTGTATACGCAGGCGCGAGCCGGCACAACAAACGGTCATCCCATTCAATTCCGCATCGACGGCAGCCGCGATGGTGTGGCATGGGATGAAAACATAGCCATGGTCGACATTCCCTTCTCCGGGAAGGCTGCAAGTCCGGGCGAAGAGAATTATTCCAATGCCTTCCATCTTCCCTCGGGCTATACCTGGCTGAAATTTACTTGCACCAAGACTAACGACGGCGCTATACACCAGCCGGGAGGCATGTACTACATGATCTTAGCTGAATTCCAGCTATACAAATCCGAGATAGACCTCAGCTCGATAAAGACCAATCCATCGTCGGTGATGGTGGATGAGGCGCATACGGTATTCGACTACAACGACCATTACAGGGATTTCGAATTTGTGCACACGCACGGCATTATCGACCCTATCAACCACAACACCAATACATTATGGGATTGGTGCGACTGGAGCAAATGGAGCAACGGCGCCTGGACTGGCGACGCCTCTATGCTTGAGGAAAACGGAGTTGAGATGCCCGACTTCCGATACATCAACAAGGAGACCGCCCCCTGGGGCCGCGTAGAAGAGGGCAATCGCCAGCGCACACACGTAACCGAGCGTACAGTATATGCCATTCCGGGCCAGGTGACTACACTCTATCCATTCTCCGACCTTCTCACCTCCACGGCATACCACGAAAACTTTGTAAGATGGTATGATTACACCACCGATGGCAATAATAAATATCTTGACTTCCTTCATGATCCGCAATTCATAGCCCGTAGCGAGTCGAACGGCTACTACGGCAGCACGCAGCTGACAAAAGCCGCGACAGAGAATTACGACATGTATATCTACACTGTCGACGACTACAAGCAACTGATCGACAGGGTGCATAACGGAGAAACGCGTATCACCGCCCTGCAGTGCGCCGACCTCGACTTTGGAGGACGCACAGATATAAATCCTATCGGTTTGCATTGGAAAAAGCCCTTCCGTGGACTTTACGATGGTGGCGGTCATTCAATCGTCAACCTTGTGATAGATAGACCTGACTCGAGCGAAGTAGGTATGTTCGGTCACGTAGGCTCGGCCACCATCCGCAACCTGAATGTGCATAGCTCATGCCGATTCGTCGGAAGGGAATTCGTAGGCCTTGTGGGCGCCATAGATGCTGAAGAATATATCAAGGACGAAAGCTCCGGCACACTTCTGATATATAATGTCTCCACACATGCAACCGTAAAGGCCTCTGGGAAAAACGCGGGAGGACTTTTAG
Organism: uncultured Muribaculaceae bacterium; assembly: GCA_910586595.1. Classification (GTDB taxonomy): domain Bacteria; phylum Bacteroidota; class Bacteroidia; order Bacteroidales; family Muribaculaceae; genus CAG-873. The sequence goes on along the minus strand of CAJUJB010000063.1, from coordinate 10,279 downwards.
GCTGCAACAAACGTTGGAATTCACAATTCCAGGTCTTTATACACAACTGCGCGGTGCTCGGCAGCATAGAAGGCGCTGAGGAGAGTGCAGCCATGTGCGGATATGCCGGCAACCATGCCACAATCTGGAACAGCTATAATGCCGCCACCGTTAAGGGATACGACAACCAGCAAAGCGCCTTTGTCCGTGGAAAAGTATGCTTATTAGCACAATGCTATGATGTTAACCAAGGCAATGGCCTTCAGACTCTCCCCTATGCAGTGACCGACTCCCGACTCGTGACAGAAAAGGATGGCATGGGCGAAAGCAACTGGAAAATCGGAGGCTGGGGCTACGCACTGCCCCTGGTGATGGATACCCCCGGTAACCGCTCACGTGGCGTCTACGCCACCTTCTATTGCCCGGCTGGCGAAACATTCAAGACCCAATATATTGCGGCAGACTTCAGCCAGACCTTCAGCATTCCCGTAAATGTTGACTACAAAAAGAAGACCATCACAGAGCCTATCATCGCCTTCCGCCACATATTCCGTGTGGTAAATGCCTACGATATTGCCGAAGAGGTATCGGGCTCGGTGGAAAAAAACGAGAAATATGTGTCGGAAAACCGACGCACCGTGCGTGCTCGCGCCGGAGCCGACTTCCAGATCCGCTTTGAGCATCCCCAACCCGTGGAACAAGATACGCGTACGACCATGTTCTACAAAGACCCGGCCGGCGTAGTGCGTCGTGTGCGCAGGAGCAAGATAAAGGTCACTGACCGCGATGGCAATGACCGCTCAGGTATTTTCTATCAGATGGCCGACTACAGCCGTCCGACCCCACGCAATCTACCGACGGGCCCCAATCCTCTCGACTTCTACGACGCAGGCAAATCGTACTCCCGAATGATGAAGTGCGATGCGGCAAATGCGCACGGGCGTTTCACCGTCCATCTGGTTGGTTGCGACGAGAACGGAAACGAACTTAAGATCTACGGGTCAGACAAGGAGCTTATACTTGCAGAATATATAGTTAACTTTGTGGACGAAGCCGGTGCGGCGATGACCTCGGAAGCAGAAATGCTTACCGACAAATATGCGCATACCCGCCCTGCAACACTCCACGACCTCTACGGAGACCCCATAGCCGTGGTCAACTTCGACGAATACCGTCTCTTTGAGAAATTCCCCAATCCCTCCGACTATCTCTACCGTGGCTCGAACATACCAGGCGGCACAGGAGCCTCCAGAAAATACAAGTGGCCTGTACCCTGGGAAAACTCCCAGTATGCCTACGGCTACGATAACCCACATGACTACAGTATGTATATGATTGCCGACCACTCGGTGATCACTCCATACAGATCAGGTGCCGAGCAAGGTACTCAGGCTGAAAACTTCGGCAAAGGAACCGGACGCTTCGACCGTCTCTTCTATGACACCGAAGGCCAAGACCGCGGCTTCTTCTACTACGCCAACGCCGCCTCTGACCCGGGTGTTACGGCATCGCTCAACATCAATGACCTCTGCCCTGGTTCGACCCTCTTTGTATCGGCATGGCTTGCGGAGTTCTCGACCAACGTGGAGCGTGAAAATATAATCTTCAACTTCAACGTGGTGAAGAACGATGGTACGGAGGTGACCCTCCACAGCTTCGTGACCGGATACGTGCCCGACAACACGCACGGACGCTGGCAACACGTCTACTATCAGTTTACCCCTAACCTGAGCCAGCTCAACCTCACATCGGAAGACATCCACTCCTATAAGCTTGTACTCGAAAACAACTGCCTCAGCTCAGCCGGTGCGGATTATGCCATCGACGATATACGCGTGTATGTGGCCAAGCCCCGTGTATACGCCTATCAGACCATGCCGCTCTGCCGCAACGAGCAGGGCACTGAGGTACGCGTGGAGACTCCATTCGACGTGATGCTCGCCACTTTAGGTATAGGCGAGGCCAACACAGCTGCCGACGGCTACGAGATCGACTGTTTCTACACATTCCTCGACAAGGAGAAATACAACCAGGCGCTCAATGACGGTCTATCCGGCGAGGAGGCCTACGCTAAAGCCGTGGTGAAATATGAGTATATGAAGGGCCAGGGCGCCCAGCAGACCTATGGCCGTGTGACCTTCAATACCCACTACCGCTCAAACCCCGAATATGACGAAAACAACAAAGAGGTAGGTAGCCAGGCATTCCGCTCGACCATCGAGAACGACCGGTATCTTGTGATCAACACCAAGCCTCAGGATAGAGACCTCATCGCCGGCAAGGAATATATTGTGGCGCTCTATCTCTATGAACGTGAGTCGGACGGCTCAAGCATCGAACCCGGCGCCTCACACTTCGACCTCGGGTCGAAATGCTGCAAGAGCAGCGAATTCCGCATCCATGCATCAGGTATAGTGAAGGTTGACGGCATTGCCGTGCCTGACCTTGACAATATCGTGGTATGCGAAAACCAGACACCCGTGGTTCAGGTCGAAGTCCAGGCTCTCGATGAGAATGGACAGCTCGTCGATGTTCCCGAAGCCGACGTGCTCGACTGGTGGGATGGCAGCATGACCAGCTACCTCGACCAGACAGATCCTGCGACCGGACTGCCCCTCTACACCGTGATGGCCAACTTCCGCAAGGAATATCCCAACGCCACCACCTGGGATGTACCGGCCACAGGAGAATATACCGAAGACATGCGAAACTACCTTGAGTCGCTTGCAACAGTACCCGAAGGTACAGATCCCAACAGCGATATAGTTCCGCGTCTGATGATCAACAAGAGCTCGTTCGTATTCCGCCCCATCAAGCTTGAAGCGAATACCGATACGGCCCATATCTACGTTGTGGCAATTCCTATCGACCGCGAGACGCAGGACAAATACCTTGTGTGCATGCATCCGCAGGAAATACGTCTTACCGTGCGTAATAATTCACCGGAACTCAACCACGGCCTCGCCATCGACTATCCCAATTGGATCGATGATGTGCCACTGCGTGTAGGCCTTCGCCAGCTACGCTCGGTAAGCGCCGCCAGCATCGATGCCGACAATGCCCAGACAGCTCAGCTGACTATACCGGTACGCAAAGTCGAAGTGGTGACAGACGGAGTGACCGCCCTCGAACGCATAGGCGAAGACCCATATATCTATCTCGCCGAAACTGATGACCCCGAGTATCTCGACCTTAATCTCGAGACCGATGACGAGGGCAACCCCATTGGCCTTTATGCCATCGGACGCATGTATGAGATTAAAGCCGAAGCTGCCTCAGGTGCAAGCGGTAATCGCCTCTGCATGGTATTCGACCGCAATTTCAACTTCAAGGAAGGCCGGTATTACAGGCTCAAGTTCTCCTTCCGCGAGAACGGCGTGGCCTCGCTTCCGACCGGAGACAATGGCGAAGGCCTTGTACGTCACTGCCATGGTCAGCACGTATTCTCGCTTAAGGTTGTGCCCGAATATCAGGCCTGGATCGGAGCAGACGGCTCCAACAACTGGAGCAATGACGCCAACTGGCGCCGTGTAAGCACCTCCGATCTCCTCCATACCGCTGACGGCGCAGACGCTGACTATAACGATTTCGTTACCGACCGCGCCGAGCTTACCTCAACCACCAACTCATTCGTGCCGATGGACTTCACCAAAGTGATTGTACCGGCCGGAGTCGAGGTGCCGGAGCTTTATGCGCCTATGGCAGCCGACATACGTGAAGTTACGATTGACGGTGAGACATTCAAGTGGGCTGCCTCACTCACTGCACCAGAAGGCATCAGCGCAGCGACCAGAGACATCCAATATGACATGGCTGCCCGCGAGCGCAACAACGGCCTTGCATGCCGGCCATGGTACACCAACACTTGCGACCAGATACACTTCCACTCCAACGCCGAACTTGCCGGCCAGGATCTGCTGACACATAACCGCGCATGGGTAGACTTCGAGATCGAGCCCGCGATGTGGTATACCCTCTCTCTGCCTATCTCAGGCGTGGTGGCAGGCGATATGTATCTGCCTACCGACGGCGTGCGCCAGACCACCGAACTATTCAAGCCGATAACCTTCGACAAGGCGATTAACGACCGTTTCGCCCCGGCCGTATACCAGCGCTCGTGGAACACCGCCCGCGCTACCGTATACGAACTCGGAGGAGATAATCAGGGCGTAAATGTAGCTGTGCGCACAACCTGGAGTAATGTCTATAACGACGTTGACGTTGATTACAGCCAGGCCGGCTCAGGCTTCTCGGTAAAAGCCGACGTGAGCGAGGCCAAAGTTGAAGACGACGTTGAGCATGTGATGTTCCGTCTGCCCAAAGACGACACTTCATTCCTCTACTACGACCACAGCGGTACGCAGACCGGCCACAACACTCCCATCACCCGCTCAGCGGCCAAGCTCCACCAGTCGCAGACCGGCGAAATCAGCGTGACGGTACAGGGCGCAGAAGCCGGCAAATATTTCCTCATCGGCAACCCCTACATGGCACACCTCGATATGGCTGCCTTCCTTGAGGGCAATGCAGGTGTGATCAATGCCAAGTACTGGATCCTCAACAGCGAGGGCCAGGGGGCCGCTATATATGATGGCGCCAGCTTCGAAAACAGCACACTGGCCAACGCAGACTATATCGCACCAATGCAGGGATTCTTTGTAGAGACAAAGGCTGCCGTGAAGAGCGTCACATTGAAGTTCCGCTCAGAATGGACAAAGGCAGAAAAACATGACCCCGAAGGCGGCAACTTCCTCCGCACTCCGGCCCTGCGTGAAGGCGAGCATGCCTCACGTGCATCCGGCGAGCCGTCGCTCCGCATCACCGCCTTATCTGAAGATGGACGAGCAATGTCGCAAGCCGTAATCTCGATCAACGGAGACGCCTCCGATGCCTATGACGAAGCTGAAGACGTAGCCCTCCTGCTCGACAGTCACCAGCAAGCACTCACCCGAGTATACACCATAGCTGGCAATATGGCCGCCACGGTGAACACCCTACCCTCTCTGAGATCTACAGAACTCGGCGTGCTGGCAACTGCCGGCGAGCACACCACACTTCGCTTTGATGGCTCGTCAGCCCTGGATGGTGCGCAGCTCTACGATGCAGCCACGGGCGAGACAATGCCCATTACTGAAGGAATGGAATACACCATCGAAGGCTCGGCCAGCTCACGCCTCTACATCGTGACCGCGATTGAAGAAAGCCTCGATTGCGATATGATCCGCGTAGATATAAACCAGCAGACAGTGACCGTCACCGCTCCGGACAATGGCGGAGGAATCGCCGTCAATGTCTTCGACACAATCGGACGCCTGGTACATTCTGCCGACGCGAGCACCAATTCTGTATCGTTTGATCTACCTGCAGGTGTATACGTGCTCGATGCCCGCACCGACGAAGTTGAACCGCTAAGACGCAAAATTTTGATAAAATGAGATACGTTGCCATACCGCTTCTTGTAGCATTTACGTTAGTATTCTGTCTGGCTATAATGCCTGCCAGCGCCGATTCTACTCCGCAAGCAGTAATTGAGTTCCCGTCAGACCGCACTATCGACCTCGGTCTGTTCAACGGCGACTCTATCCAAAGCGGATCTATCATATTCCGCAATACTGGAGATGCCCCGCTGACTATAACGGGAGTGGTATCCGACTGCAACTGCACCTCACCATCATATACACGGACTCCCATCGAACCGGGAGATTCGGGCGTGATAAACATCACCTACGATGGACGCGACTATCCTCACGGGCCATTCCTGAAGATAATCAAAGTACGCTCAAACGCGTCCAACAGCCGCGTCAATCTATTTGTAAAAGGCACAATAAGGCGCCCGGAGCGAAAATAAAAGCTCTAAGCCCCCACACAAAGCGAGCCGCAGTCGACATTGACCGTGGCTCGCTTGCTTTATTCTACGGGGCAGCCTTGTATCACACTCTTGACGAAAAAGGCGAGAATGCCGAACAGCACTACCGTCACCAAAAGAGCCAACAGGTAACTCAAAGCGGGTCGACCGATTTTCTTCCGAAAGACCTTATCCAGCGAGAGACCCGTAAAGGCGCCTAAGGCTCCAATTATCACTGACCAATCCCAATTCATAGCAAATTCAAAAGGAGTTATACGATTCTTCAACCGCATTAGTTAATACGCAGCTTATACGCAAAGGTACTCTTTTTTTGCAATGCGATTACAGACTTACGTCAACAATTAGTATCTTTGCACTCGAAAAACCCATATATCGCCTTAATTCAAGACACCTATTATCACCAAATAATACTATGAAAAAATTATTAGCATTTCTATTTCTTACTGCAATTATAAGTTGGATGGTCATACCCTGCTCGGGCGCGGAGCAGCCAAGCGATAATGAAGTTCCGCAAGACTCCATGCTAACCGTTATAGGCTGGTTTTGCAAACATGACACGGTTGTATACCAGATAGAAAACAGCAAATGGAAGTTCAAAGACGGAGACACGACTAAAACCGCCGGCCTCTCTACTCAGGTAATGGTTACGGTCACCGACTCGACCGAGACCGGCTATAAGATGAGCTACACCATTCTGGATATGCAATGTGATTCCGTCTTCAGTAAAGATGCAGCGGCTATTCAAGAAAAAATCGTATCATGGCTCGGAAACAGAATGATAGGCACGACCATCAATTTTGAGACTGATGAATATGGACGTATTGTAAAATACGATAATCTCAACAAACTTAAAAAACAAGCCAAGAATACATTCAAGGCGGCGATTAAGGAACTGAAGAAACAGTCATGGATGAAGACTTTCGATGAATTGGGAATTGACTTTGAAGAGTACACAAAGAATGTAAACACCGACCTCCTGATTCAGAGTTACACCAAGGACCTTGAACATCTGTTTGTCTGCCACGGAGGATCATATGCTCTGGGCGAACTGTTCGAAAACGAAGATGCGACCGAAGACCAATATGCCAGCACACAATATACAAGCGCCCAGATCGATGATGAGGGGTATTATAACATCTCAGCCGGTGTAAGAACCATAATTCCTATATCTGATGTTAAAGCTTTAGTGGCGGCCCTGATAGAAATGGCGAAAGATCCGGCGGTAAAAGAAAATTTCGAGGAGAATTTTGACAGCGAGGTAAACATAGAGGAGTGCGCGAAAGAATCTAATTTCAGCATCTCATATCTTCCTAACGGCTGGCCGTTTGATGTCAGGGAACAGGAATACACCGAAGCTGGAAATAATGGCGAGGAAAAATTTACACACATCTACCTTGTGGCCTATTCTTTCAACAATTATTGATTTGACAGGGAAGCTTTGATTAGTGCGAATGCGTTATGCCGGAGCGAGAAAGAGCTCGTAAATCACCGCGCAGATAAGGTTATAGACAACAATGCCGACGAAGTATCGTACCGCCTTCGACTTTATAATTTCGAATTTGTCTAAAAACCAAAGGAAGGCGGCACTGCCTACCAAATATAAAACGTAATAGCCCCAAGGAAGACGCATATAAGCAAAAATTTGAAGTTTACTTATTAGACGCAATATTAGCCCGGATAATTACAATGGAAGGCAAGAATAATATTGATAAGTACTTAAATGACCGAGATGAACTGAATCGGCTCTACAATTTGCCTGAGAACAGGCGGTTGAAGTACGTCGCGCTGGCAGTTATAGCGGTGGTGATTATTCTTCTCCTGACCATGACTATCTGGATAGAGAATATCTCGACCAAAGTTATGTTGATAATGCGTGGTTGTGCGGGCTTGGGTGCGCTAATATTTGTTGTGCTTGTAGGAATACTGACTTATCGAGTCAACAAACAACATATAACGAACCGCAGGAAGCCGTAATCATAGGCTAAACCCAAAATAGATTATCCTCGGCAGCAATGCCGGGGATTTTCATTGCGGGAGACCCGCATCATGTCGGCAACGAGTTTATACGCCTTATCAGCAATGGGTAGTATGGTTAAACTCACTTGTTTTCGCTGAGAAATTCTTCCACTATAGCAGGATCTCCACACATTGAGAGCGCGGAGCCAGGCTTCCGGAAGTTTGCGTATGTCTTGCTCATAATGAACCGACGGAAAGCTTCATAAGGGGGGATGCCCAGCAGGTCGGCAATACGGCATACGATTGTGCCAGTCTGCGAGGCTGTCAATATGCGGTGGAGCACCTTATCTTTTTCACTCATTGATTCCTATTTTAATAGATTCTACGAAAGTCAGATGATCATTGAGCAACTGCTGATTGAGGATGCAGATCTGATTAGTGGGCTTAAAATACTTCAACCGTCTTATGGCTTCTTCTGCCGAGATAAAGCCATTCATATCGTTTATTGTTTAGTTTCGCGCCTTGCGAGGAGTTCTTTTAGTTGTTCTATGACATTTTCCCAACTTTGCGTATGAAGTGGTTCATAATGCTTCAAGATATATCCCATAGTCATGTCGGCGCCTTCCATACGACGGAACATTTCCGTATACTCGCAGCCTTCCATTTCAGCCAGAGCTTCCACACATTGAGCAAGGAAACCCATCTTGATTTCCTCCTGACTCAATTCAATCCATTTTTCTCCGGTGTGAGAGTCTATTTCCTCTTTCATCGCAACGTTTATTAAAAAAGGTCGTAATTCCCAGACACACAATCCAGTGAATTACGACCTTTATATGGATTATCTAACGCTTAGAAGATCAATCCTCAATTGCAGCCTGCGCCGCAGCTACGCGTGCGATGGGAACGCGGAAGGGCGAGCAGCTCACGTAGTTCATGCCAAGTTTAGCACAGAAGATTACGGAAGAAGGTTCGCCACCGTGCTCACCGCAGATACCAACCTTGAGGTCGGGATTGGTTGCACGGCCCTTTTCTACGCCCATGCGAACGAGCTGGCCAACGCCAACCTGATCGAGAACCTCGAAGGGATCGGTCTTGATTACGCCATGTTCCTTGTAGAACTTGAGGAACTTGGGAGCGTCGTCGCGAGAGAAACCGAAGGTCATCTGAGTAAGGTCGTTAGTACCGAACGAGAAGAAGTCGGCAACCTCAGCGATTTCGTTGGCGGTGAGGGCTGCACGGGGCACCTCGATCATTGTACCTACTTTGTAGCGGATAGATTCGCCTTTTTCCTCGAATACTTTAGCTGCAGTTGCGTGGATAACGTCAGCCTGGTTCTGGAGCTCTTTGAGTGAGCCAACCAGAGGTACCATGATTTCGGGATGAACGTCGATACCGCGGTTCTTGCATGCGAGGGCAGCCTCGATGATTGCACGAGCCTGCATTTCGGTAATCTCGGGATAGGTGATGCCAAGACGGCAGCCACGGTGACCGAGCATGGGGTTGAATTCCTCAAGAGCGTCAACCTTAGCCTTCACCTCTTCGAGGGTGAGACCCATCTCTTCAGCGAGTTCTTTCTGGGTTGCGGTCTGATGAGGTACGAATTCATGCAGAGGGGGATCGAGAAGACGGATAGTCACGCCGAAACCGTCCATAGCTTCGAAGATGCCTTCGAAGTCGCCACGCTGCATGGGGAGGAGTTTAGCGAGAGCGTTGCGACGACCTTCGAGGTCAGAAGCAAGGATCATCTCACGTACGGCCTTGATACGGTCGCCTTCGAAGAACATGTGTTCTGTACGGCAGAGACCGATACCCTGGGCGCCGAATTTGCGAGCCTGCTTGGCATCACGGGGAGTATCGGCGTTGGTGCGGACGAGGGTCTTGGTGAATTTGTCGGCGAGGTTCATGATTGCTGCGAAGTCACCGTCGAGGGCGGGTTCGGTTGTGGGAACCTGGCCATCGTATACTTCACCGGTAGAACCGTTGAGAGAAATCCAGTCGCCTTCTTTGTATGTCTTGCCACCCATTTCAACGGTCTTGGCAACGTAGTCAACTTTGATTTCACCTGCACCAGATACGCAGCACTTACCCATACCACGGGCAACTACGGCAGCGTGAGAGGTCATACCGCCACGCATTGTAAGGATACCCTGTGCTACAGCCATACCGCGGAGGTCTTCGGGAGAAGTCTCGATGCGGACGAGAACGACTTTACGTTTCTTTTCTGCCCAAGCTTCAGCATCTTCAGCAGAGAAAACTACCTGGCCAGAAGCGGCACCGGGAGATGCGGGAAGACCTTTGGCTACGACGTCGGCACGCTTGAGGGCAGCCTTGTCGAATACGGGGTGGAGAAGCTCATCGAGTTTCTGGGGTTCCATGCGTTTGAGGACGGTCTTTTCGTCGATAACGCCAGCACGGAGGAGGTCCATGGCAATCTTAACCATGGCAGCACCGGTGCGCTTGCCGTTACGGGTCTGGAGC
>CAJUJB010000062.1 GCA_910586595.1 uncultured Muribaculaceae bacterium | reverse complement strand
GTTCACCGGCAAGCCCCTGTTTACCATACTTGACTGCTCAAACAACAAGCTCGAAAACCTTGCAGTGACCAACGCTACATCAATGACACGCCTCAACTGCAACGGCAATGCGCTAAAGACCCTCAACGTCGAAGGCTGCACCGGTCTCTACCGCCTCGACTGCTTCGACAATCAGCTCAAGGGCAATGCAATGAAATCGTTCATGCAGTCGCTCCCCGACGGATCTGCCAACGAGCCTTACCTCTTTGTGATCGATACAGCTGATGCCGCTGAAGGCAATGTGGCCACAACCGACGATGTTGCCATCGCTAAGGAGAAGAGCTGGGTTGTATTTGACTGGAACGGCGGCGCCAACTGGGGCATGGGCACCCGATATGAAGGTTCCGAGCCTACCGAGCCCGAAGTACCTGAAGAATACTTCGTATTCACTTCCGAGATGGGCTCGCGCATCATGTTCAGCGTTCTATTCTCCGACCCCGACTACACTCCTGTTCTTGAAGGCTGCGAGCTCTCGGGCTGGAATGGCAGCACCCTCACTCTGCGCATCACTTCCGGTGAGCCCGCAAAGGTATACGGCGATGCTGTGGAGATTGTCGCTCCGTTCTGTGTCATCACTGACATCGATGTGACCAACCTCCCCAACCTTGTGACACTCAATCTTGCCCTCGACGAACTTACATCTATCGACTTGAGCAAAAACAGCAAACTCGAGACACTTAGTGTTGATGGCAACTACCTGAAGACTATCGACCTCAGCGGTTGCCCTGCATTGAGCTACCTCAATTGCTATGGCAACGAAATATACGACGAAGGCATGTCGGATATGATTGCTTCGCTGCCCGACCGCACCGGCAGCGCCATGGGCCAGCTGATCGTTGTTGATCCTACCTACAGCAAGGAAGACAATGTATGCCTTGTGAAAGACGTTGCAGCCGCCCGTAAATTGAACTGGGAGGTATATAGCCTCGACGACGAGATGATGCCCAAGGTATACGAAGGCGCCGACTACCAGTCGGGTGTCGAGAGTGTGGCCGACGCTCAGAAGGTGAGCTACGACGCCGCATCGGCAACTGTCCGTCTCGCTGTGGCTGCAGATGTTGAGGTATATGCCCTCACAGGTGTGCGCGTAGCATCATTCGAAGCGACGACAGAGGCTTCATTGGCAGAGCTCCCCGCAGGCATCTACATTGTACGTGCCGGTGGCAAGGCCATGAAGGTTGTACGATAAACCGCATCAATACACATTATAGAACCCAAGCAGGGCGCCGATTGTAGTCGGCGCCCTGCTCGTGTGATATGGGTAGGAAAAAATCAGTTGCCGTATTGGCCCGGTGTGCAGCCGAACATGGCTGAGAAACACTTGGAGAAATACGATGATGAGCTGAATCCGACCATGTACATGACTTCGCTGACGGAGAATTTTTTCTGCTCCAGCAGCATGGCCGCCTTGCGCAGACGTGTCTGCCTGATGTAGTCGACCGGCGATACGCCCACATATTTTTTCAGCAGGCGGTAGAGATTCTTCTGCTGCATGCCGAGCGTCTTACAGAGGAAATCGACATTGAGGTCGGGGTTGGAGAGATTGTTCTCGATTACTGCCGTGACGGCCGAGAGCTGTTTCTCCGAGGCCGTCTCCACCGGTTCGGCCTCGGGTGCCGTGAGGCTGTCGAGGCGCAGGCTGCGGCGGAGTTTCTCGCCGGAGTTGATGAGCTGGGAAACCTTGGCCTTGAGCACCGGAGCCTCGAAAGGCTTGGCCATGAAGGCGTCGACGCCGCTGTTGATACTCTCGCCATGGATTTCGGGCGTGTCTTTGGCCGTAAGCAGGAGGATGGGTACGGCAGCCGTCGAAGAGTTGGCTTTGAGCTTGCGGCTCATTTCCAGACCCGACATCACGGGCATCATCTCGTCAGCGATTATGAGGTCAGGACGGAAACTCGAGGCAACCGTCAGGCCGGCCTTTCCGTTGGCCGCCACAGCGCAGTTGTAGTCGGTCGAGAGGATGGAAGATATGAAAGAGGCTATCGAGCGGTTGTCGTCCACAATCAGCACGCGCTTGCGTTTGTCGGCTTGCGGCGACGCGGAATCCTGCGCCATCTGGGCAGTTTCTTCAGTCGTCTCGCCTAAGGGCAGGCGCAGACGGAAGGTCGAACCTTCATCCACGCGGCTCTCCACGCTCACCGAGCCCCCGAGCAGACGCGCGTATTGCCGTACGAGATATAGGCCTATGCCCGTGCCTTCGTGCGATCCGGCGGTGCGTGGCGAGCGGTAGAGGCGTTGGAATACGAGCGATTGCTCACCGGCTGGAATGCCGACGCCGTCGTCCGACACGGCTATCTCGAAGTCTTTTTCATCGGCACTGACACTGAGGGCGATGGTAGAGCCGTCGCGGGTATATTTCACGGCATTCGACAGCAGGTTGGATACGAGCGACTCAAGTTTTACCGCATCGATGCGGGCATATATGTGGGGTGTCTCCGAGGAGAACACAAATGTACGGCCCTGCACGCTCTGGCGGTAGTTGTCGAAAATGTCGCGGCAGAACTCCACAACGTCGATGCGCGAGTAGATGAGCATGTTGTCGTTGCGTAGCTCCATGCGGTTCAGCTCGACGGTCTGGTGGATGAGCGAGTTGAGTTTTATGGCGGCCTGATAGGCGGTTTCCACATCTTTCGCCGTCTCCTCGGGGTCCTCACCCGTGCGTATCTTGCTCAACGGCCCGATAATCATGGAGAGGGGCGTCTTGAGCTCGTGCGATATGTTTGCGAGGAAGAAGAGGCGGTTCTCGACGGTGGCAAGTACGTTGGTGCGCTCCATTTCTTCGATGTGCCTGCGTTGGCGCCTGCGGCCTTCCTTGATGATCAGGGTTATGATGGTCATGAAGGCCAGGGCATATATTCCCAAGGCCACATTGGTGCGGTACCAAGGGCTGGCAACCGACATGCGGAGTGTGCGCACTGAGTCGGGCGCACCAGCCACAGCCACGTGGAGCGTGTGAGTGCCGGGAGTGAGCGAGGTGAGGCGTATGCGGTTGTCTCCTTCGGGGAGGAGCTGCCATGCCGTCTCATCGTCGAGCTTGTAGCAGAAACGGAGATACTGGCTCGGGGAGAAACAACCCGGAGTGAGGTTTATCTCTATATTGCGGTTGTCGTAGGGGAGTTTGAACCGCGCCTCCGGAGAGGCTTGCGCAGTGTTGATGATGGCGCGCGTATCGCCTTCGCTGATGCGTAAGCCGGCTATTGTCTCGTCGATACGTTCCTCCATTATTCTGAGCGGATCGGCCACGACAATTTCATCGGTGGCACCGAGTATCACCTCGCGGCGTAGCCTGTCGTAGTAGATGGCGGTGTAGGATTTGGCGGGCAGCGGGAGGACTTTAACATCCAGCGAGCGTATGTCGACAGAGAATACGGCCTCACCTGTGGCCACCCATATGGCCCTCCCTACAGGTGCCATGGCCTTGATGGCACGGTCGCCTGCCCCGAAGGGAAAATGCACAATTGTATCGCTTACTTCGCCCGAGGGGCTGATGCGTGCCAGACCGCCATAGAATCCGCACCAGATGTCGCCGGCGGCATCGGTGCAGAGCATGGTCGGCTCTTCGCCTGTGTGTCGGCGTATGTTTACACGTCGTACGGCGCGCGACTGACCATCGATGCGTGTCAGAGCGGTGTCGCGGAAGTGCAGCACCCATTTGTTGCCACGGCCGTCGCGCACCATCTGTCCGATGAGGTCGTTGGGTAGTTTTCCTGTATGGGTGGAGATTACGGTGTCGGCCAGATGAAGCGAGCCTTCCGCCCGGAAACGGTCGATTTTCTCGCAGAATATACCTCCTAAATATCCGGCTACCCACAGCGTGCTGTCGGCTGTGTCTTCGAGTATGCCGTAAGCCCAGTTGGCATTCAGGCGTCGGTCGCGGTCGGCGACACGGTGGTTACGGAATAGCCTTGCCCGAGGATCGAAAACGTTGATTCCGCCGTCGGTGGCGGCCCAGATCTGCCCGTCGGAAGTCTCTATGATGTCGCGCACGCGGTTGTGCGATAGTTCCTGCTCGCTGCCGGGGAGGAACCACATTGACGAGCCGTAGCCATCGAGCATGATGAGGCCGTTGGAGCCTCCGAGCCAGAGCTGGCCGTGGCTGTCGCGGAGGATGTTGTATACCTGCTGACCACCGCTCTGCCCGGTGATGTCGGCCAGGGCATAGACCCTTACGGCAGAAGTTGGATCGATGATGCTTACCCCTACTTCTGTGCCGCTCCATATATTGCCGGTGGCGTCTGTGGAGAGGCACCACACTACATTGGAGGCAATGGAGTAGGGAGTCCGGGAGTCATGGCGGAAAATCTGCGTGCTGCCGTCGGCGCTGATGAGCACGAGGCCGTTGTCTGTGCCGGCTGCGAGGGTGCCGTCGTTCAGTGCGAGCGACTTCACTGAGTTTCCGTCGCACGCACTTATGCGCGTTGTGGCTCCGGTTGCAGAGTCATAGGCAAGCAGGGCACCCTCTGTGCCGAGATAGATGGTGCCGGTCGAGCGGTCTTCGATCATTGCGTTGACGAAGGTGTTGCCTCCGGTCGATTTGGGTGAGGGCAGTGCTATGGTGCCGAATGTGCCTGTGGCAGGCGAATATGTGCCCAGACCGTCGTAGGTGCCGATGTAGACCTTGCCGTCGGATGCCTCAAGCAGACTGTAGACCGCAGGATGTGGAATGTCGGCCGATGCCTCCGAGAGTGTGCCCGTGTCGAGATTGTAGAGATACAGACCTGATAGGGAGCCTATCCATAGAGTGTCGTCGATCAGCAGCAGTGTGCGTATCTCCCTGGGGAAGTTGCTGCCGGCAGATTTTACCGAGCACCTTGCGGGATCGAGAATGAATAAGCCGTCGTTTGCCCCGACGTACACACATCCATCCCGCTCCACCATGCTGTAGACCTGAGCCCTGAACATCCAGCTTTGTTCTTTAGCTGGATAGGTCTGGTAGCCGTCGAACAGAAACAGACCGGAGGTTGTGCCCACCCATGTGCGGCCATCGGAGTCTCGGAAAATGTCGAATACTGCCGTACTCTCGCCATCAATCTTGTAGTTGAACCAGCATAGCCCTAAATCCGGGCGGTGGGCTGGTGCAGCAAGAGCCGATGCCGCGAGTATAAGCAAGGAATAAATAAGTGTTGTAAGGCGAAGGATTTTCATGGTTTGAATTTTGGTGATGAGAGGTTCTCTATTTGGCGGCTCTCGAGAGGTCGGTTCCCGCAGGGGTCTGGAACATGCTGAGGCCAAATTCGCGCACTACGGCATATACGTGGTCGAAAATATCTGCCGCAAGAGCTTCGAAGGCTGTCCATTCAACGGTGGTGATGAAGAAATAAAGCTCGAGCGGGAGACCGGCGTTGGTCGGGTCGAGTTGTCGCACCATAGTGGTCATCGAGTGATTTACATCAGGATGAGCGTCGAGGTATCGTGTCAGGTATAGGCGCAGTAACTGTAAGTTGACCACTTTGGTGGCGTCGGCGGGTGCTATGCCGTCGAGGAGGCCTTTTGCAGAGAGAGCCTCAAGCTCTTCGGGTGTGCAGAACCGCACTGTGTTGACGTCGATATAGATGGGCCGCTCGACGCGTCGGCCTCCCGAGCGCCGCATAGGCTGGTAGTTGCGGAACGACCCCTTGATAAGCGAGTAAGGAGGTACGGTCGATACAGAATTATCCCAGTTCTTGATTTTCACTGCGGTAAGCGATACTTCAAGCACTTCGCCGTTGACATCGTGCGATTTGGCTTCAATCCAGTCGCCGCGCTGTAGCATTTTGTTGGCGGTAAGCTGGATAGAGGCCACGAGGCCAAGTATGGTGTCCTGGAAGACCAACATGAGCACGGCTGCCGACGCGCCTAATGCGGTGATGATCACCACGGGCGATTTGCCTATGAGTATGCTCAGGGCGATAATGACTCCGATGCCGATGAATATGAGCTTGAACATCTGGAAGATGCCTTTCACCGCATAGGCCTTGAGCTGTGGGCGCCGCAGGAAAGCTGCGTAGAGGTTGCCGATGAGTATGACCACGATGCGCACCACTGCCCATAGGATATAGAGCGATGTGAGGGCTGACAGCCAGCGTACTGAGTCAGCACTGTCGGCAAACAGACCGGGAAGAAGCCATCTTATGGCCATGGCTGGCGAGAGCTGTGCCACGGCGGTGAGCATGTTACCGTTAAGAAGATCGTCATCCCACTCGGTGGGGCTATGGAGAATTATTTTCTCAATCCACTGGAGCGCCCACTTGGTGATGTAGTATACAGCAACTGAGGTGATGAATATTCCGGCGAGAAGTATAAGATTGATAATGGCCGGGCTTCCGGGGCAATCTATATGTGTGTCGAGAAACGGACGTATTGATTCGAGCATGGCAAGGCGTTGTTATTCAAACTCTAAGTTAGCAATTACGCCATTGACCGGAAATATATTTTATTCTTTTTAACGCAACTTAATTAAAATTATCGCTTGGCCTTGATATGAAAAGGGCGCACCTCACGACAAGGTGCGCCCCAATTTAGGTATAGATAGGTAAAAAGGGTATTGAAATGGTCAGAAACGGTATTTGAAGCCAAACTGGAAAAGACCCTGGGCACCGAAGCCTGCTTCGGCATACATAGCCCAAGCGCGAGAGAGGTCGACCTGGGCGCCAACAGGAACTACCTGGAAGGCACAGTAGGCCTTGGTGTAGTTGTCGGCGTGGCGGGGCTGCATGTAGCTGAATTCAACGCCGAGGCCGAGCTTGGCATACAGGGTGACGATGCTGTTGGAGTAATAGTGGTAACGGCCGTTGAACATCACAGCGTGGTAGGCGATATTTGAGTGTTCGGGGCCACCCTTGGTTGTGGTTGAAGAGAAGGTATATGACGGGCCAATCCAGATTTTGGGAGCGACCTTGAAGTTGACGCCGAGGTTGAGGGCGCCCCAGGCATTGTTTACGTGGCTCCAGCCATCTTTCATGTCGGTTGCGTCCATCTGGGTGTAAGCTCCGTATGAGAGAGAAACTTCGGCTTTTTGTGCATTCATCGAGAGTATTGAGGCAAGGCCGACTATTGCGGCTGCGAAAAGTTTTTTCAGCATAAGTAAGTTAAATTTGATGAAACGTATGCCTAATAAACAGCATATGCCGCACGAAGGTTCGGTGCGTGGAGATAAAAAAATCGGCGGTCTGCGCAGGGCAGCCGCCGATAATATGCGTAAACTGATGGATCAGAAGCGGTAGCTCAGACCGGCCATCACTCGTCCGAGGCATACGAAGTGGGCGCGTGTCTGGTAGCCGGGAGCTACGCGGTTTGCCCAGAAAGATACGTTTGGCTCGATATGGATGTCGATGTTGGCCGGGAGATTGTAGCGGAACTGGCCACCAGTCTCGAGCATGAGGCCTGATTTGGCATTCTTGGCGTCGCTGAATCCGATGCCGGCACCGAGTATACCGATGATGTGGAAACGTCGGCCTGGATTGTGATCCATAAGCGAGGTGACGTTGAGCATATAGTCGGCATGGAGAGTGGTGAGGTGCGGGCGGTTGTTCTTGCGGGCTGACGAGATGATGTCGTAAGCCACGCCTATACGTCCGCCGGATACTTCGGTGAACCATCGGCCGAGAGATGCGTCGAGAGATCCGCTCACACGGCGGGGTGCGCTGAAGAATGTACCGCTGAAGAACGAAGGGCCTCCTGCGATCGACACGAAGTTGCGGGTGTCGGCAGGCACGGTATTGCCTTCGCTGCCGGGGTTGGTGGGGGCGCCAAGTTTGTACTTGAGGCCGACGAGCACACGGGCTTCGGGCGTCCAGCCCACAGAGCTCTTGCCTAAGAGGGTGTTGCCCACGAGCTGAGGCTCGATGAAGAGGTCGAGGGCATCGGAGAGGCGGAATGCGCCATGCAGACCGATATGGCCGCCGAAGAGCCCGTTGAGGCCGCCCTTATAGTGGGCCACGCCGCCATTGACACCGATCACACCCGAGAGGTCGAATACGCGGTTGGGATTGAAGCCAGCCATCGAGGTCGAGATGCTGAACATATAGTCGGCGCCGAGCGCGAGGTTAACGTAGTTGGGTGAGCGGCTGAAGAGCTCGCCTTCGGCTGTCACGCGCCAGCTCGAAATCGGGGTGAAACGTCCTCCGAAACCGGCCTGGGCCATGAAGCCTTTGCCGTAGTTGCCGCGCCAGCGCTTGGCCGGAGCCACGGCGAAGGTGAGGGAGTGGTTGTTGGCGTTGAGGAACTCTTTGTAGCTGTCGGCATGGTCATACTTGAAGTTGCCGAAGGTATAGCGGAGACCTGCCATGACTGAGAGGAAGGGGCCGTAGCCGCCGCTGTTGAGCTGGCGGTTGAACTTACGGGTGAAAATCTTGGCCTCTGGCTCGATATAGATGCCCCAGTTGGGCGATACGCGGAAGAGTGCCGTGAGACTGGCTTCTGCGCCGGGGTAGAACTTGGCCTCGGCCTGGTTGGTGTAGGCGATGGCGGGGCCGAAGTTGAACGACATGTCGAATACCTGGTCGGGCTGGTAGCCGCCGAATGCTGAGTTAAGGTTCCAGACGAAGTCGAGTCCACCCATGGCGAGGTATCGGTTGGCTCCGGTGGCCGGCACTTTGCCGATGCGGCCGAACTCGGCCTTTACACGCAAGCCGGCAGTCGGGGTGAAGTATTTTCCTACAAAGAAGCTGCCGAAGCCATAGGGATGGCGGTACTGAGAGGCCGCCTTACGGGCGAAAGCCCAGATGCCACCGCCTGCACCGAAGAAGAGGTGTCCGTCGATATCGGTGAGGAAGGGTGTTGACGCGGCCATGCGCTCGGCTTTGCTGAGCAGACGGTAACCCATACCAAGGTTGAAACTGAAATCAGGACGGAAGCGGCGCAGACCGTCGCCTACGAAGCGTGTGCCTGCCAGAAGAGCCAGGCGAGGCTCGATATAGAGGTAGAGATTCGACTGCACGTTGAAGCGGGTCTGGATGGCCGCACGGAGGCCGAGCTCATTGCCCCATGCGCCGTTGCAGCGCACGCGCTGGTATTCAGCGCCGAGGATACCGATCACTTCCACTCTGCGCGAGGGGTTGTAGCCGCGGAGCAGGGCCGAGAAGTTCATCAGGTAGTCGGCCGACAGGGAGCCGAAGAGTTTCCATGGCTGGCCAGCCTTCTTGGAGTGGGCTCCTGCCGAGAGGTTGACACGCCATCCGTGTACTGGAGTGACCCAGTCGCCGATAGAGAACTCGCCGCGGGCACCGGGGCGGAAACCCGAAGTGGGTGCGCCACCGTAGGCCGAAATACCTGCGCCTCCGCTCATGAAGAGGTGGTCGCCGAAGTGCTTGGTGCCGAAGGTCTGGTTGCCGAGAGGGCGCTGCAGCACGTAGTCGAGGGCGTTCATGCCGGTCGATGCGGTGTCGTTGAGAGCTTTGCTCATCTTAGCCTGCGCGGCTGGTGCGCAAAGGGCTGCCAGCAAGATTGCTG
The DNA here is from genome assembly GCA_910586595.1 of uncultured Muribaculaceae bacterium. Taxonomy (GTDB): domain Bacteria; phylum Bacteroidota; class Bacteroidia; order Bacteroidales; family Muribaculaceae; genus CAG-873. Next base: position 3,709 of record CAJUJB010000062.1, on the reverse strand, counting down.
CGGCTTTAAGGCTGAGAGATATAATGCTTGTCTTCATTGTGGTATACTTCAGTTAGAGCCTTCGTCGTAGTCGTCGTCGGGCAGGTTTCCGTCATCGTCGAGGAGGTCGCAGATGTCACCGTCGATTCGAGCGATGTCGATGAGTTCGGGTTTTTGATGTATGGCGTTTGCCAGGTGTGTGCTTGCCTCAACGAAGAGGTATGCGTAGCTCAGATCGGTGTTTGCCATGCGGTTGGCGGCAATGGCTTTCACGTATTCTTCTTCGGCTGATTCGCCGAGCCCCTGGGCTTTCTCCCATGCGCGGTTGTTGTCTTGCAGGGCGAGGAGCAGGAGCACTTCATTGAAGGGCGATTCCTGAGCAATCTCCTGAAGCACGGTTGTATAGCGTCCGTTGAGGGCGGCACTGTAGATCTTGGCTTTGTGGAACTCGGGCGTGTCGGGGAGTTCGTAGAGAAGAGAGTCGGCATAGCTGAAGTGGTTGCCGGCCATGCTGGCCACGCCCATGTTGTAGCGGGCTTCCTCGGGGAGTTTCTTCACTTTGTTCCAGTCGGCGAAGAATGGCTCGAGTACGGCTTCATCAGACTTCTCCAGGTCGATCTGGAGGGCTGTGAGGTCGTTGGCGGCTGCCAGGAAGTCGGGGTGAACCTCGACGGCGCGTGTCATTATCTCTTCGCGGAGCACGGTGTCGGGGGTGTTGCTGTAGAGTTTCCAGAAGTTATACTTCGAGAGCTCTTTATAGTTGGCCTGATAGAGGGCGGATATTTCTTCTTCGGTCAGCGGACGGTAACGCGACGATACGATCTGATATTCTACCTTTCGGAGGCGGGGCAGGTATTGCTCGGCCAGGAGAGTCTTGTAGAAGGGAAGCGAACGCATGGCGCGCGACTGGCGGTCGATGCTGCCGGCATTGCGATCGATCTGTGCCCGTACGGCGTCGGCCTCTTCGATGTGGCCGTCTTCACGGAGCAGTTCTTCAACCTGTTCCCACGTAGCTACCGATGCGTCGGAGTGGATGGTGGCATTGCGTCGCATTCCGTCGGGCATCGAGCGGGTAACGGCTTCGAGAGCCGACTGCATGCGTCGTTTGGCCAGATTCATGTTCGATGCATATGTGCCTTCAGGAGAGGCTGTACCGGTGATGGCGAAGCTCTTGAGCATCATGTCGGGGTCAGACTGGATGGTGCGGAACTCAGCCAGCATCTTGTCGAGCTCGGCGGCATTGTTGCCCAGTCCGAGATCGAGATTCGACTTGCCGAGGCTGAACACGAGGTTGACCTCGCCGCTGGTGTCGCGGAGCTGAACCTCAGGTTTCGGCAGGTATTTCTCGTCGGTCATCACCACGCCGTTGAGGTTGTAGGTGAGGAAACGCAGAGGATTCTTGGTGCCGCGTGCAATCTGGGTTGTGTCGGTGTATATGATGCGGTTGTAATTCTCCATCGACGACATCACCACGCAGAGGAAGTCGTCCTTGGGGCTATCGACATAGAGTCGGTCGACGATATATACGGTGTCGTCCATGCGGCGGCTTGTCTTCTTCACCGACACAAAGTCGTGGAGCGGGTCGAGTTCAGGCTGCCAGTCGAGCATGCGGCGCTGGGTGATGTCGTAGCGCTTGCCGTCGAATACTACCGGAGTTAGGTAGTGGAGTGTGCGGCGTGTCACGTTGTAAATCGCGGGCTGGAAGATTACACGCACGCCCGACGAGAAGAACTGGTGGGGTATCTTGGCGAGGGTCTTAAGCGATATTTCGTTGCCTTCGAGGATGAGGTCGGCCGGAGGCAGCACGAGGCCCTTATTCTGGTTCTTGCCTGTCACTACGAGCTCGCGGAGGCTCTGGGCGTCGGGAAAGAGAGCCACGTCGATCTGGAGGCGACCGTTGACGGGTTCTTCGAGATCTTTGCTTGCAAGCACGGTGAAGAGGAGTGTGCCGTTTTCATCGATTGTTACGCTGTATTCACCGAAGGCATTGGTGGTGCCGAGCAGCTGGTCGGTCTCGGCGTCGAAAATCACCACGCCTTCCAGGGGTTCGTTCTTACCCTGCTGTACAACTTTGCCGCGGACGTTGATGTCGCCGGCGTAGGCCTGCTGCCCGAGGGCGAGCGAGAGTATTATTGCCGGAATAACGGCAAGTAATGAGCTTATGCGGTTCATGATGTCCTTGTCTATTTAAAGATGTAAGCGAATGAAAGCCCGAGTCGGATGGGTACAGGCTTTAGATGAGAGTAATTTTTCGATGCCGGCTGATTGTTGCCCCGGTAGTCTTTTGCGCTGAGAGAGGCGACACCAACTCCGACCTCGGCCTCCATGTTCCAGTGGTCGCTGAGCACGAGTGCGTAGCCGTACGAGAAACCGGCGGCAATGCCGTCGCCGATAAAATGGCGGTCTTTGAATCGGAGGTTGAAGGTTGCCGCAGTGGCCGAGAGTGCTACGAAGTGGCGGGCCATCGGGCGGTTGAACCAATATCGCAGTTCGGGCTCAACCCTGAAATTTGTGGTCTGGATATTTGCAATGGAAATATGGGTCGGGTTTCCTACAATACCGAGCTGGAGCGAGAGACGTGAGCTCAGACGTGCCTCAAGTGTGAGGTTGGGCGACATGGTCAGCCAGTCGATTGTGTTGGTCTTAAGGGCCAGACGTTGGGCCTGCATCTGAGGCGCGCACATCATGGCGGCAATGACCAGAAGGATACTCAGAAACGCCTTCCTTAGCTGCGGCGTTGGTGAAGATTTCATAGAAGTATGGGTTTAGAGCAATTAAATCGGGATGTGATGAATAGACTTCCTGTTAAAGGCGTTTAAAAACACATGTAAGAAACAAACCGAAAACTTATATTGTTCGCCTCCTGGAGGGAGAAGAAATATTTTTTGTCCTCGCGGAGGGGGTGCCCGGCGCAACAATGCGGGGAGCGGAGAAGAGAAGGATAAGGCTAATAAATAATAAGTTAACTTTTAAACATCTATTTTTAAACCCTCGGCGTTTAAAATTGAGTGCAAAGGTACGAAAAATTGCCCTCCTTTTTTAGAAATTTTTGATTAAAGGATGTTAAATAGAGGGCGGATAATACCCAGCCACGCCTCCGTGGGAGCTCCGGTGTGGAGGGCTACTAAAGATCGGCGTCCTGGCCTGCCGCCACATTGCGGCCAGTGTGATCTATTGTTCGTTGCCTCGGGGTGCTTTCCTGCTTTCCGCATGGAGGTGGTGGAAAACACGGAAAGCGCGGAAAGCACCCCGGGCGAAGGTGTCCGTCGGTCTGATCTCCGATAGCTTTGGCCCAAAGGATGCGTCCGGCCAGGACGCCAATTTCCAGTAGCCGGGTACACCGCAGCCGCAGGCGGAGGTGTGCCCGGAAAACAGCGCCAGCAACCGCGCGTCCGGCAGGACGCGGATTGGGTGGAAAACGATTGTCTACAAGACATTTACACCCAATCAGCGTCTTTCAGACGCCATCGTCCACCCCATGCTTACCCCCCACGCCTTCGCGGGAGCTCCGGCGTAGGGGGCTACTAAAGATCGGCGTCCTGGCCGGACGCCAGCCGGTCTGATTTTTCAGCAGCGTCTCCTCTCCGATTGCTTTAGCGCAAAGGAGGCGTCCGGCAAGGACGCCAATTTCCAGTAGCCGGGTACACCGCAGCCGCAGGCGGAGGTGTGCCCGGTAAACAGTGCCAGCAACCGCGCGTCCGGCAGGACGCGGATTGGGCGGAAATGCCTT
>CAJUJB010000061.1 GCA_910586595.1 uncultured Muribaculaceae bacterium | reverse complement strand
TCAGATAATAAGAGTAGATTTTTGATACATGCCACTCACCATTATCTTTATACAATATCCATTGGACAATATCGTCATTTATTGTCAATCGGCACACTATATCATCATCATCACATTCGTGTCTGACAACTTTTTTCTTTAGAGGAGTACTCTTTACAAAAGTTGAATCCCAGCGGTCGTAATATTGTATTTCGTATTTATCTTTTAATATGATATATTCGGTTTTGGGATGGCCATTAGTTGTTAGAGTAGTCCAGCCATTATGCATATACACGTCTACTCCAGGAAGATAAATCCCTTTCTCATCATCCCAAATTCTAATAGAAGTAATCGAGATCATATCATATTTACTGTCGAAGCCTGCCTGTTGAGCGATTGGGATTATTACGTCATCAATAAACTCATTGAGCTTGACGTCGGTAATTTCGCCTACAACAAACTCCTTTTCCACAATCTTTGCCTGTACGTCTAACGCCATCAAAAGCGATATAAAACCGATGATGATTAAAAGTTTCTTTTTCATGGCTGATCCTCCTTATAGTTATTAGAATCATTTTTTAAATCTTCCGTATAAGGAATATAAATCCCGGGAGAAACATATAATTTAAAAGACACGGACTGTTTAAGAATCTCCGTAAGATTTTTAACCGTATCTTTATCTCGGCTACCAGGAACAGGGTTTCCAGAAGGATGATTGTGGATATGTTCACGTACATTATAGCCATATTGTAGTTGATTATTTACCAATTGAGCGGCGGCGGCTTCGGTTCTTTTCTCATGGGAAGAAGTTATAAAATTTAGCGCATCATTGCCAGCGGTACCACATTTCAGATTGGTGTATTCTACAGATGTATTATCTGCCAGCATTTCAAATATCTTAGTTCCGTTCTCATCTCCTCTAATCTTTAAAACTGTTCCTGTAGTTATATTTGGTCTATCTTTTGTAATGCCAATGCTGATTGAAGAATGACCTTCAATAGTTCCGAGAGGGAAAGTTGCAGAAGAAGAGCCATGGTTGCCGATCACATCTATTTCATCATTGTCAGATGTAGTGGAATGATGAACAATGTATCCATTATTATCAAATATATAATAGTCATTGCCATCTATTTCCATTCTTCCTATAGGATTCCCTCCGCAATATGAATAGGCGGAATGATGGGTATAATTATCTGCGTGGGCATCTGGTTGTTCCCACATTAATGCGGCTGAAAAATAACGCCGTGGACCGTAATGATAATCTGAGGTTAGAGCCAGTCGCTCTTTGCCTCCGTGGAGATAAGGCTGACCGGTTGGCTCACGATGGGGTTCGCCATAGGGATAATAAGAAGTGTGTTGCACCACCTTACCATCTGAATCTGTGACCATGATGATGGAGCCTTGATAATCGGTGTGCGTGAAATGCGCTACTCCATCTGCATCGAAGTACCCTCCCGGAAAATATGAATACAGCAACTTACCATCTTCAAAAATACGGTCGGCAGAGTAGTAACGGCGAATTAATCCCATACCATTATTTGTTGTTGTGCTGGTTGACAGAAGTTCTCCTCCTGCTCCATATTGATTTTGCTGTGTTCCGGTTTTGTATCTTATCTGGGTAGGTTGCGCGCGATAATTATACATGAAGAATGTTAGACGTCTGGAGGAGTCAACCAACATATTGCCTGCTGGACTCCATACGTAGCGCCCATCATTTAAGGAATAACCAGTGCGACCGTAGAAGTCTATACCCTCAGGCTCGGTAGAGATGGAAGCCACCTGATTGCCGTCGCCATAGGTATAGGTGAGGTTGTCGAGCACTCCGAACACCTCTCCGCCATTTGAGGCGGGAGCAATCACTCCGTAGCGTTTAACTGTAAGAGGATTACCGGCAGCGTCGTAAGTGTATGTGGTCGAGAAATCCTCACTTGGACGCCCGGATATATAGTCTGCCTTCACAAGGCGGTTGTGGGCGTCGAAGGTGTAATCATACCGTCCGCCCAATGTATTGATCTTGGCCGAAGGACAGCCCGTGTAGCGGGGGTTGGCGCCGTCGGCGTAATAAAGCTTCTCAGTATAGGAATAGCCAGCATCAGGCACCGTAATATTGCCTAAGCCATCTAAGTTTGCATAACCATGCCCGTAGATGTCGGAATGTACGGAGTCACCGCATTCCATGGTTGGAAAATAGACCGGAGCACCTTTTTCAAGCAACATACGTTCAAGACGCCCGGAGTTGTAGCCACGGTAAAGCAGGGAATCGCCCTTCAAGAGAAAAGCCCTGCATTGACCGTCAACGTCGATATACATCACATTGCCTACAATATTCCCGTAGGCTTTACTGTGATCATCAATGGCCGACAGTTTGGAAAAATCCCACATTGTCATGGACTCTATCTTCCCGGCATCCATCGGCACAAGCTCGTGGATGTAGTCTGCCCCACGAAAAGAAAGAGAGACAGACATGAAGATAAAAAAAGAAAGAATGGATCGTTTACACATAGGAATTAGATATTAAGGTGTTGTTTTACACCACAAATAAACTAACTATATTCCAAACATGCAAATTTATTGGACAAAATGACCAATCTTTACGACATTTTAGCAATACATTCCATTTTCACCAATATCACCATGCATTATGTGCAGCATTGTCAATATTTACCTTACTCAAAGCAATAAACCCCGGAGATATAGCTACCATATAGCTACAGCTCCGGGATTTTAAAAAAATGGAATAGCTCCCCCCTACTCGCCCTGCTTATTATAGAAGTTGAGAATGCGGGCGCGGAGTATAGCCTCGTATTTGGCCTGCACCTCTTCAGCAAGCGCAGAGGTAAAGTCGGTCTTCGCCTTGGCATACTCGGTGGGATTGGCCTTACCGTTGTCATACTTCACCTGCATGGCGTCGAAAGCCGCCCGGGTCGACTCTACTGTTCTTCCGGCAGTGTAGTGTTTCTTATGTGCCGCCACGGCCTGAGTATAGGCCTGGGTAATGGCTTTGTAGAGCTGATTGCGCGCATCATCGAGCTGCAGGGCCGCTGCGGCCACACGGGCGTTGGCCCGGCGCACCGTGTTGCGGGTGCTGAAGGCATCGAAGATAGGCACATTGAGCGATAGCCCGATCTGCTTTGCAAAATTATGACGCATCTGCTGGCTAAACGAATCATTGTCGTAGCCCGAGGTCTTGTAGTAGTTGGTACCGATGCCGGCACTGAACGACAAGGTGGGTATATAGCCCGACTTTGCCACGGCCACATTCTTACGGGCAGCCTCCTCTTCGATAAGCCCCGCGCGGATCGAGTGATTGTTGCGCATGGCATTGGCAAATACCTCACCAGGCTCCAACAAGGGCATGTCGGAGTCAGGCAGTGGCTCGATGGCGAAATCGCAGCTATCGGGCAAGTTGAGGAGCTGACGGAGGTCAAGCAGAGCGATGGTGCTGTCGTTCTCGGCTGTGACCACGCTTAGTTCGTCCTGCGACACCTGCGCGGCGGCCTCGTAAATATCGAGCTCGGGAATCTTGCCTGCCTCGAGAAGTTGCTGACGGCGCCCGAGCTCAGCTCGGGAAATGTCAAGTTTAAGGCGGGCAACCTGCAGCATCTCGCCGGCATACAGCGCCTGCAGATACTGGCCGATGACATTGAGCGTGACATTGTCTTTGGCTTCCTCCGTACGCTCCAGCAATGCCCGCAGACTCGTGCGGGAGTAGTCGAGCTGACGCACAGCCCTGAGCCCCTGGAAGATGGGCAACGACAACTGTGCCCCGACCGAAAACGCCGACGTATTGCGGTTGGCGTAGGTATTGTTTGCCGTCAGACCTCGGCCGAAGTTGAAGCTCTGCGACGAATATCCGCTCACGTTAGGCAGGAAACGGTCTTTTGCCTCGGTCACATCAAGTTCACCCTCATAGGCCGAGAGTAGCCTCTGACGCACCTCATTGTTGTGCTCCACCGCATAGTCGACACACTGGTCGATGCTCCATGCCTGGGCCCGCGCCCCGGCGGCTATGGCGAGGGCGGCAGTAACGATGACAAGTACTTTCATGGCTTATTTCAGTTTTTCGCCGCGCAGAACGGCAGTGGAGTCGATACCTTCTTTCACTTCGATGCGGATGCCGTCGCTTAGACCGGTCGTGATGGTCCGGCGCTCATAAGAGACACTGTCGGCAGCCTGCACATACACATATGTGCTGTCGGCCCCGACGAATTCAACCACACTTTCGGGCACGGCCAGACAATTCTCGGCCTTGGCAAGTATAACCGACGCATTGGCGCTGTAGCCCGCGCGCAGCCCCTCGGCGCTGTCGAGCTGGAGGGCGGCCTTGATTTCGAATGTATTGGCCCCGCTCGTGTCCGAGCCCTTGGGTGAGATATATTCGATCACTGCCGTAGGATTGAGCTCGGGCATTGCTCCGATAGATATGTTCATCGGAAGACCTACGCGAAGCAAGCCCACCTCGGTCTCGTCGACATTACCACGGAAAATAAGATTGTTCATATCGGCTATGGTGGCCACTGTGGTGCCGTCGTTCATCGTATTGGCCTGGATCACTGACGAACCGACCTTTACAGGCACATCGAGCACAAGACCGGTGATGGTGGCGCGCACCAGCGTATTACTCTCCGAGGCATTGTACTGCGACACGCCTTCACGCACGATGGTGTAGGCATCCTTCGCTGCCGAGAGTTCCTCCTGAGCCTTCAGCCAGGTCTTCTCAGATGTCTCATATTCCTCACGCGATATGACCTTCTTCTCGTAGAGGGCCTTGTCGCGCTCATGCTTCACGCGGGCATCGGCAAGCTCGATCTCGGCAGCGTTCACCCGGCTCTGGGCAGACGAGAGCTGCGAAGCTTCAGGAATCACTTTGATGCGGGCAATGATGTCGCCTTCCTTCACAAGATCTCCGGCTTCCACCTCGATCTCGCTTATGATGCCCGAGATCTGAGGTTTTACTTCAATTTCATCGCGAGGCTCTATCTTGCCGGTCAGAACCGTAGATTTTTCAATGGTCGCGGTCTCGGGCCGCACAGTGGCATAGCGAGCCTCCTCGTCTTTGGAGTTTAGGTAAAGGAAGACAAACGTGCCGCAGAACACCAGGCCCACAACTACCCACAGCAAAATTTTAAATACTTTCTTCATAGTTTTTACATTTATATAGATTGATTTTTATCATTTATCCCTGATCGCCTCTATAGGGCGGATTCGCATGGCCTTCACCGCCGGCAGAGTTCCGGCAGCCGAGCCAAGTATGAAAAATACGCCGATGATGCTCACCGCCGTCATGAACGGCAACTCAAATCCGGCCAGACCGAGCACCGGGTCGGCTGTACCCTTATCTACCAGACCGAGCACGATGGCGGCAAAGCACACGCCTGCCGTGCCCGCCACAAGCGTTAGCAGCACACTCTCGGAGAGTACCTGCACGGTAATATCGAGAGGGGTGGCGCCTATAGCCCGACGGATGCCAAACTCATGCGTGCGTTCCTTGACCACGATCCACATGATATTTCCAACGCCTATAACCCCGGCCATCAGCGAGCCGAGTCCTACAAAGATTGCCAGCAGACTTATGCCGAGGAAGACCTTGTCGATCATCTCGAAGGTCTCCGATATATCCATGAAATACATGGCGTTGGAGTCTTCGGGATGGATTGAGTGGGCCGAGGAGAGTACGCGACGCATAGCCGGCTCATTCTCCTTCGGGCTGTGACCTGCCGGTACGGTAAAGGCAAAGAACCCTACCGTAGTGCCCTGGTTGAAGGCATTGCGCATGGTCGACGACGGAATCAGGAACGAATCATCAATGCGGCCACCTATGCTGGCCGAACCAATCTGCCCGGCTACCCCGACACAGAGGAAATAAATGCCGTTGATCGACACATACTTCCCTATCGGCGATTCGCCATTGAACAGTGACGCCGCACGGGTACGGCCAAGAACAACCACCTTACGCATGCCGGCGTCGTCGGAGGCATTGATAAACCGGCCTTCGTCTATCACCGGAATCATAATCTTGGCATAATCTCCTTCAACACCGAGTATGCGGCCCGAAGTAGTTGAAGTTCCGTATGCGGCCGTTCCACTGGTGCCGTTGACCATCGACGAGTATTCTATCGCTGGCGCAACCTGGCGCATCGTCTCAACATCCTGCACCGTCAGCGACCACCAGGAGCCTTTGTTGAAGCCCTTGTACGACATTGTGCGCTGACCTGCGGAGATTGCCCCAAGATTAGTGGCTACGCTGGCGAAATTACGGCGCATAATGCCTTCGAAACCCCTCGCACCGCCCCAGAGCATGGCGAGCATGGCCGTACCCCAGAAAATGCCGAAGGCAGTCAGAAATGTGCGCGTCTTGTTGCGCGCGAGCGTGGCGCCGATCTCGCGCCAGTTCTCTATATCGAAAATAGCGGGTTTCATTCGTCACGAAGAGCTTCTACAGGTTTGACTTTGATTGCCTTCAACGCAGGGAACAGACCGGCCAGGGCTCCGGCAACAATGAGCGCCACCGTCACCTGCAGCGCTATGGAGATGTCGACCGTAGGATTCTTGAAGCCGTTGGAGTCGCCCAGGAACATGGAGAGGACCTGAAGCACCACCATGCCGAGAAATACACCTATATAGCCGAATATGGCGGTGATTGCCACACTTTCAGCAAGAATCTGCACCAGAATCGAGCGGGGCTTGGCACCGATGGCTCGGCGTATGCCTATCTCATGCGTACGTTCGCGCACCGACACAAACATAATGTTGCTCACGCCCACAATGCCCGACAGCAGAGTAAAGATACCTATCACCCACACGGCGAGATTGAGATATGTCATGGCCTGCATATTGGAGAGATACGATATGAACCTGTTCCATGTCCATACCGCGCTGTTGTCCTCGGCTGCGAATCCGTGCTCGGTGCCCAATGTGGCACGCAGAGCACTCTCAGCAGCCTCGCCGTCTTCCTCTGTGCGAAGATTCTCCACCGTGACGGTCAACTGGTAAGCGTTGTCGTTATTGCCCGTCACGGCCTTGTAGGTAGTATACGGAGCGTACGACTGTGTGCGCCAGGGATGCGTGAATACTCCAGCCACAGTCCATGCCAATCCCATGCAGCGCACTGTCTTGCCCACCGCGCTGCCGGCGTCGGCGAAGAGCTGCGACGCATCGCGGTCGCTGAGCACAAGCACACGACGGCCTTCGGCTATGTCACGACCGTTGATAAAACGGCCCGCAAGCATCTCAAGATGGTCTTCTCTGACGGCATCCTCGAAGACGGCTTGAAAGCCTCCCGACACAACTCCACGCTCACTGGCTATCTTGGCTGTATCGACTGAGGCGAAGGCCGCCACCTTGCTCACATCGTGGTTGCGGCGCATAAGCGCGTCGGCATCTCCACCCTTGAGCGTGATCTGCCGACCCTCTTTATACCCCCTGTAGGGCTGCGATGTATATCCACCCCAGAAAACTATGGTGTTGGTCGAAGTCTCGTTCATACTGTCGTTGAACGAGTTCACCACCCCGCGGGCAGCTCCCAACAGCACTATGAGCATGAATATGCCCCAGGCTACTGCCACTCCGGTCAAGGTGGTGCGCAGACGGTTGTTGCGCAGCGTCTGCCCTATTTCTCTCAGAAGGTCAATCATCGCCGTCAACAATTTGACCGTCAACAATACGGATGATGCGGTTGGTGGCCGCACCGACGCCCGGGTCATGCGTCACGATAACCACGGTCATGCCCTCGGCGTTGAGCTGCCGGAATACCTTCATCACTTCTTTCGAGGTATGCGAGTCGAGCGCGCCGGTAGGCTCGTCGGCAAGAATAATCGACGGCTTGGTGACCAAGGCCCGGGCGATGGCCACACGCTGTTTCTGCCCGCCCGACAGCTCTCCGGGGAGATGATGTGCGCGGTCGGCCAACCCCATGCGTTCGAGCTGCTCCATGGCAAGCGCATTGCGTTTCTTGCGGCTCACCCCCTGGTAAAAAAGAGGGAGGGCCACATTCTCGAGGGCATTCTTATAGCCTATGAGATTGAACGACTGGAATACAAAACCTATCATGCGGTTACGTAGCTCGGCGGCGCGGTTCTCGCTCAGATCGCGTATTGGCACTCCATCAAGCACATACTCGCCGCTGTCGTAGTTGTCAAGTATGCCCAGTATGTTGAGCAGAGTCGACTTTCCCGATCCCGACGCGCCCATGATAGACACAAGTTCTCCGCGGGCTATGTCGAGATTTATATCCTTGAGCACATGCAGTGGCACTATGCCCGGATAGGTCTTGTTGATGTTTCTTAACGTGATGATCATTATAGATTGTAGATGTGGTTTGCATTTATATGACGCATCTCAATCACAATAATTACACCATCATCACATTTTTTTTGAAAAAAAACGGGAACGATTACCGTTCCCGCCCTTAAAATAGTGTCTGTCTATAGATTATCGATTTGCCGCATGGCCCTTGTGGCCGCCTCGACAGGATCGCGGGCTGGCAGTGCCTCCGGCGCTTTGCCCGTCACAAATGGCCATTCAAAGTCGGTAAACCAGTCATAGGCCGAATCCGGATTTGCAAACCAGGCCCTCCATCGCGGAGCATAATAGCCCGTCAGGAGGCCGCTCCACTCGCGGTTGGCATAGTCGTGCAGGCCCCCGGTCTCGCATTGGAAACGGTCACCCCATGTTGTGATCAGCATACGGGCGTTCTTCTCATAAAGGTCGCTCTCCGCAGAGGTCTTTCCAAGGCCACGTGCCCGTGCGAGCCAGGTGTCAAGCCTGAATGCCGGTATCGTGGCCGAGAGGGTATCCTGCACAGCCATAAGATGCATGAAGCGGTCGGCCAGACTATCGCGACGGGCACCGGAAGCGGCTTCGTATGCCTCGAGAGTCTCTTTACCCTTGTCGGCCACGCATTGGCGCACTACATCCACAAGGTCGTAACGGTAATTCTCATTATTGGCGAGTTCCCCGGCAAGCGACAGCATGGCATCGGCAGCTTCGCGCACATCGGAGGCATCCCAGTACCAGCTCGAGAGGGCCCACGAGCTTACGGGGCCAGGCACTGAATCGGGCCGCATGAGAAAGACACTCTCCGTCACGCCCTGCTGGCGGGCAGAAGGACATGCATATACACTCCGGCCCAGAGCCTTCCACGCCCCGGCCATAGTGCTATGCTCCGGAGAGCCTTTCTCCAGCCCGTATCGCATGGCGGCATAGTCGTCGAGCCATGTCTCGAGCGAAGGCACGGTGTCGCACCAGGGCAATGCATAGAGCATATCGAAGAGCATCTGATTATTTTCTATTCCCTCAGGTATGGCACCAATGCCGGCAAGATTCGACTCATCTTTTCCAGCCACAGCTGTTCTGAATGAATCGAGCACACGCTCCGCGCGGCCAAACAAACCGGTATTACCGCCATAATTATTCAGCATGCCATATACCCAGCGGTGCGGCGTACCGGCGGCATCGGTCGAGTAGCCTCCGCATATGGTGTCGCCACGTGAGTCGGCATGGAGGTCGAGAATTACAAGCCGCCCCTCCGGTAAGCTATGTGTGAGGTATTCCTTGGGGTTCTCCTGCCAATGCTGGGCCACCCATACGGCGTCAGTATCGTAATCGGCGAGCGCCTGCCACATGGCTTCCACCGACGATGCACAATCGACGTTGTCAGGCACGCGGCCTCCTTCATGGAAGGGATCGATGGCATAGTAATCTGTATCGAGTACCTGACTGTAAAGACTGTCGACTGTAGCGTAATATGCGGCAGCCATCTCACGGAGCCGGGCCGTATCGGCCACGATTGCCGGGCGCGTGAAGCCGCACCATAGTCCGGTAGGAGCCACGTCTTCAGGCTTCCACGCAGCTGTGCGGGCCTTGTCGCTCTTCTCAAGAAAATCGTGAGGCACCATGCCCACATATCCCGGAACGACCGGTTTCATTCCCAGCTCGCCCATCGACGCAAACATACGCTTGGCCAGGGCCTGACGTTGTTCGTACCAGGAGGCCGGCAGGGGGCCGCCCCACCCTGTCATATTATTCATAAAGAACCACCCGAAATAGGCTGGGCCGGTAAGAAAACTGTCGGGCTCTGTATAACCATAGCGGTCGGCAAGCAGTGAGCGCCACACACACTCGAAGCCCTCGGTTACCAAGGGCATATTGATGCCGTGCAGAGCCATAAGGTCAATCTCCTGCTGCCAGCGGGCCTCATCCCAGAAAGCCATGGTGTAGGAATGTGTGCAGAAATTTAGATAATACCGCAGTGGCACCGAGGCCGCATGCCGCTCTTCGGCAACCACGGGCAACTCGGCAGGCAGACGTCCGGTCATGGAATTCCAAGAAATGTCTACCCCGGCATGGTATTGGAGGAACCTGTTTATGCCTGCCGTCATAGCCGACATGGAGTTGGCCTTAACATAGATTTTCGAGCCGTCGCAGGCAATGGTAAAGAATTCCTCTCCGGAAGTGGTGTCGAGCACACATTCAAAGCGGGAGGCATCGTCGCCGTAAGGCAATACACGTTCGAGAAGAGCCGCCACGGGTTGGGGTGTCGGATTGCGGTGGCACGAAGCCAGGCTTAAAGTCAGAAAGACAAGGATAATAAAGTTACGCATTTTTCAAGGTATAGTTGTTTCATGATAAGTGGCGGGCGGCAGCGTCTCAGGCCTCTTCCTCTCCGTGCGACTCCGGTGCAAGACGGATCAATTCAAGACGGTTGGCCGACTTCTTGAGGATGTCGAGACGGAAGGGTGAGATAATCACACTGTCGCCCTGAGCGGGGATTGTGCCGGTGGTATGGAGTATGAATCCGGCTATGGTCTGGTAGCTGTCGTCTTCAGGAATGTCGAGGTCGAAACGCTCGTTTATCTCCGCAATCTCACATCTGCCCGAGAACTCATAGATGCCCGGTTCGAGCTCGCGGGCTATAAGACGCGAGTTATCGTGCTCATCCTCGATATTACCGCAGATTTCCTCCATAAGGTCTTCAAGCGTTAGCATACCGGCCGTGCCGCCGAATTCATCTATTACAATCGCGATCGACCGTTTCTGGGTGAGCAAGCGGCGCATCATCACATTCGCCAGCAGATTTTCGGGCGTGTACAGCACAGGCTTGATTCGTTCCTTCCAGTCGACCGACGGGTCGAAGAGCTCGCTAACATGTATGTAGCCGAGTATGGTGTCGATGTCATCACGGTAGACTATGACCTTCGATCGACCTGTATTGGTAAAAATATCGGCCAGCTCATCGCGCGAGGTGGTGTCGATATTCACGGCTACAATCTCATTGCGCGGAATCATGCAGTCGCGCACATGCGTCGAAGAAAAATCCAGAGCGTTGCGGAAGATTTTCACCTCATTGTCAACCTCCTGCTGTTTTTCCTCCATATCGTCAATAGTCTCCTCGATATAGTCGTTCAAATCACCTATCGAAAGAAGGCGAAGTTTTTTGTCGGGGTCCTTCACTCCGACGAGGCGCATGAGTATTCGCGAGAGCCAGGAGGTAAAGGCCGAGATAGGATAAAGTATTATATAAAAGATATATATCGGGAACGCTGCGACCTTCAGTGAGCTGTTCGGATTGATGCCGAACACGGTCTTTGGCAGAAACTCGCCGGTAAGCAGTATTATCAGGGTCGAGATTAACGTCTGCCCCACCAGTATGAAAAACTCGTTAGGATAAATTTGGGCGAGCATGGGCTCGATAAGGGCGGCCGCACCCATACCGTAGATTACGAGCATCACATTATTGCCCACAAGAATCGTGGAGATAAACAGCTCGGAGTTGGAGTAAAAACGGTTGATGATGCGTGCGAGGAACCCTCCACGGTTCACATCCAGCTCGACGCGCACGCGGTCGGATGTGACAAAAGCCATCTCCACGCCCGAGAAAAGGGCCGAGAAGAAAAGCGATACAAGTGTGATGATTATCCAGACGTTCATTGGTATGAGTAGAGACTATGATTAAAGATCGGTACGCCGCTTGAATTTGGGATTGGAGCCGCGTTTACCGGATTTAGAGGTAGCCGACGACGCACGTGGGCGTTCAGGGGCTGGGGCGGCAACCGTATCTGTCCTTGTCGAGTCAGAGACTTGCCGCGTGCGGGGAGTACCATCAGCCGCGCCTCCAGGTTTACGCTCTGCGGGCAGTATGGCTGTGGGGCGATTGACAGTATAATAGAGCATGCTCTGGTCTGACTCAAAGCCGAAGCCTTCAATTATCCGGTCGGTGCGCACAATATGGATGAATGAGTCGCTGTAAATTTTCCGCGAGGTCTGATCCCAGAATAATTGCTGAGTCAGAAAACTGTCGGCCTGGGTATTCACCATCACCACATTACCATCAAGACGCCAGAGGCGTTTCCGCGAAAAATAGACGGCTGAGTCACATATGACGGTCGACTCGGGCCGGAGCTGCTCATCGAACTGTTCAAGCTCCATACCGTCGGGGAAACGCCAGTATGGCTCGTCGGCATCCTCGAACATCTGCCACAACGGCGCCGTTACATGATACTTAGTGTAGCCCGAATCGCTGATCAATGTATTGACATCTGTGGTCGACATGGTCGGAGTCACATTTCCGTCGCCTGCATTGGGCACATACCGCTCGGGCTCCTCTCCCGAAGGCATAAGCAACCAAACGGCAATCCCCGCCACGATAATCACGGCGGGGAGCAGTCGCATAAGCGACCTTGTGTGTCTGCCTGTTTTCGCCATAGGCCTCAGGCAACCGATCAATAAAGCTTATTCTGGCGGAACCACATCTCGTTGAAGTTCACGCCTATGGTAATATTGATGTAGTTTTCCTTGACAAGCGGATTGGGATTTGCCTGACGGTGCATCCACTCGACACCCAGATTGATGGTGGTCTTGAAAGTAGGCACGGGGAAACCGAAACCTGCCGTAACACCATACTGGCGGAGCTGATTGCCCTGGATACGCATGTAGTCGTCGCTCCAATAGGCACCCAGACGATAGTTGATGCGCTTGAAGTAGTTTCCGCGGAAGTCGGGAGTATACTGCGCGCCAAGAGCATATTTCGTGCGGTCGGCGAAATCGAAGTTATTGAAGTCGCGGAATTTGGCCTTGCTCCAGGGCTGATAGGTGTAGTCAAACTCAACCATTACCTTACGGCCAAACTGATAGTTTACACCGGCACCCCATGTTTCAGGGAGAGAATACTCGTGGCGGAGCTTGTGCTCATCGGAGAACTCGGGTGTCGACTCATTGGCTGTATCGTAGTTCACACTGCGGCCTGTGCCGAGAAGGGCCTTGGCCGGATTGTAAGTCACACCGAGAGTCATGCGGTCGCAGATCGGAAGAGCACACGTCTGAACTCC
>CAJUJB010000060.1 GCA_910586595.1 uncultured Muribaculaceae bacterium | reverse complement strand
CTTACCAAGGCCTTCTCAATTTGCTTTAATTCACCAATGGTTTCCCGTTCCTTATCCCGTAATTGAGTCTGGCGATCAAGATTGGTAATCAAATCGTCATACTGCGCAAAAATCTCAACTTGCCATGCCCGATCTTCAATCGCTAAATCAATGTTGGCCGCTTCACGCACCAACGTATCGAGATGCATGGCACCTTTTTTCTCATTTGCCAAAGCTTGAAGCCATTCTCGCTCCAGTAATTTGAGGGTGGTAGATACTTCTTCAGATTCTTTTTCAGTTGCCTTTATTGAGTCAATCGCAGCTCTTACGGATGATGTTTCATTCCATAGCGCTACAGCCTCTTTTATTTCGAGCATTCTGCGGGATGAAAGATTGGTGGCAGCCGCTTCTGCATCCTTTTTCGCCTTTTCAACCGCCGCCAGCGAAATTGCATGGCGTTCGAGCCAAGCGATTTTTCCTGCCACCAAGCGACCATCAGCCTGAAGCCGTGTACAGTCTGCAGCCACGTCCTCCAACTCTTTTTTTAGGCTCGCCAGTTCATCCGGGGATAGTAAACTCTCGGCCTCAATTTTGCTGAGAAGAATATCGTAAGCCCTTTTCTTTTCCTCAGAAAGACGATAAATCTCGGCGCCTACACGCGTATATATGGTGGTGCCGGTAAGTTTCTCAAGAATTGCAGATTTTTCATTATCAGCCGCCTTGAGAAAACGGGTAAATTCGCCCTGCGCAAGCATCGACGTACGCACAAATTGGTCGTAATCGATACCCAAGGCTTCCACGACCGCCTGACGGACTCTCAATGAATGAGTAATTGCTTCAGATCTTTGTCCGTCTCTAATCAATGACCATCTGACATCCTGAAATTTCCCTGTAGGTTTATTGCGGGCTCTACGCACTTGCCATTCCGCCTCATAGAAATGGTTGTCGTTTCCGTCGAAAGACAATTTTACAAATCCTTCTCCGCAGCCGGCCCTGAGTAATTGACGCTGATCGTTATGACTTATATCATTGTATTTGTCGCCGCGGCTCGATCCTAATCTGGGCACATACCCGAATAGAGCCAGGCATATCGCATCGAGTATAGTAGATTTACCCGCGCCCGTCTCTCCACAGATGAGGAATACATCCGTATCGCAGAGCGGTGCGGAATCGAAGTTGATTGTAGCATCGCCTATTGAGGCAATATTGTGTATGTCGAGCCTGCGCAACTTCATGATTCTCTTTCGAAATTTTCTACATTTGCGATTGCCTCTTCCAACAAAGAAATAACTTCTTCATCCAACTCCTCGCCTCTCGCATTCGCATACATCCTGGCAACCGCAAGAGGTCCGGTTGTTCGCAACCGGTCAATACTAATTGTAGACTTATCATCTGCCGTCGATTGTACAGGTTTACGATCCAGAGTCACGCAGCAAAAATCACATTCTTTATCTTCACACACAGCCAACGCTATGGCTCTGTAATCTGAGGGCAGAGAATTGTCGTCGGTTACCCTCAGACGTATATAGGCTGGAATATCGTTTGGGAAATTCACCAACGACTCAAGAGCTTCCACCCATGGAGCGGGACCCGATACAGGAAGGCTTACAAGCGGACGAGGAGTTGAAATTTCAATATTTTTCACCTCTGGAAGAGCTCCATGTACATCTATATCGACTATACTTACAGAGTGAGCGTAATTCTCATCAAAGCCCATGGGAAGAGGCGAGCCCGAATATCTGGCTTTTGTGCCTATTGCTTGATTGCGATGAATGTGGCCCAGTGCGAGATAATCATAGCCCTCGCCGAGCCCCCCAAGAGGAGTAGCCTCTACTCCGCCAATAAGCATATCGTCGCAGTCATGGCCAGTTGCATCACTCCCTATGACCGCCAGGTGTGCCATGAGAATTACAGGTAACCCGGTGTTATTACGGGTGGCAATCTCGTCAAGCAGGCTCTGGAAATAATTCTCGGGGAGAAACCGCGAGTTTACATATGGTATAGCGCCAATAAAAGCCTTCCCTGGAATCTCTATAATGTTATGTGAATAATCATGACTGATTGTGCCTATCATTTCGACTCCACCAGCCAACCAAACTTCTGAGAAGGCTTCGTGCCGCACCGCACTGTCATGGTTCCCGGCCGTGACGATGACTCTCATATCCGGGCATCGACGACGCAATTCCATCATTTTGCCGGCAAACATCTTTTGGGCTGATGAAGTTGGCTGAGGAACATCGAATATATCTCCGCATACGAGCATCGCGTCGGCCTGACACTCCGCGGCAATCTCAATAATATTATCGAGTACTGACGCATGTTCAGCCGAACGATCAAAATTATATAATGAGTGGCCTATATGCCAATCAGATGTATGGATTATTCTCAAGGTCGCGCAGTTTCAGGGCGTAGATTTCTTTCGCAAAGATAATGATTATGGCGCAGGTGACAATGACGATATTCTGATTATTTTTCCCAAGCTGAAATTTTGGCAGAATCAAAGGCTTGGCATATAAATTGCATTAACTATAGGGAACAAAAATATCAGTGACAATAATCGGGGCAAACTTTAATGCCTGCATTATTGTTTAATTAACATAAGAAATAAAATAAAAAACATTCATCAACTCTACGATATGAATTTCAATAATTTCACCATTAAATCGCAGGAAGCCATTCAGAAGGCTGTCGAGATTACCCGTGGTGCCGGCACTCAGGCCATCGAACCTGTCTGCCTGCTTAAGGGCGTAATTGACGAAGGCGAATCGGTGCTTAAATTCATCTTCCAGAAGATAGGCGCTAATCCGGCGATCGTCACCCGCCAGGTCGATGCCGAGATTGCCGCACTTCCGAAAGTCTCGGGTCAGGAACCATACCTGAGCCGTACATCCAATGATGTCCTCCAGACGGCCCTCGATGCAGCCAAGAAGATGGGTGACGAATATGTCACTCTTGAGGCTCTCCTCCTCGCATTATTTGACATTAACTCCCCCGCATCTACAATTCTTAAAGATGCCGGCTTGAGCCGCAAAGAACTCGAAGCCGCCATTGAAGAATTGCGTAAAGGCAAGAAGGCGACCGATCAGGGCGCTGAAGAGAGTTATAACGCTCTTTCAAAATATGCAATAAACCTCAACGAGCGTGCGAGAGCCGGCAAGCTTGACCCGGTCATCGGCCGCGACGAAGAAATACGACGTGTACTCCAGATTCTCAGCCGCCGTACGAAGAATAACCCTATGCTGATAGGCGAGCCTGGTACTGGTAAAACCGCCATCGCCGAAGGTTTGGCGCACCGCATCGTGCGTGGAGATGTGCCTGAAAATCTCCGCACCAAACAGATCTACTCGCTCGATATGGGTGCCCTCGTGGCCGGAGCTAAGTATAAAGGCGAATTTGAAGAACGTCTCAAGGCTATCGTAAATGAAGTAACCTCAGCCGATGGCGAGATTATCCTCTTCATCGATGAGATCCATACTCTTGTCGGTGCCGGCAAGGGCGAAGGAGCCATGGATGCCGCAAATATTCTTAAACCGGCATTGGCCCGAGGTGAGTTACGCAGCATCGGTGCCACTACTCTCGATGAATACCAGAAATACTTCGAGAAGGACAAGGCTCTTGAGCGTCGTTTCCAAAAAGTAATGGTCAATGAACCTGACGAGGCAAGCGCAATCGCCATCCTCCGTGGACTTAAGGAAAGATACGAGAACCACCATAAGGTACGTATCCGCGATGAGGCGATTATTGCTGCTGTTCAACTTTCAGAACGATATATTACCGACCGATTCCTCCCCGATAAGGCTATCGACCTTATTGATGAGGCCGCCTCGAAACTCAAACTTGAGATTGACTCCGTTCCACAGGCACTTGATGACATAAGCCGCCGCATCGCTCAGAAAGAGATTGAGCGTGAAGCGATCAAGCGCGAAGGCATGGACGATAAGGTTAAAGAAATCGAGCGCGAAATCTCTGACTTGCGTGAGGAAGAAAAAGAATACTCTGCTAAGTGGCAGGCTGAACGTGAGCTTATCGCCAAGATCCAACAGAATAAGATTGACATCGAGCAACTGAATTTCGAAGCCGATAAAGCTGAACGTGACGGCGATTATGCCAAAGTCGCTGAAATCAGATACTCACGTGTGGCAGAGAAACAGAAAGAGATCGAGACCATCCAGGAGCAGCTCCGCATGATGCAGGGCGAAAAAGCCCTCATCAAAGAGGAAGTTGACTCAGAAGATATTGCAGATGTGGTATCGAGATGGACTGGTATTCCTGTCAACAAAATGGTTCAGAGTGAGAAAGAGAAACTCCTCCACCTTGAAGAAGAACTCCACTCCCGCGTCGTTGGTCAGGAAGAGGCCATCACAGCGATTGCAGATGCAGTCCGCCGCAGCCGTGCAGGTCTGAACGATCCTAAACGTCCTATCGGTTCTTTCATTTTCCTGGGAACTACCGGTGTTGGTAAGACAGAGCTTGCCAAGGCACTCGCTGAATACCTTTTCGACGACGAGAACATGATGACCCGTATCGATATGAGCGAATATCAGGAGAAACACTCCGTTTCTCGACTGGTCGGAGCGCCTCCGGGATACGTTGGCTACGACGAAGGTGGTCAGCTTACTGAAGCTGTGCGCCGTAAACCGTACTCCGTCGTTCTATTCGATGAAATTGAAAAGGCACACCCCGATGTGTTCAATATTCTTCTCCAGGTTCTCGACGACGGTCACCTTACCGATAATAAAGGCAGGAATGTCAACTTCAAGAATACGATAATAATCATGACCTCAAATATGGGTTCGTCGGTTATCCGTGACAACTTTGCCAAGTTGACTCCTGAGAATAAGGCCGAGACAGTCGAAAAGACCAAGGAACAGGTTTTGGAAATGCTTAAGCAGACCATTCGTCCTGAGTTCCTCAACCGTATCGACGAAATCATAATGTTCACGCCGCTTAACCGTAATGAGATTGAGGAAATCGTCGGACTCCAGATCAAGGGCATCCAGAAAATGCTTGCCGCTTCATCAGGAATTGAGCTTAAGATTACACCTAAAGCACTCAGCTTCCTGGCAGACGAAGGATTTGATCCAGAATTCGGTGCCCGTCCTGTAAAACGTGCGATCCACCGTCTGGTGCTGAACCAGCTGTCGAAAGACATTCTCGCACAAAAAGTCGACAGGACTCGTCCTATCGTAATCGACACCGAAGGCGACGACCTTATATTCAGAAACTAATACTCTACCATACAGAGGTGCCGGACGACCTCCGTGCCGCCCGGCACCTCTGTATATTCCATCAAGACAATAAAATTACATCACTTAACCAAATTTCAAGAATAGACTGATATGAAAAAGTTTCTCACCTTCCTTCTGCCTGTAGTCGCATTATTCGCCATGGCATCATGCTCCGACGAACATGATCTCCCCGATGTTGACTTCAACTTTGAAATTGAAAACGCAACCCGAGTCGACGGTACACTCTACGTAGTTCAAGGCGATACACTCGAAGTTCAATCGGTAACTGTAGTCAATCGTGAAGAAGGCAAACAGGCCATGATTACGGCTGCCAACTACTATTGGGATTACTATTATCTCGGATCTAACATTCAGCCTCCATTCGGTTTTGAAATCTTTGTAGACGAAAATACTCCTGTCGGAGAACATGTTCTCGAAGTAGAATGCCCTCTCTATGCAGAAGATAAAGAACCCGCAACGTCGGTTGTTTCATTCCGCGTACAGGTTGTAGCTTCTTCTGAAGACATTCCTGCTGGAGAGACTACCTTTACAGTCACTCCAAAGACTTCGTCTACGGCAGAGAAATAACCTCACATTAAAATCTACTGAAAACCGGAGCCAGCGCCCCGGTTTTTTAATGTCTCGAACCAAATATCTTTGTATCTTTGTACCATCATGAAGAAGTATCAGATTATATTATGGTTTCTCGCTCTGGCAATCGGGGTCGGTATAGGATTACTGAACATACCCTGGTTGAACACTGCCATGAATTTTATCGCAACAGTTTTTACCCGCCTTTTCCGGCTGCTTGCAGTTCCGACCATTGTATTGGCGGTCATCAGTACCTTGGCAACCCTCGGTGGAAGTCGTGAAACCGGCAAATTATTCCGTACGACCATTACCTACACCCTGCTGACTACATTTGCGGCGGCAGCCGTAGCATTATTATTGTATCTGTGGATTGCGCCGGGTAACCTTCCGCCTTCGGTGACAGGCGCTGAATCGACTGTCACTGATGATATACGGAATTTCTCATATTCCGATCATCTGATGTCGATTATTCCGGATAATATCGTCAAACCATTCCTTGACGGCAATGTGCTGGCATTGCTTCTCCTCTGTTTTGCCGCAGGTATAGCTATTTCAAAAATGCCCGATAATGAGCCGCGGCGCGTCATACTAAACGGCATCAACGGTCTTCAGGAGTTGCTGTTCATGCTCATCCGGTGGCTTATCGCTATACTCCCGGTAGGCATCGTGGCGTTTGCAGCCCAACTAACAGCAGAGGTCGGAGGAGGAATAATGCTTGACTCACTCGGAAAGTATGTGCTTGTAATCATAGGCGGCAACTGCCTGCAATTTTTTGTCATACTACCTATTTTCCTCCTCTCTAAAAAAATAAATCCGCTCACGTATTTCCGGGCAATGGCGCCAGCAGTGATGATGGCCCTCTTCACTAAAAGCTCGGCAGCGACATTACCGGTCACGATGGAAAATGCGGAAAGTCGGGCTAAGGTAAATCCTAAAATTTCCCGTTTTGTATTGCCCATCTGCACCACGGTAAATATGAATGGTTGCGCGGCATTTATTCTTGTCACTTCATTATTCGTGATGCAGAACAACGGAATCGCACTTACCGTGCCATCTATGCTTGTATGGCTTCTCGTAGCCGTTCTTTCCGCAGTTGGCAACGCAGGAGTTCCGATGGGCTGTTACTTCCTCACACTCTCCCTGATGGCCGGAATCGGCGCCGACATAAGCATTATGGGTATTATTCTACCGATATATACTATAATTGACATGATCGAGACCGCCGAAAACGTGTGGTCTGACTCATGTGTATGCGCAATATGCAATAAAAAACTTGAGCCGCACAGCTGAGTAATCAGCAACGCGGCTCAAGTCAAGGTCTTTCAATTGTCAAAATTGGAAAGTCTCAAGTTTGAGGTCGGCAAGTTCTTTCATCTTGCCGACTTCTTCTATAAATACAGCCGAAGCGCTGTGGGCATCAAGGGCTGCCTGATCTTTCCAAGTCTCACAGATCATCATAACATCGGGGCGAGTCGCACTTTCAAAAATATCGTAAGCAATGCAGCCATCCTGAGTCAGTGAAACTTCTGTAAGGTGGCGAGCTGCCGCAAGGACTTCCGCGCGATGGCATTCAGCGACGCGGATGAAGCAATTGAGTCGTAACATTTCTATCGATTTATATAATTATATCGTCAACACTTCGCTTGGGCACATGATGAACGCCGTCGGCGGAGCGGTAATATTTATAATCTCCCTCCTGAGAAAGAGGTTCAAGTTTTATAGTTTCAGCCGGGAATCCCAGAGCGAGCACATAAAGAGGCTTAAGATTTGCAGGCAGATCCAGAGTCTCACTTATTTTTGCAGCATTGAACGCTTTGATTATACATGCACCAATCCCAAGCGAGCGCGCCCCTAAAGTTATTGCCTGGAGTTGGATGCCATCGTCGCAGAGACAATTGGTGGTCATATCCGTATCAAGACATTGCACCAGATAAGCCGCAGGCCTTTCTCCTTCCTCTGGCCCAGGCCAATCTGTCAGGTATCCAGCCCATGCCAAAAGAGGGAATACAGCCTCACACTCCTCTGGAGTGGAAACGAGACGGTATTTCAGCGGCTGGAGATTCCGGCCCGAGGCACATAAAGTTGCCAAGCCAACAAGCTCCCGAAGTATAGAGTGATCAATCGTTTTAGCTTGGCAGAAACGCCGAACAGAACGGTCGGCGGCCAAGAGGGCTTTATATTGAGTAAAATCCATCATCACAGGAGAGTTGCTAAAGTATGACCTAATGAGCGGCATTGTTCGAGTATATCAGCGCCAGGCGCATGGCGCGAAACAATGGGATCTCCGACAAGTGTCATTCCGGTCTCTTCAAGTTGGCGCCCCATTACTTTTACCGCCTGTTGAGCCCATGTATGTGAGCCGAGTATGGCTACCGAGCGGTCTTTAAGGCCACGTACGGCAAGAGCTTCGAGGGCAGCCTTCACGGGCGGGAATAAACCATCAGAGTACGTTGGCGCAGCTATTACAAGCCCTTTGTGCGTAAACGCATCGGAGATTATATAGCTTAAGTCGGTAAACGATGCGTTATGAATGGCAATATCCTTGACTCCGGCTGCCGCCAACGCTTCTGCTGTGGCCTCGGCCATTGACTCAGTATTACCATACATAGATCCGTAGACTATGGTTACACCATTGTCGAGGGGTTCGTAACGGCTCAATTTGTCATATAGACTGATAACTTCGGCGGTCTGCTCTTTCCATACAGGCCCGTGAGTGGAACACAGCATACCGATATTGAGCGAAGACAATTTTTTAAGGGCCCGTTGCACAAAAGCTCCGTATTTTCCAACTATACAGCTGTAATAACGTATCATCTCCGGAAAATATCGGTCGGCATTCATATCAGAGTCAATCACCGCACCATTCAAAGCGCCAAAACAGCCAAAGGCATCTCCGCTGAAAAGTATACCCTCCTCTTCCAGATATGTCATCATCGTTTCGGGCCAGTGAACCATCGGTGTGAGGAAGAATTTCAAAGAGCAGCCATCTCCGAGCGGAAGGCTATCACCATCTTTGACTGCGAGAGTATTACCAGTCACGCCGTAAAATCCTTCTATCATATTAAGCGTCTGGGTATTTCCTACGATAGTAATCTCCGGGAAAGCCTGGCGCAAGATAGATATAGCCCCTGAATGATCGGGCTCCATGTGGTTTATTACCAGATAATCGGGATGACGGTCGCCAAGTATATCCTTGATATGGTCGATCTGCTTGAGGGCATGGGAGACTTCAACTCCATCTATTATCGCAGATTTCTCCGATCCGGTTATAAGGTATGAATTATAGCTTACTCCAAGTGGAATTGGCCATAAGCTTTCAAATTTTGTTGTGGTGCGATCATTGACACCTATATAATTGACTTGGTCTGAGATTTTAAGTGTCTTCATTTTTAATCCTATTTAAAAAAATCGCGAAGATGCTGGTAAAGCGCATGTAGAGGTAGCCCCATAACATTGTAGAAACATCCATTGATTCCCGATATACATGCAGCCCCTACCCATTCTTGTATTCCGTAGGCTCCAGCCTTGTCAAATGGCCTGAAGCGAGTCACATATTCCTCTATCTCTTTTTCTGATAGGTCGGCAAATGTAACTTGTGTCGATTCCGTGAAAGTATCTTTTCTCTTGCCGTCTTTGGAAGAAAGGGTGACGCCCGTTACAACTGTATGAGTACGTCCGGCAAGCGAACGGAGCATCGCGCAAGCTTCATCGTGGTCATGAGGTTTTCCGAGTATATGCCCATCAGAGATTACTACCGTATCGGCTGTAATTATCAATTCCTTCTCGCTGAGTTCGGCCTCATATGCCTGCGCTTTAAGTTTAGATAGATACGCGGGAACCTCAGCCGTGGCAAGAGTATCAGGATAAGACTCTTCGATTGCTTTTGAAACGGCTATACCGAATTGGGGAACAATCAGCCCAAGAAGTTCTCTCCTTCGAGGCGATCCGGAGGCAAGCAAGACACTTACTTCACTGTACTCCGGTGCCGGAAACGGGGGGAGCATATTTGGCGAAATTGCCCGGCAGTCCATCGGATTATATTCTATGCTCATTTCTTTTTTCTATATTTTACCACGCGTAGGCCTTATCCTCGGCCAGCCAAAGGCCCTTGGCCCTCATTACTTCCTCAAGTATTTCACGGGCTACACCATATCCGCCATTGGCCGACGTAATGAATTTCGCCACCGCCTTCACCTCGGGAGCCGCATCGCGTGGCGCAACACCGAGGCCGCACACGCGGAGAACGGGAAGATCGGGGATGTCGTCGCCTGCATACGCCACCTCATCAGGAGTGAGGCCACTCTGTGTCAGCCAGTGCTGAAAAACCGGGAGTTTATCAGCTACACCCATATATATATCCTGTACGCCGATGACACCGAATCGCCCGGTAATTGAAGGAACATCTGCCCCGGTAATAATTGCCAATCGAAGGCCAGACTTCACTGCAAGTTGCATGGCATAACCATCTTTGAGATTCGCCATGCGCATCGGAATTCCATCGGCAGACATGGGTACGGTCGAAGGAGAGAGAACACCATCGACGTCAAAAGCGATGGCCTTTATTTTGCGTAAATCGTAGTTAATTCTGCTCATTGATATGGTGGCTACGGAGTATTAAATCTGTGAGGACGGAGTAAACAGGCTTGAGATCCTCTGGCAAAGCTTCCTTCTGACGCTGGATAACTTCAAAATCGCCTCTGCGCGCAGGGCCGGTCTGAGCTGCATGGGGCCCTACAGCGAAAGCCTTCGCTACGGTTGCTTCAATCAGGGGTTTCACCACCTCAAGCGGATATCCCGGAGTGGCCAAAATACGTTCTACACTTTCAAGAAGTATGTTCGTGAAATTAGAGGTAAATACTCCGGCGATATGTAGCGTACGGCGATGCGCTGCATCGGCATGGTGGACATGTCTGCTGATTGTATAAGCCAGCGAATCAACAATAGGCAGATCCTCGGGCTTTGAAGTCTCTGTAAAGAATGGCACCTCGGAAAGATCTACGTAGGCTCCCGCAGAAAATGTCTGAAGTGGATAGAGGACGCCGGTACGGGGGCTTATGCAACCCAGCACCTCCATTCCCACTGTTCCGGAAGTATGCAGAACAAGAGGATTCCAGTCAAGGGGCCCAATCGCTTCAGCAATATGCGGCAGGGCTTTATCGGCAACGCTAACCAGAATAATTGAAGGCTTTTGCTGCCTCAAGTAAGCGAAGTCATCGTAAGCCGGCAGATGCAGGGGCTCGGCCAGAGCCTGCGCATGGTCAATATTTCGGCTGTAGATTCCTGTAAGATTATCTTTAAGCGCACGTGCAAGGTGTGTTGCTACATTACCCGCGCCGACCAGAGCTATAGCGTTCTTATCAAGCGTCATGACGCCAGGTACCAAGATGAACTTTTTCCCAAAGCAGTTTCGACGGATCAACCGGTTTACGGGTTTCAGCCGAGTAACCGAAGGTGAGGATACAAACCACGCACATATTGTGAGGTATATCCAAGGTTTCCTTCACGACATCTTCCGAGGTTTCACCATCGGCACTGAATCTACCTCTTACCTGCACCCAGCAAGAGCCAAGGCCCAAGGCTGCGGCCTGAAGCTGCATAAACGCAGCGGCGACTGATGCATCTTCGATATAAGCCTCACTCTCCTCAGGGGAGGTGGTGACCACAACTGCAAGCGGAGCATTTTTAAGTGATGCGGCATAGGCGGGTTTGCATGCCATGAGGCGCTGCATGGTGTCATGATCTTCAACTACGACAAATTGCCATGAGCGGGCGCTCTTGGATGAGGGGGCGAGCAGGCCGGCTTCAAGTATGGTTTTGACGTGCTCCGGATCAATGGACTGATCGGTATAGCGTCGTATGCTGTGGCGTTGTAAAAGTAGTTCGTGGAGGTCCATATAGTACGTAAGTGTTAATTATTTGCCGCACTTGACGGCGGCCGATCACCTACGGCATATCCAAGCGGATGGGAACCGCTCATATATGCCAAGTTCGCGGCCTCGTTCTGATAATTCAGCGATAGTCGCACCCGAACGAGCATATACTCGCCAGCGTCCATCTATCTGAAGCAATTTCAATGGGAGATCGGAAGTGCTGTGGGCTGTTATAAATTTATCTGCTTCTGCGCGGGAAGCCAGGGAGGCTACCACCAGGCAATAACGCCCGTCATCGTCAGCTTGCTCGATATTCTTTGAAGGCTTGGCCGCAGGCGCCGCGCCATCTGCCGGGGTATTAAGAATTAGAACCAACGCCGGTTCTGTAGCCCCGGGCGTTATGATAAGGCTCTTTTCACCCATTGATGGTGTAAGTTGTTCTATCCCCATCGACGCCACCTGCTGAGCATTGTTATGTCGATGTGGCAGCTGGGATATGACGAAGGTAATAAGGGCAATGACAGCAATCGCCGCCGCACTTGAGGCTGTGCGGCGCAGTGAACGTGTCAACGTTGTACGGCGAACTTCATAGTCTGCCGACGAGAGAGATGATGAATGTGCTACGGAGGGGGCCACGTCAATTGGCTCAAGATTTACAGGGGAGAGCCAAGATGAGCGGTTGTCAGCGACAAAGCGGATTGTGGTAAGATCTTCCTCCAACGACAATGTGCCTACCTCGGGTATGGAAATAGACTCCCCTTGTTGAAGAGCGTGTTTAAGACCTTCCACCTCGTTGGTTAAAAGAGTCTCGGCGCCCTCTTCTGTAATATTGGCTCTGCGCGCAATCGAGTTAACGAGCACGCGGTCACCGGCAATGACCTGGTTGGAGAATGACACAAGATCTTCCGGAGCAGAAAGAAGGTTTCCGGAAACATTAGCACTCCTCCGGCTAAGCATGAAAGAGCCCAGACCTTCAACCGATACGTACCGGTTGGAGTAGAGAAGATAAGATATGTGGCTGAGCAGATCCGTCATAATAATTAAGCATCAGGGCATAAATCCCCCTTGCAACTACAAAGGTAAGTATTTTTACCCAAATGGGCAAAAAAAATTGCAGTCGCAACCTCAGTCGGCCAGCTAAATAAGTCAGTTGTGAAGCAATGTCAATTTACAACATTGACGGGCTTGCCTTCCGTATACGCTTTAACATTATTGAGTGCTATGTCAAACAGTCGTTCACGAGCTTCCGTCGATGCCCAGGCGATATGGGGAGTGATGATGCAATTTTTAGCTGTCAGCAATGGGCAGGAGGCATGAGGAGGTTCGTTACAAAGCACATCAAGGCCTGCACCGAATATGCGTTCCTGGTTTAATACGTCGGCGAGAGCCTGCTCATCAACAAGTGGGCCTCGTGCAGTGTTGATCAGAATAGCGTTGGGCTTCATCAACGATAAACGACGGGCGTCGACCATTCCTTTTGTATCGGCAGTCAAAGGGCAATGGAGACTGACTACGTCTGCTGTAGAGAATAAAGCATCCAACTCAACTTTGCGATAACCCGACGGAAGTTCATCTTCATTCTTTGAAGTTACCACCGCCACCTGCATACCTAAGGCCGAGGCGATTGCAGCAACTCTCTTTCCGATGTTGCCGAATCCGACAACTCCAAATGTTTTGCCTGCCAACTCGGGCCACTCCCGTTCACGATACGTAAAGTCGGCACATGCGCTCCATTTACCGGCAGATACTCCGGCGGCATATTCCTCCGTACGGTTGCAAATCGCCAACAGAAGAGCGAACACTTGCTGAGCCACCGAGTTTGTGCTGTAGGACGGGATATTGCACACCACTACCCCAGCCTTCTTCGCGGCTTCGGTATCGACAATATTATAGCCGGTTGCGAGCACGCCGATATATTTTAACCCGGGTAAAGATTCAATAGTTGCGGCATCCAATGGCACCTTATTCGTAAGAATCATTTCCGCGCCGGTGGCACGTTCGATAATTTTATCAACAGGCGTGCGGTCGTAGATTTCGAAGTCGGCCAGGTCTGCGAAAGCCGCCCAGCGGGAATCGGTAACCGGATAGAGTGTATGACCGTCGAGGCAGACGAGTTTCATAGATGTAAAAAAGGCATGGAGACGCCGAAAAACATCTCCATGCCTGAATTAAATTATTATTTAATGAGATATTGCGAGGATATAGACTGATTGCTGTGGACACGACGGATGGTATCTGCGAAGAGACGGGCCACCGAAATGATTGTACACTTCTTACAGCCTTTGGTATAAGGGATGGAATTGGTGAAGATCATTTCTACAAGTGCGC
>CAJUJB010000059.1 GCA_910586595.1 uncultured Muribaculaceae bacterium | reverse complement strand
TATAAAAATATTAATTTTGTAAATGGTTAAACTATAGAATTATGCAACTGATAAATGACAACATACAGAAACTATTTGCCTTGTGTCGAAAGCATAAGGTCAGTAAATTGTATGCTTTTGGATCTATCCTTACACCGCGATTCAACGATAGCAGTGACGTGGATATTCTTGTTAACTTCAGTTCGGAAATTGATTACAGCAACTATGCTGATAATTTTTTAGACCTTTATCATGCCCTGAAATCATTGTTTGGAAGAGATGTCGATTTAGTGGATGAGACGTCTGTGAAAAATCCTTACTTTAGGGAAGAACTTGAAGAAACCAAGCACCTTATATATGGATAGGAAATTACGAAAATATATGTCGGATATTCTTTCTTCTATTTTGGAGATAGAATCTTTTATGGAGGATAGACCAAAGGAGTATGCAACATTTTGCAATGATACTCTTTTCAGACGAGGAGTGGAAAGGAATATTGAGATAATGGGAGAAGCCATGAACCAAGCTCTCAAGATTAATCCGAATATTCCAATTACAGCTGCTCGAAAGGTTGTTGACACTCGTAACTTTGTCATTCATGCATACGATTCATTGAAACCCGATATTTTGTGGGGGATTGTAATAAATCACATGCCTCTTTTGAAAAGTGAGGTTGAGAGTCTGTTGGATAAATAAATTAGATTATCAAATCTCGATGGTGTTACTCTCAGCCATAGTTTTACTTACCTTATTGTACTAATACCTATAGTATTCAAAAAAACATGAGTGAATTTTTCAAAGAGAGTGTTAAGTCTGCTCTAAAATACTACGTCTATGCACTCGTTGATCCAAGAAATAAATGTATATTTTATGTAGGAAAAGGGTGTGGAGATAGAATTTATAATCATGCCAAGGATGCGCTAAGAGATAATTCCGACAGTCTTAAGCTAACTACTATTAGAGAGATTCACGAAGCTGGTTTAGAAGTAATTTATTATATACTTAGGCATAATCTTTCTGAGAAGGAGGCTTTTCTGGTCGAATCGTCTATCATAGATTTATTAACTTATGAATCATTTAATATGAAAAATGTCTTGGCAAATATCGCCACTGGCCATCACCAATGGGATGAAGGCATCAAGACTACCGAGGAAATCAATATACTATATGATTGCCCCAAAATTGAGCCTGTTGCCGGGGATAGATTACTTCTTGTAAGTTTGAATAAAAGTTATAACCAGTCAAAGGCTTATGGTGTTTATCGACGAGCAAATGTTTATGAGAGTGCCCGTAAATATTGGGTTATTTCTGCAAAGAAAGCTGCTAAAGTGGATTTTATCTTAGGAGTATATAGAAAAATTGTGCGTATAGTAATAGACGTTAAAGGCTACAACGTTTGTGAGAGCGATAGTGGACGGCGCATTGCTTTTGAAGGTAATATAGTTACTGATTCGCCTTACTTGAATAAAGATGTATCAGACTATCCTTTTGGTAGTGGTGGTGCAGTCACTTATATTCCTCGTACAGGGTTTTAGCAATTAGGTTATCTTTTGCTTTGCTAACTCGTGTCCGGCCGGTGATTATTTGAAGGTGACGGTGCGGTTGTAGACGAAGTTTGCGAGTGTGTACATCACATTTCCCAGCAAGGTGGCGATGCCGTAGCCGGAGATTACCACACCATATACCATGAAGTCGAGACTGCCAATCCAGCTGTTTGTGAGCATCCATACTACGAAGAACTGGAGTGCGTAGCATAGGCCGAAGCCGATGAAGAACCGGATTGCCTCTTTGCGGTAGCCGCCTTTCGACTTGAAGACCCATGATTTGTTGCAAAGGAAGGAATTGATCACGCCGCAAATATATCCGAGGGCGTTGCTCACATAAAGATTCCATCCAAGAAATGATTTGCACAAGTAAATCACACCAAGTGTGACCAAGGTGTTGAGAACGCCTACGAGGCAATAGCGGACAAATTGCAGTATTTTTTCAGTACGGGTGTCTGTTCCCGCAGTTTCTTCTGTCATTGTTCAGGTAGATCTTTAGGGTCAACTTTTAGTATGGGGAGAGCCCAGTTGAAGTGTACGGCAGCGATGCGAAGTCCTACCACCGTCACGGCACAGCATATCTGCGGCACTATGGGTGTTGTGCCGGGAATGTTCATCACCAACCAGTAAATCAATCCTCCGGCCAGACAGGCTGTGGCATAAATGTCTTTCCGGAAGAAAAGAGGCTCTTCATTGATGAGTATATCACGCGTCACACCACCGAATGAACCGGTTATAATACCCATTGCGATGGCCACCCATGCCGGGAAGTCGGCGGCGAAACTTTTTTCTATGCCAACGACGACGAATAAGGCCAGCCCGATGGCGTCGAAGATAAATAGCGTACGCATACCTTTTACAAGGGCTTTGCGGAAGATGATGACGGTGACGAGGGAGAGGAATGTGACAGCGAGATACATGCCGGATTGCATCCAGAATACGGGAATGCCAAGCAGGAGGTCGCGCAGTGTTCCACCTCCGATAGCTGTTACAAGCCCTACGATGTAGGCTCCGAACCAATCGAAGCTTTTGGCGGCCGCCAATCGTATACCGGAGATGGCAAATGCTATGGTGCCCAGAACCTCGATGGTGAATATGAAGAGATTATCTTCGTCCATTAGGATAGTTGTGTTTTATCTTAAGGCGTGGCAGATTTTTTGATTGCGTCTATCTTCTTTTGCTCCGCTTTGACTTCATTCTCATGATGACGGCATAAGTCGGATAGGAAACAACCTTCGCACATCGGCTTGCGGGCCTTGCAGACGTAGCGACCATGAAGAATGAGCCAGTGGTGTGCCTTGGCAATCAGTTCCTCGGGAATGTGGCCGGTGAGTTTTTTCTCTGTGGAGAGTGGATTGCGGCTACGGGTGGTGAGGCCGATACGCTCGGCAACACGGAATACGTGTGTGTCGACCGCCATCGCCGGGTGATTATAGATAACCGAAAGAATGACATTTGCGGTCTTGCGGCCTACGCCAGGGAGACTCATGAGGCTGTCGATGTCATCGGGTACTTTGCCTGAGAAGTCTTCTGTCAGTTTTTTCGCCATCCCCATCAGCGACCGTGTTTTGTTGTTGGGATAGGAACACGATTTGATCAGTGCGAAAATATCGTCGGCACTCGCCTTAGCAAGGGCCTCTGGAGTAGGGTAGGCCTCGAATAACGCAGGTGTGATAAGGTTGACGCGCTTGTCGGTGCATTGGGCCGATAAAATAACAGCCACCAGGAGCTGATATGGATTTTCATAGTGTAGCTCGGTGCGTGGCGACGGCATCTCGTGCTCGAAACGCTCGATGACGGCTTTGTATCGGTCGGCCTGTTTCATGATTAGGGTTTTATCTGGCGATGCCGCAGAGTGCGTCGGCTCCCTGCGGCATCGTATATGAGATGAGTATCAATGTGCGGCTGTAAACTCTTCGAGGAATCGGATGTCGTTCTCGGAGAATAGACGGAGGTCTTTGACGCGGTATTTCAGGTTAGTTATACGCTCTATGCCCATGCCGAGTGCGAAACCGGTATACTCTTTCGAGTCGATGCCGCATGCTTCGAGCACAGCGGGGTCAACCATGCCGCAGCCGAGGATTTCTACCCAGCCTGTTCCTTTACAGAATGAGCAGCCTTTACCACCGCAAAGGTCGCAGCTGATATCCATTTCTGCAGAGGGCTCGGTGAAGGGGAAGTAGCTCGGACGCAGACGGATCTGAGTCTGGGGGCCGAACATTTCACGGGCGAAATACAGGAGGGTCTGGCGAAGATCGGCAAACGTTACGTTTTTGTCAACGTAAAGGGCTTCGACCTGGTGGAAGAAGCAGTGTGCGCGGGCCGAGATGGCTTCGTTGCGGTATACGCGACCGGGGCAAATGATGCGGATAGGGGGCTTCTGAGATGTCATGACGCGTGTCTGCACCGAAGAGGTGTGGGTGCGGAGCAGCACGTCGGGATTGCGGCCTATGAAGAATGTGTCCTGCATGTCGCGTGCAGGGTGATCGGCGGCAAAGTTAAGAGATTCGAATACGTGCCAGTCGTCTTCAACCTCAGGGCCTTCTGCAATTGTAAAGCCAAGACGGCGGAAGATGTCGATAATCTGTTCGCGCACCAGCGACAGAGGATGACGTGTGCCCAAGCGAACCGGAGCGGCAGAACGGGTGAGGTCGAGACCGTCGTTGTCGCCACAGCCGGCAGCCGCAGCTTCCTTAAGATTGTTGATCCGCTCGGTGGCATAGTTCTTAAGCTCATTGAGGGCTTGGCCAAGCTCGCGTTTCTGCTCGGCAGGAACGTTGCGGAAGTCATTCATTAAAGCGCTTATAGCGCCTTTTTTGCTAAGGTATTTAATGCGCAGGGCTTCAGCTTCGGCTGCATTGGCCGCGGTGAGTGCGTCGAGCTCGGCGCGTATTTCGTTGATTTTGCTTATCATCTCGTAAGATTTTTAGACCGCAAAATTACGAAAAAAAAATGAAACAAGCCTTCTGAGGCTCACCTATATTTTAAAGTGAATAATAATGCGGAAAAAATCGTAGGTGTTCAAACAAATTGTATAAGATTTCCGTTATAAGTTTAATAAATCTAAATTTTCTATCCACGTTCAATCAAACTATTTATGATGAAAAAATTAGTAGCTGAAGGCGTAGGCACAATGTTCCTCGTCCTTCTCGCTTGCGGCAGCGCCGTTTTGGCCGGCCCTTCTATCGGTGGTCTCGGCATCGGTCTGTGCTTTGGCCTTGTGCTGGTATGTCTGTGCTACTGCATCGGCAATATCTCCGGTTGCCATGTCAATCCGGCTGTTTCGTTTGCGATGTTCCTTGCCGGCCGCATGAGCGGTAAGGATTGTGTGGGTTATATTGTGTTCCAGCTTCTCGGCGCAACTATCGGTGCCGGATTCCTTTTCTGGTTCATGAACATGGCTCCCGAGTTCAATTTCGGAGGTACTACCGCCCCCGACAAATATCTTGCCACCAATGTGCTCCAGCCTGGCGCAACCTCGGGCATGGCTCTTCTCTCCGAAGGCCTTCTCACCTTCTTCTTCGTACTCATTGTGCTTGGAGCTACTGACGCAAGCAAGGGCTTCGGCAAATTCGCAGGTCTCGCCATCGGCCTCGCCCTCGGCCTGGTCAACATCGTAGGAATTCCTGTCGACAACTGCTCGGTTAACCCTGCACGTAGCTTCGGCCCCGCAGTATTCTGCCCTGAGGCTTGGGGTGACTTCTGGATCATGCTCGTTGGCCCGGCTATCGGCGCCGTGATCGCTGTCATCTGCTGGGTAGCAATGGCCGGTGGCCGTCGTTCGATCAAATGATTTCTTTCCTCAACTATCTATAAGCGGAGCCCTGCCGGTGTTTAAGCCGGTGGGGCTCCGCCCGTAAAAAAACGCTAAAAGTGACAAAATGTCAGTCGGCGTGTGTGGCATATTTTTTGCCTGAATGTTACTAAGTAAATAAGTAATCAAATCAAAAATATAAATATACTATGCAGAAAGGTACTATCGGAGTTACTACCGAGAACATCTTCCCGGTTATCAAGAAATTTTTATACAGCGATCATGAGATTTTTCTGAGAGAACTGGTGTCGAACGCTGTCGACGCATCTCAGAAGCTCCGCACACTCGCTTCATTTGGCGACTT
This sequence comes from uncultured Muribaculaceae bacterium, assembly GCA_910586595.1. Taxonomy (GTDB): domain Bacteria; phylum Bacteroidota; class Bacteroidia; order Bacteroidales; family Muribaculaceae; genus CAG-873. The sequence goes on along the minus strand of CAJUJB010000059.1, from coordinate 8,436 downwards.
CAAGGGTGAGGTCGGCGACCTCGATGTCCGTGTGACTGTCGACAAGGAAGCCGGAACACTCACGGTTTCAGACCATGGCATCGGCATGGATGCCGCCGACGTCGAGAAGTATATCAACCAGATTGCGTTTTCTGGCGCCGAAGATTTCTTGAATAAGTATAAAGATACAGCCAACTCCATCATCGGTCACTTCGGACTCGGCTTTTACTCAGCCTTCATGGTTGCCGAGAAGGTGGTGATCAATTCGTTGAGTTATAAAGAAGGCGCAGAACCTGTGCGCTGGGAATGCGACGGCTCGCCTGAATACAGCATGGGCAAAGGCGACCGCACTGAGCGAGGCACTGATATTATCCTTTATATCGATAAGGAGAGTACTGAGTTCCTTGATCAGCAGCGTGTCGACATGCTCCTCCGCAAATATTGTCGTTTCCTTCCCATCCCTGTAATCTCCGGCAAAGAACGCGAGTGGAAAGATGGTGAATGGAAAGACACTGAGCGTGACCTTGTGGTAAATTCTACCGAACCTCAGTGGATGAAGAAACCTGCTGATCTTACCGATGCTGACTATCTGAAATTCTATCAGGATCTTTATCCTGGTGAGGAGGAGCCTCTCTTCTGGATTCACTTGAATGTCGATTTCCCGTTCACGCTGACCGGTATTCTTTATTTCCCGAAAATTAAGAATAATTTCGACATCAACCGCAACCGTATCCAGCTCTATTGTAATCAGGTATATGTGACTGACTCGGTGGAAGGCGTAGTGCCTGAGTTCATGCAGTTGCTTCAAGGTGTGATTGACTCTCCCGACATACCTCTGAATGTATCGCGAAGCTATCTTCAGGCCGATAGTGCCGTGAAGAAAATTTCGGGCTATATCACCAAGAAGGTGGCCGCCCGTCTTGACGAGCTTTTCCGCGCCGATAGAGCCGCATTTGAGAAAAAGTGGGATGACATCCGTATCTTCATCGTATACGGCATGCTCACCGACGAGAAGTTCTGCGATGCAGCTATGAAATTCCTCCTCCTCCGCGACACCGAAGGACGATATTTCACTCTCGACGAGTACAAGACTCTTGTAGAGGCCTCGCAGACCAATGCCGACGGAAAGATTGTATATCTCTACGCAACCGATCCTACTGCGCAGTACAACTATATCAAGGCTGCTAACGACAAGGGCTATAATGTGCTCCTGCTCGACGGCCAGCTTGACAACCACTTCGTTGGCTTGCTCGAGAGAAAACTTGAGAATACCGAACTCGTCCGTGTAGACTCGGATGTTGTGGATAACCTTATCCGCAAGAGCGACCGCCGTTCGGCAGGCCTCACTCCGGTTGAAACAGCCATCCTGTCGCGCCTTTTTGAAGCCGATACCCGCAAGGTGGAGAAGGCAAGCTTCACTGTGCAGTTTGAGGCGTTGGCTCCTACCGATCAGCCAATAGTTCTCACTCAGAATGAATATATGCGCCGAATGAAGGAGATGGCCGCCCTACAGCCTGGAATGAGTTTCTATGGTGAACTTCCCGATAACTATCAGCTTGTGGTCAACACTGAGCATCCTTTGGTCAAGAGCATAAAGGAACAGGCTGACAAGGAACTTGAGTCAACCGTCAAACCCCTCCTCGATACTATCGATCAAAAGAATGCCGAGGCCGACAAGATTCGTAAGGATGCCGGAGATAAGGCTCTCTCTGCCGAGGATGAGCAGAAGGTTAAAGACCTTGAGAAGGAAGTTGCCGATGCCCGTGCAAGCCAGTCGGAGGCAATTGACGCATACGCCCGTAAGGCCCCTGAAGTAAGTCAGCTCGTGGATCTGGCTCTGCTCGGCAATGGTCTGCTGCGTGGTCAGCAGCTTGCCGACTTCATTGCCCGTTCTGTGGAGATGATGGAGAAGAAATAATCCACTTAGGTACACTATACTAAACCGCCTGGGCAACCATCGTATTTTGTTGAATGGTTGTCCAGGCTTTTTCTATGTCAAGCAGGTGGCCGCTCACACTACGGTAGCAGACTATGGATTTTAAAACTCTTTGACGTCTTTAACATAGTAAATTCCGGCTCGTGCTTGTTATACTACTAAAGAAAGCTCTAAAGCATCCCTCGTCCTTAGTATCGAGTAGTGATACTGGATGCTAAGGCTCTCATAAATAAATAGTTGAAACGTGGGAACGGCCCGGCGGATTCCGTCGGGCCGTTCTTTTGGGGTTAAGTCAGGCAAATTGTCGTCAGCAGCAGCCTGAATCTTTAAGAAAAGCCTTGTATGCCTCGGCTTTTTTCTCAGGCGCGAGAGGGTAGGCGCGCGAGGTAGAAGGCAGTCTCCATAAGCGGATTGTGCGTCCGTCTGGAGCTGTCCAGTCAATAGGCTGCCCGATGGCAGGCAGGGGCGTGCCAGTGAGTTGTGCCACAACCTGAGCAGCCTTCTCGCCGGTGGTGGCAACCGCCCGGCAGTCGGGCATCTCAGCCAGAAGCTGGAGCAATGGAGCTGGCTCGACAATTTCGAGGAATTTGTCGGATGCGTTGCCTTTTAACCGGCGTATACGGCGTCCTGTGTCTGACAAGGCTATTCCGTGTTGTGTGAGCATTCGCTTGATGTCGTCGAGCCTATATTGGCGGCTCGTCCGGTCATAAAATGCGTCGGCAGAGCCTTCGTAGATGATGCCCATCACGCGCCAGAAGTCGTTGGTGCGGTTGGGGTAGTAAAAGTCCATGGCCCACCGGTGCGATCCGGGCGGAAAGGTGCCCATGATTAATACTTTAGCACCGGGCGGCATCCATGGTTGCCATGGGTGTGTTTCGATTGGAGCAGGGGCGTGGGGAGCCTGGGTATCGTTATTATTTGTCATGATAATGTCGTTGCAATACGTGGTTTATTGAACCAAAAACGGTTGTATAACGTTTTTTATTGCAAAATTAAGAAAAAGTAAGTAACTTTGCCGACGCATAATAAAGTGTGAACTTCAACCGATATAACACTACATCACCATATCCCAATAGATGAGACGTTTAACCTTTAACTTGGTCATCTCAGCCGTAGCTGCCATCCTCATGGTAGGCTGTACCGCGCCTAAAAAAGTGCCCTATCTTGTGGAAGCCGAGATGATCTCTGCAGAAACACTTGCACAATCACAGGACGTTCCAGACCCCGTCATAACTGTGGGCGACCTGCTCAATATTCAAGTCACCGGCGTGAATATGACCGCGATGGCTCCGTTCAACAAGGGTCGTTATGTTGATACTGAAGGACGCATTGGCGATCTTGCCCGTTCAACTAATACCTATAGCAACACCACTCTTGACGTCTCTACCGATTATTATCTGGTAAACGCTGACGGCTGCATCGATTTTCCGATTATCGGAAAAATTGAGGTTGCAGGTCTTACAAAGGCTCAGGTTGCCGAGAAGATCAGCAATGAGATTTATCCTAAATACGTTACAGAGAAGCCTGCGGTCGACATCCGACTTATGAATTTCCGTGTCACTGTAGCCGGTGCTGTAAAGACTCCTGGTGTCTACCAGTCGAAAAACGAGCGTATGACCTTCCTGGAGGCAATCTCTATGGCCGGTGACCTCGACATCAAAGGTGACCGCGAGAATATTCTCCTTTACCGTACCAATTCAGATGGTACCCGTGAGGCCCATCGCATCAATCTGCACGATAATTCGCTGCTTCTCTCACCTTATTACAATCTGCAACAGAACGACTTTATCTATGTCGTGCCCAATAAATCACTCCGTGCTTCGGCTTGGCAGATGAATCCCGCCATTGCGGCTACAATTACTGTAGTCGGTGGTATGTCTTCGCTTGCCTCTCTTGTAGTCGGTATCATTAACCTTTCGAAATAATTCATTATGGCTACTGAAAATATTGACAGCAACATTGATGTTACGTCGGAAGAGTCATTCGATACCACAGGGTTGTTGCTCGCCTTCCTCGCTAATTGGAAGTGGTTTGTTCTATCGGTAATTGTATGCCTTGTCGGGGCCTATTTCTATCTGGCCTCATGTGTTCCTACCTATCAGGTCGATGCTTCGATCTACCTTAGTGAAGACCATAACAGCGGTCAGAATGCCTTCAGTCTTAATGCTGCCGCTGACCCGATGGTGGCTTTGAAGAACTACATCGACGAAACCGAGCTTGAAGTTCTCAAATCCCGGAATAACCTTATCAAAATAGTCGATTCTCTCGGCCTCTCCTACAGCTACGCGGCTAAAGGTACTTTCCGCAACATCCCTCTGTATAAAGACAACGCGATTACAGCCCACCTCGACTCTGTGTCGTTGAAGGCCTTGTCTGCCTCTATCGAACTTAAAGTTGAGGCTGTCGGTGATGGGAAGTACGATGTCAAAGCCGTAACTACTTTCAACGATGTTGAAGAGAAAAAGAGTTTCGATGGCCTTACTCTTCCTGCCGAGATTCAGCTGTCGCAGGGCACAGTTGTCCTTTCGCAGACTCAGGCTGTGGCTCCGCTTGAAGGAACTGAAATAATCACGATCCGTAATCCCCGTTCTGTTGCGACCGAGCTGTCCAAAAATCTTTCAATCGAATTTGCCAAGAATTCGGAGAAGATTATGCGTGTGAGCCTGCTCACCACAGTGGTTGAGCGTGGAATCGATATTATCGAGGCTCTTCTTGACTTCTATAACCGCGATATAATCGAGGATAAGAATCGTTCGGCCGTGCAGACTGAAGCATTTATTCTCGACCGTCTGGTTATGATCAATGACGAACTGAAAGACGTGGAGAACCGTCTCCAGAAATATCGCCAGACTCATAACGTGACCGACATTCAGGCTCAATCGACCCTGAACCTCACTCTTCAGAGTACCTATGAGCAGGAAATGGCTTCGATAGAGGCTGACCTCCGTCTTTTCGATGAGATTGAGCGTATCGTATCGGCTACCGATACTTACGAGACTCTCCCCGCGGCTGTAAATAATCCTACGATTACCACTGTCATCGAAGAATACAACCTCAAGGTCGGCCAGCTCAACCGCGCGCTTGAAGGCTCGACTCCCGATAATCCTCTTATCGTAAGCATGCAGCAGCAGCTTTCGCGCGATAAAGTACGCATACTGCAGAATATTCAGACTGCCAAGCGTGCGCTCATCGCACAACGCAATTCCATCCGCAATCTCGAGACCCGCAGTGCCGGTGCCCTCGCTTCGACGCCTACTGTCGATAAAGGCTTCCAGGAGATTTTCCGCGAGCAGCAAGTGAAGGTCAACATCTACACCTTCCTGCTTCAGCGCCGCGAAGAAATAGCCCTCCAGAAGACTCTTGCCACAAATACCGCCCGTCTGATCGACGACCCTGTAGGCAGTGTAGGCCCCGTTTCTCCCAAGCGTATGCTTGTCTTCGCTGCCGGCTTCCTTCTCGGTCTGCTTATTCCCGCAGCGTTCATCTATATCCGTCGCCTTATTTTCCCCATCTTTACCGATAAGGAAGAACTTGAGCGTCTGACCAAGGTTCCTGTCCTCGGTGAGATCTGCAAAGGCGATAATAAATCAGACGATGATGTAGTGGTAGGAGAGAATGTCTCAACTCCTGTAGCCGAGCTTTTCCGCCTCCTCCGCAATAATATATCGTTTACACGTTCTGGCGTCGACAGCAAGGTGATTCTTATCACTTCATCGGTTTCAGGTGAAGGTAAGACATTTATCGCCACGAATCTCGCACTGACTTATGCGCTCATGGGTAAGAAGGTTGCAGTTGTCGGTATGGACTTGCGCCGTCCTATGCTTGCCCACCGCTTCGGCCTCAACAACCAGCGTGGTGTGACAACCTTCCTTTCCGGACAGGAACACGATGTTGATAAACTTCTCGTTCAGACTAAACTGAACTCGAATCTCTACGTTCTGCCTGCCGGCCCCGTTCCTCCGAATCCTAATGAGTTGCTCATGTCGCCCAATATGTCGCGTCTTATGAGCGAGCTCCGTAATGAATTCGACTACGTTATTATCGACTCGGCTCCTATCGGTGTAATCTCGGATACCTTCCTTATCCTGCGTCATTCCGATCTGCAGCTCTACGTGACACGTGCCAATTACTCAACTAAGAGTAGCCTTAAGGTACTCCACGATGCTGTCAAGGGCGAGAAATTCTCGTCGGTATATATCGTGCTGAACGGTGTGAACATCTCATCTAATTCCTATGTATACCGTCGCTACGGTTACTATGGACATTACGGGCAGTACGGACGCAAGAACCAGACTTACGGATACGGCTATGTGTCCAGCAAGAAGGACGACTCAAAGAAATAATATCCCTTCTATCTCATATGCGATCGCCTGGCTTGTGCCGGGCGATCGTTTTAATATCTATGCTTTGACGCAGAGAGGGGTATTTCAGGCTTATGGAGAATATTTGAACAGATATTCTCAAATAATTTGCTATAATGATACTTTTTGAGTAATTTTGTGGCAAATACCACAGGATATATCTTTTTTGTTATGCTGACATACCTCAAAAGTCTTTTTACCATCCTGGTGCTCGTACTCATTTTCCTTATCTGAGCGCCTCGATCTTAGAAGTGAATTATGAAATCGCACTCATTGAAGTTTCTGAGAGTGGCGGTTGCATTGCTATGTGTACTCGCTCTCACCTTTCTATTCATTGATTTTACAGGTATTGCTGCGCATTATCTTGCCTGGCTTGCCAAAATTCAACTTGTACCGGCTCTTCTGGCGGTGAATGTGCTTGCAATCGTTCTGCTTGCCGCATTGACCCTTCTTTTCGGACGCCTGTACTGCTCGGTAATCTGCCCGTTAGGCATCTTGCAGGATGTTGTCATATGGCTACGACGTCGGTTTGCTCCGAAGACTCGTCGCCGCGTCGGATTGTACCGATATGCTCCGGCCAAACGGCTATGGCGTGTAATTTTCCTCGGCTTGTTCTTACTTCTGTTAATAGCAGGTCTGGTGAGCTTAATTCCTATGTCGTTTGCTGGCATACTTGACCCCTACAGCGCTTATGGCCGTATTGCCGGTCAGGGTCTTGTACCCATTTGGAGAGGTGCCATGAGCTCCCTTGCTGTTTCGGCTGCCGGAAATGATATATATTTATTCGACCAAGTGCCATCGGCATTGGTGAATTTCAACATAGCTGTGGCTATAGTGGCCGCGGTGACCTTGATCGTTACGGTAGTTTTTGCGTGGCGCACAGGCCGCGGATATTGCAACACCGTCTGCCCGGTCGGCACATTTCTTGGCATATTATCCCGTCATTCACTCCTGAAACCCGTGATAGACACCGATAAGTGTAACCGCTGCGGTAGTTGTGGACGCAAATGCAAGGCATCGTGCATAGATACAAAGAAACATCGTATTGACTATTCGCGGTGCGTTGTGTGTATGGACTGCATTAACAATTGTTCTCAAGGGGCTATAAGTTATCGGCTGGCTCCGAAAGGCGAATCATCACACACCGCTGCTAAGATTAATTCCAGCCGACGTCATTTTCTGACAGGTGTTTCTATTGCCGCCGGATCTGCTGTGGCTCTTGCGGCCGATAAGGTCACCGACGGTGGATTGGCTCCTCTCAAGCAGAAACAGCGACGCGGCGATGTGAAGACTGCTGTTCCTGCTGGTGCGGCGAGTCTTGCACACTTCCGGAGCCACTGCACGGCCTGTCAGCTCTGCGTGAGCGAATGCCCCAATGAAGTGCTGCGGCCAGGTACATCTCTGGATGGCTTCATGCAGCCGGTGATGGTCTTTACCTCCGGGTTCTGCAGGCCCGAATGTACGCGATGTGGTGAAGTATGCCCCACCGGTGCCATCCGTCCATTCACCGCTGCTGATAAGGCTTCGGTGCGCACGGGCATTGCGGTTGTAGATGCGGCTACATGTATTTCGGCAGCTTATGGGCAGACTTGCGGTAATTGTGAGCGTCATTGCCCTGTAGAGGCGGTGGTGATGGTAAAAGGCGAGAATGGCAATATGCGGCCTGTGGTGAACGAGAGTCTCTGCATTGGTTGCGGATCCTGCGAATACCATTGCCCGTCGGGCCGCGCGGGCATGTTGTCGTCGAATAAAGCGGCAATCTATGTAGAAGGTCTCGAAGTACATCAACGCATTTAATTCTATGGCAAGAAAAGATAAAGGAACCGACATCTCTCGTCGTCATTTCCTTCGCAATATAGGTATACTTTCAGCAGCAGGAGCTTTGGCGTCGTGCGGTGCGAAACCTGGCTCTGACCCTTCATCCCATGCCGGTGACGGGCCTATGACGATGCGCGTCAATCCTAATACGGGCGACAGCGTTTCGATACTTGGTTATGGCTGCATGCGCCTGCCGACAGTGGGCATGCGCGACGGCTCTGACAATGATGCCATTGATCAGGATGCCGTAAATGCTTCGGTCGATTACGCCCTTGAGCATGGAGTGAATTATTTCGATACGTCGCCCGCCTATTGTAAAGGCTTCTCTGAGGCTGCCATGGG
>CAJUJB010000058.1 GCA_910586595.1 uncultured Muribaculaceae bacterium | reverse complement strand
ATTAACTATAAATCCTTCGGAATTATTCTTCATAAACCAGAGTAAACGGACGTTACCTGCCCCAAGGGCAATGAATAATGAACAGCCCTCCTCCCCTCTACACTATCATTACGGTGATGAGGCCCCAGATGACGAGGAGGATGTTGCTCACGGCATAGGTAACGGTGTAGCCCATGGCCGGGAGGGTGCTGCCGAGCGAATCCTGCACGGCGCCGAGCGAGGCTGTACACGTACGGGTGCCTGCGCAGCAGCCGAGGGTGATGGCGGGGTTGAACTTGAATACCTTATGGCCGAGCCACAGCCCGAAGAACAAGGGTATCATGGTGCCGATGGCCCCTGCCACGAAGAGCATAGGCCCTACCGACCGTATGCCCGACACGAACGAGGGGGCGGCCTCGATGCCTATGACGGCGATAAACACGTTGAGGCCGAGGTTATTCATGATCCATAGCGCCGAGGGCGGGATATTACCGAAGGTGGGGCGCTTCGACCGGAGCCAGCCAAAGACCAATCCGGCCACGAGGGCGCCACCGCTGGTGCCGAAGCTCACGGGTATGCTGCCAATCCAAAAGCTCATCGCGCCGAAGAGGCCTCCGATGAAAATGGCCAGGCCTACAAACATAAGGTCGCTCGACACCGACGGGCGGTCGACATGGCCTATATGTGCGGCAGCCTTCTTCACCTGCACGCTGCGGCCGAGGATGGTGAGGCGGTCGCCCTTGCAGAAGGTGGTGCCGGCGTCGATCTCCAGCGGCTTGCCACCGCGCACGGCATCGCGTATCACCACGCCGTGCATGAACTTGGTGCGGCGCAGGTCGGTGAGTTTAAGCCCGGTAAAGCTCTTCTTCGACACCACCACGCCCACACGGTCGACCGGGTATGAGAGGAGCTCGGCATCGGCGGTCTCCATGCCGATATATTCCTCAGCCTGGACGATGTATTCGCGCCTACCGCAGACCACGATGCTGTCGCCAGCAGAGATAAGGTCGTCGAAGCGTGGCGAATAGATATTGCCGTCGTGCCTGATGCGGTCGACATAGACCTCGAGGCCGAATGAGCGTAGGTAGCGCTCGGTGTCGCGCACCGTCTGAGGAGTGTCGAAAAACTCTCCCGTGACCCTATACGACCTGTAAGCCACCGTGCGGAGCACATTCACGCGTGCAGGGTCGCTGGCCCAGTCTTTGGTATTGAGCTCCTTCTCAAGCTCGGCAGTCTGCTTCTTCACCTTCTCGAGGCCTCCGAGCAGCTTCGGGCCGAGATTGCCGAGTATGATCACCGTGCCGAGGGTGCCGAAGATGTATGTTACGGCATAGCAGACCGGAATGATGTTCTGCTGGCTTTTAAGCTCCGCCTCAGGCAAGCCGAGCCTCTGTATGGCCTCGCTGCCCACGCCAAGCAGGGCCGAGCAGGTCTGCGAGCCGGAGAATAGGCCCACCGTCTCGCCCTTGGTGTAGCCGAAGATGTGGGCTATGAGTATGGTCACGCCGAAGCACATCGAGCTCATAAGCACAGCGAAGATCACCTGCCGCGAGCCTTGGCCGCGCAACGACTTGAAAAACTCGGGGCCTACGCTGTAGCCTATCGAGAATAGGAACATCATGAAGAAGACCATCTTCACCGGGCCCGACATCGGAATCTCGAGCTGGCCCACGGCGACGCCCACCAGCAGCACCGCTGTGACGCTGCCGAGCGAGAACGACCCTATGCGGATCTTCCCTATCAGAAACCCGAGGCCCACGGTGAGAAAGAGGGCCAGAGTCGGGTATTCTCTCAGTATGTTTATAAACGAATCTATCACTTTACCTATATCTGTTTAATGCTGGATTTCCCTATTGATGTTAAGTATCTCCATGAAGCGCTTCACCGTGGCCGGGTCGCCCGAGTATTTGCCATGATCCTCACTGAGCTTGCATGTGGGGCAATAGAAGGGCCACGACTCGGTGATCTTCACGTCGGTGAGCTTGATCACTATATTCATGGGCTTTACGCCGTCGAAGTCGTTGGTGAAGTGGGTGCCGATGCCGAACGACGGGATGCAGCGCCCCACGGCATACTCGCGTATGGCTATGGCTCGGTCAACATCGAGTGCGTTGCTGAACACCACCTGCTTCGTGGCCGGATTGATCTTCAGCGAGCGGTATTTCTCCACTATGAGGTCGAGTTGCCTGAAATTATCGCCGCTGTCGACGCGCAGCCCCTTGAACATATTGGCATAGTCCTCCGAGAAGTTGAGGCTGAATATGCGCCACCCGTAAGTGTCGTAGAGATAGGTGCCCAGGGCGCCGCGGTAGGTATGCGACCACTTGCCCATGGCGATATGGTTGGCCATCAGAGGCCCGTACATGCCCGCGATGGCGCACACAAACTCATGTGCCATAGTTCCGACCGGCGTAAGGTCGTACTTCATGGCGAAGTATACGTTGCTGGTGCCGGTGAAGCTGCCTGGCGCACGGCGGGCAACCGCACAGTCTCTAATAGCCCTTATGGCCGTATCCTGCGCCCGGAAGGAGGCACGGCGGCGAGTGCCCATGTCGCTGAACACACATCCGGCGTCGAGCAGGCGGGCAGCCTTGTCGTACGACTTGATATAGTAGGCGTCATAGTCGAATGCGCCGGTCTGGCCCGTCATGATATAGAATAGCTCCGACACAATTGCCAGCACCTTCACTTCGAGCAGTATGGTGTTGGCCCACAAGCCTTCGAATGTGATATGGAGATGACCCTCGTCGTCCTGCGACACGTCGGCGAGCCGCCTGTCGTAGCGGAAGCCTTTGAGGAAGCCGTAGAACCACTCGGGTATATACGGACACCGCCTGCGCATGAAGTCAACCTCGCAGTCGGTGATCACCACATTCTCAAGCATGGCGATCTGATCGCGCACAGCCTCGGCGAAATGCGGAGGGTATACGGTGTCAGAGCGGTCGGTAAAGCGGTATTTCACCATGGTGCGCGGATAGTTCTCTATCACGGCGCAACACATGGTGAATTTATATAGGTCGTCGTCAGTAAAATGAGTGATGAGCTGTCGCATAATATTGATGTTGTTCTCCTATAACAACATCCGGCGGCAGCCTAAAGTTCCCTCTCACTCACCTGCCATGTAGTGATGGTAGCCGTCGAGCTTGCGCCAGGCCCCGCGGGTGAAGTCGGGCACAGCCACCGGCGCCGAGTTATTCTCGATCGAGAGAGCCGTCAGCTCGCCAAGGCACGACCACTCGGCAGCGTCGTAGACGTCCTGGTCGAGGGGCAGCCCGTTAAGCAGGCAGTAGATGAGTCGGTAGTCCATTATGAAATCCATGCCTCCGTGGCCGCCAACCTCGCGGGCCTTCTCCTCCAGCTCAATCTGTATAGGGTGACGGTAGCGCTCCATGAGGGCCGTCTTCACCGTATCGGGCACGAATGAGTGGCTCGAGAGATCTTCATGGTCGGGCATGCCATCGAAAGGCTCCAACGACCGGAAGGCATAGCCCTCGACAGGATATTTGTTGGCGAAACCCTCGGTGCCCGTGAGCTGGTACATGCGCGAGTAAGGCCTGGGGTTCATCACATCATGCTGAATGTGTATGGTCTGGCCCGTCTCAGTCTGTATCATGGTCATGGTATGGTCGCCGTTGCGGAAAGCCGAGCCATCGCGGCCATTGCGGGCCACGAGCTTCGGGCCCGTCACAGCACGGGAGTCCATCGCCACGAGGTAATTCATCTTGTTGCCACGATGAAGATTCACCAGCTGAGCCGCCGGGCCCATGCCATGTGTGGCATATATGTCGCCACGGTGAGTCTCGTTGAAATCAAGCCGCCAGTTGCCCTCGTAGGCATCCCAGAAGTCCTCGAGATTATGGATATACGAGCCCTCGACGTGCAGGATGTCGCCGAATAGCCCTTGCTGGGCCATGTTGAGTGTCGTGAGCTCGAAGAAGTCGTAGACGCAGTTCTCGAGCATCATGCAGTGGCGCTGTGTGCGCTCAGCCGTATTCACCAGCTGCCAGCACTCCTCGAGGCTCTGTGCTGCAGGCACCTCTATGGCCACGTCCTTACCCTGCTCCATGGCATAGACGGCCATCGGCACATGGTTCTTCCAGTCGGTGCATATGTATACGAGGTCGATGTCGGGGCGCTGGCAGAGCTCTTTCCAGCCCTCCTCGCCGCTATATTCGGCAGCCTCGGGGCGCCCGCGGTCGACGAGTATCTTCTGGCTCTTGGCAACGCGGTCGGCATGCTTGTCGCACAGAGCCTTGACCGATGCCCGGTCGATATGGCAGAAGCGGCCCACGGCCGACGGCCCGCGCATGCCGAGCCCGATAAAGCCTATGCGCACAGAGTCCATAGGCTCATGGCGCAGCCCTACCACATCGGTCTGGCCGGCCGGACGCTCAGGCACCTCAGTCTCGATTACAGCTGATTGTTTCTGCCCGGTGCATGCTCCAAGCATGACGCAGGCCACGATAATTGCAAGTATATTCTTCATGATAGACAATGATTAAGGTAGATGGTGGCGAGTGGTTCTCGCGCAACAAAATTAGCCATAATTCTCCACTCGGGAAAATTATGGCTCACAAAGTTTGGCCTGAAGCGTGTCAGAAGTTGTAGCCCAGGCTTATGGCCACCGTATTGCGGTGAATGCGTATCTTCTTGTCCTTGTTGCCGAAGCTGGCCAGAGGCGTGAATGCCACACCGCCCGTAATGCCCACATAGTAGCTCTGGGCGAAGCGGAAGTTGAGACTGAAACCCCACTGGGCATCGACCCTCTTCCACCCGTGGTCGAAGAGATTGATCGTGCGGTTGGGCAGCGGGTCGGGAGCGGCGAAGTTGGGCAGCAACTTCTGGCGGGCCGATATATTGAAGTTGAGCCAAGGGCCAGTGGCAACACTCATCGAGAGATTGTCGGTAAGGTCGAAATCATAGCCGAAGTTGAGCGGCACACGTATGCCATAGAGGTTTGCAGCCCCCTGGTAGTAATATTCGTCGTTGAAGGTCACAAGATCCTTGGCCGTCATCGCTGAGTAGGTGAAGAGCACCCCGGGCTCGAAATACACCCGGCGGTAGAGCGGGAGGTCGGCCACCACGCCCACCGTCACACCGGCGCCGAGCTTGTAGTAATCACCACCGCCCGACGGAGCCGTGAGCTCCATCGATGCCCGCACACCCAACGAGGGCCCCGTCTGGGCCGTCGCCATCGGAACGCATACGGCAAAAGCCGCCGCTGCCAAAAGAAGTTCAGTCTTCATTGTAATCAGTCTTTTAATACATTTAATACGCTTTGGCGCCGCCATTGGTTCAGCCAGAACGTCGGCAAAAGTGACGTATTTGTCGATTAAAATTTTGCCGATAAACCTCTATTATCTAAATTTGCAGCCGTTATGAGCGCACTCGACAACCGCACGCCGGCACGAAGCAGATTCGTAGCCTCGATGGCACACTTCATCTTCATCATCCTTATCTTCATCCTTCCAGAAGTGGTGATGGCCATCGCCATGCCCCACCGGCGCGGATTCGCCCTCTTCCCCGGCTTCTACGTAAAGACGCTCTTCTACATCGCCGCCTTCTACCTCAACTACTTCATCATCGTCGACCGCACCCTCGGGCAGCCGCACGGCAACCGGCGCATAATCCGCTTCGTGGTCTACAACGTGTTTATCGTCGTCACAGCCCTCCTATGCTCGTACATAGTGTCGTGGCTCCTCTCGCCCTCGGGGCCCAAGCCACACGCCGAGAACGACCTCTGCCGGCATGTGCTCAAGTCGGCTTCCTTCCTCCTGCGCGACGGTGTGATGATGATACTCTCCATCGGCCTCGCTGTGGCCCTCCGCCTCTCTGCAAAGTGGAAAGACCTCGAGACCCAGCGCCAGGAACTCCTCGCCGAGCAGCGCTCCACCGAGCTCGACAACCTCAAGAGCCAGCTCAACCCACACTTCCTCTTCAACACCCTCAACACAATCTACGCCCTGGTCGACATCAGCCCTGAAGACGCCAAGAAAGCCGTTCACCGCCTCTCGGCCCTGCTCCGCTACATGCTCTACGAAGACGAGTCAAACGTAAGCCTCGCCCAGGAAGCCAGCTTCATCGAAGACTACGTGTCGCTGATGCGCCTCCGCCTCACTGGCCGCGAAGTGAAGGTAGACATCGACCTCGGCGACAGCGGCGACGCCGAGCTCCCTCCGCTCCTCTTCATCCCATTGGTAGAAAACGCCTTCAAATACGGCACCTCAGCCACCGACTCAACCCCGGTGGAAATATCGCTCCGCGTAGCCGACGGCTCGATATGCTGCCGCACGTCCAACTCATTCATCCCACGCCCTGCCGACTCGCCCGCCAACACAGCATCCGGCATCGGCCTGGCCAACCTTCGCCGCCGCCTCGTGCTCCTCTACGCAGGCAAGGCATCGCTCCGCACAACCACCGACGGAAACATATACACCGCCACTCTCATTCTTCCCCTGCATAAATAAATGGAACCGCACACCACCCCGCTGCGCTGCCTTGTGGTGGACGATGAGCCACTTGCAGCCAAACTCATAAGCACATACGTAGACCGTACCCCATTCCTCGAGCTCGCCGGCGAAGTCCATACCGCCGAAGAAGCCCTTGAGACAATACAGGCTGGTCAGATCGACCTCGTCTTCCTCGACATACGCATGCCCCGTCTCACTGGCATGCAGCTCGCCCGCCTCCTGCCCGACACCACACGGGTCGTATTCACCACCGCCTACGCCGACCATGCCGTAGAAGGCTTCCGGGTCCACGCACTCGACTACCTCCTCAAGCCCGTAAGCTACGAAGAATTCCTTGAGGCAGCCACCAGGGCGCTCCGCGACAGCCGCCCCACCGAGCCAGCCACCCCGGCCGCAACGCCCGATTACCTCATGGTCAAGAGCGAATACCGCCTCATACGCATCCCTCTGGCCGACATCGTATACGTCGAAGGCCTCAAAGACTACGTCAAGATCTACCTCGAGAGCGACACCAAACCCATCCTCACCCTCATGAGCATGAAGTCGCTCGAAGAAGCCATGCCCGCACCACGGTTCGTCAGAGTACACCGCTCATTCATAGTCAACCTCGACAAAGTGCGGCTCATCGAGCGCAACTCCATCATCCTCTCAGGCCGCTGCATACCCGTGAGCGACAGCTACCGGCGCCGTTTCTTCGCCCTGCTCGGCGGAGAAGCCTGACCCTGCACCTTTTTTTGCTGAAATCAGCGAAAAATTGTAATTTTGCGCAAAAATAAACCAAAAGTAATTGCTTAAATGACAGAATTGATTAGAGCGACGCTCCGCGATAAAGCGTGGGCGCGCTGGACAGCCCTTGTGCTGGTGGCGTTGATGATGTTCTTCGCCTATATGTTTGTGGATGTTATGTCGCCCCTGCAGTCTCTGGTGGAGACCCAGCTCGGATGGTCACCCGCAGCCTTCGGTTACTACGCCGGAGCCGAGTATATCCTCAACGTATTCGGATTCCTCATCATTGCCGGCATCATCCTCGACAAGATGGGCGTGCGATTCACAGGCACCCTCTCGGCATCAGTCATGTTTATCGGCGCATGCATCAAGCTCTACGCCATCAGCGACTTCTTCGCAGGCACAGCCTTCGAGCAGTGGCTCTCGTCATGGTGGGTTGAGATGCCCGGCAGCGCCAAACTCGCCGCACTTGGCTTCATGATCTTCGGCTGCGGATGCGAGATGGCCGGCATCACCGTATCAAAGACACTCGCCAAATGGTTCGAAGGACATGAGATGGCTCTCGCCATGGGCCTCGAGATGGCACTCGCCCGAGTAGGCGTGTGGGTAATCTTCACCATATCTCCCCGCCTCGCAGGCTGGATGGGTGAGCCCACCGTTGTCACCCCCGTGGCATTCTGCACCGCCCTCCTGCTCATAGGCCTCATATCTTACATCGTGTTCACATTCATGGACACACGCCTCGACAAGGAGCTCGCAGCCGACAAAGCTGCCTCTGGCGACCAGACCTCGGAAGAAGAATTCAAGATGAGCGACGTAGGCAAAATCCTCTCAAGCCGCCTCTTCTGGATCATCGCCCTCCTCTGCGTGCTCTATTACTCAGCCATCTTCCCCTTCCAGCGCTTCGCCACCAACATGCTCCAGTGCAACCTCGGCATGAGCGAGCAGGCCGCCGCCGACATATTCCGCTGGTTCCCCATCGGAGCCGCAGCCCTCACACCCGTGCTCGGATACGTGCTCGACCGCTTCGGCAAAGGCGCCACAATGCTCATCGGCGGTGCAGTGCTCATGATCATCTGCCACCTCACATTCGCACTCCTGCTGCCCCAATATCCCTACACATGGCTGGCATTCACCGCCATCGTTGTCCTCGGCATATCGTTCTCGCTCGTTCCGGCATCGCTCTGGCCCTCAGTGCCCAAGATCATGGAAGCCCGCTACCTGGGATCGGCATACTCGCTCATCTTCTGGGTACAGAACATCGGCCTCGCCCTCTTCCCCATCCTCATCGGCAAGGTGCTCATGTGGAGCAACCCCGGCGTAACCGACCCTATGGACTACAACTACACAGCCCCGATGCTCCTCTTCGCAAGCCTCGGTGTACTCGCCCTCATCTTCGGCATCTGGCTCAAGATCCTCAACGCCAAGCACAACTACGGCCTTGAGTCGCCCAACATCAAGAGCAACACTCAGGCCCTCGAAGCCGAAGATCAGGAAGCCGACGCCTGATTACAACCATAGCCCAATCACAACCGCATAGACATGGCGGTGCAGAAGTTCAAGCGACTTTTGCGCCGCTTGTCATTTATAGCCCGGCATTCGCTTTAAAATATGTTAGCATAGCCTCTAATCGCCGAAAAAGTCGTACCTTTGTGCCTATGTTTGAAAAGATAGGACAATTTTTAATCGACGCAGCCGACCTGCTTGGCGGATACCCGCTTTTTTTCCTGCTCATAGGCGGAGGACTCTACCTTTTCATATCCTCCGGCCTCGTATCGATAAGGCACTTGCCCGACGCACTGGCCGAGCTGAAGCGTAAACCGGCAGGCTCCGCATCCGACGGTCAGATCTCATCTGTGCAGGCCCTCGCATCAGTCGTTGCAGCCACTGTAGGCCTCGGGAACATTGCCGGCGTAGCCATAGCCCTCGTCCTCGGCGGCCCCGGAGCAATATTCTGGATGTGGGTCAGCGCCCTGGTGGGCATGTGCACCAAATATCACGAGGGAGTCCTCGCCATCATGTACAAGGGCAAAGATGACCAGGGTAATCCGCAGGGAGGCCCCATGCACATCATCGAGCAAGGCCTCGGCATGAAATGGCGCCCCCTCGCCAAATTCTTCGCCATTGCAGGCCTCTTCGGCACCATGTGCATCATGAACGCCAACCAGCTAACAGAAGCCTTCATGGCCACCTTCACCACCCCCGACGGCATAGCCTCAAGCACCTTCCTCTCAAGCATAGGAGGAGCCCTCGGCCTCGAGAACGTACGCGCATTCCGCCTCCTCTTCGGCTGCGCCATAGCCATAGTGGTCGCCGTAGTCATACTCGGTGGCATCAAGCGCATTGCCCGTGTAGCCACAGTCATGGTGCCCTTCATGGTAGGCCTCTACTTCCTCATGGTGCTATACATCATCATCACCAACATATCGGGAGTGCCCGCAGTCTTCGAGCGCATCTTCACCGAAGCCTTCAACCTCAAGGCCGGATTCGGTGCATTCGCAGGCATCGCCATTATCGGAGCCCGCAGAGCAGCCCTCGTCAACGACGCAGGCATAGGCACGGCATCTATCATGCACGGAGCCTCCAGCAACCGTCAGCCCGTCCGTGAAGGCCTCATCGCCATGCTCGGCCCAAGCATAGACTCTGGCCTGGTATGCACCCTCACAGCCGTGGCCATCCTCCTGTGCGGCAACATAGACGTCGACGGTGTCAAAGGCCTCGAAGTGGCCATGCAAGCCTTCGCCAAAGGCATTCCCGCCGGCGACATTCTCCTCATGTGCGTTGTGATATGCTTCGCCATGTCGTCGATGTTCAGTTACTCATTCTACGGCACCACCTGCGCCAACTACCTCTTCGGCACCCGCCGGGGCAAGCTCTACGCATGGTTCTTCCTCGCCTCACTCGTCATCTTCGCCATCGTGCCCCTTGAGGCTGCCGTCGGAGCCTGCGACCTCTTCTACGCACTGATGGCCATCCCCACCATGATCGCCGTACTCGCATTGAGCCCCAAAGTGCGTAAAGCAACAGCCGAATATTTCGCAAAAGATAAGAAAACCAACAGATAAGCATGTTACCATCATTCATCACCTGGGATGTCAACCCAACGATCATCGACAGCTTCGTCACAGTACGCTGGTACGGCCTGATGTTCGCCATCGGATTCTGGCTCGGATTCAACATCGTAGCCCGCATGTTCAAGCGTGAAGGAGCCCCTGAGAAATGGCTCGGAATACTGCTTATATACGTCGGAGTCGCCACCATAGTAGGCGCACGTCTCGGACACGTATTTTTCTATCAGTGGGATTACTACTCGGCCCATCCTTGGAAGATACTCGCCACATGGGAAGGCGGACTCGCCAGCCACGGAGGCGCCATAGGCATAATACTGGCAGTAATCCTCTTCTCCATATTCACCACCAAGCGAAATCCCTTGTGGACATTCGACCGCCTCACCGTGGCCATAGCGCTCGTAGGATGCCTTATCCGCATCGGAAACCTCATGAACTCCGAGATATTCGGCTACCCCACCGACCTGCCTTGGGGATTCCTCTTTGTACGCTCGCAAGAGTGGAACGAGCTATATTACGGCCTTGCATGCCATCCCACGCAGATCTACGAGGCACTGTGTTACCTGGCCCTCTTCGGCCTGATGATGTGGATGTACTGGAAACGAAACTGCGGCGAACGTCCGGGCCTTCTGTTCGGCACATTCCTCGTAGGCACCTTCGGCTCACGCTTCCTCATCGAATTCATAAAGAATGACCAGGTGGCCTTCGAGGCAACCATGCAGTACAACATGGGCCAGCTTCTGAGCCTCCCCTTCATAGCCCTCGGCATATTCCTCATCGTATGGGCTCTTACTCACAAGCGCATACAGATGTCGTACCCCAACGCATACGCACCCGACCCGACAGCTAAAAAATGATACGATCCCTCTTCCTCTACGCAATTCTCGCGCTCTGCCCGCTGGCAATCTTCGCCGCAGCACCATCAGTGCCCGACGACGAAGAAGACCCCTATTTCCTCCTCTGCGGACAAGCCGATAAAGCCATAGCCGACGGCAACTACGAAGAAGCCTCTGCCCGCTTGATCGACGCCATGTCTATCCGGCCCGACTCGCCCGAGAACATACTCCTCATGTCGAACCTCGGCATGATATACAGCTACATGGATCAGGATTCACTCGCACTTGCAACCCTCGACGAGGCTCACCGCAGGGCTCCTGCAATGCGCACCATCCTCACCAACCGTGCCCGCGTATTGCTCAAAATGGGCCGAGACAAAGAGGCTATGAACGACTTTTCAGCCGTCATCGCAGCCGATTCATTGAATACCGAGGCCCGGTTTTACCATGGCACGATAGCCCTCTACTCAGGCGACGCTGCCACCGCCGAGACAGACTTCAACGTGCTCAAGGCTACAGCCCCCGACGAGCCTGCCACAGCCCAGGCCTTATCGGCTCTATACTCTCTCACTGGCCGCGACAAGGAAGCCATACCATACTTCGAAAAACTCGTCGCCACAGATCCCGCGCCGGAGTATTACGCATCTCTCGCAGGCTGCCAGCTCGCCATCGGACGACTCACCGATGCCTCCGCCACCATCTCTGAAGGCCTCAAACGCTACCCCGACGACCCGGAGCTCTATTATTACCGGGCACAGCTCAACCGCGACAGATACCGCCTCGACGAAGCACATGCCGATGCAGCCCGCGCAGTCAAGCTCGGGCTATCTCCGGCAAAAGCCAAAGCTCTATTCTGATTATCCCTTTACAAACATATTGTGCTCTTTCTCACGTCCAACCGTCGTTATACGGTCGTGGCCGGGCAATAACTGCGTCTCATCCGGCAGAGTAAGCACTTTATTCCGCAGATTCGATATAAGCGTCGCATGGTCACCTCCTGGCAGGTCAGTGCGGCCAATGGAGCCATAGAAGATGGAGTCTCCCACAAAGGCAAAGCCTCCAGCCGGGCAATAGAGCACGATTCCGCCAGGCGAATGGCCCGCAAGCTCAATCACATAAAGCGTATAGGCCCCGAGCTTGACCTCATCGCCTTCCTTGAGAGGAACGTCGATTGACACACTATCGGCTCCTTCAGGTGGAACCATGCCGAACTGACGGGCCTGCATGCCCACACTCGACCCAAGCACCGCATCGGCCTCGTTGGCAGCGACTTTCACACCGTATTTATCACGCACATAGTTATCGCCGAAGCAATGGTCGAGATGAAGATGCGTGTTGATAATCTGCGTCAGTTTCAAGCCATTCGACGAAATAAAGTCGTCGAAGAGCGCACATTCAGCCGGAGAAGCCATCCCCGGATCAACCACTAAGGCCTCCTTTGAGTCTGTATCGAGAAGTATATATGTGTTCTCGCCGAAAGGATTAAAGGCGAATTGCTTTATTTTCAGCATACTACTTGAATTTTGCGAATGGTACATAAACAATTTCCTTGGTCGCGAAGAATGGCTCGGAGAAGAAATCCGTCACAGGTATTTCCACAACCGGACGACGGACAGCCGCAATCTCCTCTTCCAGGTCGCCGCCTTTGAGACAAGCCAGACCGGGCGCATAGCGGTTGGCATGGGCAGGCGCCGTAACAATATTGCGTGAGCAAGCCTTCACAAGCCCATCGAGAGGCATCACAGCACGGCTAACAACATAGTCGAAGCGCTCATGGCACTCACCGGAGTCGCCATGCTGGAAGGTCACATTCTTCAGCCCTACAGCCTGAGCCACCTCCGACGCCACACGGATCTTCTTACCGATACGGTCGATCAGATGGAACCGGCAACCAGGGTAAAATATAGCCAGAGGTATGCCGGGAAACCCGCCTCCGCAGCCCAGATCCATCAGCGATGTGCCATCAGCCAGATCGCCGAAAAATGCAGCCAGAGCCAGCGAATGTAGCACATGGCGGCAATACAGATTGTCGGTATCGGCACGCGACACCACATTGATCTTGGCATTCCACTCGCGGTAAAGATCGCCAAGGCGTCCAAAAGCCTCAAGCTGCTCAGCGCTCAGGGCCGGAAAATATTTTTTTATCAGGTCGACAGTATCAGGTGTACTTATATCCATATCGGTGAAACAAACGTGCCGGGTAAATGTTGATAATGTAATTACTATGCAAAAGTACGAATAAGTTAGACGCAATTCCAAATTTTTTGCACATCCTCCCCCCGGCTTCAATGGCCGCAGGCGAAAAAATGCATTTTTTATTGCCGCGTCAAATAAAAAGCGTTACTTTGCAGTTTGAAAAATTTAACAGATGATACAATTAGGAAAATATCAAGATATGGAGATACGCCGTCTCGTAGATTTCGGCGCCTATCTCAGCGAGCCCGGGCAGGAACAGGAAATACTCATTCCCGGCAGATACCTCCCGGCCAATCCACAGGTCGGAGACACACTCAACGTCTTCGTATACAAAGACTCAGAAGACCGCCCTATAGCCACCACAGAGCATCCTTTCGCCACCGTAGGCGAATTTGCATACCTTGAGGTTACTGAGGTGAATGACGTGGGCGCCTTCATGGACTGGGGCCTGCCCAAAGACCTTCTCGTGCCCTTCAGCGAGCAGAAAATCAAGATGCGCAGAGGCGGCATATATCTCGTATACGTCTATGTCGACGCATCGACAGGCCGCATTGTAGCCTCAGCCCGCATCGACCGTTTCCTCGGCAACGTATATCCCGACTACAAGCCCGGCCAGAAAGTCTCGGCGCTCGTAATCGAGCACACCCCCATAGGCTATAAAGTGATTGTCGACAATCTGCACCGCGGCATAATCTACGCCAACGAGATTTTCCGCCCGATCGAGCTGGAAGAATCCGTGACCGCGTTTGTAAAGCAAGTACGCGAAGACGGAAAGATTGACCTCACCCTCAACGACAAAGCCGTAGTACGCCAAGGTGAACTCGCCGACCGCATCTTAGCCTATCTCGACCGCCCCGACCAGGTGCCCGTTGGCGACAAGACATCTCCCGAGATTATCGGAATGATATTTTCTTGCTCCAAGAAAGACTTCAAGAAAGCCGTTGGCCATCTTTACCGCGACCACAGAATAGAGATAAGCGCCGACGGAATCATATCCAAAGCCTGATCGCCAATCCACGCTACAGTTGATTTGCTGGAGTCGCAAAAAATTTGTAATTTTGCGATAATTTGTATAATCAATCTTAGCGTGGATACTAAATACATTTTA
>CAJUJB010000057.1 GCA_910586595.1 uncultured Muribaculaceae bacterium | reverse complement strand
TGTGAATTATTTGCTACAAAATTAACCTTTTCTTTCAGAATGCAAATATAATAGGCCAGGACGTCAATCTTAAGTAACCCCCTACGCCGAAGCTTTAGCGTAGGCGTGGGGGGATGGGCCACCCACCGCTTTCCGCGCTTTCCTGCTTTCCGGGGCCCGCAGATGGAAAACACGGAAAGCGCGGAAAGCACTCACCCCTCTGGGCCACTAAAAAATTTGTTGTATTGATAATTAATTGTTAACTTTGTCAAAAATCTACGCCATGAAGTGGCCGCCCTGCCGGGCAGTCGCTTGGTTGGTGTTTAAAACCGCTTGAAAATTAGCTAAATAGCACATATTCTTACAATGCTTAAGAAATTCTTTATTTCCATGCTCGGCACCGTTGCCGGCATCTGGTTGGCGATGGCGCTTGTAGTGCTCGCCGGGTTTATGCTCGTTGGCGTGGCCGTAGGTAAAAGTGCCGGAGACTCTGCTGTGAAGGTAGAGCGTAACTCCATACTCTACTTCGACCTTACGGGCGACATTCAAGACCGCTATACCCGTCAGCCCTTCTTCCAGATGATACAGAGCATGGAGACAAAGTCGATGACTCTCGACGATATGCTCCGTTCGCTGGCCATCGCGGCTGATGACGACCGCATCGAAGGCTTGTATATCAAGTGCGGAGGTTCGTCGCTCGGGCTTTCGGGCCGCGAGGAGCTGATTGAAGCTATCGACGCCTTCAAGCAGAGCGGCAAGTGGGTCACTGCATATGCCGACTCTTACACCCAGGCCGACTATCTGGTGGCTACCACTGCCGACAGCCTCTATCTCAACCCTATGGGTGCCGTCGATATTCACGGAGTGGGCGGCATGACACCCTTCTTCAAGGGCTTGCTCGACAAGCTCGGTGTGAAGATGCAGATTATTAAGGTAGGCACCTTCAAGAGTGCCGTCGAGCCTTATATCCTTACCTCGATGAGCGCCCCGGCACGCCTGCAGATGCAGCAATACTGCGACTCGATATGGAGCTACGTGGCCACCACCATGGCTGCCAACCGCCAGCTGCCTGCCGACAGCATATATGCTATGGCTCCTCAGATGATCTACACCCGTGAGGCCGATACCTTTGTGGCCGACCGCCTTGTCGACGGTCTGAAATACGCACGTGAGATTACGGCTTCTCTCCAGGAGGCCACCGGGCTCGACGAGGATAAAGCCCCCCGCCTTGTGTCTCCGGCCGACTATCTGGCATCGAAGGGAAATCCGTCGTACTCTTCCGGTAAAGACCACGTGGCCGTATACTACGCCATCGGCGACATCGTCGACAGCGGCTCGGAGGGCATCGTGGGCGACGTTGTGCCCGGTGAGATTGTGAAGCTGGCCGACGATAAGCACGTGCGCGGCATGGTGCTCCGTGTCAACTCTCCCGGCGGCAGTGCCTTCGCTTCAGAGCAGATCTGGGAGGCCCTGCAGTACTTCAAGAGCAAAGGCAAGCCCCTCTACGTGTCGATGGGCGACTATGCCGCATCGGGTGGCTACTACATCAGCTGTGGCGCCGACACCATCTTTGCCGACCGCACCACGCTCACCGGCTCGATTGGCGTATTCGGCATGATTCCCGATATGTCGGGCCTTGTCACCGATAAATTCGGCATCACCTTCACCACCGTGCAGACCAACGAGAACGCTGCCGGCATATCGCTCACCGAAGCTATGACTCCGGCCCAGTACGCCGCCATGCAGAAGAGTGTGGAGAACATCTACGACCTCTTTACTTCGCGTGTGGCCCAAGGCCGCAATATGACCCAGGACTCTGTGAAGGCTATAGCCGAAGGCCGTGTGTGGATTGCTCCACGTGCACTCCAGCTGGGCCTTGTCGACCGGATTGGCTCGCTCGCTGTAGCCACCGCATCGCTTACCGACCGTCTCGGTCTCGATTCCGACGCTGTCGTGGGCTATCCGCGTACAGAGCAGAAGTTCTGGGAGAAGATTATCCTGGAGTCGGGTGGCCTCGACGAGCTTAAGGCTTCGGCCCCCTTCGATGCCGAGACTATGCGCAATCTCGAGTTTATCAAGAGCCTCCGCGAGATGAACCCCATTCAGGCCCGCATGGAGGAAGTGGTGTTCGAGTAAACTTCAACATCCGCTAATTCAGACCTGCTATGAAAAAGCGCTCCTTGCTTGCAAAGATGGTGCTGCTGCCGTGCTCAAAGCTCTACGGCGGTATTACCTATATGCGCAATAAGTTCTTCGACTGGCATCTTCTGAAGGAGGTCGAGTTCGATATACCGGTGGTCACGGTAGGCAATCTTGCCGTGGGTGGCACTGGCAAGACCCCCCATGTGGAGTATATCGTCGACGCTTTCCGCAAGCAGCGCAAGCTGGCCGTGCTCAGCCGTGGCTACCGCCGCAATACCAAGGGTTTCATCATCGCCGGACGCACGTCGACCCCGCGCGACATAGGCGACGAGTCGTATCAGATTTATCATAAATTCAACGGAGAAGTCACCGTAGCCGTGTGCGAAGACCGTGTGCACGGTATACGCGAGTTGATGCGGCTCGACCCGAAGATAGAGATGATTGTGCTCGACGACGCCTTCCAGCACCGCTATGTGAAGCCTGCCGTGTCGATTGTAATCACCGAGTACAATCACCCCGTCATCGCCGACCACATGCTTCCCTACGGGCGCCTGCGCGAGCCTGCCCGGGGCATCAACCGTGCCGACATAGTCATAGTCACAAAGTGCCCTGTAGGACTCACTCCCTGGGATTACCGCAGCGTAATCAAAGACTACGACCTCTTCCCGCCGCCATCGCAGTACCTCCTCTTCTCGCACTACAGCTACCGTCCGTTGCAGCCCGTATTCCCCGACGTGGCCACGGGTGTGCCTTATCTCGACTGGATGACGGCAGGAGACTCGATACTCGCCGTGGCCGGAATAGGCAATCCACGCCCCTTCGTGCGCTACCTCAAGAGCTTCGGCGCTAAGGTCAAGGTAGATATTTTCGCCGACCATCATCAGTATACCAAGAAAGACATAGAGTATCTGCTCGAGCGTTACAAGGCTCTCAAGGGCAACCAGCGCATACTCGTCACCACCGAGAAAGACGCCGTGCGCCTGGCAGCCAACCCCTATTTTCCCCATGAACTAAAGGCCGTGACCTACTTCCTGCCCATCGAGGTGGAATTCGAGCAGCCCTACGGCGAGGAGACCCTCGAGGAGGTGATCGACAAGAAGCTCAAGGCCCGCAATATCACAAAATTGTAATCCACGATGAACCGGCATGCCATTTGCCGCGTTTACCTCAAAGTAACACATAAAACCAGCAATCTATGCTCGAAAAAATCAAACAGACAGCCGACTTTCTCCGCGGCCAGGTTGAGGAAATGCCTAAAATCGCCATCATCCTCGGCACCGGTCTCGGCTCGCTCGTAGACCTCATTGAGAATAAGAAATTCATTCCCTACTCCGAAATACCCAACTTCCCCGTATCTACCGTGCAGGGTCACAGCGGTAACCTTATCTTCGGCACAATGGGCGGTCGACCCGTAATCGCCATGCAGGGCCGCTTCCACTATTACGAAGGCTACGACATGAAGACCGTCACCTTCCCCGTGCGCGTGTTCAAGGCTCTCGGTGTAGAGACTCTCTTCGTATCAAACGCTGCCGGAGGCATGAACAAGGAGTTCCTCGTTGGCGACGTGATGGTAATCACCGACCACATCAACCTCTTCCCCGAGAATCCTCTCCGCGGCAAGAACTATGAGGAGCTCGGCCCGCGCTTCCCCGCAATGACCGAGCCTTACAGCCACGAGCTCATCAAGCTCGCCGACTCAATCGCTGCCGAGAAGGGTCTCCGCCTCATGCACGGCGTATATGTAGGCACCACTGGCCCTACATTCGAGACTCCCGCCGAATATGAGTACTTCCGCGTGATCGGAGGCGACGCTGTAGGCATGAGCACCGTGCCCGAGGTAATCGTGGCCCGTCACGCCGACATGCGTGTGTTCGGTATCTCTGTAATCACCGACCTCGGTGGCAAGGACATCACCGAAGTTCCTTCGCACGAAGAAGTGCAGAAGGCTGCCATCAAGGCACAGCCTACCGTTGAAGCCATAGTCAAGGCTATGGTTGAACGCTGCTGATAACCACTTACCATGGCGCGGCTATCGGGCAACCGTATCTTCGGTCGCACGGCGGCCGCGCCTTATTAATGTACTACCGCAATTCTATGTCTTCCAATCACACTGAAATATCGCAGCTCGGCGAGTTCGGGCTCATCGACCGCCTTACCGAAGGCCTCAAACCCGTCAACGACTCAACCGCTTACGCCGTTGGCGATGATGCCGCCGTGCTCAACTATCCTGCCGACACCGACATCCTCGTCACCACCGACATGCTGCTCGAAAACGTCCATTTCGATCTCACTTACGTGCCTCTCAAGCATCTCGGCTACAAGGCCGCCGTGGTCAATTTCTCCGATGTATGCGCCATGAACGGCACTCCGCGTCAGATCACCGTGTCGCTCGGCATCTCACGCCGCTTCACCGTCGAGCACATCGAAGAGCTATATGCCGGCATACGCCTCGCCTGCCAGGTCTATGGCGTCGACATCATCGGCGGCGATACCTGCGCATCGCACCAGGGCCTCGTCATCTCCATCACCTGCATAGGCGACGCGCCCAAAGGCAAGGCCGTGAAGCGCAATGCAGCCAAGGATACAGATATAATATGTGTGAGCGGTGACCTCGGCGCAGCTTACATGGGTCTCCAACTGCTCGAGCGCGAGAAGGTGGCATCAGCTGGCCAGCGCGACTTCGTGCCCGATTTCTCGGGTAAAGAGTATCTTGTCGAGCGTCAGCTCAAGCCTGAGGCACGCCGCGACATCGTCCGCAAGCTGGCTGAGAAAGGCATTGTGCCCACCGCAATGATCGATATCAGCGACGGCCTCTCGTCGGAGCTCATGCACATCTGCAAGCAGAGCGACTGCGGCTGCCGCATCTACGAAGACCGCATCCCCATCGACTACCAGACCGCTGTGATGGCCGAGGAACTGAATATGAACCTCGTCACCGCGGCTCTTAACGGAGGTGAGGACTACGAGCTTCTATTCACCGTGCCCCTGGCCGACCACGACAAAGTGAAAGACATGGAAGGCGTCAAAGTCATAGGCTATATAACCCGCCCCGAGCTCGGATGCGCCATGGTCACCCGCGATGGCGGTGAATTCCCCCTGCGTGCGCAAGGTTGGAATCCTCTGGCTGCTGAAGAACAACCGGAGCAGAACGACGACGCGAGCAAAGAGTAATTTTTAAGGCTGTACTTTTTGCTCTATTGACTTTTTTAGTGTAACTTTGCACCGCTTAATAAAGAAAAGATAGTACATTAATATATGATAAACCGTAGTCTAATAAGAATCAAGACAGTCCAGATTCTTTACTCCTATCTGCTTACGCGTAGCGATTTCAAACTCGAAACGCCCCCTGTTCCCGGTGAGGCTTCACGCGACCGCCAATTCGCATATTCGGTTTATCTCGATCTCATCATCCTGCTGCTCAAGCTATCCGGCATGCCTCTGGGCCCTGGAGCCGGCATCACTGCCGAAGCCGACCAGGTGCTTAAGAAGAACCGTGTCGGCAAAGCCCTCCGCGACGATATTGCCGTAAACGCCCTTATCGCACGCAACCGCGACCGTCTTTCGAAGTTCGACAGCTGCCTCGGCGACCTCATGACCGCCATTTCAGCATCGGCGATCTACAACGACGTAAAGCGCAAACGCAAGCTTGAGATGGCCGACGACGTCCGTTTCTGGAACACCATATTCAGCACCGTAGTGCGCAAGCACAAAGGCGTTGAGCGTGCCCTCCGTCGCGACGAGTCATTCTCTCACCTCGGCTTCGATACCGGTGTGAAGATGTTTGTCAACACCCTGTCGTCGTTCGATGATACACGTGCTACATACCTCAAGGCCCGCAAAGACCTCGATAAGTCACTCTCGCTCGCATATGGCCTCTATCACGCCCTCCTTGCGCTGCCTATGCACATTACAGCCCTCCAGGAGCGACGCCTCGACGCCAACAAGAACAAGTACCTGCCTACGCCCGAGGATCTGAATCCTAACACCCGCTTCGTCGACAACCTCTTTGTGGCCGCTCTGCGCGACTGCAAGCCTCTGGCCGAATACCTCGACGAGAATCCCGACGCAGAGCCCTCGACATGGCGCGACTATGACCTCATGCTCGCTGGCCTCCTCGACAAGATAACCGCCTCAGAGGCCTACGCCAACTATATGGAAAGCCCGGCAGGCGATTTCGCAACCGACGCCGCATTCTGGCGCGAAGTCATGCGTACGATAGTCATTCCTTCCGACGAGCTCGCCGACGCACTGGAGACAAAGTCGGTATACTGGAACGACGACCTCGCCATAATGAGTACGTTCGTGCTCAAGACCATACGCCGCTCATATGCCGCCCCCGTGGCTGAAGGTGAGGAACCCGACTCGTCGGACGACGCTCCTCAGGCAACCGGTCAGATCGATCTCCTGCCCAAGTTCATGAACCACGACGATGAGGTATTCGGCGCACAGCTCTTCGAGTATGTGGTGCAGAACCGCGAGAAATACCGCGCCTACATCGACCGATTCATCGACACAAAGCAGTGGGATACCGAGCGCCTCGCATTCATGGACATCATCATCATGATGACTGCCATAGCCGAGCTTATCAACTATCCCTCAATTCCCGTGCCCGTGACCCTCAACGAGTATATCGAGGTGG
Source organism: uncultured Muribaculaceae bacterium (assembly GCA_910586595.1). Classification (GTDB taxonomy): domain Bacteria; phylum Bacteroidota; class Bacteroidia; order Bacteroidales; family Muribaculaceae; genus CAG-873. Next base: position 9,291 of record CAJUJB010000057.1, on the reverse strand, counting down.
CCAACGACTACAGCACACCCCGCAGCGGCCAATTTATCAACGGCATCCTCTTCTCCGTAATCAAGATGCTCAACGAAGAGGGTGTCATCAACAAAAAATAAAATAACTTAAACTACTGATTATAATATGACCAACTTCATCCTTCTTGACGCAGCTGCCGGTGCTGGCGGCTTCAGCGGCATCATCATGATTGTCGCCCTCTTCGTGATCTTCTACTTCTTCATGATCCGCCCGCAGCAGAAGCGCCAGAAAGAAATCCAGAAATTCCGTCAGGGCCTCGAAAAAGGCAGCCGTGTAGTCACCGCAGGCGGAATCTATGGCACCGTTAAAGAAGTGCGCGACAACTGTTTCCTCATCGAGATCACCGACGGCGTCCGCATCCGCGTTGACAAAGGCTCTGTATACCCCTCTGCCGACGACGCCAACCAGGCTGCTGCCCAGAACGGCGAGCAGAAGTAATCCCTGCCTAAGTGCCTCCATTGAGAAAAATGACACGACGAGCTATCGTTGCGTTGCGTTCGCCTCGCGGACGTGACGCAATGATGTTTTTGCTGTTCGTCGTCATTTCAGCCATATTGTGGTCTGTGCTGTCTCTCAACGAAGAAGAGCAGTACGACCTCCGTATGCCGCTTAAAATAACCCATGTGCCCGACTCCGTCACCCTTATATCCACCGGGCCAGAGGCACTCAGCGCCAGTCTCACCGCCAAAGGCACACAGCTCCTGAAAATGACTCTCGGCAATGTGCCCACCGTCAATGTCGACTTCAGGGCATACCGCAGCAATGGCGCCCTCCACCTCACAGCAACCGACCTCAAAGGCCTCGTGCGCGCAGCAACCGGCGGCTCGCAGGTGAGCGTCGTATATCCCGACTCCCTCCTCATCCCGTATACCACTCACGAAGGCTACCGCATGCCCGTCACTGCCGACTATAAAGTCACGGCAGGCCCCCAGGCTGCCCTCGTAGGCCGTCCTCGCCTCTCTGTAGACACCGTGGGCGTCTACACCGCAAGCAATGCCTTGCCCGATAACTTCCAGGCCGTCACCACTGAGCCTATACGTCTGCTCGGGCTCGACAACACCACCACCCGCCGTGTGAAGCTCATCGGCCCGGCCGGCTCACGTGTGATTCCCGATAGTGTCGACATCACCTTTGAGGTAGAGCCTCTCATCTTTAAGAGCCGCAAAGTTGTAATCGAGCCAGTCAACGTGCCCGACAACATCAAGCTCATCACCTTCCCGGCGCAGATCGATGTATTCTATATGGTGCCTATGAGCCAGTACACAAGCGGTGAATCGCGTTTCCGCGTAGTAGCCGACTACCGCAAGATCTCGCCCACGTCAGGCAACGTCAAGCTTACCCTCATGAACGTGCCCGACAAATTCCAGAACGTACACCTCTCGGCCGACAGCGCCGAGTATATAATCGAGCGCCATTGAGCTTACCGCACCTCATAGCCATCACCGGAGGCATCGGCTCAGGTAAGTCGGTAGTTAGCCGCATGCTCCGCTGCATGGGCTACAGCGTATTCGACTGCGACACAGAGGCCCGGCGCCTCATGGATGCTGATAACACCATCAAAGCTCGCCTCGCCGCCGAGATTGCCGCAGAAGTGGTGGAGGAGGGCACCATCAACCGTCAGCGCCTCTCTGCCATAGTCTTTGCCGACGCAGCCAAGCTCGCCATACTTAACTCCATCGTTCATGGTGCCGTAAGGGCCGACCTCGCCCGCTGGAGAGCCTCCTCATTAGAGTCTGTACTCTTCGTCGAGACTGCCATCCTATACCAGAGTGGCCTCAACAACGATGTCGACGCAGAGTGGTGCGTCACAGCCCCGGAGTCGATCCGCATCCAGCGCGTCATGGCCCGCAACGGCCTCTCCCGTGAAGCCGTCGAAGCCCGCATTGCATCCCAGGCATACACCCCTCCAGCCGACTCAGTACGCCCTCCGCTCGACCTTATTGTCAACGATGGTGTCACAGCCGTCCTTCCTCGCGTGCTCCAACTGCTTGCCGGAAGCCTCTAACGTCTTTATGTAGATTTTTTTGCACGCTTCATCAAAAATCCTTACCTTTGCAGCTGAATAACCCGCGCTCATTGTAGACGGTTACTTCACACCGGCGTCTAACTTAGTATTATAATACAGCTGTTGACACCGGCACTTTTCGAGAATAGACCATATAACTGCCTGATATATAGCATCTTCGCTTACAGAGCAGGAATAAGAGTCATGGTCTCTTCCCTCCTTTATTTAATTTCCAACTCACTTCGCTGTGGATCCCGCTCACATCACTCGCGATGACCTGCCACGCTGGTATGTCATGCGCGATTTGAAGCGCCCCAACGCCAAAGTCCGTGCCTGGCAAGCCCTTGCCGACAAAGGCTTCGACGTATTTACCCCGACACGCTGGCAGGTCAATGAGGTCGCCGGTCGGCGTGAGCGTCGCGAAGTTCCCTATGTTCCCGACCTCCTTTTCGTGCGTTCTACACGCGCAGCACTTGACCCTGAGGTAGAAGCCACCGCCACACTCCAGTACCGCTTTGTGCGCGGAGCAGCCCAGTATACAGCCCTCACCGTGCGTGAGGCGGAGATGCAGCGCTTCATGATGGCCGCACGAGCCACATCCACCCCACAGTATTTCCTGCCCGACGAACTCACCCCATCTATGCTGGGGCGACTGGTGCGCATCGTAGGCGGCCCGCTCGACGGCATCACAGGCCGTCTCCTCAGCGTCCGTGGCCTACGTCGACGCAAGCTCCTTGTAGAGCTGCCAGGCCTCATCACAGCCGCCGTAGAGGTAGCCCCCGAGTTCATCCAGCTGGTATAAATTTCCCCGAATTATCGTACTCCATAGGCAGCCTGGGCATCGATGCTCATGCGTCGGCTTTTACGCCCTTACGTCAGCTGCCACAATAAGTTATTGCCATTATGAAAATTGCCGTTGCGGGCACAGGCTATGTGGGCCTGAGCATCGCCACTCTTCTTGCGCAGCACAATTCTGTAGTTGCAGTCGATGTAATTCCCGAGAAAGTTGACCTGATCAACAACCGCCAGTCGCCCATCCAGGATGAGTATATCGAGAAATATCTCGCTGAGAAAGAACTCGACCTCACCGCGACTCTTGATGGAGCTGCCGCCTATGCCGATGCCGACTTCGTGGTCATTGCTGCCCCTACCAACTACGATCCCGTCAAGAATTACTTCGATACCCACTGCATCGAAGATGTAATCGACCTCGTGCTGAGTGTCAACCCGTCGGCAGTGATGGTCATAAAGTCAACTATTCCCGTAGGCTATTGCCGCAACTTGTATGTGAAGTATGCCGCCCGCGGAGTCAAGCAGTTCAATCTCCTTTTCTCTCCCGAATTCCTCCGCGAGAGTAAAGCCCTCTACGACAACCTCTATCCTTCGCGTATAATTGTTGGCGTGCCCAAGATCATCGATCAGGAGCGTTTCAGCGAGGAGAATGCCGCCATCAGTGCTGTGGCCGATCTGCCTCGCCTTGAGGAAGCCGCTCACACCTTTGCAGCCCTGCTTCAGCAGGGGGCCATCAAAGAGGACATTCCAACTCTCTTCATGGGCATGAAAGAGGCCGAAGCCGTAAAACTCTTCGCCAACACTTACCTCGCACTCCGTGTAAGCTACTTCAATGAGCTCGACACATACGCCGAAGTCAAAGGCCTCGACAGCCGTGCAATCATCGAGGGAATCGGCCTCGACCCCCGCATCGGTACCCACTACAACAATCCCTCATTCGGTTACGGTGGCTACTGCCTGCCGAAAGACACCAAGCAACTTCTGGCCAACTACGCCGACGTGCCTCAGAACATGATGAGTGCCATCGTAGAGAGTAACCGCACCCGCAAAGACTTCATTGCCGACCAGGTACTTAAGATGGCCGGGTACTATAACTACACCGGCGCCAATACCTACGGCACCGCCCTCGAAGGCGAGTGCACCATCGGCGTATATCGCCTCACGATGAAGTCGAACAGCGACAACTTCCGCCAATCTTCAATTCAAGGCGTAATGAAGCGCATCAAAGCCAAGGGAGCCAAAGTCATCATCTTCGAGCCAACACTCCCCGACGGCACCACCTTCTTCGGCAGCCTCGTGGTCAACGACATCGATAAATTCAAGCAACTCTCCCAGGCAATCCTCGCCAACCGCATGAGCCCCGAGCTCGCAGATGTTTCCGACAAAGTCTATACCCGAGACCTTTTCAAGAGAGATTAAAGTATGAAAATTGTTCAGATAAATGCAGTTGCAGAATATAGTAGTACTGGTAGAACAACCTCTGAATTGCATAATGAGTTAATAAAACTTGGCTTCGAATCATGGATAGCGGCGCCGAATGTAGAAGATTCCTCAACTACTATTAAAATCGGTAGCAAATTTGAGAATCGTTTTCACAGCTTATATTCAAGGATACTCGGTAGACAAGGGTATGCATCTCGAGCTGCTACGAAGAGATTAATAAAACGGCTTAAAGATATAAAGCCAGATGTAATTCATTTGGGGAATTTACATGCAAATTATATTAATTTGCCTCTATTGTTTGAATTCCTTCTAAAGAGCAAGATCCCTTGCGTAATTATTTTACATGATTGTTGGCCATTTACAGGTCATTGCTGCTACTTCATAGATTCTAAGTGCGATAGATGGCAATCTGGTTGTGGTAGGTGTCCTGATTTAGGTAATTGGAATAAATCATGGTTCTTTGATAAGACAAGCAAAAATTTGCTTGATAAAGCACAATTTTGGCGTAATGTCTCAAAATTAGCTGTAATAGGTGTGTCAGATTGGGTTACTGGATTTGTTAAAGATTCAATACTCAAAGATTCATTTATTATTCGGAGAATATATAATTGGATAGACTTGAATGTCTTTACCTACCAAGTTGAGGCTAAATCTGAGATTTTAAAACGTCATAATATCTCATCTGGACCTATAATTTTAGGCGTAGCCCAAATTTGGAATCGTCAAAAGGGTTTATTAGATTTTATAGAGTTGGCAAGAAAACTTCCTACATATAATTTTATTTTAATAGGAAAAATGGTAGAAAAACAAGATTTGCCTTCTAATATTTTATCTATTGGCTCAACCAGCAATGTCTCTGAATTAGTTAAATATTATTCTGCTGCGGATGTTTTTTTCAATCCGTCAACACGAGAGACTTTTGGAAAAGTTACCGCTGAAGCTCTTGCCTGTTCAACGCCTGTGGTTGCTTATGATGCTACTGCCACACATGAATTGGTAAGAGAATCATGCGGTCAACTTATAGAGCCGTTTAATATAGATGCCGCTAAATTAGCAATAACTTCAATCATTGAAGGACCCTCCTTAAGGCATAATTGTCGAAAGTTTGCTGAATCTACTTTTGATAAATCTAACCTTATAAATGATTATATATCCGTGTATAGGGAGCTAATTAAATAATCGTTTTCGCAATGCACCCCATTAAATATATAGGTTTTTTTGATTTTCAAGACTCTAAAGTTTCAAGAAACTATCCTCTTGCATGTACTAACAAGATGGAGTCTATTGCAGAGGCATTAGTTGACGCTGGCTATTCTGTTGAAATTATTTCAACTGCGGTTGGTACAAATGATAAATTCTTTTTTTCAAAAGGAGAGGTTATTAATCGATCAGAAAAATTAAAAGCCAGGTTTTTCCCCACTTTTGGAGGCCCAAATGTAGTTATCCGAGGAGTGCGCCGATGGCTCACATCATTCTGCTTCTTGAAATATCTGCTTTTAAATACCAAGAAAGATGAACCAATAATAGTTTATCATTCTACTGGATTTCGAAATCTTATACTTTTTGCTAAAAAAGTAAAGAAATTCAAACTTATACTGGAACTTGAAGAAGTATACCAGGATGTGGTGGATATGACTGAAGCCGAGCGGCAAACAGAATTAGATACTTTTGCTCAAGCTGATGGTTATATATTTCCCACTAAGTTACTCAATGATAAAATAAATTCAGGCAAGAAACCATATGCAATCATATTAGGAACGTATCATGTCGAACCGGAAATAACCGGCAAGTTCAACGATGGTAAGACCCATGTTGTTTATGCTGGCACATTTGATCCTCGAAAAGGTGGCGCAGCAGCAGCAGCAGCATTTCTTCCTGACAACTACGTTTTCCACATTTGTGGATTCGGCTCACCCAAAGAGATCGCAGATGTGAAAGTTGCCATTGATCAGGTAAACAAAGTAACTCCGGGGAAGGCTGTATATCACGGCACACTGACAGGAAAAACGTATATATCCCTTATTCAAAGCTGTCATATTGGTTTGAGCACTCAAAATCCAGATGCTCAATTCAACGCCACTTCATTTCCGTCTAAAATTCTTTCTTATATGTCAAACGGTTTGGAAGTGGTAACCGTAGATATTCCAGCGGTAAAAAATAGTGCAGTAGGCAAATACTTAAACTATTATGAACATCAAACACCGCAAGAAATCGCTAAAGCAATAGCAGGTGTTCAAACTAATCACGATAATAGGATGGTTATCGGTAGGTTATATAAGGATTTCGTATTATCAATTGACTCTTTGATAAAAAGTTTTCTGAAATAATGTTCGTACTGAATTTAAAATCTAAGACTAACAAAAGTTTGCTCATAAATATCTTTAGTAGCTACTTAGTAAAGGGCTTGGGTGTTTTGTGCAGTCTTATTTCGATGCCATTATTTCTTAAGTATTTTAATGACCAAATGATTCTTGGCGTTTGGTTTACAATGTTATCAGTTCTCAATTGGATATTAGTATTCGATATGGGGATAGGTAATGGATTAAGGAATCATTTGACTAAGGCTCTCGCAAAAAAAGATTTTCAATCCGCTAAGCAACTTGTTTCTTCTTCATATGTTATGCTTGGCTTTTGGACGGCGTTTATATCGGTTATATGCTGTGTTGTAGCTTCATTTATTGATTGGAATGTCTTTCTAAATATTCCCGCTAACGAGTTGTCAAGCACTATCTTACTGCATAGTATAATTGTCTGCTTATTGGGAATCTTACTGTCGTTCTTTTTGAGAATAATCACATCTGTAATATATTCTTTACAGCGGTCGGCAGTTACAAATCTCATCAGTTTTTTTAGTCAATTATTAATCTTGATATATCTAATAATTGCACCTAAAACGATTTCGTCTGAGCAAGCTTTACTAAATATGGCTTACGCTTATATAATTTGCTGTAATTTGCCGTTAATAGTTGCTACAGTTGTGATTTTTGCAGATCATAAAATGAAAGAAATTCGCCCAAATTATAAATATTATGATCGCCAATCCGCCAATAAAGTCTTGTCTCTTGGTGTAGTATTTTTGATTTTGCAAATTCTTTACATGATTATATCTGTTACAGATAGTTGGTTTATTACTAAATTTTATGAACCGTCATGTACTGTTGACTATCAAATCTACTATAAACCTTTTTCTTTTGTGAGTATGTTATTTATGCTCGCACTCACACCTCTTTGGTCAGCAATAACAAAAGCTTATGCTGAACAAAGATTTTCCTGGATAAGGAAGTTGCAGCGAATATTATACTTGTCTTTCGTTGGCTTAATAATACTACAGGCTATCTTTTTATTATTGATGCCTTATTTTTTTACTATTTGGCTCGGGAATGAAAATATTGGTTTTAACTATTATATTGGCTTGTTTTTTACCATATATAGTACAATCTTTATTTGGGTGTCTATTCAGTCGACTTTAGTAGCTGGTTTGGGAAAATTGAAAGTACAGTTAGTATGCTACATTGTTGCTGTGGTTTTGAAAATATTGATGATCATTTTCTTTTATAAAATTTTTACAAATTGGGTTTTTGTGGTAATAGCTACCTCTATTGCGTTGTTACCATATTGCGTAATACAACCAATTTCCTTAAATAGAGCTCTTAAGAAAATTTGCATATGAAGAGTATTATTTCTAATTTTTTATTTCTCAGTTTTCGTATTAAGGAATATATACTGCGAAAGGTTAGAGGTGTAATATGGTGTAGTACAACTGGTTACCCCCCCCATATTTTAGGGAAGGTTTATCTTAAAGCAAAAAATATTCATCTCGGGAGGAATGTTACCTTATACCCTGGAGTTTATTTATGGGGCAATGATATTTTTATCGGAGACAACGTTGACATTGGTATTGGTACAATTATTCATTCTACAAATGGAATACATATTGGGAATAATACTGTTATAGCAGGCCAATGCTATATTATTGACTCAAACCATGGAACAAAAAAAGATCAATTGATAAGGTTGCAACCATCTGAGGCTGCAGAACAAGGGATTGTAATTGGCAACGATGTTTGGATTGGCGCACAAACTACTATCCTTAAGGGAGCTATGATTAGAGATCACGCTGTTATCGGTGCTAATTCAATCGTTAATTCGGAAATATCAGAGAATGTTATAGCGGCGGGCAACCCTGCTAAAGTAATAAAATATAGACAATAATTCATTTAAGTCAGATATGTCAGTATTCAAAGACAAGACCCTCCTGATTACTGGAGGCACCGGCTCGTTCGGTAACGCTGTGTTGAAACGTTTCCTCAACACCGACATCAAGGAAATCCGCATATTCAGCCGTGATGAGAAGAAGCAGGATGATATGCGCCACGAATATCAGGTGCGTTATCCTGAAGTTGCCCATAAGATCAAGTTCTACATCGGCGACGTGCGTAACCTGCAGTCGTGCAAGAACGCGATGCCCGGCGTTGACTATATTTTCCACGCAGCCGCTCTGAAGCAGGTTCCCTCATGCGAGTTCTTCCCGATGGAGGCTGTGAAGACCAATGTGATCGGCACTGACAATGTGCTTACAGCTGCTGTGGAGGCCGGTGTGGAGGCTGTGATCTGTCTCTCGACCGACAAGGCGGCCTATCCCATCAACGCCATGGGTATCACCAAGGCAATCGAGGAGAAGGTTGCCGTAGCCAAGAGCCGCTATTCCGGCAAGACCAAAATCTGCTGCACCCGTTATGGCAATGTGATGTGCTCACGCGGTTCTGTCATCCCTCTTTGGATAGAGCAGATCCGTTCAGGCAATCCCATCACCCTCACAGAGCCTTCGATGACCCGCTTCATCATGAGTCTCGAGGAGGCCGTGGACCTGGTTCTCTTCGCCTTCGAGCATGGCCAGAATGGTGATATCCTCGTCCAGAAGGCACCCGCCTGCACCATCGGCACCCAGGCCGAGGCCGTCTGCGAGCTCTTCGGGGGCAAGAAGGAAGACATCAAGGTTATCGGTATCCGCCACGGCGAGAAGATGTATG
>CAJUJB010000056.1 GCA_910586595.1 uncultured Muribaculaceae bacterium | reverse complement strand
AGGATCTACTGGAGTTTCCTCACTTAGTGTGGTGTAACTTAGGTTAAAAATGGCCACTCGGTCTTTATTTGATGATGAACCGCTGAGGCACTTGTTCTCTATCGCAATTGTATAGCTACCGTTATAGTATTGATCCGAAAAATCAAGATCGAAATGTTGTACCTCATACTGACCTCCAGTAATATCTAATAACAGATAGAGTTCTTGCGTACCTTGTACAACCGAAATCTTAAGCTGAGCTTGCGTATCGGTGAAGGGAAAAGCACAATCAAAACTTAGCATTCCGAGCGGCTCATATAGTTTTGGCGAAGTAAGCTTGCCAGGGGCTGATGTCTTGCCATTGAGCACTACGGCGCGGTCATCGTCGCTTGAGCCGATAAAGGCAAATTTAGGCGAAGAATTGGTGCCTGCTGAGTTGCCGGAGAACAATGCGCTGTTAACGGCCGTCCATCCTTCATCTGAAGTCAGAGTCGTGTAGCTGGCAGTTGTCTTACCACCGTTCATAGTAATGAAATCGGGAGTATATCTTGTCGTCACGTTTGCACGGCGAGCCGGTGCATTGAGCCACATTGAAGGGTTGTCCGTCACGATAAGTACGCCCGACTGAGGATCGAATGCCATGGTGACATTCACAAGATCTTCGGCAGCCACGCAATTAGAGCCGTTGTACTCCAGCGTGACAGGTGTATTGAGATATACCTCTCCTCCGCCATAGTTGATCTTCATCCAGTCGGCATCGCCAATCTTGAATTCTGTTCCTGCGGAGATTGTCACACCCGAAATCAGGTATACACCCAGCGCAGAAGCCTCGAAGGCGTATTCATCAGGAGCCGTCCAGTCGTTAAACTCACCACGCAGATAAATCATGGAGCCGGAGGTGGCCTCGTCGCCGTTGATGTCTCCACTCAGATAGTTAGCTGAAAGATCGAGGGTTCTAAGCCTGCTAAGTTTTTTAATCTCGGTCGGGAAAGAACCACGCAGGCCACGGCCCGAAAGATCGATTGCCGTCACATAGCCCTCGGAGTCGAATGTAACGCCCGGGAAGGAGTTGGTCGAAAAATTCCACAGATTGTAGTACCAGCCAGAACCTCCGCAGACGTCGTAGATTGACCGCAATACTGCATAGTCGGTAGGCTGGATTTCAGTGGATGAAGTACTCACCGGAAGTTCTATTCTAAACGAGCCATAAGGATTTGTATAATACCACGCACCTTCAGTTCCTTCTTCCTCATTACCATCTATCCAAATGACAAATGCACGCTCAGGAAAAGAGACGACCCCGTCGGAGAGTGTTCCATACCAATAGTTGCCCTCAGCAGAATTCCAAGTGTTTTCAGGCACAATCTGACTGAAATAAAAGGCTCCGTAAGGCACAAAATCTTCTACATAGACTTGCGAAGGGTCTGTAGCATTGACATACATATATGTCTCATCCGCAAAACCCAAGGTATTCGCGATTGGAGATTGATCGGTATATGGAATGAAGCGGTAATAACCGGGCTGCTCCACACTTTCCTCGACATCTATCGACCATGAGGCACCATCAAATGATGTATTATAAACCGAAAAAAGTCCTTCGGTATAAACACCCGTACCGATCGACTTCCATTCTCCGGAAGGAGCCATGGCCTTGACCTTATCTGGCCGATGCTTGCAGACACCCGCCACAGGCCCCTCCCGCTGCGCGTCGGCCCCGAGCGAGAATGTGCCGGGCGACGCTGATGCCGTGAGCGCCAATGACACTGCGGCAGCAGACAAAAGATTCTTGAAAATTTTCATAAGTATAAGTAATGATTGATTGTTTCTAAAGGTTAGTGGGTTAAAATGGTTATCATTCCAAACTACACTACGCGGTTGCGTTGACATCATTTACGCAATACTCACAAGATAATCGGTTGATAATGGCAAATTTACGACAAAAAATCCACTCGGAAATAATTTCTGATAAGGATTTTTAAAGTTTCACCGCATTTTTTTGGCAATTATTATCCCTTCTCCGGTCGACAGAAGCGGCTGATTCGCTCGTTTATGATGCGTAGATAAGTCCGCTTCATCTTTTCGGAGAGGAAGCTCCGCTCAATCAGATGCCCGGCCATCTCTGGCAGAGTCATGAAGCCGTCAAGAATCTTGTCGGCTCGCTTACCGACCAATCCGATTTTAGTTGCGAATCTCTCGAAGTCAAGGCGGCATGGATGACCGGTGCGGTCATATACATCGCTGGTTTCAATATCGGGAGACAATCCTCCATCAAGGCCGAAGTCATCACCATCGACATGTAGACTGGTATTCAACAAATCATAGGCGGGTGCAAGTCTGTAATCCTGACCATCAAGAATCAGTGAGAAGTTTTTGAGGTGAGCATCTCCGTTAGCATAGATATAATTGAATACGACCAGCGTGAAAAATCTCTCCATATCGACCATCCATGCAGCAACATTGCGACGGATAGCCTTCGCAATATCTTCATAGCAACTATTGTATTTGAACTGTGAACCAGCCAACTGCTCATTCCTACCGACCAATGATGCAAAATCTTCCATAGACAGCTTGTTGCCGGCCGGTGAAATATCGAAGCGTCGGGTGATATACACAGCGTGTCCATCGGGCGTGAAACATAATCCGTTGGCAGCCGTCTGTATTCCGTAGACCTGCGAGGCAATCTGCATCGTCAGATGTTCGTTTGCAGGAATCAGCTTACGGTCGCGCAGTGTCCTATCCCAGGGAGCCGGTTTCAGAATATGGGTTGAACGTTCGCCATCCCGCGCAATGCGGATTCTCCCATTCTCTACTAAAGCCGGAAATTTTTCCTGCACACCAGATACAGATATGCGGCGCATTGCGTCGGCAATATCACCACCATCACCGAACTCATCAATATGGAAATCAAGAATCGGGGATACTTTAGCCGTGCTAAATAACAGTTTGGATCCCTTCGGACTATAGGTGTCAAATCCCTCTTGAAGTGAAGACGGACAATTCTTTATATCAATCATGACGGCAAGTTCTAATGTTTACGGCACCTATAAAATCACTATCTGCCATAGCCGTCAGAATGCCGAAAAAATCTTTCTCATCTATTCTGAGCCGACGGCAAATCACGCCTCGGTTGGCACCCTCAGGAATCATATTGGAGAAAAAAGGGAATAACAGGTCAGACTCGAAAGCCTCCTCCCGTTTAGGCAAAGTCACAGAGACCGGAGGCAAGTCAGACTCGAGGTATGCTGGATCATATGTAAATGAATAACAAGCTCCCGGATTCAGTTCCTTCAATGCTCCTGCTCTTGTATCATTATAATAAACATCAAGTTCTCTCATAATGTGGTTGTTTTATAGTCACTCAGTTCCTTCTTGATAATTAATTGTTCGCACACGAAAATCAATCTCGATGCCGAGCACATCAAGAATTTTCTTGATGGTGCTTAGCGAGGGATTACCTTGGCCGCGTTCAATATCCTTGACAGTGGCAAGTCCTACCTGCGCCATCTCAGCCAAATCTTGCTGAGTCAGCGAAAGTACCTCGCGCCTCTCTTTCATCAATTCTTTTAACTCCATAGTCTGATATACTATACTTTTCGGGCAAAGATAAGCATATAATCCGACATCATCAAATAAAAGTATACTAAATCATACTTTATAGAGTCACCCCGAGCATTCTCTTTGAGCCAAAAAAACAGCCACACCGGTCGGAGTGACCAGTATGGCTGTTTTAACTTTCAGATTAGCGGGGGCCTCCGCCTGGAGGTGGGCCCATGGGGCCGCGGCCTCCACCTGGGCCGTGACGTCCTTCACCAGGCCCGTCGCCATAGCCGTTGAGATCGGATGGTGCGCCGTTCTTGCCGAAGGTGTTGAAGCGATAACTGAACGACACCATCAGGTATCGGGTGAGCGAGTTGTATCGCGAGTCGTCGATATAGTTGGCTGTGACGTTTCGGCGGATATTGGATTTCTGGCCGAGTATGTCGTAGGCTCGCAGAGTGACTGCGGCCGCACGGCTGCGGAGGAACTGATAGGAAATCGAGGCATTCCACATCCATGTCTTGGTGTCGTAGCCGGCCGAGTAACCAGAAGTGGCGTTATAGTTGAGGTCGGAGCTGAGCACGACGCCTATCGGAGTATTGTAGGTGGCGTAGAACGAGCCGCCGTAAGTGTGTACGGTGCGGTCGGAACCTTTCTGCACGGTGTTGGCCACCGTCTGGAGGTTGTAGTTAGGGCGTAGCTCGAACTCGAGATCGTCCGGGCGCCACGCGATGCCAAACGATTCACCGACCATGAACGAACCTGATGCGTTGCGCTCGTTGTTGTTGAAGCCCACCGACCGTGAGTACGACACGAAGAGGTGGTTATTGAACGACAGGGCCTTGTAGAAGGGGAAAGGCATGGAGATCATGTTCATTCCTCGCACGTTCCACACACCGTTAACGTTGTCGTAGGTTGTGGTCTGACCGCCGGTCTCAGGGTTAAAGGTAGTCTTCGACACGACAGAGTTCTGGGTCATCTGTGCGTCAATCATAGCCATGATCGAGCGCTGGGCCCCGGGATTAAAATCCTGGAAACGGAGACGGAGATTGTGGCTGAATGCCGGCTTCAGATTAGGATTACCGACCACGATTTTAAGAGGGTCCGACATATCGGCTACCGGCTGCAACTGGGTCATCGAGGGCTGCGAGGAGCGGCCGTTATAGTTCATATTCAGGCTTCGGTTGCGGCCGAGCTTGTAGCGGTAACGGAAGAACGGAGCGAAGTTGAAAACGCTGCGGTCGATATTACGGGCAGAATTGATGAGGTCGCGAGACTTCGAGACCTGGGGCACCAGCGACAGACCGGCCTCAAGATTGGCGTTCTTGCTCACATGCCGGTAGCCCACACGGATATCCTGATTCATGAAGTCGTTGCGGAAGCGGTTGGAGAGATCGGCATTGAATACGTCGGTATAGTCGATCACAGGCAAGCCATCCCAACCATCGGGGAAGGTCACAGGGTGGTCGTAGGTAAGCTTGTCGGCATTATTCCAGCGGTAGCTGAAGTTATACGCGAAAGTAAGGAAGTTTCCTTTGCTCACATCACCGAGGGGTTCTGTCCAGCTCACGCGGGCGCTGACGTTGTTTGTCCACGTATGGTTGTTGGCGTACTGATCGTAGAGATCGACCGAGTCGTTAAGGAGGAAGAAGCGGTTGAATGAGTATGTGTTCGAGTACTCGTGCACGTTGCTCAGGCGGTAGTTGAGCATTACCGAGAATGAGCGGCCACGGTGACGCTTGAAGTTATGGCTGTAGATCAGTCGGCCACCGAACTCGAAGGAATTGCCATGCGAGCTCGCATCGTTGAGGCTTCGGGTAACCTCGAGGCCCGGAGTGCTGCCGCCGGCGAAGGTGCTCGACGAGTCGCTCGACAATGAGTTGTTATAGTTGAGAGAGATGTTGGGGCGGAACTCGAGTGTATTGAAGCTGTCGGGCTTCCAGAGCATACGGAAATCGGCACGGAAATTATGACCCTTATCGCGGCTCATGCTCTGCGATGCGCTGGTCGAGCTGGAGTCATTGAAGAGATACTGACGCTCGGATGAGGTGCGGGTGTCGCGGTCGGTGTGGCTGTACATCACGTCGCCACCAACACGGAATATCTCACCGTTACCTACATTGAAGTTTATACCGAACGACTGCGAGTTGGTTATACCGTTGCTGCCACCGAAGCGACGGAAACGGCCCGAAGCGCCGTCGGCAAAGCCGGGTTCGTTGATGTTATTGGCCGAACCGAGGAAGGTGAGCTGATTATCTCCCCAGAAACGGTTGATGGTGAAGTTGCCACGGTAGCGGTCGTCGGTGCCGTAGCCTCCTTCGATGTTTCCGAACCAGCCGTTGCGCATGTCTTTCTTTACGGTGAGGTTGATCACAGTCTCGTCTTCACCGTCGTCGACACCAGTGAGGCGGGCAAGGTCGCTCTTGCGGTCGACAACCTGCAGTTTCTCGATCATTTCTACGGGAAGGTTACGCGAGGCCACCGTGGGGTCATCGCTGAAAAATTCCTTACCGTTGACAAGAATCTTAGACACCTCTTTGCCGTTGGCGGTAATTTTGCCTTCTGAATCGACCTCCACACCCGGAAGACGTTTAAGCAGATCTTCCACCATGGCGTTAGGTTGGGTCTTGTAAGCCTCGGCATTGAATTCGACGGTGTCTTCCATCACCTTCATGGGGGTGCGGACACCCACCACCGTCGCCTCCTTAAGCATCACAGAGCTCTCGGAGAGGGCGAAAGGCTTAAGGGTCATATCCTTGTCGGTCAGAGTGATGTTGCGGGTCTCTGTATTGAATCCGACGTAGGATGCCTCTACAATATACTTGCCGGCCTTAAGATTGGAAATGGTGAATCGGCCGTTGGAATTAGTTACTGCACCGTTGACAAGACTTGAGTCACGGGCTGCCAAAACGCGTACGGAGGCCTGAATCAGGTCCTCGCCTGTTGCTTGATCAGTCACATTACCACGAAGCGTGACGGCCATCACGGTCGCCACGCCCAGGAATGCAAAAACCATCAAAACAATAAGTTTTCTCAATTCTCTCATTTTCATGTTGCAAAGTTATATAAATGGAGGAGCCGAGTCAAGGGCTTTTCTACTACTTAGAACTTATTATAGAAAAAGGGGAGGATTTTATCGACAAACGCCCGTCGAGAGCATTTGGGCCGCCGAAAGGCCGGTAAGCGGGTGTTTCCACCCGGGGCCCAACTCTGCCATTGGCCGGAGTACAAACTCGCGCAAAGCCATGTGTGGATGGGGAATAACAAGCCGGTCGGAGGATATAGTCAGCTCATCTACGGCGATAAGGTCTATATCCACCTCGCGGTCGCGATAGGAGCCGTCGGGTGTGCGGTGAGGCACATCGGAGAGACTTCGCTCGATGCCCTGAGTTATGTCGAGAAGGCCATGCAGGGAGTCAATTGTCCACGGAGAACAATCGGCGAAGTCGAGTCGCACACCAACGTTGAGAAACGGGTTGGGCGATTCGAATCCCCATGGAGGGCTCTCCACCTCTCCAGAGACGGTGACGATGGCCTGAGGGAAGGCTTCAGACAACGCGGCGACCGCGCGGGCAATGAAAGCCCGGCGGTCGCCACTGTTGGATCCTATATTAAGGTATACGGCAGATGACATCAGTCGATCGAGCGCGATACCTCTTTCTCTTCGAAGCCCTCGATGAGGTCGCCGACCTTTATATCGTTGTAACCTACAATCGACATACCGCAGTCGTAGCCTGAGAGAACTTCCTTGACGTCGTCTTTGAAACGTTTGAGTGAACCGAGCTCACCGGTGTAGCGCACGATGCCATCGCGGATAAGACGTACCTTGCAGTTGCGCTTGATCTTGCCTTCGCGTACGATGGCACCTGCAATGGTGCCGACCTTCGACACGTGGAATGTCTCGAGCACTTCGGCTGTACCGGTAATCTCCTCCTTGATCTCGGGAGCGAGCAGGCCGGCCATAGCATCTTTCACCTCCTCGATGGCCTGATAGATCACCGAGTAGAGACGGATCTGGACACCATCGCGCTCAGCGGCACGGCGGGCAGCCACACTCGGGCGAACCTGGAAGCCGATGATGATGGCGTCGGATGCGGCTGCGAGGGTAACATCGCTCTCGGAAATCTCGCCCACAGCCTTGTGGAGCACATTGATCTGTACTTCTTCGGTAGAGAGCTTGATGAGTGAGTCAGACAGAGCCTCGATCGAACCGTCGACGTCGCCTTTGACAATAATGTTGAGTTCCTGGAAGTTACCTATAGCACGACGGCGGCCGATATCCTCAAGTGTAAGGAGCTTGGTTGTGCGCAGACCCTGCTCGCGGGCGAGCTGCTCACGCTTGCCTGCGATGTCGCGGGCTTCCTGCTCAGTCTCGAGCACGTTGAATGTATCGCCTGCGGTAGGCGCGCCGTTAAGACCAAGGATGAGGGCCGGCATTGCGGGGCCGGCTTCCTTGATGCGCTGGTTACGCTCGTTGAACATAGCCTTGATCTTACCGAAGTGGTTACCGGCGAGCACTACGTCGCCCACATGCAGCGTACCGTTCTGCACGAGTACGTTAGCCACATAGCCGCGGCCCTTGTCGAGCGACGACTCGATAATCGTACCGACTGCACGGCGCGAGGGGTTGGCCTTGAGCTCGAGCATCTCGGCTTCGAGGAGAACTTTCTCCATGAGCTCTTCTACGCCGATGCCCTGCTTGGCCGAAATATCCTGGCTCTGATACTTGCCACCCCACTCCTCAACGAGGTAGTTCATGGCAGCGAGTTCTTCCTTGATCTTGTCGGGGTTGGCGTGGGGTTTATCGATCTTGTTGATGGCAAACACGATGGGCACACCGGCTGCTGAGGCGTGGTTGATGGCCTCGACAGTCTGGGGCATGACGTTGTCGTCGGCAGCGACGATGATGATCACAAGGTCGGTAACCTTCGCACCACGTGCACGCATGGCGGTGAACGCTTCGTGACCGGGGGTATCAAGGAAGGTGATATGACGTCCGTCGGGCAGCTTGACGCTGTACGAGCCGATATGCTGGGTAATACCGCCGGCCTCGCCTGCGATAACGTTGGCTTTGCGGATATAGTCGAGGAGAGAAGTCTTGCCGTGGTCGACGTGACCCATGACGGTCACAACCGGCGGACGGCTCACGAGATCTTCCTCGCGGTCTTCTTCCTGGTGGATGGCATCGGCAACTTCGGCAGATACATACTCAGTGGTGAAACCGAATTCATCTGCGACGATGTTGATGGTCTCCGCGTCGAGACGCTGGTTGATCGACACCATCACGCCGAGATTCATACAGGTTGCGATGACATTGTTCACGGGCACATCCATCATGGCGGCAAGGTCGTTGGCGGTCACGAACTCGGTGATCTTGAGTACGCGGCTTTCTGCCTCTTCTGCCTGATGGGCCTGACGCTCGCGTGTAGCGTTGGCCTCGCGTTTTTCCTTACGCCACTTGGCGCCTTTCTTGAGAGCCTTGTCCTTCGAGGTGAGGCGGGCAAGTGTTTCCTTTACCTGCTTCTGTACGTCTTCCTCGTTGACTTCGGGTGTTACAGGACGTGGCTGACGGGCCTGACGCTGCTGGTTGCCGCCACGACGGTTTTCGCCGCCCTGACGGTTGCCTCCCTGGGCGCCGCCGTTGTTATTTCCACCTTGGCCACCGCGACGGCCTTCACCGCCGCCGTTGCCGCCCTGGCGCTGATCGGCATTGCCGGCAGTGCGGCCCACCTTCTCGATGTCGACTTTCTCTTTGCCTGCTATGCGGCGGCGTTTCTTACGGTCGGCATCGGCAGCTGTGGCGCCGGCGCCCTGCTGGCCACGACCGCCACGGCGGTCTTCCTTGCCTTTTTTCTTGGGGCGTGTGTTCTGGTTGAGGGCGTCAAGATCAATCTTGCCCACAATGTTGAGAGAAGGAGCCGGTGCGGTACGCTCGATCGTGAAAATTTCGGGCTCGGCAGGCTTCTCGGCTTTGGGAGCTTCCTGAGAATGCTCGGGTGTAGTAGTAGGTGCTATGACAGTAGAATTATTGGTTGTCGTCTTAGGAGCCTCGGGCTTCTGGGCCTCGGGCTTGGGTGCGCTTGCCTTCGGAGCCTCCTGGCGGGGTGCGGGAGCTGCCTTGGGGGCAGGCGCGGGCGCAGGTTTCGGTTCAGCTTTCGGGGCTTCGGGAGCCTTGGCAGGTGCCGGAGTCTCGGGAGCCTTGACCTCGGGAGCTTGCTTGGGTTCTTCCTTCACAGGTGCAGGGGCCGGAGCAGGCGCGGGCTTAGGCTGCTCGACAACCTTGGGAGCCGCGGCCTCTTCGGGGCGGCGCACAATGGGGTTACCTTTGGCATCAAGCTCAAGTTT
This sequence comes from uncultured Muribaculaceae bacterium, assembly GCA_910586595.1. Classification (GTDB taxonomy): domain Bacteria; phylum Bacteroidota; class Bacteroidia; order Bacteroidales; family Muribaculaceae; genus CAG-873. The sequence continues at coordinate 6,598 of CAJUJB010000056.1, read as the reverse complement.
GCCTACGATACGGGGCTTCTGGGCGGTGCTCAGCTTCACTTCGTCGTCAGCCTTAGGCGCAGGCGCGGGGGCCGGAGCGGCCTTCACACGGCTTTCCTTGCGCTCTGTGGTGATCTGGGCCGAGCGGTTCTTGAGGTCTTTGTCGCTCTTAAAGGCGCCCATGAGGAGTTCTACCACATCATCTTCGACGCGCGTGTTGGGGCTTTCGTCGATGCTGATGTCGCGTTTGCGCAGGAACTCGATGACGGTCGGGAGTGAAACGTTGAGGTCTTTCGCTATTTTACTTATTTTAGTTTTCGCCATTAGTCGATGTTTTTTTGAGTTAGAGTTGAGTGAGTTGAGTAGATACGGGGGTCAGACCCCGGAGGCAGTCCGGGGCCGTGACTCAACTGTCAACTCTGGGCCTCGGGCTCGTCGGTAGCCTCTTCGGTTTCGGGCTCCTCGGCGTCGTCATCCTGGGCAGGCTCGTCGTCCTCGTATTCGCGACGGAGGATTTCGAGTACTTCGTCGATGGTGTTCTCCTCGAGGTCAGATTTCTCGATGAGCACATTGCGCGGAGTGTTGAGGATGCTCTTGGCGGTGACACAGCCGATGTTCTTGAGGGCATCGATCACCCATGCGTCAATCTCGTCGCGGAATTCATCGAGATAGATGTCGTCCTCGTATACCATCTCGGTGTCGCGGTATACGTCAATCTCATAGCCGGTGAGCATGGTGGCCAGCTTGATGTTGTGGCCGTTCTTGCCAATGGCAAGCGATACTTCCTCGGGGCGGAGGAATACCTCTGCCTTGCGGGCTTCCTCATCAAGACGGATGTTGGAGATGCGGGCAGGCGAGAGGGCACGCTGGATGAAAAGCGACGGGTTGTTGGTATAGCAGATCACGTCGATATTCTCGTTGCGGAGCTCACGGACAATGCCGTGGATACGGGAGCCTTTCACACCTACGCAGGCGCCTACGGGATCGATACGGTCGTCGTAGCTTTCAACGGCAATCTTCGCGCGCTCGCCCGGGATGCGGGCAACGGCGCGGATGCTGATGAGGCCGTCGTGGATTTCAGGAACCTCAAGCTCGAAGAGGCGGCGGAGGAATTGCTCGTTAGTACGCGATACGGTGATCTTCGGGTTGTTGTTCTTATTGTCGACATTGGCGATGACAGCACGTACTGTCTCACCTTTGCGGAAGTAATCGCCGGGGATCGACTCGTTCTTCGGGAGGAGGAGCTCGTTCTTGTCGTCATCGAGCAGGAGTGTCTCGCGCGACCAGGTCTGATATACCTCGCCGGTCACAAGTTCGCCCTCAAGCTCTTTGAACTTATTGTATACAGCCTCTTTCTGGAGATCGAGGATACGACTCTGGAGGGTCTGGCGGAGATTGAGGATGGCGCGGCGGCCGAAGTTCTCGAAGATGATCTCGCGGGAGTGTTCCTCGCCCACCTCTGCCTCAGGGTCGTCGTCGGCACGGGCGTCGGTGAGTGAAATCTGAAGATTGGGATTCTCCACTTCGCCGTCGGGAACGACTTCAAGATTCTGGAAAATCTGCACGTCGCCCTTGTCGGGGTTAAGAATTACGTCAAGATTCTCATCGGTGCCGAACATCTTCGCAAGTACATTGCGGAACGACTCTTCGAGCACGCTTATCATTGTGGTTTTGTCGATGTTCTTCAGTTCTTTAAATTCCGCGAACTGCTCGACCATATTTGGAGTTTCCTCTTTCTTTGCCATTGCTTAGTTATGTTTCAGGCCCTTCGGGGCTATTATTTTCAGAATTTTTACAGGCTCTCTACGCGGGTCAGAATTTGAGATCGTAGCGCACATATTTGCAGTCGGCCGAATTCAGCTTCATTGCCTCCTGCTTGATAACCGGCCGCTTGGCTCCGGGCTCCTTTACCTTTACAGGAACCTCGACCGTAAAATCGACATCGCGGTCGGAAGGCTCGCCTGCGCTGACCTCAACCAGAACTCCGCGCAGCTTGCGTCCGTCGCGGGTGAGCAACTCTACGTCATTGCCTACATTCTTGTCGTACTGGGCACGGATCTTAAAATCGGAGGTGATGCCGGCCGAGCCGACCTCAAGCTGATAGTCCTCCACATCACGGTCAAACACCTCTTCGATCCTGCGGGTCACTGCCGCGCAAGAGTCAATGTCGACACCTGACGGAGAATCAAGCTCCACAATTATTTCATTTGCCGGATTTACGGCTATATCAACAAGGAAAAGGTCTGTACCGGCGAGCGCGTCGGATACAGTACGGGCTAATAAATCTTTATCTATCATATGTTGCGTAGAAGCACACCTTCAAATAAAGAGGAGGAAGCTCTCTGCTCCCTCCTCTCTTGAAGATGTGCTGCAAATTTACGCTTTTTTTTATTAATGTGCAAGCCGAATTTCCCAAGGGGCCGCACCGCAGCAATTTCTTTATAAATATTATCTATTTTTAACTTTTGTTATTGGTAATAAGTGCCGAACCACGCAAATCTCAATAACCGATCCCACTGGGCGGTGGCCGCCAGCCTCATAGCATCCTTCTTCTCAAGACCGATAGATTCCAGCAGTTTTACCTTATCTGTAGTATTACTTATGGCCCGCACATCATCCACCGACTTGCCGTTAGACTTTATGAGGTGCCACAACTTACGTACACGGCAATACTCCCTTTCATTAAGATGAGTCCTCAAATTTAGATTAAGTGCTCCATTGGGGAAATTAGCTGTGCCATCCTCATCATAGCTTACACCAGGATCTCTGTTGAAAAATGTAGGAGAGATAACTCCATTATCTTTTTTAGTGTTGCAAGCCTGGCACATGCACACCATATTACCATATGCGATAGTATGGGGATAATATTTTGCCTGACCGCCAAAATGAATCCCAGGGGTCCAATGACGTTGATGAACGAAATCCCGGCGGAACGGCCCTTTCCTACAAGCAGCCGAAAACTCGTTGGCAGGCACCGATTGAGGTACGACATGGTCATTCGTTCCAATGGCCATCAACTCCATACATAAGGCACAGTAACCTTTCTGCTCGGTGCGTAAGACAGCTTTGAGCTGATTCTTTTCTACCTCATCAAGATCAGAATATTTGACCTTACCGGCAGTTATCCACACATCAGCCAACCCTGTGAAGGCCCCTGCGTTGGCAGCTGAAGACTTATCTATCCACTCCATGATCTGACACGTCTTTGCGGATCGATTCAATCAGAGCATTTACATACGCCTCGTTCGCATGGCCATCAAAAAACTTGAGCAACTCTTCTTTCCAGCACTCTAAATCTCTTTCATCATCATCCTCGATTGACTCTCTTACAAGTTGCTTGAGAACTTGAAGCATATGCATGCGGCCATAGGCTCCCATATGGTTCACCAAAGTATCGCCATAATCGGCTCCAAAGCAATTCTCCACAACTTCAAAGTTATGATCAGGAGTAAGACTTACCACAATCTCCTCCTGGCCGTCGTTTCTCACATTAGCCACCACAGCCGGAGAATGGCTGGAGATGATGAATTGAACTTTAGGGAACGTTTTGCGCAGACGCAGCGCAACCTCCTCCACCAAAGTCGGGTGGAGATGCAGCTCAAGCTCATCTATCAGCACAATACCCTCGGGAGCCAGATCGGTATAAGGCGTACCGTTCAGTCTGCTGGCAAGTATCAGATTCCTGTTCAGTATAAAATATCGGTAAGAGATTTCAAAGACGATAGAGAATAACCGCTTGTAGCCTTCCGGAAGCATGTCGAAAAACCGGAAAGAACCATCTAAAAAGTTAACTTTCAGAACGGCATCGCTGCGTTTGCCGAATGTACGGGCTCCTACCCCGACCGATTCAACTTGCATACCACGATTATCTTGCGTGGGAAGAGGCTCTGAGAATTTTTTGAGAAATGTCGACACATATTCCGTCTCTATCTGCTGGAGCCTCAGACGGTCGAGAGTTTTATTCAAAAATTCGCGGTCGGCTTCCGGCAGATGAGGGTTTTCAAGTCTGGTCCGAACGGCTACAAGACCGAAATCAAAGTCATTAAGCTTGCGCGTCGCCTTGATAAACAGCCCTTCCCAGAAATAAAAGTCGGTATTATCTTCATCCCAGCGGTAATATCCGGCCCGACGCTCTATATTCTCCACCTTGTCGTCTAGTACAAATTTCTCATATCCGCTCATATCATTGCGTGTATGCGGAAATGAATCCGAGAAATAAGCCAGCAGAGGGAGGGGCGTCTCGGCGGGAAAATGATTAAATGTATCTACAAATAGATCCAGTGCTTCACGAAATGGTTTCTGGCTATCCTTTCCTTTGCCATCCTTGACAATAGCCCAATCAATCGGAGTATCATATATCACACCTGAGCACGACAAGGACACCTTATAATCAGGCTCCTTCGGCACCCAGGCAAACTCGAATGGATAAGTGGCATCAGAGGATTTAAGCGTATTGGCATGGATATTCTTACCATCACCCACAAAACTTTTTTTACGGGCGTCTTTTGTAAGAATAATGCTCAGGGCCTTCTTCAAAGCCTGCAGCAGACTGGTTTTACCCGCGCCATTAAGCCCGATGATAACGGTCAGCTTATCACCGAAGGTAATTTTATGCGCATTGCCGCTATAGCATTTGAAGCCAGCTAATGTAAGCTCTTTTATCTTATATAAATTCTCCATTTCGTGTCAGTCTTTAGCTGCAAAGATAACCTATTTTCGCGACTTGAAACGTATAGTCCTAAAAAAAATGAAGGCATCCGGATCAAAGAACCAAGATGCCTTCATTATGACATATAGCTTTTAACCTTCCTTAGAACTCTGCGTTGTTCGGTGTGCGGGGGAAGGGGATTACGTCGCGGATATTGGTCATGCCGGTCACGAAGAGCACCAGGCGCTCGAAGCCGAGGCCGAAGCCGCTGTGAGGCACAGTGCCGAAGCGGCGGGTGTCGAGGTACCACCACATATCCTTCATCGGTATGTTCAGCTCCTCGATGCGGGTCATAAGCTTGTTGTAGTCCGACTCACGCTCCGAGCCGCCGATAATCTCGCCGATCTTGGGGAAGAGTACGTCCATGGCGCGCACGGTGCGACCGTCTTCGTTCTGCTTCATGTAGAAGGCCTTGATGTCGCGGGGATAGTCTGTGAGGATCACAGGCTTCTTGAAATGCTCCTCCACGAGGTAACGCTCGTGTTCGCTCTGAAGGTCGGTACCCCAGTCGACCGGGAACTCGAATTTCTTGCCCGATGCCTTGAGTATTTCCACACCCTCGGTGTAAGTGAGGCGGACGAAATCGTTGTGAAGCACAAACTCGAGGCGCTCAACCAATTCGGGATCGAAGTGCTCGGCAAGGAAGTCGATGTCATCGCGGCAGTGGTCGAGGGCATAGCGGATACAATACTTCACAAATTCCTCGGCCAGATCCATATTCTCGGCAATGTCGCAGAAGGCAACCTCAGGCTCTATCATCCAGAACTCCGAGAGGTGACGCGGAGTATTGGAGTTCTCGGCGCGGAATGTCGGGCCGAAAGTATAGATGGCACCCAGGGCTGTCGCTCCGAGCTCGCCTTCGAGCTGGCCCGATACGGTCAGCGCAGTAGGCTTGCCGAAGAAATCCTTGCTGTAGTCAACCGAGCCGTCCTCATTCTTGGGCAGCTTGTCGAGAGGCAGGGTCGTCACCTGGAACATCGCTCCGGCACCTTCGCAGTCGCTGGCGGTGATGAGCGGAGTATTGAGATAGAAAAATCCTTTTTCGTTGAAGAACTTATGGATGGCATAAGCCAGCGCGCTGCGCACACGCAGTATGGCGCCGAAAGTAGCCGTGCGCGGACGAAGGTGAGCTTTCTCGCGGAGGAACTCCAGAGTATGTCCTTTTTTCTGAAGAGGATAGGTCTCGGGGTCGGCCGTGCCGTAGATCTCCAGCGTGTCGGCCTGCACCTCGCAGGTCTGACCCTTACCCATCGACTCAACCAGACGGCCGGTGACGCATATCGACGACCCGGTGGTCACAGGCTTCAGCGCTTCATCAGAGAACTTCGTGAGGTCGAATACTATCTGTAGGTTACGCACAGTCGAGCCGTCGTTGAGAGCCACAAACTGCACGTTCTTATTGCCACGGCGGGTACGGACCCAGCCCTTGACACAAACTTCCGTTCCGATCAGCTCGGGCGAGAAGATGTCGGCTATTTTTGTACGTTTCATTGTGTGAATTGTATGCGTTTCTGTTTCAGACCACAAAAGTAATCTTTTTTTTTGAGAAATCAGTCTTTTTAGCCAATCTCATTCATTTAAGCGCCTTGAAGCGTCTCTTGCGTGTCAAAACAGGGCCTACCGCCCTCCCGCCATATATTTTGGCAGGGAGGACGGTAGGGCTGGGGCATTTTCTTACTTTTTCTTCTTGTTTGATTGAGACGATTGGGTGGTGGGTATTTTCATCTGGTCGTGAGGAGGGGGTGTTAGAGGGATGTAGTTATAGACGCTGTCTGGTATTTTTCGGTTGAACAACTGGAGTCTCTGGTCGCTCGGACATAGTGACCAATACACCGGATCCGTCTTTATCCAGTCGCTCAGATAATAAGAGTAGATTTTTGATACATGCCACTCACCATTATCTTTATACAA
>CAJUJB010000055.1 GCA_910586595.1 uncultured Muribaculaceae bacterium | reverse complement strand
AGGCAAAAGCCAAGACCCGTCGTTCGCGCCGCAAAGCTGCTCCCGCTGCTGAGGTTGCAAACCCCGTGGAAGAGGCTAAGGCTCAGGAACCCGAACTTCCCGCAGCTGAATAAACTGCCGTCAACCGGATATAAAGAAGGATGCATCGAAAGATGTGTCCTTCTTTGGGTTTGAGGCAATACCTAATCAGGAAGAGATGTCGTAAACCTAATAAAAAATATCGCCATGATAGATGAAATATTGAAACATAACCGCGAGTTTGTGGCCTCAGGCGCTTACCGCCGCTATGAAACCTCTAAGTACCCTGATAAGAAAATTGCAATTGTGACCTGCATGGACACCCGTCTTGTCGAATTGCTGCCGGCCGCCCTCGGGTTCAGAAACGGCGACGTGAAGCTGATCAAGAATGCGGGTGGAACCATCACCAACCCTTTCGACTCGACCATGCGTTCGCTTCTGGTGGCTGTATATGAGTTAGGGGTGAATGAAGTGATGATCATCGGTCACACAGGCTGTGGTGTGCAAGGCATGGATGCCTCCGAGATGCTTCATCTTATGCGCGAGCGCGGCGTCGACGAGGAACATATCTCCTTGATGCGTCACTGTGGCATAGACCTCGACAGCTGGCTGCACGGCTTTACCGATACGGCCGAGGCAGTGGCCGAGACAGTCGATCTGGTACGCAACCATCCGTTGATGCCGCACGATGTGCGGGTTGCCGGGTATATCATGGACTCCACAACCGGGGAGCTTACCGGACTCTGATTGCCTAATATATAACTGCGGGCCGTCATTCCTGAGTGGAACGACGGCCCGCGCTATGCATAGGAGAATGGGTATTATTCGTGCCCGGGAACCATATCGAGCCCGGCGATAGTCTCTGTCAGGTCGGTTTCAGAGAGGTCATAGTTGGCCAGGTCGCCGGCAAAGTACCGGTCGTAGGCAGCCATGTCGATAAGGCCGTGGCCCGAAAGGTTGAAGAGTATAACCTTGGCCTCTCCGGCTTCTTTGGCGCGCTTCGCTTCGCGGATGGCTGCCGCGATGGCATGCGATGATTCAGGGGCAGGGATAAGTCCTTCTGATTTGGCGAAGAGCGTTGCAGCCTCGAAGGTTTCGAGTTGAGGAATGTCGACAGCTTCCATAAGACCATCGGCTTTGAGCTGGCTCACTACAGCGCCCGCACCATGGTACCTTAGACCGCCGGCATGGATGTTGGCTGGAGAGAAATTATGGCCGAGAGTGAGCATAGGTATTAGAGGCGTGTATCCGGCCTCGTCGCCGAAGTCGTAGCGCATGGCCCCCTTGGTGAGTTTCGGGCACGATGCAGGCTCGGCTGCAATGAAGCGGGTTGTGCGGTCGCCGGCCAGATTATGGCGCATGAAGGGGAAGGAGATGCCTGAGAAATTACTGCCTCCGCCGAAGCATCCTATGACAATGTCGGGATACTCGCCTGCCATCTCCATCTGGCGCTCAGCTTCAAGCCCTATCACCGTCTGATGGAGGGCAACGTGGTTCATTACCGAGCCGAGGGCGTATTTGCAGTTGGGCGTGCTCATGGCGAGTTCGACAGCCTCGCTGATGGCGGTTCCAAGCGAGCCTTGGTAGTTGGGATGCTCGGTGATGATTTTCCGGCCTGCTCGTGTCGACATGCTTGGTGAGGCAATGACTTGGGCGCCGTAGGTCTGCATCATCGAGCGGCGGTAAGGTTTTTGGTTGAACGAGATTTTCACCATATATACGGCCAGCTCGATGCCAAACATTTTTGATGCGAGCGAGAGGGCCGTACCCCATTGGCCGGCTCCGGTCTCGGTGGTGATATTGGTCACCCCTTGCTGTTTGCAGTAATAGGCCTGCGGAATGGCTGAGTTGAGCTTATGTGATCCGACCGGACTTACACTTTCATTCTTGAAGTAGATGTGAGCTGGGGTGTCGAGTGCCTTCTCCAGGCCACGGGCGCGGACCAGAGGCGTCGGACGCCAGATTTTATATAGATCTCTCACCTGCTCGGGAATCTCTATCCATGAGTCGGTGAAGTTGAGTTCCTGCCGGGCGGCTTCTTCGGAGAAGAGTGGGAAAAGATCCTCTGCCGTAAGAGGACGTTTCGAGGCCGGATCAAGCATTGGGGCCGGCTTAACTGGCATGGCGGGGATTATGTTGAACCATGCAGTGGGTATATCTTGTTCCTGAAGGATAAATTTCTTGGATTCTGACATATGAGAGAGTGTTGGATGGTTTTTGAGGTACAAAAGTAGTGAAAATACGGCAATACCTGCAACCAATGATGACTTTTTAGTGTTTTATGAGTATTTTTGACAATAATCATATGAATCTTGCTCGTCCACGACTGTTTGTCTCGATGTGTTTTGTTAGAAATTCAATCAGTGGTGCTCGAAGCATGATTTGGAAGTGAAATGTATTTTGTGTAATTTTGTAACAGCGGTTACTGTAACAGCCGTTGCATTAATATGAAGTTCTACGACAGAGAAATAGAAACGCTGACACTCCGGAAGATTGAGGAGACATCGCGAAAATATGCCCAGATGACTGTAATCACCGGTCGCCGACGCATAGGCAAAACCACACTGATAAAGCATGCCTATGGTAGTGACGATATGATTTACTTTTTTGTGGCCCGGAAAAGCGAGACGCTGCTTTGTGCAGAACTTGCCGATACCATCCGCGACCGGCTTGGTGAAGAAATAGGAGAATTCACCAGCATGGCCAGACTTTTCTCTGCAATAATGCAAATAGCCAAACGCAGGCATTTCACGCTCGTGTTTGATGAGTTTCAGAACTTCAAGTATGTCAACGAATCCTTTTTCAGCGAGATGCAGAACGTATGGGATTCCAACAAGCAGGATTCCCGGATAAACCTTGTACTCTGCGGCTCGCTATATTCGATGATGACAAAAATATTCGATGACCGCAAAGAGCCTCTTTACGGACGTGCGACTTCACGGATGCGCCTGCGTGAATTTCCTCTGCGTACACTGCGCGAGATTATGCGTGACAATCATCCCGACTATACTCCCGATGACCTATTGGCTATGTATATGATAACGGGAGGGGTCGCAAAATATGTCGAGCAATTAGTTCAGTCCGGGGCTTTCACCAAAGATAAAATTCTTGACTCGGTTCTCTCTTTTGGTTCCTATTTTATTGAGGAGGGCAAGGAGTTGTTGTCGGATGAGTTTGGCAAGGACTACGGCAACTATTTTTCAATTCTTTCGGCAATCGCAACCGGGTTCAATGAGCGTGGCGAAATCAAATCCTATACAGGCATTGAAGCGGGTGGCTATCTCGATAAACTTGAAAACACCTACGACCTGCTTTACCGTTACCGTCCATACCTTGCATCAGCTGGCAGTCGCAATGTTAAATATGGAATCAAGGACAACTTCCTTAACTTCTGGTTTCGCTTCATATATAAATACCGAAGTGCTGTGGAAATAGGTAACCTTGATTATGTGCGTGAGAAAGTTGGTGCTGATTACGATACATTCTCAGGTTGGATTCTTGAACGTTACTTCCGTCAGTTTTACCGTGAGACTGGGTTATATAATATCGTCACAAATTATTGGGAGAAAGATGGTCGTAACGAGATTGACCTTATAGGTGTAAATGAAGCCGACCGCGAAATCATCATTGGTGAGGTCAAACGGAACAAGAACCGGATAGACCTCCACAAACTTGAAGCTAAGTCGGAAACCATCTGCCGGAAGCAGAAGGGATGGAAGGTGGGCTATGTCGGCCTTTCGCTTGATGATATGGAATCGTAAGCTTCAACCTTCCCGCATGCCCATAGATTTGGCTTTGCGATTGGAATTCGTACCGTTGGCTTCGCCTTAGGTACTCACACTCGGCAAGGCTCAAATATATTTGGCATTGCGCTCGACTTATTCGTACCTTTGTACTTCTGACTTAAAACCTTCAAAACCTGAACGACTATGGAGATAACCCCCGGTAATGTGATGCTCGTTGTAGCCGTACTCCTTTTTCTCAGTGTGATAATCGGCAAAGCTGGCAGCCGCTATGGCATGCCGGCCCTTCTGCTCTTCCTGGGGGTGGGTATGCTCGCCGGTGTCGACGGATTTGGACTGCAATTCGACAGTGCCGCTGTGGCTGAGTTTATCGGTATGATTTCTTTGTCGATAATTCTTTTCTCCGGTGGCCTCGATACTGATTTCAAGCAGATACGTCCTGTGCTTGGGCCTGGATTGGTGCTCGCAACGGCTGGTGTGCTCATCACGACTGTGCTCACCGGAGGCTTCATACATGAGATGATGAGGATTATGGCCCCCGAGCATGCCTTCGGCTGGCCTGAGTCGCTGTTGCTGGCGGCCATCATGTCGTCGACGGATTCCGCCTCGGTGTTCTCGATATTGAATTCGTCAGGCATAGGGCTTAAGCAGAAACTAAAGCCAACTCTTGAGCTTGAAAGTGGATCGAACGACCCCATGGCTTACCTGCTGGTTGTGCTGCTCATATCCGTCATCGAGAGTGGTACAGCCATCGATGGGCCACTTGTGTTGTCGTCGGCTCTCACCCTTGTGCTCCAGCTCGCGGTGGGCACTCTTGGCGGTGTGGCGGTCGGATACGCGACCGTGTGGGTGGTAAACCGCATCAATGCGTCGAATGAGTTTCTCTATCCCGTGATGGTCATAGCCTGCTGTTTCTTCGCCTTCACGCTCACCAATCTTGCCGGTGGCAACTCCTATCTGGCGGTCTATATCGCCGGCCTTGTAGTAGGTAATAAACGAATAGTGCTTAAACGCACCATCACCACATTCTTCGGTGGCTTCACATGGCTTGTGCAGATAATAATGTTCCTCACCCTTGGCCTGCTTGTCAATCCTCATGAGCTGGTGCATATCATTTGGCCGGGCCTGTTGTTAGGCGTGTTTATGATCCTCATTGCGCGTCCGGCGGCAGTTCTCGCCTGTCTGGCTCCCTTCAAGCGGTATACGGCCAAGGCTCGTCTCTATGTATGCTGGGTAGGCCTGCGCGGTGCTGTGCCTATCATTTTCGCCACGTATGCGCTGATGTCGCCTGCGGTTGAGAATGCCCGGTTCATGTTCAATCTCGTGTTCTTCATCACCATGCTGTCGCTCTTGATCCAGGGTACGACTGTCAACGCTATGGCACGTTGGCTGGGCCTGACAGAGAAGCCTGAGGTGCGTCAGTTCAACATCGATCTTCCCGATGAGGTTACGGCAGCCTTGAAGGAGGTGACGGTTACTCCGGCTCATCTCACAGATGGTACCTGCCTGCGCGACATGAGCCTCCCTCCCGATACTCTTGTAATATTGGTGAAGCGACGCGACTCCTATCTGGTGCCTACAGGCGATACGCGGCTCTTTATAGGCGACACCATACTGCTTATTTCCCGCGAGGAAGAACATCTGGCAGAAGTTGCCCGGGCTCGCTTCCGGTGACTAAGGCGATATAACAAACAAGCGGAGCCGACCTGAAATGCTCAGGGCGGCTCCGCTTGTTTTATCTCATATGAGGCGGAGTATGATTATCCGTTCTCGCGGTAAAAGTTGAATGAACAGTCGACTTCAATTTTGTATTTTCCGGGAGCCTTGGCAGGATCGCAGTAAAATTCCATCTCCATGTCTTTGCCGAATTCGAATTCACCCGAGAGGTCGGTGATGGGGAAGCTCTCGTAAGGAGTACCTCCCGATTTTGGGGTAATGGCGTCTATGTGCCATTTTGCGGTGGTGCCGTCGAAGGTGAAAGGTATGTTCTCAAGAGCGATATTCATGGCAGGCATGTTGCTTAAGAACATTGCGTTCTGCAAGGTGATGGTTACTCGACGGGTGTCGGCATTGAATTCAAAGTAATAATTGGTCTTGTCGGTGGTGAATTCTGTTCCAGCTTCGTCGGTCGATTTGGTTGTGCCGAAGATAACCTGTACTGCGTTGGATGAGAGTACCGAGTATTGGCGGTTGATTGTATAGCTGATGCAGAAACCAGGCAAATAAGAGTTGTCAACGACACGTTCCATCAGTCGGAGCTTGAATGATGAGAAGAGGGGAACAGCGGCGCCGGTTGTACCCGAGGGGGTGAGGTCTCGGCCCGATACGACTATGGCTCCGTCTTTCTCGATAGTCCAGGGTATATCTTTGACGGTGAAAGTGGGGTAGGATGTGCCGTCGGGTGTCTTGAGATTGGAGATAAGCACATCGGCGGTGAGTTTCGTATAGTTGAGTCGGAGTTGGTAGCCAACCTGCGAGTATACGGCATCTACGCCAGTTGTGATATCCTGCACGTATGCGAAGCAGGAGGAGAAGGCTTGCTCGGTGATCGTGTCGACGTCATTGTTGGTGTTGCACGATGTCAACAATGCGGCAAGCATCACAACAGAGGAAAATATTCCAAGAAATTTTTTCATTGCAGTATGTATGTGTGGTTTTTGTTTTTTCGAGTTGCAAATATACGTATAATTGGGCAATGGTGCAAACCGCCGTTCCCGGCAGGCTATATATATAGACTTTTTTATCAACTTAGGGTATGAATTGCCAGGAGGTTAAACAATTATTTGCACAAGTGAAGATTTCTTATTACTTTTGCATCGGCAATGTGGCGAAGCCGCGTTGCTGACTTCATACGAAATATGTTTTTATAGATTGTAGATTATTAGAGGGTTCTGTCGTGAGACATGACCCTTTCACTTTTTTATATCGTGTGTTTCTTATTTCCTCTGGCGCTGGTCGAGGGCTTCCAGCATAGCTGTCAGCTGACGGCGTATGTCTTTCAACCTGCGCACCACCTCGTGCTTGCGGTCGAGGTCGCGTCGGTTGCGGCGTAGATGCTCGCGGGCACCTTCGAGTGTCAGTCCTTTGTCCTTTATTAGAAATTTAATGATGCGGAGCTGCTCGATGTCGGAGGGAGTGTACATGCGTGTGCCTCCGCCATTGCGGCGGGGCCGTAGTTCGCTGAACTCTTTTTCCCAGAACCGGATGGTCGACTGAGGCAGGCCCAGAAGTTCGGATACATCGCCTATCCGGTAGAATTTTTTTGTAAGCTGTTCCATAATCAATCGGCGTGGCTAAGGTAAGATCAGTCCATCACATGACCGGCATTTTCAGCCAGACGTATAATCTCGTCGTATTGTTCGGGCGTAAGGTCGTAGTAATAATAGTTGACAGGGTTCTGAGGCGCACCTCTGTATCTTACTTCGTAGTGCAGGTGCGGGCCGGTGGATTTGCCGGTATTTCCAACCAGGCCTATGAGGTCGCCTCGTTTTACAGCTTGCCCGGGCCGCGCTATGATTTTCGACATATGGGCGTAGCGGGTGGTGTAGTTGTAGCCATGGTTTATCTCGACCATGTTTCCGTAGGCGCTCTGCCACGACGCGGTGGTTACAGTGCCGTCGGCGGTGGCATATACCGGAGTGCCTATTGGCGCTGAGAAATCCATGCCTTCATGGAATTTCATTGTACCGTAGACCGGGTCGCGGCGTACACCGTAGCCCGACGCCATTGTGCGGAGATATTTTTCAGGCACGGGCTGTATGGCCGGTATATGGGCCGTGCGGTCTTTCTGCCCCGAAGCCTCGGCTGCCAGATAGTCGAATGACTTGATCTGCGATACGAGCATGCGGTCGAGGCGGTCAAGTTTCAGGTCGACATTTGCCAGAAGCCTGTTATCGGCAAGCGAGTCGAGCCGGTTGAAATTGCGTTGCCGTTCGAGACCGGCATAGCGCTGGGCCGGGGTGAGGGGCTCTGCCTGCATCATTACGCGGTAGAAATTATTGTCGCGCTCGGCTATATCTTCCATCACCGAGAGGGCCTGGTCGGCTCGCCGGTTGAGCAGCTCTATGCGTTGCTGCAGCTGTTCGTTGGCCTCGCGGAGTTCTCTCTCTCGGGGTGAATCGACCACAGCGTATAGCATGAGGGCCAGCACCATCACCACTAAGATGGCCCACAGGTATGGGCGCCATGCGGCAATGAGCCTCTGCCTCCGGTCGGGGTAGACGCGCTCATATTGCTCTGTGGCCTGGTTATAGCGGAAAAAAACTTTCTGGCTCATGTGGTGAGGTGCGCCTGGAAGGAGAAAGGAAACAGAGTGAGTGTCGGCGCAGATAGGTCGATGATATTTTGGTCAAGTGCGAAAATTGGAGTAATTTTGCACTCTGAAACGCAAAGTTAGCAATTTTGTGTCAATTACAGAGTCTAAAAAATCGAAAACATAAATAAAATGCTTACAGCAAAGGAAATACGCCAGTCGTTCAAAGATTTTTTTGAATCGAAGGCTCACCGCATCGTGCCCTCGGCTCCGATGGTTATCAAAGATGACCCCACGCTGATGTTCACCAATGCGGGCATGAATCAGTTTAAAGACATCATCTTAGGCAATATAGCCCCTAAATATCGCCGTGTGGCCGATTCGCAGAAGTGCCTCCGTGTCAGCGGCAAGCATAACGACCTCGAGGAAGTAGGTCTTGACACATACCACCACACCATGTTCGAGATGCTCGGCAACTGGTCGTTCGGCGACTACTTCAAGGCCGAGGCCATCGATATGGCATGGGAATTCCTGGTTGATGTGCTCCACCTCGA
Source organism: uncultured Muribaculaceae bacterium (assembly GCA_910586595.1). Taxonomy (GTDB): domain Bacteria; phylum Bacteroidota; class Bacteroidia; order Bacteroidales; family Muribaculaceae; genus CAG-873. Next base: position 7,960 of record CAJUJB010000055.1, on the reverse strand, counting down.
TCCTTCACGTCTCTATGCCACCGTCTTCGAGGGCTCGGCTTCCGAAGGTCTTGAGCGCGACGACGAGGCCGCCTCAATCTGGGCCAAGCATCTGCCTGCCGACCATATTCTCAACGGCAACAAGCACGATAATTTCTGGGAAATGGGCGATACAGGCCCCTGCGGCCCTTGCTCTGAAATACACATCGACCTCCGCTCCGACAGCGAGCGCGCCGAGGTGAGCGGAGCTTCGCTGGTAAACCATGACCATCCTCAGGTAATCGAGATCTGGAACCTTGTGTTCATGCAGTATAACCGCAAGGCCGACGGCTCTCTCGAGGCTCTCCCCGCCAAGGTAATCGACACCGGCATGGGCTTCGAGCGTCTTTGCATGGCTCTCCAGGGCAAGACCTCGAACTATGACACCGACGTCTTCACTCCCATTATCGCGAAAATAGCCTCCCTCTCAGGCAAGCAGTACGGTAAAGACCATCATGTAGACGTGGCTATGCGTGTTATCGCCGACCACCTCCGCACGATTGCCTTCTCGATTGCCGACAACCAGCTCCCCTCCAATGCCAAGGCCGGCTATGTAATCCGTCGTATTCTCCGTCGTGCAGTGCGCTATGCATACACCTTCCTTGAGCAGAAACAGGCGTTCATGTACCGCCTTGTCGATACTCTTATCGAGAACATGGGTGACGCTTATCCTGAACTCGGTGCCAACCGCGAGCTCATCATGCGTGTGATAAAGGAAGAGGAAGATGCATTCCTCCGCACGCTGGAGAATGGTATCCGTCTGCTCGACGACGCTGTGCGCGCCGCCAAGGCCGAAGGCAAGACCGTAATCTCGGGCAAGCAGGCCTTCACACTCTACGATACCTATGGTTTCCCTCTCGACCTTACCGAGCTTATCCTCAAAGACTACGGCATGACAGCCGATATCGAGGGATTCAATACAGAGATGGCCGCTCAGAAGGCCCGTGCACGCAGCGCGGCTGCCGTTGAGGCTGCCGACTGGGTTATCGTGAACGACGGTGAACAGGAATTTGTGGGCTACGACAATACTGAGGCCGAGGCCAAGATTCTCCGTTACCGTCACGTGAAGCAGAAAAACCGCGAGTATTACCAGATTATTCTTTCTGCCACTCCATTCTATGCTGAGATGGGTGGTCAGGTTGGTGACCGCGGTACGCTCACCGACACTGCTACAGGCACGGTTACCGAGATTTTCGACACCAAGCGTGAGAATGGCGTGGGTGTTCACCTCGTGAAAGAATTACCTGCCGACCTTAACGCCACCTTCCGTGCGGAGATCGACGCCGAGAACCGCGCAGCCATATCGCGCAACCACTCTGCAACCCACCTCCTTCATCAGGCACTCCGCGAGGTGCTCGGCACACACGTTGAGCAGAAGGGCTCGTTTGTAGCTCCCAACGTCCTCCGCTTCGACTTCTCGCACTTCCAGAAGGTTACCCCTGAGGAACTCCGCAAGGTTGAGCGTCTGGCCAACCGCCGTGTGCGCGAGGCTATAGCGCTCGATGAAAAACGTCATATGCCTATTGCCGATGCCCGTGCAATGGGCGCCATGGCTCTCTTCGGCGAGAAGTATGGCGATGAAGTTCGCGTGGTTCGCTATGGCGATTCAGTTGAGCTTTGCGGCGGTACGCATGTGGCCAATACCGGCAACATCGGCATGATCAAGATTATTTCTGAGTCGAGCATCGCCGCTGGCATCCGTCGTATCGAGGCCATCACCGGTGCAGGTGTGGAAGATATGCTGGACGAAATTGAAACCACATTGAAGACTATCGCAGCCATGTTCAACAACGCACCCGACCTCCTCGGAGCCCTCCGCAAGTCTATCGAGGAGAATGCCGAGCTGCGCCAGCAGGCTGAGGAGTATATGAAGGAACGCATCGCCAACCGCTCGCGTCAGCTTCTGGAGCATGCTCAGACATCGCCCTCCGGCGTGAAGGTTGTCTGCTTCAAAGGCCCCATGCTGCCCGACGTTGCCAAAGGCCTTGCATTCAGCGTCCGCTCGATTTCGCCCACTTCAACAGCATTTATCGCAGCCACTGTCGATCCGGCAGGCAAACCGCTGCTTACAGTGATGTTTACTGAAGACCTTGCCAAGAATGGCCACAATGCCTCTCAGCTCGTTCGCGAGGCTGCCAAGAAGATCAAAGGCGGCGGTGGTGGTCAGCCCGGATTCGCCCAGGCCGGTGGCAAAGATGCCGACGGTCTTGCCGAAGCCTTCAACTTCATGGTTGAATCGGTGAAATAAATCTATCGTCAATAAACCTTACGGGCGGCCATGCATAGGGAGAAACTCCCGGCATGGCCGCCCGATTTATTTCCTCAGACTAAATCGTAGTCCGTTATTTCTTTTTTCTGATTATATTGCGCATGGAGATATACACGTCGGCTTTTGTCGATTCACCGACCAGCACGAATACCAGCGCGAATGACAGTCCTACAGCTGCGCATGAAAGCCATGCCGGCATACCGGACGTAAGCAGGAGTATGCCCAGTGAGCAGCAAACGGCAAGACCCGGCAACCAGAGGGTATGGGCAAATACGCTGATGAAGGCGCTGGGCCGGAGGTTGACCAGGCGTCCGCAATAAAGGATATAGACTATACTCGAGCAGACAACTCCGCCCATCTGGGTCCATGCGATTGCCAGAATACCGTAGCGGTAGAAGATAAGCAGCAGGAGAAGCTGGATCACAACTTCAACGAAGCCCATGTTGCGGACGAAGGAGGTGCGGGCGTGCACCTTGCATATGGTCTGGAAGAAAGCCCGAACACAGAAAATACACTCGGCCAGGGCAAGTATGCGGAAGATGGGTATGGCGCCGAGCCACTCCGAGCCATACAGCAACTCTATGCAGGGGCCTGCCACCACACACATGAGCATCATCAGTGTGCCGTTGACGCCGATGATGGTGCGGAGCATGTTGAGGATAAGCTGCCGCTGTTTTTCGGGGTTATCCTCGTTGGAGGCAACCGCGAAGAATGGGTTATTGAGAGAGGATTCGGTCACACCGAAGGGCACTGCAGCCAGCTTGGCACCCTGATAATAGATACCGGATGACGCCGGGGAAGGGTAGAATTTACCTAACACGAATGTGTTGATGTTCTTGCCTACAACGGTGGCGAAATATGCAAGCATGAGATGGACGCCGTAGGAGAAAAACTCCTTGAAGGCTTTTACGCTGAAGTCAATCCGTGGGAACCATCTCGAAATGACGGTATAGTAGAAAAACAGGAAGAACGACAGCAGGATCTGGGTGCATATCAGTGCCTTATATCCGTAGCCAAGGCTGGCGGCTATGATGGCCATGACAGAAACTGTGACCGTGGCCGATACGCGGGCAATGCATATCGCCTTCGTTCGCAGCTGCTTGCGCAGTCGTGTCTCCTGTACATACGACATCGTGTGGAAGAAGAAACATACTCCGAGCACGCGCATGATGCCTACGAGTTCTTCGTGGCCGAAGAATCTCGCCGTCAGCGGTGCGGTGAAGAAAAAGAGAAGGCCGAAGAAAAGGCCGAAGGCCGCATTGAACACGAAGACCGTAGAGTAGTCGCGTTCGTCGGGGTGTGCTTTATGAATAAGGCCGTCGGAAAGGCCACAGCTCGAGAGGTCGGACGCCACTGCGATGAATATGGTGATCATCGACAGCAGACCGTAGTCAGCGGTGGTGAGCATGCGTGCCAGCACGATGTTCACCCCGAAATTAATCAGCGCCAAACTCATTCGGTCGATAAACGACCATTTATAGACTCCTTTCTGATCCATGATTGACCGAGCCCGGAAAAACAGCCGCCGGGCAAGGCATTTAAATAACTTTTACTTTTAATAACGGATAAGGTTTGGGAATATTATAGTAATTTGTCCAAAGCTTGGCTTGCCATGGCTGTACTTCGCAATATACTGACACTCACCGGAGGTGTCGGCTGAAAAAAATTATTGAAAAAGGAACGCTGGGGATAATTTTTTTGTACCTTTGTGCCGCTAAACGATTCCGTCATGAGATACGAATACGATTATCTTGTAATTGGCTCAGGCATAGCAGGCATGAGCTTCGCCCTCAAGGTCGCGCGCGAGGGTGTGCGGGTGGCCTTGGTGTGCAAGACCACTCTTGAAGAAGCCAACACGGCACTGGCACAAGGTGGTGTGGCTTCGGTGACCAACCTTGAAGTCGACGACTTTGAAAAACATATACACGACACTATGGTGGCTGGCGACTGGCTCAGCGATCCAAAGGCTGTCGAGAAGGTGGTGAAGGAGGCTCCCGGCCAGATACGTCAGTTGCTGGAGTGGGGCGTCGATTTCGACCGCCGCGAAGATGGTACATTCGATCTTCACCGCGAAGGTGGCCACAGCGAGTTCCGCATCCTCCATCATGCCGACAATACGGGCTTCGAGATTCAGGAGAGCCTCATCAAGGCTGTCAAGAGCAACCCGCATATCGACGTATTCGAAAATCACTTCGCAATCGAGATCATCACCCAGCATCATCTCGGTAAGATTGTCACCCGCCGTACGCCAGATATTACCTGCTATGGCGCTTACGTGCTCGATATAGAGAATGGCCGTGTGGATACATACCTCTCCAAAATCACCGTAATGGCTACTGGTGGTGTAGGCGCCGTCTATCAGACCACAACCAACCCGCTTGTAGCTACCGGCGACGGCATCGCAATGGTATACCGTGCCAAAGGAACTGTGGCCGACATGGAGTTCATCCAGTTCCATCCCACCGCTCTTTTCCATCCCGGCGACCGCCCCTCCTTCCTTATCACAGAGGCCATGCGCGGATATGGAGCCGTGCTCCGCAATCTTCGCGGCGAGGAATTCATGCACAAGTATGACCCGCGTCTGTCGCTGGCGCCCCGCGATATTGTGGCTCGTGCAATCGACTCAGAGATGAAGCTGTATGGCGACGACCATGTATATCTCGACGTCACTCATAAAGATCCGGAGGAGACTAAGAAACATTTCCCCAACATATACCGCAAGTGCCTCTCGCTCGGCATCGACATCACCAAAGACTATATCCCAGTAGCCCCGGCTGCTCATTATCTCTGCGGAGGAATACGGGTCGACCTCAATGGCGAGTCAACCATACGCCATCTCTACGCCCTCGGCGAATGCTCATGCACTGGCCTGCATGGTGGCAACCGTCTTGCGTCAAACTCGCTTATAGAGGCTGTGGTATATGCCGACGCGGCAGCCCGGCATGCCAAGGATGAGGTAGGCCATATCGCCGTGCGCACCGACGTGCCCGACTGGAATGACGAGGGCACCCGCCACAACGAGGAGATGGTGCTTATCACCCAGAGCATACGCGAGGTAAACCAGATAATGGGCACCTATGTAGGTATTGTGCGCTCCAATCTACGCCTCGACCGCGCATGGAACCGCCTCGACATCCTCTATGAGGAGACCGAACGCCTCTTCAAGTGCTCGAAAGCCTCGAGAGAGATCTGCGAGCTGCGCAACATCATCAATGTAGGTTATCTCATCATGCGCCAGGCTAAAGAACGGCGTGAATCGCGCGGCCTCCACTATACGCTCGACTATCCTCCGACAAGACACTGACAATACTCCGACACGATATGGGCAGACGGCAAGTTTTTTTGGCCGTCTGCTGTTTTGTGAGTAATTTTGTGATATGAATCCGAAACTTTCCTCATTCATAGGCTGGCTTCGGCGCTTTATGTCGCCGGTGACCATTGTATGCCTTCTCGTGCTTGCATATATTGTCTTCGCGGGAGAGAATACGGTGTTCAACAGCATCGACTACGACCGCACCATCGACAGCCTTAAAGCCGAGCTCGACGCTAATCGCGACACTATGCTTTATTACCGCGACCTTAACCGCCGCCTGGCTTCCGACCCTAATCTTATGGAGCAGGTCGTGCGCGAGCAGTACGGCATGAAGCGAGCCAGCGAAGACGTATATATTTTCAACGAAATACCTCAGTCAATTGAAGAATAACAACTCCGGCAATTTCGCCGCTCCGTCGGCATGGGTTACATTCGGAGTGCCTGTGGCTCTGCTGCTGGTGCTCGCCGCAACTCTCGTGCCTTTCTTTATGCAGGATACCCCTTGGGCCCAGACCGCTTACCCTTATGTTTACAGCGCCGGTGCGCTGATGCTGCTCATCATCCGTCTGTTCACACCATTCAAGGGCAATGATGCGCGGCTTAAGCGGCTCCACCGCATCGAAAGCTGGAGCGCGGTTTTCTTCTGCGTGGCAGCCTTTTTCCTCTTCTATCCTGGGGCGGCCCTGCGCGATTGGCTGGCCTTCACTCTGGCTGGCGCCATCATACAGATATTCACCTCTCTGGCTATCCCTGCCCGCGAGGCTAAAGTAGCCCGCGAGGAATCGGCATCCCGTAAATAAGGCGCTTGTGGCTAAGAAGTTTGTAGAGACTCCGCTGATGAAACAGTATGCGGAGATGAAGGCCAAGCATCCTGATGCGGTTCTTCTTTTTCGTGTCGGCGACTTTTATGAGACATTCTCTGATGATGCGATTGTAGCGTCGGAGATCCTCGGCATAACTCTTACTCGCCGTGCCAACGGCTCGGCCCAGTTTGTGGAGTTGGCTGGCTTCCCCCATCATGCCCTCGACACTTACTTGCCCAAACTTGTGCGAGCAGGTAAGCGTGTGGCCATATGCGAGCAGCTCGAGGACCCCAAGCTTACCAAGAAACTTGTAAAACGCGGCATCACCGAGCTCGTCACACCAGGCGTGGCGATGAACGATAATGTGCTGTCGCGGCGCGAGAACAACTTCCTGGCCGCAATCCACTTCACCAAATCGGTGTGTGGACTGGCTCTGCTCGACATCTCGACCGGCGAATTTCTTACCACCGAAGGGTCGATCGACTATGTCGACAAGACCCTCTCCAATCTTGCCCCTAAAGAGCTTCTGGTTCAACGTGGCATGAAGAGTCTGGCGCACGAGAAACTCAGCCAGCAGTATCTATGCTTCGAGATGGAAGACTGGCTCTTCACACTCGATGCAGCCGACGAGCGTCTGCGCAAGCAGTTCGGCACCGCATCTCTCAAAGGCTTCGGTATCGACCGCATGCACGCGGCCATTGTCGCCGCCGGTGCCATACTGCATTACCTTGACCTCACACAGCATACCCGCACATCGCATATTACGTCCATCTCCCGCTTCGACGAAGGCAAGGCTGTCAGGCTCGACCGGTTTACAATCCGTAATCTTGAGCTTTTCGAGCCTCTGGATCCCGACGGGAAGAGCTTGCTCGGTGTGATAGACCGCACACTTACTCCGATGGGTGCCCGTCTGCTCCGCCGTTGGCTCCAGATGCCGCTGCGCGACCACAAGAGCATCAATGAGCGTCTCGACGTTGTTGAGTACTTCTTCAAGAACACCGACATGCGCGATGAGCTCGCTGAGCAACTCAAGAGTGTCGGCGACCTTGAGCGTCTTGTCACTAAAGTTGCCTGTGACCGTGTGTCGCCACGCGAGCTTATCCAGATCCGCAACGCCCTCGCTGCCGTCGTGCCGGTTAAAAAAATGTGTCTCGCGTCGGGCTTACCTCAACTCAAAGCCATTGGCGACCAGCTCAATCCTTGCGAGGCCGTGCGCGACCGCATAGCGCGTGAGATTCCCGATGATACAGCAACCACAGCCTCCCGCGGTGATATAATCAGCCGAGGGGTCAACGAGGAGCTTGATCAGCTGCGGTCGGTGGCCTACGAGGGTAAGGATTATCTTGCCCGGCTGCAGGCGCGGGAGATTGAGGCAACGGGCATCAGCTCGCTCAAGATAGGCTATAACAATGTCTTCGGTTATTATATCGAAGTCACCAACACTCATAAGGCCAAGGTGCCTCAGGAGTGGATACGCAAGCAGACACTCGTCAATGCCGAGCGCTATATCACACCTGAGCTGAAAGACTACGAGGAAAAGATTCTCGGTGCGCAGGA
>CAJUJB010000054.1 GCA_910586595.1 uncultured Muribaculaceae bacterium | reverse complement strand
GGACCCCAACATTAAAAGTGTTGTGCTCTACCAGCTGAGCTAGCGAATCTCCTCATTCTTTTAAAGGTCGACTTCTAAGTGTTTCCCCTCAAAAGCAGTGCAAAGTTACGATGATTTTTTCTAACCACCAAATTTTTTTGCAACTTTTTTTGAAAATTTTTATAAACATCTGATTCCAAGAGTGTTCTCAAAGAACAAAAAAACGCTATACTTCAGCTGCTTCTTTCGGAGTTAACGCCTCTCGTTGCTCATCAGACAACATTAGAGTATAAATCTGCTCTGTATCTGCCGAAGTCAAGCGGTAGTATCCGCCTATTTCCTCTCCTTTATTGGCATGCAGGTGCTCAACCATCGCATGTATATCCGGTGATTCAATACCGAGCCCTTTGAAGTTAGTTGGCATTCGGAGTACTGCTGTGAAAAATGCTCGCAACGACGCTACAGTCTCGATGGCCGCCGTGCGATCGTCTTTCTCATCAACTCCGAATATACGTCTACCAAGTTGCGCAACCTTAGAAGGCTTATGGTGAGCCATAAATGCCATCCATGCGGGTACAACAACGGCCAAGCCGGCACCATGGGCAACCTGAGGATATAGAGCACTGATTTCATGCTCCATGAAGTGCGACACCCAGTCTTCCCGGCGCCCGCATCCAACAAGCCCATTGTGAGCCAGCGTACCAGCCCATTCAACATTTGCTCGCGCTTGATAATCGGTCGGATCTGCAAGAGCTTTGGGGGCTTCCGCCATAAGAGACATCAATAGTCCTTCTGCCAGACGGTCTGTCACCTCAACCCGGGTAGTAATCGAGAAATAACGCTCCATTATATGAGTCATCATATCGACGATACCTATGGCGGTCTGATAAGCCGATAACGTGAACGTCATTTCAGGATTGATTATTGCAAAACGAGGGCGCAGTATACTGTCAGTTCTCAGACTCAGTTTTATAGGTGACTCTACATCGGTCGTGCGCGTTATAACGGAGTTACCCGACCCTTCGCTGCCCGATCCAGGGATAGTCAGCACCACTCCCACTGGCAATGCATCCTCTACCTGACGCTTACCTGTGAAAAAATCCCAGAAATCTCCTTTATAAGGTATACCGGCAGCGATAGCTTTGGCTGTATCAATCACCGAGCCACCGCCAACAGCAAGGAGGCCGTCAATGTGCGCTGCCCTACCCTTCTTTATACCTTCGTATACAAGCGTATCGGTCGGATTTGGCTCAACGCCCCCGAGTTCGATATGATCGATACCGATTGTACTCAATGAATTTGCGATGCGATCAATCAGACCGTTTTTCTTAGCATAATTACGTCCGTATACAATCATAACCTTTGTAGCACCGGTCAGAAAGGTCATCATGCCGACCTTTTCTTCAGCGCCACGGCCAAATTCGTATAGTGTAGGAGAATAATATGTGAAATTTTCCATAATGGGATGAATAAACAATAGACAATCTGTGAAGAGTTACATTGATAACACCAATCTATCCCTCATGGTTCAACCCTCGAAGAGGCCTGATCCCTGACGTAGAATTTCTGGTGAACGGCTATCGCAGCAATCGATAATCGTACTTCCTTCATTTCCGCCCTCACCGCCATCTATGGCAAGTACAATATCTGCCACTGAGTCAAGCGCGAGAGCGACCGCGGCTCCATCCAAGGATGAATCTTCAACTACAGGAACCGACGTCGTCATAATAGGATGCCCAAGCTCTTCTGCCAAAGCTCGGGCAAACTCACAATCTGGAATTCGTATGCCCACAGTCTTTCGTCCTTTGAACACTTTAGGCAGACTTGTCGATGCCGGCAAGATAAACGTGAAAGGCCCCGGAAGATAATGCTTAAGCATTCTGAATGCCACATTATCTATTTTTGCATACTCGGATGCTTGCGAAAGATCCGAGCACACCACTGAGAGAAAATTCTTGTCAGGATTAAGACCTTTGATACGGCAAAGCCGCTCTATTGCCCTGTTGTTAAGAGCATCGCAGCCGAGTGCATACAGCGTATCGGTTGGATATATTATTATATCCCCGGCCCGCAGCGCATCTGCGGCGGCGTCCAACGCCCGTCGGTCGACGCCTCCTTTATTCTCTATTACTTTCATGGTCGATTTCGATTTGTTTCACAGTAATATTGCTTGCCGATGCATACTCCTTCAGCAGCCTGCATGTCATAGCTTCCACTTCGGCAGTATCATGTTCCGGATCATCGCCATACAGATTGACAGTCATCAGCAAGCGACGAGTATCTTCTGATAATTTCGTACGGTCATTATCAGAAGTTGGAGTACCAATACCCCCTACAGCATCCCGATATACTGGCAGCCCTTCAATATTCAACTCGCCACGACCGATTGCTTCATAAGGCTCCCCATGCTTGCCGACTCCGAGACAAAGAGTATTTCCTACAATCTTGTCCGCATCAAAACCGCCTATCGAGTGGCCGGTCACCATCGAAATAAGGTTTATCAAGTCAATAACAGAAAGGGTACGGTAAAGATCCAGACCCTTTACAGCTCGTCGACATAAAGCCTCAGCACTTGGCCGGTAACGGTTAGGATCTTTTCCACAGCGTTTATACACCTCCCTTGTTGCATTGATTGCCGGGCGGTGACGGATCAACTCCATCGTAGTCGTCTCCTGTATATGTTTCTGTGCCTCGCAGATTTCATTCCACAACGCATCATTGGTAGGCCCATTCACAACATCGGCCTCCACCAGCAGCACCTTAAAAGCAGGCGCGGCAGCCTTTATATCCTTGTCAAAAAGTATTTCCATGGTAATATCAGAATTTCGAGTCAAGCCATTCCGCTATAATCTGTAGCGTCTTCTCAGAAATATCACCTGGCAACGATGAATATTCCTGAACCATACCAGTCTGGCATTGGAGAAAAAGATGGTTATGACCGTTGATAAGACGCACATCAACCGCTGGATTTAACTCCGCAATCGTCGTAAGGTTGTCCGGTAGTACTTGCATGTCCTTGTCGCCGTTCAAAGCCAGCCATGGAACATTTACCGCGGCAATGTCAGCAGCGGGATTGTACCGCAGCATATCGCGGTACCACGGGCTCACCATTGCATCTGCCGATGCGCTCAATTGGGCCTGGACCTCCGGTAAGGCTGCGAGCTCGCGTCCAACTTGCTCACCGAGCGAGGTGATTATCATTGTCCTCACTATAGTCGAAGGCAATGGCCCTTTCGCCATATCAAGCAACCGTCGCTGCAAGCTCTCTTTATCTTTCTCCCAAGCTCCGGTAGATCCTACAGCCAAAGCCCTGATCTGAGACATAATAATAGAGTCTCCTGCCCAAGCTGGTGCAGCTAATGTAATGATAAATTTACATTTCGGATTGCTAACAGCTGTTTTTATCGCAGTCGTACCACCTTCCGAGTGCCCTAACACACCGGTTGGAACACCGGGATAAATAGAATCCATCAACGATACTGCGGCCGCAACATCTGACACAAAATCATCGTTAACAGCCCCTTGAAATACGCCTCCACTTTCACCCATACCGCGATCATCCATGCGGAGTACTGCATATCCGCGCTCCGCAAGATATTCTGCAATCGCTTTGAAAGGCTTATGGCCAAGAATTTCTTCATCGCGATTCTGCTGTCCACTACCGGAAGCGAGAACAAGGACGGCTTTAGGCGCCGACTCGGGGGCAGTCAGCGTCGCTCCGAGGCTTATGGCTGCCGAAGGATTGCTTACCATGATCTCCCGGGAGGTATAAGCCTTCACCGCCAAAACATGCAGCGCGATCAGAAGAGTGAGAATGAGGCGTTTCATGAGCAGACTATTATTATAATGTGATCGGATTGGCAACCGGCTCATCAAGCACAGCAACCTGCAGCACCTCATCTATCGTATCAACGTAGTGGAATTTCAATCCCTCGGAGTATTGCGATGGCATATCATCTATATCCCGCTTGTTCTCCTTCGACATTACTATATCAGTGATGCCGGCACGTTTCGCAGCCAGGATTTTCTCACGTATACCACCAACCGGCAGCACACGTCCTCTCAAAGTGATTTCTCCAGTCATAGCCAGACGTGGCGCAACCCGCTTCTGGAGGAAGGTTGAAACGATTGATGTGACAATCGTTATTCCGGCTGAGGGTCCGTCTTTCGGCACGGCACCCTCCGGGAAATGCACATGGAGTGTGTATTTATCGAATAGCTCTGGATTGATTCCCAATTGCTGCGCATGAGCTTTCACCCACTGATAAGCAATCGTAGCCGATTCTTTCATTACATCACCCAGCTTACCGGTAAGAACCAACGACGGAGATTTAGCAGCGCATAACGACGACTCGGCCAGCAGAATTTCTCCGCCGACTTCAGTCCATGCCAGACCTGTCACAACTCCGGCAATCTCATTACCCTCATAGTTGTCATGCTTGTACGGCGACAAGCCCAATAGACTATAGAGGTTCTCTGGCTCGACCGGATTGGGAAATTCGTCATTCTTCATCTTGGCGAGGACCGCCTTGCGCGCTACGGCAGCCAGTTTTTTCTCCAGCGCGCGCACACCGCTTTCAGCCGTATAATCACTTATGATATGACGTAGGGCCGCATCACTCACCATCAGATCACCTTCAGCAAGCGCATCCTCCTTCAGTATACGGGGGATTAGATGTCTACGGGCAATCTCAATCTTTTCTTCCAGAAGATAACCGCTGATATCTATAATCTCCATTCGGTCGAGCAAAGGCCGGGCGATGGTCGACAGCGTATTTGCTGTGGCTATGAACAGTACGTCAGAAAGGTCAAAGTCCACATCTATATAATTATCGTGGAAATGGCAGTTCTGCTCCGGATCAAGTACCTCAAGCAACGCAGCTGCGGGATCGCCCTTGTAGTCATTGCCTATCTTGTCAATCTCGTCGAGCAGAAGCACCGGATTGTTGACGCCAGCACGTTTTATAGCATCAATAATACGGCCAGGCATAGCGCCTATATAAGTACGGCGGTGGCCGCGGATTTCAGCCTCGTCATGCAGACCTCCGAACGAAACCCTCTCATATTTACGGCCAAGGGCTCGGGCTACCGACTTGCCTATAGACGTCTTGCCCACACCGGGGGCACCCACGAGGCATATGATGGGCGAGCGGCCCGATGGATTGTGAAGCAACATGGCAAGTTGCTCCACTATGCGTTCCTTGACCTTCTCAAGGCCATAGTGATCACTCTCCAGAATCTCCGTTGCAGACGCTAGCGTAGCCTCCGACTTCGTCTTTTTGTTCCATGGCAGCGCGACTAAAGTGTCAAGATAACTGTATAGAACCGAGTAATCAGGCGACGACGGATTATAGCGACGCAGCTTTTCTATTTCCTTATTAAATAAAGAGAATACATTTTCAGGCATGCCTGCGCGACCGGCCTTCTCAAGAAGCTCGTCAGCTTCGTCGCCATCGCCATAAAGGGTCTCGCGTATAGCATCCATCTGCGACTGCAGGAAGGCATTCTTCTGATTCTCCTCCATAGTCCGGTGCGCACGCTTCATTATGTCGCGTGTCACATTCATCCGCTCCTTGAAAATGTTTAACTCTCCAAGCAACCCTATCGCGCGGTCGGTAATACGCGATTTGGCAAGCAGACCTGTTTTAGTCTTGGTGTCAATCGGAAGATTAGTACAAAGGAAGTTGACCAGCAGAGCATTCTCGCCCTGTTGTTTCACCACCTGTAACATACCGTTCGGATCCGAGTCGGCCAAAGCGGCCATGGCAGCTGTGCGTATCTCTTTGCATGCCAGATCAAATTCAACCGGGTCAGCCGGAGCTTCATCTGGCAAGAGTTTTACGCGCGCTGTGATAAATCCTGGTTCAGGAGTCGCGCTCCTGCCAAGAATGCGGAACTTGCCATGAGCTCTCACAAGAGCCGAATGGGTTCCATCCGGACGCTCGAATATATTAAGGACATCCGCTACCACTCCATATTTATATAAACCCGTCGATATTGTGGGCGATTCTTCTTCTGGATTCTGCTGGCAAACCACGCCTATCGGCATACCTGTGGAGTTTGCCATACGTGCCAAAGCAAGCGAGGACTCTCGTCCGAGTTCAAAACTTATCGTAAGGCCGGGAAAAAGGACAAGATTGCGCGTGGGCAAAATCAGCAGACGGTCGCAGTCAGGATCCTTGTCGAAACGGCTGAGATCTATTTCTATGCGCTGGATACCGCCGTCTATTACGTCGCCTCCGCCGTTGCTTGTGTCTTTGCTTTTATTCATTCCTACTTGTAAAGATGAGTTACTCAATAGCTCATAACAAATTTCAAGCCAAAATTACGAAAAAAGACCCGAACCATGGCGCAAGCCATCTGAAATATTGTTAAATCATTTTTATAAACTTATAGCAATGAGATAAAAAACCATTTTTATGTTGTGTAACATGTAATCGGCAAACTCACATTTGAAAAATAATTTCTAAATTGCGCCTCGAAATCATAAGCGGACTATTACAGGCCATCGCGCTCTAACCAGCAGCCTATCCGCTATACCTTCACTCTAAAACTACCACGACATCATGAAAATCTACAAAACCAAAGAAATCAAAAACATAGCCTTGCTTGGCAGCAAAGGCTCCGGTAAAACCACGCTCGCTGAAGCTATGCTCTTCGAGTGTGGAGTTATAAAACGACGCGGCACGGTTCTGGCCAAGAACACCGTCACCGACTATTTCCCAGTTGAAAAAGAATATGGCTACTCGGTCTTCTCTACCGTATTCTACGCCGAATTCCTCAACAAAAAACTCAATGTAATCGACTGCCCGGGGGCCGACGACTTTGTTGGCTCGGCAATCACAGCTCTCAATGTTTCTGACACCGGCGTTATCGTGGTCAACGGCCAATATGGCGTTGAAGTCGGCACTCAGAATATTTTCCGCACAGCCTCCTCTCTCAACAAACCCATTATATTCGCGATGAACCAGCTCGACGGCGAAAAAGCCGATTACGAGAATGTCCTCGAGCAGATGCGCGAAGTATTCGGCCCCAAAGTAGTGCCCGTACAGTATCCTCTCGCTTGCGGCCCTGGCTTCAACGCCATGATCGACGTTCTTCTCATGAAGAAATATTCATGGGGCCCCGATGGCGGCACTCCTGTAATTGAAGAGATTCCCGAGTCGGAGATGGAGCGCGCCCTCGAGTATCACAAAGCTCTTGTCGAAGCTGCCGCTGAAAACGACGAGACCCTGATGGAAAAATTCTTCGAGACCGAACGCCTCACCGAAGATGAGCTCCGTCTTGGCATCCGCAAAGGTCTTATCGACAATTCCATCTACCCACTCTTCTGTGTAAGCGCAGAAAAAGACATGGGTGTACGCCGTATGATGGAATTCCTCGGCAATGTAGTGCCTTTCGTCGACGATATGCCAGCTCCGGTCGATGCCGAAGGTCGCGAAGTTAAGCCCGATCCCGAAGGCCCACTCAGTGTATACGTATTCAAAACAACCGTTGAGCCGCACATCGGCGAAGTCAGCTATTTCAAAGTTATGTCAGGCACACTTAAAGCTGGTGCCGACCTTGAAAATGTTACACGTGGCGGTAAAGAACGTCTCGCACAGATTTTCTGCGTATGCGGCCAGATTAAAACTCCCGTCGACGCTCTTGAAGCAGGCGACATCGGCGCAACCGTAAAACTCAAAGACGTCCGCACCGGCAACACTCTTGATGAAAAGGGCTGCGATTACACATACGACTTCATAAAATATCCTGCGCCCAAATATCAGCGCGCAATCCGCCCCGTCACCGAAGCTGACGCCGAAAAACTGAGTGCCATCCTTACCCGTATGCACGAAGAAGATCCCACTTGGGTCGTTGAGCAGTCAAAAGAACTCAAGCAGACTATCCTCTCCGGTCAGGGCGAATTCCACCTCCGCACACTCAAATGGCGCGTAGAGAACAACGATAAACTTCCCATCGTGTTCGAAGAGCCTAAAATCCCATACCGCGAGACCATTACCCGCGCATCTCGCGCCGATTACCGCCACAAGAAACAATCTGGCGGTGCAGGTCAGTTCGGCGAAGTGCATCTCATCGTAGAACCTTACACCGAAGGCATGCCCGCACCCGACACCTTCCGTTTCGGCAACCAGGAATTCAAGATGAGCGTTCGCGACACCCAGGAGATTCCTTTGGCATGGGGTGGCAAGCTTGTCGTATGCAATTGCATTGTCGGTGGCGCTATCGATGCACGCTTTATCCCGGCAATCGTAAAAGGCCTTATGGACCGCATGGAGCAAGGCCCGCTCACTGGTAGCTATGCCCGCGACGTCCGCGTATGTATATACGACGGTAAGATGCACCCGGTCGATTCCAACGAAATCTCGTTCCGTCTTGCTGGCCGCAATGCATTCAGCCAGGCATTCCGCGAAGCAAATCCCAAAGTACTCGAGCCTGTATACGACGTGGAAGTATTGGTTCCCGGCGACGTTATGGGCGACGTAATGAGCGATCTTCAAGGACGCCGTGCCATCATCATGGGCATGTCCAGCGAGAATGGCTTCGAGAAAATCTCAGCCCGAGTACCTCTGAAAGAAATGTCAAGCTACTCAACTTCGCTCAGCTCCATCACCGGTGGCCGCTCATCGTTCACCATGAAATTCTCAAGCTACGAACTCGTACCTGCCGACGTACAGGAAAAACTTCTCAAAGAATACGCAGAGAAGAATACTGAAGAATAACAATCGCTTTCTCATCCCATCTAAAGGCATCCACTCATTTTTAGGGTTGATGCCTTTAGTTTTTTGCCTTCTCAGAGAAAAAGCAGGTAAATATCTGAAATTCGACGAAATCAGACTCGCCTTTTCCGTTTTTCGCCCCATATTTGACTAATTTCGGGTGGTCATAAAATCTGAAAAAGCTATAATTTTGCGCCGAAAAACAACCTTTAACCAATCTTACATGAATTACAAATCTTTACTCTCTGCGTGTGTCGGTCTGCTTGCCATGACCCCTGCGGCGCTTGCCGTAGCACCCTACGATTATGCCGTAGGCGATGATGTAACCTGTAATTACGTCACCTATACCGTAACTGGAGAAAACCTCTTCACCAATCCTTCTTTCGACGATGGCAAGGAAGGTTGGATCAACGGCAAAGAAGAAGCTCTTGGCAGCGAATTCGAAGTTGTCGCAACTGGCGGTGCTGATGGTGGCGCATACCTAAAATCCCTTGCTGACGGCGGATCAGGCACTACCGCAGCTCTTCGAGCATATATCGAACTCACACCCGGTAAGACCTACGTCTTCTCCGTATTTGGCAAAAACATTGGCGATTGGAAACGGCTTTGTCTCAATTCTGTGCCTTCTACAACCGGCTGCAAAGATAATATCGTTCAGATGTCCGGAGGCGATGAATGGACACAGTCCTTGGGCGTTTTCACCGCTGGTGAAAACGATAAATATGCCGTATTCCAAGGCGGTTGGTGTGCTTCGAAAGCTTGCTTCGACTGTTTCTTCCTCGCCGAAGTTGAGGTTAAATCAGAACTCGAGCGCCCTGTCCTCTTCGAAGAAAGTAAACCTTATTATCTCTACAACGAGAAGAGTGGTGCTTACCTCTCTGCCAAAGACGGCTGGATTACTCTCCAGGAATTCGAAGCTGAAGAATACGGTCAGGTATTCTCGTTCGAATCAACTCCCGCCGACGCAGCTACCGAAGGACACAACATCCTCAGCTGGACCGGTGAATATATCTTCCAAGGTAGCTCAGCTTGGGATACCTGCGTAGGTGCCTCTGCCGACCCCAAGAACAACAAAGCTATCTTCGTAGTTGACGGCGAACCCGACAACATCACCCTCAAGGTAGTCAGCTCGAAATTCATGGGCGCCGACAACTTCTCTGCTGGCAATGGTGTATACCTCGACAAATCCGGTGACAAGACCCTCTACTTCAAGCTTATTGAAGCAGAAGCCACTCCCGATCTTACCATTCTGGAGACTATTCTTGATGAAGTAATAACTTTCATTGATGGTGTTGAAGTAGGCGACGAAGCCGGCATGTATCCTGAAGAGGCTTACGACGAACTCTTCGCCGCACTCGAAGCTGCCGACGAATGCTATGATGCAACCTCACAGCGCGAAGTAATGGAAGGCGCAGCAGCCCTCAAGGCCGCATTCGCCGACTTCAAAGCACAGGTAAACGTTGCTGAATTCGATGTTAAACACGGCATCTACCGCCTTGTACACGCTGCGTCGGGCGCTTACTTCTATACCGGCTGGCACGAAAATGCTAACTGCGCAATCTACATCGGCGGCGAATTCCGCACCGACTACAAGGGCGAATTTGAAATCGAGGCCCTCAGCACTCGCGAAGCTAAGGCTTATACACTGAAGAGCGAAGACGGCTACCTCGTAAACAACAATAACTCTCTCGGCTTCACAGCAACCCTGCCCGAAGACGACAGCGCTAAGTTCACATTTACCGATGCAGGCAACGGCATCGCAATCGGTAGCGTGGCTTCTGGCAAATACGTAGGCCCGCAGTGGGGTAACTACTACTCTTGGGTACATGGCGTAGCCGATCATGCAGGCGACAACGGCCAGCACCTCTTCAACCTCGAACTCGTGAAGGATCTCGAGGAAACCACCGGTGTTGAAGGCGTAGCTGACGCAGACATCGCCATCCGCGCTCTCGACGGAGCTGTGGCTGTCTCAGGTGCTGAAAATGTTGCAGTTTACACCGTAGCTGGCGTAGCTGTGGCAGAAGCCCAGGGCAACGACGTAACCATCGCGCTCAGCGCCGGCACATACATCGTCCGCGCCGACTCTACTGCACGTGTATTCATTGTGAAATAAGCACATAAGACCCTCATAAACACTGCGCCCCCGATTCACCTCGGGGGCGTTGTGTATTCAGGATATTTTTTCTAATTTTGCACGAAGAAAAACCAAGCATACATGTATCGCATAATTGAAAAAACACATTTTTCGGAAAAAGTAGTGCGCCTCGTTGTCGAAGCGCCTGAAGTCGCCAGGGCTCGAAAACCTGGACACTTCGTCATCGTGCGCTGCGGTGAAGGAGGCGAACGCATTCCCCTTACCATCGCAGATGCCGACGAGAAAGCCGGAACTATAACGCTTGTGGTACAGGCCGTAGGCATCTCCACTGCAAAAATCTGTGCCCTTGAGGCCGGAGATTCCATGACCGACCTTGTAGGCCCGCTTGGCCGCGCAACTGCTGTAGGGCGCCGCGATGGCACTGTGCTCTGCTGCGGTGGTGGTGTTGGTGTGGCGCCACTCCTTCCTATTATTAAAGCCTTCAAGGAAGCCGGAAACCGCGTGGTAAGCGTGCTTGCCGCCCGTAATAAAGACCTTATAATCCTCAAGGACGAAGTTGCACGCTACAGCGATGAAGTTGTAATCATGACCGACGATGGGTCGGAAGGCCGCAAAGGCCTCGTCACAGCAGGTGTTGAAGAAGTGATTCAACGCGAGCATGTTGCAGAAGTCGTGGCCATAGGCCCTGCCATAATGATGAAATTCGTGGCCCTTCTCACAAAAAAATATGAGATACCCACCATCTGCTCACTCAATACCATTATGGTCGACGGCACGGGTATGTGCGGCGCCTGCCGCGTGAATGTCGGAGGCAAAATGCGCTTCGTCTGTGTCGATGGCCCAGAGTTCGACGCTCACCAGGTCGATTTCGACGAAATGATGATGCGCATGAAGGCATATGATCCCGTAACCTCTAAATAAGCAAGCCATGAGTCAAGAAATAATAAATGAAGGACGCGACGCTGCATGGCGTGTGCAGCTCCGCGATGAAATGACCGCCAAAGAGCGTACTTCCATTCCTCGTGTAGTCATGCCTCAGCTCGACCCGGCGTACCGTATCACATGCAATGAGGAGGTTAACCAGGGGCTCAGCCAGGAGCAGGCAGTGCTTGAGGCCACCCGCTGCCTCGACTGCCCCACCCCGACCTGTATTGAAGGCTGCCCGGTCAATATAGCAATTCCCGATTTTATCAAAAACATACAGCGTGGCGACATCCATCGCGCCGCCGCCGTGCTGAAGCAGACAAGCGCACTTCCGGCTGTGTGCGGCCGCGTATGTCCGCAGGAACGCCAGTGCGAGAGCCGATGCATCTATAACAAGATGAAGAAGCCACCGGTGGCAATCGGATATCTCGAGCGCTTTGCCGCCGATACCGAGCGTATGACCGCCGAAGTAATCGTGCCCTCCGAAAAACAATCAAACGGCATCCGTGTCGCAGTTGCAGGCTCCGGCCCCGCCGGCCTGTCGTTTGCAGGAGCCATGGCCCGCATGGGATTTGAAATTGACGTATTCGAAGCTCTGCACGAAATTGGCGGCGTACTTAAATACGGTATTCCCGAATTCCGTCTGCCAAACAGTGTGGTTGACGCCGAACTGGATGCCCTACGGGCACTCGGTGTACGATTCCACACCGACACCGTGATAGGCAAGACCCTGAGTTATGACGATCTTCTCAACATGGGCTTCCGTGGAATATTCGTGGCTTCCGGCGCCGGCTTACCCCGCTTTATGGGCATCCCCGGCGAAAACCTCTCCGGAGTTATGTCAAGCAACGAATACCTCACCCGCATCAACCTCATGGGGGCTGGTCGCCCTGGCAGCGACACTCCAGTAATCGAAGGTCGCCGCGTTGCGGTCATCGGTGGCGGCAATACAGCCATGGACTCTGTCCGCACAGCCCGACGCATGGGTGCCGAGCGTGCCATGATCATCTACCGACGCGGTATGTCGGAAATGCCTGCCCGCGTTGAAGAGATCGAGCATGCCAAGGAAGAAGGGGTTGAATTCCTCACACTTTGTAATCCTGTACGATACGAAGGAGACGAGCGAGGCCGCGTCGCACGCATGTTTGTGCAGCGCATGGAGCTCGGCGAGCCCGACGCATCCGGGCGCCGTAGCCCGGTGCCCATCGAAGGCGCCATCGACGAAATCGAAGTTGACCAGGTTATAGTAAGCGTAGGCGTATCTCCCAACCCGCTTATCCCATCCAACATCGACGGCCTCAATGTAACAAACCGTGGAACTATCGCCGTCGACAACGAACATCGCTCATCTATCCCCACTATATTCGCCGGTGGCGACATCGTCCGTGGCGGTGCCACAGTCATCCTTGCCATGGGTGATGGCCGTCAAGCCGCCGCTTCAATGGCTAAAAGCCTGCTTGCTGATGAATAAATTGCTCACTGCAGCATTAATTTCGATACAAATGCTGTCGGTGGCCTGCGCCAATAAAGGTGAGGCCACCGGCGGCATTACTTATGCCGTAAGCATCGAGCCACAGCGCTGGTTGCTCGAGCAGATTGCCGAACCCGACGCAGAAATAGTGACAATGCTGCGCTCCGGATCTGACCCCGAAACCTTCGAACCTTCAATGGCCCAGCGAGCTATGGTCGATAAGGCCAGCGCCTACTTCGCAACCGGAGCCCTCCCATTTGAAGCATCTATGAAGAATATCGCAGGTCTTCCAGTAGTGGATACATCTGCCGGCATCACACCAATATACGGCACCCATACACACGGCGACCATGACCACGATGGCGCGCCCGACCCACACGTATGGACGTCGGTAAGCAGCGCGCTTACCATGGCCCGGAACATGACGTCTGCCCTATGCGAGATTAACCCTGAAGGAGCCACGGGCTACCACGCGCGCCTCGTCATACTCGAGCAGCGCCTCGACTCACTTGGAAACGAGATATCCGTGAAAATGGATAAAGTCAAGGGCACCACATTCGCCGTCTGGCACCCTTCTCTTTCATACTTCGCAAGAGATTATGGCCTCCACCAGCTTGCGGTTGGCCAGGAGAGTAAGGAAATGTCGGCCCGCCAACTCCGCGAGATAATCGACCACGCCCGCGCCGACAGCGTCACCGTATTTTTCTTTCAGAAAGAATACGACTCACGCCAGGCGGCCACAATCAATGAAGCCATAGGGTCAAGGCTCGTCACCATCGATCCTCTCGCCTACGAGTGGATGCAACAGATCACACTTATAGCCGATGAACTCTCCAGGCCATAGCTCCCCATGTCTGTGCTCGGCATGCGACCATGAGCACAGTCACCACCGCAAGCCTTTACTCTCGCTTTGCGACGTCTATTTCAACCGCGAAGACCGCGAAGTACTTTCCGACATCAACTTCACCGTTGATACAGGCGACTTCATCGCCATCACCGGCCCCAACGGAGGCGGAAAGACTACACTTCTGCGCATCATCCTGCGTCTGCTTACGCCATCGCGTGGTAAAATCGTATTCTATGATGCCGACGGCAAAGCAACGACAACTCCACCGCGCTTCGGCTACCTGCCTCAGAAAAACAGCGTCGATGCCCACTTCCCCATTACCGTACGCGAAGTCGTGGCATCCGGACTCCTCACCTATCCCAATCTCTCCAAGACCGAAAAAGAGACCCGCATAGAAGAAGTCCTCAAGCTTATCGAGCTTGAAGACTTGGCCTCACGCCCTATCGGCCGACTCTCCGGCGGACAGCTACAGCGTTCTTTATTCGGCCGGGCCATCGTTAGCAGGCCACCTGTTCTTGTGCTCGACGAACCCCTGAGTTATCTCGACAAGCATTTCGAAGCACATCTCTACCGTATAATCGATTCACTAAGCCACAACACCACCATCCTGCTCGTAAGTCACGAAATGTCGCAGATTGCCGGCATGGCCAACCGACATATAATTGTTGACCATACCCTGAGGGAATGTACGGCAGCCCATCACTATCTGCGGCCGGAATGCGAACCCGATGAATCTTAAAACCTAACTTATTCATGAAAAAGAACCTCCTCCCAGTCTTGCTTCTCTGCGCAGCAGGTTCTCTGGCAGCAGAGAATTTTATCATCGATGGTAATAATCCCGCCATAAGCGATGGCAGTGCCATAATCCTCTATCTCTTCGACGGACGTGTCGGATCGTCGATTGCCATCGACACTGTACATGGTGGAAAGTTCCATCTGGAAGCCGAAGTGCCTGAAGGCATTTCAGAGACCCAACTATCGTGCGACGAACCTGGGTTTCCCCCCGTCTGGCGAGACATCAAGGCCACCCCTGGTGCCCACATTTCTATTGAAGCCACAGATAAGCTCATACGCACATGGCCTCTTACAGGAGCCATTCCCGAACAAGAATTACTCGACAACTTCCTCTACAACTCCAGTACGCTCTGGAATGAATATCAACAAAGCTTCGTCGACTTCCATACAGCAATCTCAGACACAACTCTCACAGACGAAGCCAGAGCTGCCCTCAAGAAGACAGCTAAAAAAGAAACCGCACGTAGAGACTCCATATACGATGTGATTACAGAGCGAGACATCGACCTGCTGGCTTCGTTACCCCACTCGCCGCAATGGCTCGACAAATTTGCCGATCTGGCGCAGGTCACATCTTTTCCCAGCACCGATCCGAGGCACGCAGAGGCGCTAAAGAAACTTCACTCCACTCTGTCGTCCGACGAACTTGCCACTGAAGCTGGTCAAACAATCACAGCCTACCTCTTTCCTCCCGACCCCGTAAAACCGGGCTCCCCCTTGGTCGACGCCGATCTGTACGACCTCGAAGGCAATATCCATCATCTTTCAGAACTTAAGGGGCGATGGATACTGATCGACTTCTGGAGCAGAGGATGTTATCCCTGCGTAATGTCACTCCCTGAGCTCGCCGAGTTTGCCGAGGCAAACAAAGAGAAAGTCGCCGTAGTAAGCATCAGTTCAGATCCAGAGGAAGGCTGGCGCCAGGCATCCGAAGACCACAACATCACATGGTATAACTGGAGCGACAAAAAAATGGACATTGGCATCTATCAGGCCTACGGCATCAATGCCATTCCAACCTTTGTAGTGATTGATCCAGACGGCATCGTCCGCAATTTCTCCTCAGGCTACACCTTCGGATTCTTCAGCCGACTGATGCGCCCATTTATTGACCCGAAACCGGCCATGGCTATCCACAAAGATGGTGCAGCTACAATAGTTTCGTATCCCGACTCTGAAAACAACACCACCGACGGAATTCTGGAGGTATCCTCCATCGAACTTTCGCCCGAAGCTACCAAGATACATTTCAACGTATATTATACTCCGGGGTATTGGATAAAGATATCCGGCCAATCCACCCTCATTGCCGACGACGGTCAAACTTACCCCCTCCTCTCTACCGAAGGTATAACTGCCGACAAAGAGTTCTACACCGACAGCGAAGGCAGAGGGTCGTTCACTCTCTCTTTCGGGCCTATTCCTGAAACTTCAACCTCAATCACCTTCCGTGAAGGAGGGGCCGACTCCCGATGGAGCATCACAGGCCTCAGGTTGAAATAATCCCCCCTGATTCAGTAAACCAAAAAAGTCAAGCCACTGCATCGAAAGACACAGTGGCTTGACTTTTTCGTTAGAGCATCAGAGACCTTGCGCATAGGCTCTGACCACCCTGATTGTGAAGCGCTGATTACTTCTTGTTGCGAACAGCGTAGCGGTTCATGAACTTGTCTACGCGGCCTGCGGTGTCGACGAGCTTCTGCTTGCCGGTGAAGAAGGGGTGTGAAGAGCTGGTGATTTCAAGCTTCACAAGGGGATAGGTTACGCCATCAACCTCGATGGTTTCGCGGGTGGCAACGGTCGAGCGGGTGATAAAGATTTCGTCGTTCGACATATCTTTGAACACCACTTCGCGATAGTTGGAGGGATGAATGTCTTTTTTCATTGCTGTTTATCTCTTTAATACGTATTAATCAGTTACTTAATTAGATCGGAAGAGC
>CAJUJB010000053.1 GCA_910586595.1 uncultured Muribaculaceae bacterium | reverse complement strand
GGGGAAAGCTGTGCACCAGCTGGGGCTTGCGCCCGTAGGTGCTTCGTTGCCTGTCACTTCATCGTGAGGGAGGCCATCGGCATCATAGACCACGCGCGTGGTAATCCACGGCATAGGATTGATGCGGGGGCCGACGGGGCCGTCGGCGAGGTTGATTGAAGGAATGCCGAGACTATGGATAGGATATGTCCATCCGGCAGCGCCCGGAGTGATGTGGCTCGGAGCCTCGTTGGTGCCGGGAACACCGACGAACAAGCGGGCTTTCTGCTCAAGAGTGAGCTCCTTCAGCAAGCGGGGTATGTCGTTTTCTGTGATTACAGCGGTCTGAGCCGACATTGAGAATGCGGCAGCGAGTGTAAGCGCGGAGAGTTTGAGCGAAAGTTGCATCTGCGTATTTATAGATAATGGAATTAGATAGATAAGTGAATGATTGGTCTTTCTTGAAGATAGTTATAATCAAGACATAAGGACAGACCTTGGATTGATCCGCTGTCCTTATGTCTTGAGTCAATGGAGTGTATTAGAGAACCACTTTAGATACTTTGTTGCCCTGGCGACGGATGAAGATGCCGTTTTCGGGGTTAGCAACGCGGATACCCTGGAGGTTGTAGTACTCAACGGGAGCGTCGAGAGCTGCCTCAACAGCGTCAACACCGGTGATGTCGTCGTATTTATAGCTTACGAGCTGGTTGCCGGTACCTACTTCAGGAGTTACACCGTTGTAGTTAACGAGAGTACCGAGAACGATAACTTCTGCGCCAACCTTGAGGTCGTCTTCGCTGGTGAATTTCTCACCCTCGAGGCCGTAGCCGCGGAATACGATGAGGCCTTCGGTTGCGTCGGCAGAGTCAGCGATGGTGTAGGTAGCGTTGCCGTACTGTGTGCTGAGCTCGGTAACTTCGATTACATAGCCCTGTACGTATACTTCGTCAGCAGAGGGGCCGCGGCTGATTACTTCGAGAGCTTCAGCTACGGTGTAGGGATCTTCGAGTGTACCACCTTCGATGGGTTCAACGGGCTCTACTACCTCTTCATCGCCATAGAAGTATTCAATGCGGTTGACCTGGAGGCTACCGTTTGAAGCACCCTTCTCGCAGTCGAATACAAGACGGTAGTAGAGGTTACCGGCGGGCTCGGCGATCTTGATGGTCACGTCGCCAGCGGCAAGATTCTCGATAGGAGTCTTGGTAGCTTCAGCGAAGTCTTCGGTTGCAGAGGTAAGGAGGTAAGCTTCTGTTACGCCGCCTACTTTACCGATGTTGACAACGACCTTGTTGATTTCCTGAGCGGGCGCGAAGTCGGTGGTGATTGTAGCCACGCTTGCGGCGCTCTTGCTGCCTGCGCGGACGAAATCCCAGCCTGCATTGTTGTTGTTGAAGTTAGAGATGGTCCAGCTGTAACCTTCGTATACGTTGGTGAAGGTCTTGGTGTAAGCAGATACCTTTTCGCTGAATGTACCGCCAGCGTCGATCAGACCGGCTTTGAAGGCGCATACATAAGAACCAGATTCAACGGGTTCGGGCTTCTCTTCCTCTTTGACAACAGTGAATTTCCACTTGTTGGCGGGAGTTGCGGCTGCGTAAGTGTAGATATATACAGAGTTTTCGTCACCTTCAACGGGTTCGATGGTGTAAGAAGGTGCACAAGCAGCTGCCGATGCATATTTAACCGCACCGGCTTCGGTTACGGCTGCATATACGCGGGCTACCAGAGGACCGGCGAGCTTGCCGTCGACAAGAGTCTCACCTTCCATGGTCATGTCGGTAAGAGGGCTGTCTACAAAAGTCACTTCGCTGATGGCGAAGGCGTCGCCACTGTTTACAGCACCACCGGCAGGATAGATGATATACTGCTTACCGGCGAGTGTGAAGATATTGAAGCCGGTATAGCCAGAGTGCATGGGGGTGTAGATGAACTGGCCTGAAGATTTCCAGTTGCCGGTGCATTTCAGGATACCGTTACCGTGCTTGCCTTCACCTGAATAAGTCAGATTATAGACAGGGTTAGGATAGTTTGCGAGAAGCACATTGCCTTCAAGGTCGGTGTACTGCATTGCATAGCCTGTAGAAGTACACTTCTGAGCGGCGGCGGGGAACTCATCGAAAGCATTTGCAGTAAATGCTGCTGTTTTCCAATAACCTGATCCTTCAGTCTGGTTGTAGCTGAACTGATACTCGGTGGTTGCAGTATTCAGAGGAGCAATAATGCGGGTATTGTAGTCAACAAGAATGTTCTTGTCAACGGGAGCCATCGCATCGAAACGCTGAGCATATCCGAAGGTCATGGGGATGAATTCATTGAGCACTTCGAGAGTCTCGGTGTCGATTACCATGAAGCCGTGGTTGCCATTGGGCGAACAAGAACCATCGAATGCCTTTGTGTCGAGCTGCACGAGCAGGTGACCGGCAGCGTCGAGGTTACAGCTTACCCAGCAATGGTAGCCTTCGGGAGCTGCGATAGTTTTGAGCAGTGTGCCTTCTTTGTCATAAACCTTGACACCAGTAGCGTATTCGTTGACAAAGAATTTGTCGCCGATACCTACGCCACTGCGGGCTGCTGTAGCATTAGCCGGTGCAACGCCGTCGAGTGAATAAACGTTTGTGAGCTGATAGCCTTCCTGAGTCTGGGTCGAGCCAACAGTCGCATTAGCTGCCATACTTACTCCAGCGAGTGCGATGGCGGCGGTCATGAGATGTTTTTTCATGTAAAGGTGTAATTATGTAATTTAATGTGAAAAAAACCGGGGCGGGTCAGCCCCGGTTTTACCGGCAAATTGGAAGTTGCCGGCGAAATCCTATCAACTTATTACCTTAGAAAGTATCTTCAATGCCGGTGCGACGTTGCGCACCGACAGATATGGGGTCTATTAGAGAACGACTTTGGTAGCCTCGTTGCCCTGACGACGGATGAAGATACCGTTTTCGGGGTTAGCTACGCGGATGCCCTGGAGGTTGTAGTATTCAACGGGAGCGTTTTCGTTTTCAACAACCTGAACAGCCTCAACACCGGTTTCAGGAGCGGTGAATTTGAGCTTGATCATCGGGCCACCCTGGCAGAAGGTATAGATGTATACCGAGTTGGGTTCGCCTTCTACGGGTTCTACGTTGTAAGAGGTGAAGTTAGAGCCGCCTTTGTAGAGGAAGCCACCTGCATCGTTGGTTGCGGGGAAGAGACGAGCAACCAGTACGTTCTTGTCTTCTTCGGGGTCGCTTGCGGGGGTGTCGGTGAATTTAACTTCAGAGATGCCGAATGCGTCGGGAGCTACAGCGCCGCCACCTTCACCAGAGGTGTAGATGATGAACTGCTTGCCTGCGAGCTCGAATACCATGAAGCCGCTGGTTGAAGCGTGCTGGGGAGTAACGAAGAACTCGCCGCTGTACTGCCAAGCATATGCTTCGGGATCTTCCTCGCTGGGGAGGTAGTCATAGCGTGCGATGCCGTTGCCGAGACCTGCATCAGAGCTGGTCACGAGAAGGTAGTTGTTGGCAAGAACAGCCATGTTCTGATAGTAGCCTTCTTCGTTTGCTTCGCCATAGATCTGGCCGATGCCGAGGGTCTGAATCTTGTTAGCGGATGTTTCATCGAATTCGGGAGCGATGGTGATTGCGAACTGTTCGCAGCCAGCTTCGCTCTCGATGCCGTCGTACATGAAGTCCTCACCTTGACCTGTACCGTCAGCGATGGCGATAAGATCCCAGAAGTCTTCAACTACGTTGGCGTGTACGTGGCCAAGAGCGTCGAAACGACCGGTGTAACCGTCTTTGAGCTCGAGGGGGGTAGCTGTAAGAAGAGTCTCGGTGGCAGCGTCTACAACATAGATGAGGTCGCCGTTACCGGTGCCAGGATAGTAGCAACCGCCATACTGACCATTGCCGGGCCAAGCTACTGCAGTACCACGAACGATGATGTGACCTGCGTCGTCGGCAGTGTTGCTTACCCAGAGGTTGTCGGCAATCTTAAGATCTTTGATAAGGCCTTTCTGACCGAAGATCTTCACTGTGCCGGCTGCATAGTCGTTGAGGAAGAACTTGTCGTTTGTACCTGTACCTACACGGCAGGTAGCGTCGCCGAGCATATCGACGTTGCCCCATTCAACGGAGAGCTTGTAGCCGTCCTTGAAGATCTGGGTACCGCCCGATACGAAGTCCTGTGCGGAAGCCATGGTAGCTGCACTTGCAACTGCAAGTGAAAGGAGGAAAAGTTTTTTCATTTCCAGAGTTGTTTTAAGGTTGATAATATGGTTGATTGTTATTTTACTATTATTTTCTCGCATTGGCTGCCGCTGCGGCGCAGATAGATGCCGGGCGTAAGAGCCTGCGGGTCGGCCTCAAGGCCGTCGAGGGTGAAATATTCTGTCTTTGCGTCAGAGGCAGCCTCGACTGCGGAGAGGGATGATGAACCGGAGTTTGCCTTATAATCGCCTGCGCGGACAGCTATGGTGCATTTATGGCCACCAAGACGGGCGGTGAGCGCGTAGGTTCCGTCGCCGGTCACGGTCAGTGTGCGGCCGTCGGCCGATACAGTTCCGAGCTCGACGGGAGCCTCAAGCTTGACACCCTGGAGGTCGGTGTTGACGGGAAGGCCGCTATTGTTGTAGGCATAGAACACGGGGGTGTAAGTATCGCCTATGGCAAGAGTCTTGTGAGGATCGGCGAAGGCAATCGAGGCGGTCTCGACATCGCTGCGGTCGGGAGTTGTGATAAACCATCCGTTACGCACTGCGCGGTCTTTGCCGTCGCTCGGGCGGTTGAGCACGCCGAATGCATCGGTATACATCGTCGATGAGCCGCCTCCGTCGAAGTTGAGGGCATCATAGCAGCCGAGCTGCTTCATCATTGCAGCGAGGTCTTTGGCATCGACACCGGCAGAAATGCCTTTGTTGAAGCTGTCGCCATCGACCACGAGAAGAGTCATGATTGTATGAGTGGCATCAGTTCCGATAGCTGTACGGGGGCGACGGGCGTCGTAGTTGGGCATCGTTGCATATGAGGCAAGAGTCTCACCGCCGACGAGGAGCATAGGGTCGCCGCCGCAGAGCTCCACGCACTTGGTGAATGAGTGGCTGCTGTAGGCACTTGCAGCGATGCTGATGCCTGCGGGGGTGATGGTATATGTGTCACCGGCTTTCATGAGACCCAGATCGCGGATGTGGCTGGCCACCGTGCTCGATATGACGAAGCAGCCTTCAGGTATGGCCATGTTGCCACCGTTCTTGACCGGAGCGCTCTCGACGGTGCAGACCGTCGGGCCGTCGCTATGGAGAATGCCGTCGGCGGGGCGCAGAGCAATCTCTATACCTGTCTCACCTTCGGTAGTGCGTGTGGTGGTGCCCCAGCGGCGGGTGTAGAGCACGCACTCGTTGGCGGCGCGGGGTACGTTGACCAGCGAGGGCGCATACTCCATAGCTCCGTTTAGCTTGGCCGAGAAGGTAAGTTTTGCGGTGCCGAAATAAAGAGCACCATTATCTTCAACGCCCACAGCCTTCCATGCTGTAGACTCTTTAGCGGTCTTGAGCACCTCTCCGTTCATGATGGAGGTGCCGATGGGGCCATTGGTCGAGAAAAGGTCGGCATTGACACCGAGGAAGTATACATTACCGTCGCCCTTGCGGCTGTTGACCATGGCGGGAACGGTCATATTTGATGTGCGGATATTTGAGCCGCACACGGTCTTTATCTCAACATCGGGATTGGTGAGGTCGGTCACGCTGTACCATACGCGCTGTTTGATTTCCTTGTCGGAACCGCGTCCGGCCACAAGGTCGAGAACGGTGATAGTTGTGCCGGGGCCTGCCTGGTAGTGTTGAAGGGTATCGGTCTCGTAGGCTACGCCCTGGAGAATCCACTGCCCTTCCGCGGCCATCACAGGAGTTGTGCCGAGGGCTATCGCCGCAAGAGTGAGGATAGAGTCGAGTTTCATAGATTAATGCGTTTAGCCGAGATGGCATCCATTTTAATGGTTTTGCCTGTGGGCAGTTTAACTGTGTGGGGTTTCGAATCGCTGTTTACCACATACATCACACGCTTGCCATTAGGCGAGATCCACTCGGCGCCCTTCACCATATAGTCGGGGCCGAAGACCGGAACATTGACGTAAGGGTTGTCGCCCTCGGGAATGAACTCGCGCACATAAGTGCCGCC
This sequence comes from uncultured Muribaculaceae bacterium, assembly GCA_910586595.1. Lineage (GTDB taxonomy): Bacteria > Bacteroidota > Bacteroidia > Bacteroidales > Muribaculaceae > CAG-873. The sequence goes on along the minus strand of CAJUJB010000053.1, from coordinate 10,902 downwards.
GATAAACACGTCATGCTGGTCTTTGCGGAAGTCAACAAGTTTCTTGAGGAATTCAGCTTCGTAGGCGCTCTTCTCGTCGACCCAGAGCAGACGGGGGTCAACCCATCCGAGCTGCGAACCGTAGAGGAGGCACTGCATGTTCTGGTAACGGAAGTCGCCATTGCGCACATCGGTATACGGGGTATAGGTATACGCGGTGGTGAGCACGCGGTCGGAGTAAATCAGAGGATAGAGGGGCACGATACGGCACGCCGGAGTGTGGGGTGTGTTGACCGTAAGCAGAATATCGAAAACGGGGATATAGCACTCGGCATTCTCCTCAGAGAAGATTATGTTGCCGGGCTTGAGATGCGAGGCACGCATATCGTCGATAATGCCTTTGTAGTCCTCATACCAGAATTCACCGCCGCCCTTGGGGTGCGAATGATTCTCGGCATAACAGGGGTACGGGGCTGCTGCCGCGATCTGGTCGATATAGAGTCCGTCGGTGCCAATGCGCTCCTGGATGGAGTCGGCAAGCTCGATGAGCATGTCGTGCCAGATGGGCGACGAAGGGCAGGTGACGGTATTGGGAACGATTGAAGTGGGATATATTTCAGTGTAGAGGGCACCGTCGGGTCGGCGGCAAGATGCTTCGTAGCCTTTGCGGGCCTTATAGCTGTCGGCTCCGGGATCCCAGAGACGGCCATTGATATATGGCATTACCTGGCAATTGCGGTCGCGTACCTGCTTCACGATGCCGGCAAACTCCGGTTTAGCAGGGAAGTAGTCGGGATAATGCGAGTCGTAGGCATGATTGTGCCAGAAATACCAGTGGAAGGCGATGTCGTCGCCGAAATAGTCGATGGCACGGTTGACAGCCACAATAGTGGTGTCGCCTGTATATTTTGCGCGTAGCCAGAGGTCTTTCTCCACCAGCCACTCGGGGATGTTTCGGTCTTTGAGCTCAACCTTGCCCCACGATGTGTTGAGGGCGAAGGGGCGGTACCAGGTGCAGGCAGCTTCGGCCCAGCCCTGAGGATGATATGCGGTGACAGTTGTCCAGGGCAGAGTGAAGGCTCCATTTTTATTCCAGGCCTCCGATACAACGGTGCGGGTAGTGATTTCGCTCTGGCCGAGGCGTTCGCCGAGGGTCATGAGCTTGCCGCATGCCTTGTAGTCGCGGGGTGAATAGAAGTAGGCGCCCTGAGGGTCGTCGAGCATCATCATCTGCATCGAAGCTGACCACGACGGGTAGTTGGCTTCGTAAACGGTATCGGCGCGGAGGGTATACTCGTTACCCCAGCCGGCCGGAGTGATAACTTTTGCAGTCTCGGGCGACTTCACAGCCACAGTGGGGAACTTGATCTCGCTCACCTTCCAGCCTTCGGGCAGGGAGGCAGTGATGTTCCACTCAAGCAATGGCGAGTTGTCGGCCAGCGACACACGCATTTCTACGGGATACGGCTTGCCGTCGTACTGGAGACGGGTATCCCAGCGGAAAGTAAGGGCCGAGGCAGTGTCGTTGCGCTCGGTGGTGTAACCGCGGTAAACGGCGCAAGCGGGGTTTACCTCGGGAGTCTCTCCCTGAGCTCCGAGATAGGTGATTGTCCAGGGTGCGAGATTCGATCCGGGCTGCACGAGATTACGAGAGCCGCTGTGCGACATCTCGAGGATGTCGAAGCGCTTGCCGGAATCAAAAGTCACAGAAGCCTGATTGTTGGCCAGGGTCACACGGCCGTCGGCAGTCTCAACGCGTGTCTGTGCGGAGAGTGTGGCCGTGGCGCCGAGTGTCAGCAATAGAGCGGGGAGAATTTTCTGCATGGAGTATGTTAAAATTGATCATACCGGCCGGCACTGCTCGGTGCAGGCCGGTATGATTGTTTATGTGTCGGATTAATAACCTTCAGGGTTGGTGAGGTTGGGGTTGCGGTCGAGGTCGGTACGGGGGATAGGCCACCACATGAAGCGATCAGCCCAGAAGCGCTTGAGGTCGCGCGAGGTGTACTTGTCGGCCACGGCTGAGTAATCGGGGATGTCGTTGAGGTCGTGACGGGGAGTTTTCTTGAAGGTAGGCATATCGGCCTTGGTAAGACCTGTCCAGCGGATTTCGGGGATAGGCTGACCATAGAACGGACCTGCGTTGAGAAGGTCGCCGATTTTCCAGCGGCGGAAGTCGGTGAGAAGTACACCTTCCATGGCGAGCTCTACCTTACGTTCGCGGCGTACGATCTGACGCATCTTGTCCTGATCACCCTGGCGTGCGGGGTCGAAGTCGGGCATGTGTGCGCGGCGGCGTACCTTGTTGATTGCGTCGTAAACAGTCTGGTCAAGCTGGTTCAGCTCGATCTTGGCCTCTGCATAAGTGAGGTATGCCTCGGCTGCGCGCATCACGATGAGGTCGATGGTGCAATCAGAAAAACCTTCGCTGAGGTCTTCGTTGTATTTGTTCCAGAGCATGCCGATGCCGTTGTGGGCGCAGGAAGAAGAAGTACCGGTCACGTCAAGATTGGTGTAAGAGTACCATTTGCCTTTCTGACGGGGGTTGGGGTACTGGCGCGAGGTCTTGTCGTATACGTTGATCTCGATGGCGCTGTTGCCGCCGTTGAACCACATTGTGTCGCCGTGCATGAGGATGGTGTGACGGAAACGGGGGTCGCGGTTCATGAAGGGCTTGGTCGGGTCGTAGAGGGGTGACTCGTCGATACGGAGACCGTCCTTACACTCGAAGACTGCAGCGATCATGGGTGAGGGGAAACGCACTGAAGAACCACCTGCCGTACGCGAGGTATGACCGTAACGCATCTTGTGTGTGCGGATCACAGAGCTCTCGTTGGTGTAGGAGTATTCCCAGAGGATTTCATTGCGGGTAGCTGTCTTAGCCTGACCTTCGTGAGTGAAGAGGTCGTTGAATTCAGTGGCAAGACCATGGTGATCCATTACCTTCTGTGCAGCTGCGGCGGCCTTTGCGAAATAAGCCTGGCCTTCGCCACCGAAATCGTGGCTACCGGCGAGAAGTGCCCAGCGTGCAACGAGGTTCCATACCATACCGTTGCCTATGCGGCCGAGCTGCTCGGGTTCCCAGGGAAGTATTTCGGCCTCACCAATCTGGGTGAGCTCGTTGATGATATAGTCGGTAATCTCTTTTTTGTCGTGGCGGGGCTCGGTGTACTGGTCGGGAGTAACGGCTTCGGGGAAGAAGGGAATATCACCGTAAGCCTGCACGAGGTTGTAGTAAGCGTAGTCACGAAGTGCGAGAGCCTCGCAATAGCGACGTTTGTATGTAGCGCTTGCGTCGGCATTGGGGTCGAAGAGCTCGTCGAAGCTGATTTTTGCACCAGACAGCACGTTGTTTGCACGTGCGACAATTGCCCAGTGACCGCTCCAATAGCTTTTCACGTAGCTGTGGTCAGGGTTGAGACCACCGCCGGCGCTGATGGTGTTGTTCTCCTCGTCCTGCATGGAGTAGGGGCAGTAAACATCCTGCATCACAGCCTGAGGCACGGCCCAGTTCTGGTCGTAGGGCACAAGGCGGTATGTCGCAGTAACGCCGTCGCTGATACCGGCGTCCGATTCATAGAAGCCGTCGGAGTCGTAAGCAGTGCTCTTCTTGTCGAGGAAGTCGGAGCAGGAGCCCAGAGAGAGGGCTGCGACGGCACAGATTGCTGTATATATCGTTTTTTTCATTGATGTAGCTTGATTAGAAGTCGATTTGGAGTCCTACGAGGTAAGTGCGGTTGAGGGGGTAGCATGAGGCACCGGCCGAAGATTCGGGGTCGAAGCCTTTGTAGAAGTTGCTGCCGCGGATGGTGAAGAGGTTCTGGCCCGAAGCATATACGCGTACACGCTCGATGAAGGCCTTGCGGGTCCACTTCTGGGGGAGAGTGTAACCGAGCACGAGGTTTTTCAGACGGCAGTATGCACCGCTCTTGACCCAGAATGAAGAGAAGAGGTTGTTCTGAGAGTTACCTGCGTTGTCGATGAGCAGGAGAGGATACTGTGCGTTGGGGTTCTCAGGGCTCCATGTATCGAGCTGGTGCTCGTAGATGGTACCGTTACCCATGAGAGGACGTGCACCGGCACCGGTGTAAGCCACGTCTTTCTTACCTACACCCTGGAAGAAGATGCTGAGGTCGATGCCTTTCCATTCGCCACCGAGGGTGAAACCGAATTCGAAGTGGGGATAGGGGTCGCCGATAGCCTGGCGGTCGTCACCGTCGATGGTGCCGTTGCCGTCGATATCCTTATAGCGGATGAAACCGGGCTTGATGTTGGCACGCTCGCCGTATACTGCATATACATATGAGCCGTCGGGATTCTTGGCGTCAATTTCGTCCTGGCTCTGGAAGTAACCGTCGGCAACATAGCCGTAGTACTGGTTGTAGGCCTGGCCTTCTACAGTAAGGCGGTTGTTGCTGTTGTAGGTGTTGCCGTAGAGATCGAGGATTTTGTTGCGTACGTCGGAGAGGTTGAATTTAGCGTAGTAGTTGAAGTCGCCCACGCGGTCGTTCCAGTTAAGAGATACTTCCCAACCGTTGTTGCGCATCGAGCCGGCGTTCTGCCAGGGAGCTTCGAGCGATACGAATACAGGCACGGGGAATTTCTGAAGCATGTCGTCGACTTTGCGGATGTAGTAGTCGAAGCCACCGGAGAGGCGATTGTTGAAGAGGCTCCAGTCAAGACCGATGTCGAACTGGGTTGATTTTTCCCAAGTGATGAGGGCGTTGGCGAGCTGTGTCTGAGCGGCGCCGGGAGTGAAGGTGCCGTCGAACCAATAACCATATCCGTCTATGCTGGAGATGGCAGCTACATAGGGGAAGTAAGAGTTGATGTCCTGGTTACCGAGACGACCGAAAGATGCGCGGAGCTTGAGGTTGTTGACCACAGTCTGGGTGTCTTTCATGAAGGCTTCCTCAGAGATACGCCAGCCAGCCGATACAGAGGGGAAGAAGCCCCAGCGCTTGTCGGCTTTGAAGCGTGATGTACCGTCGTAACGGCCGTTTACTTCTACGAGGTAACGTTCTGCGAACGAATAGTTGAGACGGAAGAGGTAAGACAGCATCGCATAGCTGTAGCGGTACGAGCTGTTGGTGGCAGTAGAGGCGTCACCGTGAACGAGGTCGGTGTAGCCGTCGTAATTGAAGGTGTTACGGGCGCCTTCGAGGCTTGTGTAGTTGGTCTCTTCGCTCTGGAAGCCAACCATAGCCTTGAGGTAGTTCTTACCGAAGGTATTCTCGTAGGTAGCCATTGCGGTATACTGGATGTAGTCGCTCTGGCTGCGGCTTTCGCGGGCTGCCTTGTAAGAAGGCTTGGTCTGCTTGTAGATGCCGCTCTCGTATTCGTCGTAAGTGTCAGAGAATGTGTAAGTGCGGCCGTCGTTGCGCTTCCAGTTCCATGTACCGAGCACGGTCAGGCCTTTGCAGGGATTGATGGTGAGGCTTGCGCGGGTGTAGTACTCGGGAGCTGTACTCTTGGAGTAACCGCCAGCATTGATAGATGCGTAAGGGTTGTTGCCCTGGAGACCGTAGCCCCAGTGAGTCTCGCCTGTCTCGGGGTTAACGTCGATGGCTGAGAGGATAGGAGTGAAGGTCATGGCATAGCCGATGAGGGTTGTCGAACCTTCGAGGGGGTTGTAAGCTTCTGCCTGACGCATGCTCATGTCGACACCTAACTTGATCCAGCTGTTGATCTTGAGGTCGGAGTTGAGGCGCATGCTGTAGCGCTTGAAGTAGTTGTTGGGCACCATACCGTCCTGCTTGTAGTAGGCGGCGTTGGCATATACGCTGAGGAAGTCATTGCCACCCGATACACCTACAGAGTAGTTCTGTGCCATGGCGTGTTTCTTGAGCACGAGGTCGCGCCAGTTGGTGTCGTAGCGGTTGAAGTTATCGGCACCTTCGGTGCGGTAGAGGTCGATGAGCTCGGTATACATCGGAGCAACGTCGTTGTTGACATTGGCGATGTCGGCGGCTGTGAGGTAACCAACAGCGTCAACAGGGTTAGGAAGCTCAGTAGGCTGGTTCCATCCCACATAGCCGTTGAAGGTCACTTTGGGCTTGCCGTTGCTGCCGCGCTTGGTTGTGATAAGGATAACACCGTTTGACGCGCGCGAACCGTATATAGACGCTGAGGCAGCGTCTTTCAGAACTGAGATTGATTCAACAGAGTTGAGGTCGATGCGGTTCATATCGCCTTCCACACCGTCGATGAGGACAAGAGGTGCTGTGGCTGAGTTGAGTGAACCGATACCGCGGATCTTGATGCTTGCACCGTCACCGCCGGGGGCACCCGACTCCTGCACGGCGCTAAGACCGGGCACGATACCCTGGAGAGCCGAAGAACCGTTGGATACATTTCGGCGAAGGATTTCCTCTGAGGAAACGCTCTGCACCGAACCGGTGAGGTTGACTTTACGCTGCACGCCATAACCTACTACGACAACGTCGTCGAGTGTGTTCTGGCCTTGCTTGAGCACGATGTCGTACTTACCGGCAGCGGAAACCTGGATAGTTTGAGGCTCCATACCTACATACGAGAACTCCAGCTTACCGGGAGACTGCATGGAAATGGAGTAGTTGCCATCGATGTCAGTGGTGACACCGGTTTTGCTGTTCGCGGCTTTGACAGATACGCCGATGAGGGGCTCACCCGTCTCGTCGGTCACCGTGCCGCTCACTGTGAATGGAGCTGCCCAGGCAGCAAACAATGCGCTTTGCATGATCAAGGCGGCCAGCAAGAGCAATAGTCGTGAATGATGTACTGGTTTTACCATGTAATACAGGTATTAAGATACGTTGATGAAACTTTTGTTGTCTTATAGGATAATCTTCATTATGTTTATCAGCCTTCGTCTACTTGGAGAGGTCGGCAGATGGAGGTTGTGCTGAATTACAGATGTTGAGTATTTGATTTAAGTCGATAGTGTAACAATCGATATTTTGTTATTATTTAGAGGTTTACGCAAATGTCTGCCTTTGGGGCCGGCGCAGGATCCGGTTTCACGCCTCTAAATTACGTCCTTTTTTTGAATCAATTCCATATTTTTACATTCTTTAACTATATATTTTTCTTACCCCCCCTATTTTTAAAATACTTCAAAAAGTATACTCTACCGATTTTGGCGTGAAAAAGCCCTCATCTCCCATCGTATGTGAGACATATAAATCGGTTTACAACGACAGAGAGGGGTGCCAGTACTCATTTACGAGCTTGGCACCCCTCTCCGGGTGAAATTCTAAAGGCCGTATGCTTATATATTATTACTCATACCATTAGGTTTAGAGTAAGCAAGCAGCTTTTTAAAAAATTTTATTATCCTTATTAAAATAATTACAGAAGGTTTAATATACGCTTACCTCATCTACGAATACAAATGCCTGACGACCGCTTCCGGCATGCCACTCGGGCATAGAGGTCTCTGAATCAACGGTAACGCGCACATAACGGGCTTCGGTGGGATCGAACGACAGGCGGTGTTCCTTGACGTAAGCCGCATCTTCGGTCATGGCCGGAAGCTCGAGCGAGGCTACGTTGGTGAAGGTCTTGCCATCAAGAGAGGTGGCAACCTCGATCTTGCGTGCTTCAAAAATCCAGCTGCCGGTCGAAACGTTCGTACGCACATCGACAGCGCTGATGGTGTCGGGCTCCTCAAAGTCAATGGTAAGGTCGAATTCAGGCACGGTAAAGCCCAGCCAAAGCTCATCAGTATAGCCATGAGAACCCAGACATCCGTCGACAAGCTGCTCGGCTCCACCGAATGTATAGCGGGGATGCGGGGCGGCAGAGAGAGTTACGGGGCGGAAAGTCGATTTAGAGAACTGGACTCCGCCTTCGTAGATGCGGCCCATGCCTTCGCCACGCTCTGCAGCTGCACGGAGGGTGATAGGCTCGTTGATAACAAGAGGTTCGGTATAGAGGGCACTCTCGCGGGTAGGCTCAGTGCCGTCGAGAGTATAGTGTACGGGGGCATCGTCGTATGTCGACAATTCAACTTTGAGGGCACGGGCCTCTTTATCGGGAGTGACTGTACCATGTACATTGAATACGTGATCGGCATAGCGCCAGCCATGGTCTGTATAAATATCAAGCATACGGGGCAGACGGCCGACAAAGCCTTCGAGATTTTTCTTGGAGGGGTCGGTCCACTGAATCTCGCTGAGGGCGGCGATACGCGGCAGCTCCATGTATTGAACCTGCTTGAAAGAGGGAATATATTCTGTCCAGAGGTTTGCCTGCACGCCGAGGATGTGTTTCTGTTCGTCGGGGGTGAGCACTGCAGGCACGGGCTCGTAATTGTATACTTTTTCAACCGGAGTGTAGCCGCCGATAGCCTTCGGCTCGCTGCTCTGGTCAGGCGACTGGTAGAAGTCGAAGTACAGATGGGTAGAGGGAGTCATGATCACGTCATGGCCACGGCGGGCACCTTCAATACCACCCTGCTCTCCTCGCCACGACATAACAACGGCATTCTCGGCGAAGTCGCTGTCGAGAACTTCATCCCAGCCAATGACGCGACGGCCACGTTCTTCAAGATACTTGGCCACATGATGCATCATATGATTCTGAAGCTTGGCCTCACGCGTGCCATGTGAGTCATTCTTAAAGCCAAGTTTGGTTGCCATTGCCTGGCATTTGGCACATTCTTTCCAGCGGTCGCGCGGGCATTCGTCGCCACCGATATGGAAAAGGGCCGACGGGAAAATCTCTACAAGTTCGCCGAAGACATCATCAAGGAACCGGTAGGTCTCCTCGTTACCTACGCAGAGCACGTCGGTCATCACACCTGCACTGCCCCACACTTCATACGGGCCACCGGTACATCCGAGTTCGGGATATGCGGCTAAGGCGGCGAGCATATGGCCGGGGAGGTCGATTTCAGGAACAATCTCGATATGACGTTCGGCAGCATAGGCCACAACGTCGCGAAGCTCATCCTGGGTATAGAAGCCGGGCACAGGCATCTGCATTGAGCCTGGCTCGTTGGGCACCTTCATAGTTGCCTCGGTCAGACCGGGGCGGCTCTTGATCTCCACACGCCAGCCCTGGTCGTCGGTAAGATGCCAGTGCATGCGGTTGATGTTATGGAGGGCAAGCATATCTATGAATTCCTTCACAGAATCGGCAGGGAAGAAGTGGCGGGCAACGTCGAAGTGAGCTCCGCGGTAACCGAAGCGGGGTGCATCGGAAATTTTCACAGCCGGAAGTTCAATCTTGGCGACATCCTCCACCGGGATAGACTTGCGTAAGGTCTGGATGCCGTAGAATACGCCGGCAGGAGAGGCACCATTGATGCTCACGCCGTCGGCAGTGACATCAAGCTCATAAGCCTCCGAATTATCGCTAACAAGATCAGCCGACAGCACTACGGCTCCCTTGACAGGCTCCCCGGGCTGGAGTTTCAGTTCTATGCCCGACTGCTCCTGCACATATTCGGCAAGGAAACGTGCCTGACGCTCCATGACGCTGTCGCCGGGAGTATACACCACCGGGGTCGACGAAGTTATTACAAACGGTGAAGCTGTAGCTTCTACTGTAACTTCAGCAGGAGCCGGAATGACATCATAGCTGGCCTGTGAAGTCTTTCCGCCGCAGGAGACCATAAATAACAGCAGCGCTGCGACCGAGACTGATTTAAGAATTTTCATGATTTTAGGTGTGGATAGTTTTTTGCGATAATTGCTAACTGCAAAGGTACGCAAAAAGTTTCACACACCAAAACTAACGGCTCCGCTTTCCGGTAAGCCAAGCGGCCGCCTTCGGAGAGACTTTCGCAAGCAGCCAATAGGAGCCTAAAAGTAGGGCCAGCAACGCGAAGTAACCGATAAAATAGAGCCCGGTAATCGCCAGGTCGCTCTGCGGCTTGAAGACGCGCGCAAGGAACATAGTGAAATGGGCAATGAGGAAGGGATGTGAGGCGAAGACAAAGAATGTTGCGCCCGTGAGAAAGGTATTGGCACGGACGCCACGCCGTGCAAACCATGAGGCAATGCATACAGCAAGCAATATCACATTCAGGAGGCCTGCAAACTTGATTACAGCCGCGTACATGGGCCAACGCTCCATACAATACCAATATGCGGCTCCACCGGCAAGAAACAGGAGGGCCGACATCCAGCCTTTTCCTGCGGCAGTACGCACCAGATCACATCCGCGTACCGACAGCGCGGCTCCAAGCGTGAAGAAAAATAGTGAGTCGGCAAGGTAAGAGAGATACTGTAATTCGTAATGAAGGGCCACAAGATAGGCTATCCCGAAGGCTGCCATGAGCCATTGCGGCCATCGGCAGATGCCCCGGTAGAGCAACGGAACCAGAATGACACATGTCATGAGCTCGCGGATAAACCACAGATTGGCGTTATGGGGCGAAGCCGTGAAGAACATTCCCTTCAGCATCTGGCCCCAGGTCATAGTGAATCCCACCTCCTGCATGCGGGGGAACAGGCTGCTGAACACCGGCAGATAATGCGCGCGTATAAATAGGAGATAAAGCACATTCCAGAGAATATAGGGAATGAGTAGGGAGAACACGCGCTTGTAGACCTTCTTTTTATATCTCTCACGCGTCATCGGCTCTCCGGCGAAGAATAAATAGCCAGAGATAAAAAAGAACGATGCCACGCCGTTATCGCTCAGGAAGACGGTTACAAACTTAGTGAGGGCCGCCAGAGAGGGCAATTCAGCCGTGTCGGCATCGAGTCCGAGCGCCGGCACTATCAGCACCCACATAAACCAATGCACGGCCACAATACACATAGCCAGAGGCCACCGCAGCAACGCGAGCGCCCTGGAGGAATCTGATCCGAAGAATGACCTGGCATCATCCATGTACTTGAAAAAAGCCATAGCTAAGTCTTATTACCGTACAACCAATATAAAAAAAGCCCCGTCGGCTTGTGGCCTTCGGGGCTTGAGAGGGGGCGGTTA
>CAJUJB010000052.1 GCA_910586595.1 uncultured Muribaculaceae bacterium | reverse complement strand
GAACCTACGACCTTTGGGTTATGAGCCCAACGAGCTACCACTGCTCCACTCCGCGATGTTTCGATGGTGCAAAGTTAGACACTTTTTTCGGAACCTCCAAATTTTTAACCTCCGTTAACATTGTGTTGTGTTTTTCGCCACCTCTTTGAACTATACTTCTCCGACGGCGTTACCTATTTATAATATTAAAAACTAAACAATCATGAAAGAAGATACTCATCACCACCCAAGTCAGGAAAAGATTGATCACGCAATCGACAATCTTCCCGGAGCAGCCGTTAACCATGCTGACGACAATGCCGACAACAAAGAACTCGTTAAAGAACGTACACGCACACTCAACAACAATCCACGCAATAACGACTGACACAAAATGTCAGTTCTATGCCCCGCCCAAGCCATTTTCACAGACTGGGGTGGGGCATTGTCGCGCTATGAAATACGATATGGCCATCATAATGCCGGTGGCTGAGGACAAATAAAAATAATTAAATCAAAAAAAGTCGTCCAAACCTGCTTCAGAAGTGCCCCTATAGGGTATTTTATGTGTTTAAAGCACAGCCAGACAGAGAAGTCATTTTGATTTTTGGAAAAAAATACGTACCTTTGCGGCTCGAAAAAAGATTGAAGTTCAAGGTATATGGACAATTGTAGTCAAGAAATCGATTTGTTATTTGAAGCAAGCTGGGAGGTTTGTAATAAAATAGGCGGTATATATACTGTCCTTTCAAGCAAAGCCAAGACGCTCAAAGAGCAATTCAAAGACAAGTTGATATTTATAGGCCCCGATGTCTGGAGTGAGGACAATCCTTCTCCTTATTTTGTTGAGTCAAAGACTCTGATGCGCCGTTGGGTTGAGCATGCCATGCTCCCTGAGGGTGTTGACGTACGCGTAGGCCGCTGGGATATTCCCGGCAAGCCTTTGGCTGTCTTAGTGCGATTCGACGGTATGTATAAGACAAAAGACGCCGCATATGGCCGTATGTGGGAACTCTACCATGTTGACTCCCTGCATGCCTACGGTGATTATGACGAAGGATGTGCCTTCGCCCGTGCGGCTGCCGCAGTAATCGAAAGTATAATCTCATATTACAAGACTGACCATCGTAAGGTTGTTGCACACTTTGATGAGTGGACAACTGCCATGGGATTGCTTACTCTGCAGGCTGATATGCCCGGAGTCGCAACCGTATTCACCACACACGCCACAAGTATAGGGCGAAGCATATGCGGTAACGGAAAACCGCTTTATGACCAACTGAAAAACTATGACGGCGACCAGATGGCGCGCGAGCTCAATATGGAAGCCAAGCACTCGCTTGAGAAAGCTGCCGCCTGGAATGCCGATTGTTTTACAACTGTAAGCGACGTTACAGCAGATGAAGCTGAACAGCTTCTCGGCCGCCGCCCTGAAGTGACCCCCAATGGCTTTGAGCTAAATTTCGTTCCGGCCAAAAGTCGTTATGCCAGCGCCCGCAAAGCAGCCCGCGCCCGCATACTTGATGTTGCGCACGCGCTCACCGGAGTTGAATATCCTGCCGATACGTTTATCGTAGCCACTTCAGGCCGTTGCGAATACCGCAATAAAGGCATCGACGTTTATCTGGATGCAGTAAAACGTCTTGCTGACGGTAACCCCGGCAAAAAAACTCTTGCACTGGTTCTTGTGCCCGCATGGTGCGGTGGCCCACGGCCAGATCTTGAGCACCAACTCTCGATGCAGAACTTCAGCCGTCTGAGCGACCCTGTTCTCACCCACCGGTTGAATAACTACAATGATGACCCGGTCAATCGCCGCATACACGAGATTGGATTTGCCAACGACGCCTCGTCGCAGGTAACGGTAATCTATGTTCCCTGTTACCTTGATGGTGCAGACGGCATCTTCGATATTACTTACTACGCACTGCTTCCGGGCCTTGACCTCACGGTATTTGCCTCGTATTATGAGCCATGGGGTTATACCCCGCTCGAAAGTGTGGCTTTCGGTGTTCCGACCATCACCACAACTTTAGCCGGCTTTGGCCGCTGGGTATTCGAAATCGAACCCAAACCGACCTTCGGCAATTGTGGCGTTGAGGTTGTAGAGCGTACCGACAGCAACTATCAAGCATCTGTTGAAGCCATCGCCACCGATATCCGCGCATTGCTTGACTCAACCCCGGAAGAAGTCTCCAAAGCCAGAGCGGCTGCCTCAGCCACCGCCTCTAAAGCCCAGTGGGCTGACTTTATCTCCTATTATGACACGGCGTACTGCGACGCACTCTCCGCTCGCGACATACGTCTCACAAAATAGTATTAGAAACTAACAAGATTTATATGAAACTTTCTGTAAGTAACACTAACGCCCCTGTTTGGCGCGACATTACAGTGAAATCTGAGTTGCCCTCGCAGCTCAAACCTCTCGAAGAACTCTCCAAAAACCTCTGGTGGGTATGGAACAGCGAAGCTAAAGCTCTCTTCCGCTCCATCAATCCCGACCAGTGGCGCAAAAACGGTGAGAACCCCGTGATGCTCATCCAGGCCCTCACCTCCGAGCGCATCAGCGAGCTTCTCAACGACGAAGTTTTCATGGCTGAGCTCAACCACGTGTATGCCGATTTCAAGGAATACATGAGCAAGCCCATGCGCAAGGATGTTCCCTCTATCTCGTATTTCTCGATGGAATATGGTCTCTGCAACTGCCTGAAGATCTATTCCGGCGGTCTCGGCGTGCTTGCCGGTGACTATATCAAAGAAGCTTCCGACAGCTGTGTCGACATGACCGCTGTAGGTTTCCTCTATCGTTACGGATATTTCGCACAGTCACTCAGCGTTGACGGTCAGCAGATCGCCAACTATGAGCCCCAGAACTTCAACCAGCTTCCTATCGAGCAGGTTCTCGATGGCGAAGGCCGCCCCATGATTCTTGAAGTACCTTATCCCGGCCGTATCATCTACTGCCATATCTGGCGCGTTAACGTAGGCCGCATGAAGCTCTATCTGCTTGATACGGACTTCGACATGAACAGCGAATTCGACCGCCCCATCACTCACAAGCTCTATGGTGGCGACTGGGAAAACCGAATCAAGCAGGAATACCTTCTCGGTATCGGTGGCGTACTCATGCTTCAGAAGCTTGGTGTAAATTCTCAGCTCTATCACTGCAACGAAGGTCATGCAGCCCTCCTCAACCTGCAGCGTCTTGTTGACTACGTACAGAAAGACGGTCTCAGCTTCAATGTTGCGCTTGAGCTCGTACGCGCTTCATCTCTCTATACTGTACACACCCCTGTGCCCGCAGGTCACGACTACTTCGATGAAGGCCTCTTTGGCAAATACATGGGTGAATACCCCGCAAAACTTGGCATCAGCTGGAACGACCTCATGAACATGGGTCGCGAAAATCCCGACACCAACGAGCGTTTCTCGATGAGCGTATTCGCACTCAACACCTGCCAGGAAGCCAATGGTGTAAGCTGGCTCCACGGCGAGGTTTCGAAGAAAATGTTTGCAGGTATCTGGAAGGGCTATTCTTGGGAAGAAAGCCATGTGGGCTACGTTACCAACGGTGTACACATGCCTACCTGGGCTGCATCAGAATGGAAAGAATTCTACTGGAAAGAACTCGGTCCTCAGGTATTCGAGCACCAGAGCGATCCCGCTGCATGGCGCGGCATCTTCGATGTGCCCGATCAGAAGATCTGGGATATGCGCGAAACAATGAAAAATAAATTCATCAACTTCCTCCGTCGCGACTTCAAGGAGAAATGGCTTGCCAACCAGGGCGATCCCGGAGCTGTGATGAATATCGTTGACCGCATCAACCCCAAAGCCCTCATCATCGGCTTTGCCCGTCGTTTCGCCACTTACAAGCGTGCCCATCTGCTCTTCACCGACCTTGACCGTCTTGCTAAGATCGTCAACAACGAGCAGTTCCCCGTTCAGTTTATTTTCGCAGGTAAGGCACACCCCGCCGACGGCGCAGGTCAGGACCTTATCAAGCGTATCGTAGAAATCAGCAAACGCCCCGAGTTCCTCGGCAAGATCATCTTCCTCGAAGACTACAATATGATTGTAGCAAAACGTCTTGTAACTGGCGTTGACATCTGGCTCAACACCCCGACCCGCCCCCTAGAGGCATCTGGTACATCTGGCGAGAAAGCCGAGATGAATGGTGTGCTCAACTTCTCGGTGCTTGACGGCTGGTGGTACGAAGGCTACCGCTTCGACGAAAAAGCCGGCTGGGCTCTCACCGACAAGCGTACCTACACCGACCAGGGTCAGCAGGATAAACTTGATGCCGCCACCATCTACTCGATGCTCGAGAACGAGATTATTCCTCTCTACTTCGAGAAGAACTCGGCCGGCTACTCGCCCCGCTGGATCCAGTACATCAAGGGTTCTATCGGCCACATCGCGCCTCACTTCACCATGAAGCGCATGATCGACGACTATATCGATCGTTTCTACAACAAGGAAGCTGCCCGCACCAAACGTCTCTCTGCCGACAACTTCGCTCTTGCCAAGAGCATCGTTGCATGGAAAGAGAAAGTTGCCTCTGAATGGGATGGTATCCGCGTGCTCGACGTACGTCACAGCGGTGAAATGAACGCCAGCCTTACCGGTGAGCCCTTCCGCGTTGAAATTACTGCCGACACCAACGGCATCGGCCGTGACCTCGGTCTCGAAATGGTAGTTTACCGCCAAGAAGACGGCAAAGAATCACTCGTCCGCACCGACGAATTCAAAGTCGTTAAGCAGGATGGCAATGTACTTACCTACGAACTTTCGACCAAGGTGAAGGATGCAGGCGTATTCCGCTATGGTTTCCGCTTCTTCCCCAAGAACAGCGAACTTCCCCACCGCCAGGATTTCGCTTACACCTTCTGGGTATAATCCACTCTGACATCCATCATATTACAGCACCCTCGGCAGCCGATACTGCCGAGGGTGTTTATTCTGTAAAGAAATACGCTCCGGGAGGAGCAAACCTTTAGCCCAAGGGGCTTGTTTTAACATAAACACGTTATACTATTTAACTATGACATCTAATTCATCGCACAGACGCGTGCATGCACAATGGGATACTGAGGAAAAGTCCGTTTTTTCCTCAGGTATTTTTTTCTCTGCCCGCCAAGCGTTGCGACGCCATGCCTCAGGTGGCAATATACTTATAGCCGCAACCATACTCGCACTTATCATAGCCAATATTCCGGGCATTAACAGTCACTATTTCGCCTTCTGGGATCAAGAAGTCAGGCTTCAACTCGGCAGCTTCAATATCTTCAGCCATTCGGGCCATCCGATGAGCCTGCTGTCGTTTATCAACGATGCACTGATGGCAATCTTCTTCTTCTCAATTGGCCTTGAAATCAAGCGAGAGGTGCTCGTGGGCGAGCTCTCGTCTTTCAAGCAGGCTCTGCTGCCCATCGTGGCCGCCATCGGTGGTATGGTTGTGCCTGTTCTGATTTACTGGCTCATGAGCCGTGGTACGGCCTATTCGGGCGGGGCCGCCATCCCAATGGCAACCGACATCGCCTTCTCGCTCGGCGTACTTGCCATGCTCGGCAAGCGCGTGCCGGTATCACTGAAAATCTTTCTTACGACATTAGCCGTAGTTGATGACATCGGAGGTATTATAGTAATAGCCGCATTCTACTCAACCCATATAGAATACATGCTGCTCGTCTATGCCGCCGTCCTCTTCGGAGTACTGCTGTTAGGCTCTGTACTTCATATAAAGAGTAAGATTTTCTACCTCGTCATCGGTGGAATCATATGGTTCCTGTTCCTCAATTCAGGCATACATCCCACGATCGCGGGTGTACTGGTGGCATTCTGCGTACCGGCGACTCCGGTGTTCGCGCCGATGAAATATATTAAAATCATCCGTACGTCAATCTCGCATTTCAAGGGTGACGACGATGTATCCGAACTCTCCAAGCGAACCATTCTTGACAAGGAACAGATGAACTGGCTTAAGGAAGTCGAGAGTGCGTCGGATAAAGTTATCTCACCCTTGCAGGATCTCGAAGACTCCCTCCATCCTATTGTCAACTATTTTATCTTGCCTCTCTTTGCCTTCGCCAATGCTGGCATATTCCTTCTTGACATGGCCCCGGCATCAGTTTTCGAAGGTATTTCTCTGTCGGTAATCCTTGGCCTTGTACTTGGCAAATTTATCGGTATACTATTGTTCTCCTGGATCACTGTCAAGCTCAAATGGGCCCCGATGCCTGCTCACTCCAACTGGCACATGATGTCGTCGATGGCAATGCTTGGCGGAATCGGGTTCACTGTGTCGATATTCATTGCAACCTTGACTTTCAATGCCGCCGATCCGGCTCAGCTCGAGCTTCTCAGCCATGCCAAACTCGGGATCGTTGTAGGCTCGCTCCTGTCGGGAATCATAGCGTTTATATGGCTCCATCTTACCCTTCCTAAGGGCGTAGCGCCGGATGCTGTTGAAGATTAGGCATTTTTAACGCCGCTACATTTTGTGTGTTTACATTATTTTGTTAATTTTGACGCGAAATGTTAATGATGTGTCTCTCCCGTACAATAGTTTTAATCGATACGGAAACTTTAAACACTTTTAATTGTTAACAAAATATAGGTTAAACTTTAACACCACTCCTTTCCAAGGAGCCGACATCTTCTATAAATAATGAAGAAACAGACAATCTGGATACTCACCATACTTATGGCCGTGACGTTCGTCAGCCTTCTGTGCATACAGATATTCTACATGAAGAATATCGTGCAGATACGCTATGAGCAATTTGCCCAAGGCGTACGCCAGAGTCTTGTGGCCACCGCAATGCACCTTGAGCAGGATGAGACCAGACATTTTCTCGAAGACGATGTCCGTCAGGTTGAGACTTCGGCAGTGGTTGCCCAATACAGCGACCGCCTCCCTACTCTTGGCGGCATTAAATACTCATTCAAGACTACATCGGGTCTTGAAGCCGACCTCACCATCAAAGGTGATGTAAATGAGCTTACCAAGATTCAGACTTCTGGTGGTGGGCTCGGTGCTCACTATCAGACAGCTCAGGAAGCCTATCGCAAACGATACCTATATCAGAAGGGTGTGCTCGACGATGTGATTCTTAACATTGTATCAAAAGCCTCCGACCGGCCCATTACCGATCGTGCTGACTCCGCGCGTGTAAGTAAATACCTGCGTCAGGAACTCGATACCCTGGGCTTAAAAATGCCTTTTGAGTTCGCTGTGGCCAACTATGCCGGAACTATTCTCTTCAAGTCGGCCGATTACCAGCCTTCGACCGCCGACAAGGATAATATTTTCGTGCAGACCCTTTTCCCTAACGATGTGGCTGGCCCCAGGAATTACCTCAAGGTTTATTTCCCGACAAAGACCGACTATGTCTTCTCCTCGATATCGTTCATGGTTCCAGCATTTGCCTTCACCCTCATATTGTTGATTGTATTCGTCTACACCATCATTGTAGCTTTCCGCCAGAAAAAACTTACGGAAATGAAGAATGACTTCATCAATAATATGACGCACGAGTTCAAGACCCCCATTTCGTCGATCTCTCTGGCTGCCCAGATGCTCAACGACCAGAGTGTCCGCAAATCGCCAACTATGCTCCAACAGATCTCCACGGTGATAACTGACGAGACCAAGCGTCTGCGTTTCCAGGTTGAGAAGGTGCTTCAGATGTCGATGTTCGATAGGCAGAAAGCCACCTTGAAGCTTGATGAGGTAGACGCCAACGCGGCCATCTTCAATATCGTGAATACCTTCAAGCTGAAGGTGGAGAAATACGGAGGCTCGATTGCAGCCAATCTGGACGCCATGGACGCGATTGTTGAGGTCGACGAGATGCATTTCACCAATGTAATCTTCAATCTGCTCGACAATGCTGTGAAATACCGCTCGGAAGAGCGACCTCTCCAGCTTACCGTAGGCTCACGCGACCTCCCCGATGAGCGTCTCGAAATAACTATCTCCGATAACGGCATAGGCATACGCCGCGATGACCTTAAGAAAATCTTCGAGAAGTTCTACCGCGTATCGACAGGCAACCGGCACGACGTCAAAGGCTTCGGTCTCGGACTTGCGTACGTCAAGAAGATGATCACCGAGCTCGGTGGCGAAATCACCGTTGAATCGGAATTTAACGTAGGAACAAAATTTATAATCATACTACCACTCTCTAAAAACTGACTACTATGGAAGATCGAATGAGAATCCTTCTATGCGAAGACGACGAAAATCTCGGCATGCTGCTTCGCGAATATCTTCAGGCGAAAGGTTATAACGCTGACCTTTTCGTTGATGGCGAAAGCGGCTACAAGGCATTTCTTAAAGGTAAATACGACATCTGCGTGCTCGACGTGATGATGCCGAAGAAAGACGGCTTTGCCCTCGCGCAGGAAATCCGTACCGTAAACTCTGAAGTGCCCATCATTTTCCTCACAGCCAAATCGCTCAAGGATGATATTCTTGAAGGTTTCAAGATTGGCGCTGACGACTACATTACCAAACCTTTCTCCATGGAGGAACTCGTGTTCCGTATCGAGGCAATTCTCCGCCGTGTGAAAGGCAAGAAAGGCAAGGAGATCACCATGTACAAGATTGGCAACTTTACCTTCGACACTCAGAAGCAGGTGCTGATGATTGGCGATAAGATCACTAAGCTGACTACCAAGGAATCGGAGTTGCTCAGCCTTCTGTGTGCTCACGTAAACGAAATCCTCGAGCGTAACTATGCACTGAAGACTATCTGGATTGATGACAACTACTTCAATGCCCGCTCGATGGACGTTTATATCACTAAACTCCGCAAGCACCTCAAAGATGACCCGTCTATCGAGATCATCAACATTCACGGTAAAGGCTATAAACTCATAGCTCCAGAAGCTGAGGCTGCCAACTAATCACTGAATAGCCAAATATCGACAGCTCCCGGATTGCACTAATGCGCAATCCGGGAGCTGCTAATTTATATAAGATAAATAGACTATATGCATAAAATAAAGGGGCCATTCGCGAATGCGAACGACCTCTTATGCTTTTCATTACCGCCTGTTACAGACGGAAAGTACCGTGTGCTAATTATTCAGCTACAGCTTCAGCGGTTTCTACAACTACTGCGGTGTCACCGGCTACAGAGTCAGCAACTTCTGCAACTTCAGCAACTTCTTCTGCTACGGGAGCTGCTTCTTCTACAGCGGTTTCTTCAGTAGCTTCGGCAGCCTGCTCTTTGTTACCGCAAGCGAAGAATGACATGCTGAATACAACAGCAAGCATTAAAACTAACTTTTTCATTTTCGTTTTGATTTAGTAATAAAACAATTGTTTGCTTCAAAAACGCTACAAAGGTATGGCAAATTTCGGAACTGGCAAAAAAACGACGGAAAAATTTTACAAAAAAACTGCATTTTTAACAATTCGTCGATTAAACCAGATGATATTTGGCTGATTTTCTATCACTTATCCTCTCGTCCAGGAGCCCGGGTCTCCGATGCGATCAGGTTAGCCATCTTCACTGCTTTAGTTATGTGATCGCAGATATGGTCTGATCCGATCATTTTGTCGATGCCAGCATGCTCAAGAGCTGTACGGACATTCGATTTTACACCGGAGAGAACCACATGTATACCCTCGCTCTGAGATGATTTGATGAGGATCTCAAGGTTGTGAAGACCTGTGGCATCGATAAACGATACTTTACGCATACGTATAATTCGTACGACCGGTTTCGCCTTCATAGCCGAACGCATTAGCTCATCGAACTTTGTCGCCACTCCGAAGAAGAAGGGGCCATCAATCTCATACACGCTCACACCCTTGGCCACATTGAGCACCTCGTGCTGTGAAAGATCGGTACCTTCGGCTACATCAAGTTGCTCAGAGTATACCTTAATCTCAGTATTCTCCATTACACGACGCATAAAGAGTACTACAGCCAGCAACAGGCCTATCTCAATAGCGATCGTAAGGTCGAAGATCACTGTAAGGAAGAAGGTGACAAGCAGAACCGAAATATCACTTTTGGGAGAATGGAAGATGCCTATGATGGTACGCCATCCACTCATATTATATGACACGACCATCAGTACAGCTGCCAGGCAGGCCAGCGGAACATAGTTGATCAGCGGCATGGCGAAAAGGAAAATAAGCAGCAATACAAGGGCGTGCACGATGCCGGCCACTGGAGTGCGGCCACCATTGGTGATATTTGTCATTGTACGGGCGATGGCGCCGGTAACAGGAATACCACCGAAGAAAGGTACGGTAATATTGGCAATGCCTTGGCCGATGAGCTCTGTATTGCTGTTGGTGCGTGATCCGGTAACACCATCTGCCACAGTTGCCGACAACAGCGACTCAATCGCGCCCAGCACGGCGATAGTAAAGGCCGAAGGCAGAAGCATGTTGATGGTTGCCATATTTAATGTAAAGCCGTGGGGAGTAGGAATATCGGTGGCCATAGTTCCAAAACGGTCGCCGATGGTCTCCACAGTGTACCAATCGAAGTAACGGCCAAGGAAGAACGATGCCGCTGTCACAATAATAATAGCCAGCAACGCACCTGGTAGTCGCTTGGAGACTTTAGGGGCAAGCACGATTATAAGCAACGAAACAACCGAAGTTGCCAGAGCCGGCAGAGATACATTGGCGAAGTTGCTGAAGTATACCCCCCATTTGGGTATAAACTGCCCGGGAATATCGCGCAATCCAAGTCCGAAGAAGTCGTTGATCTGGGTCGAGAAAATAGTAAGGGCAATACCTGCGGTAAAACCTACAACTATAGGATAAGGTATGAATTTGATAATCGTACCGAGCCTGAAGAGACCCATCAGCACCAATATAACACCGGCCATAAAGGTAGCTATCGCCAGCCCATGCAGGCCAAACTGAGCTATGATGTTATAGACAATGACGATGAATGCACCCGTAGGGCCACCGATCTGCACTGAGTTGCCGCCGAAGAACGACACCATAAAGCCGCCGATAATCGCAGTGATAAGACCGATTGTAGGGCTCACGCCTGAAGCAATACCGAATGCGATGGCAAGCGGAAGTGCTACAATACCCACAACAATTCCGGCTGTAATATCCGCTTTCAGCCGCGCAGCAGAGTAATGGCGAAGCGCGCTGAAGAGTTTGGGATGAAAGTCAATAGCTGATTTGGCTACAGCTTTCGCGGTTGCTCCGGCGCCTGCGCCGGAAGAACTGATTAATGACATAAATCTTAAAGAACCTTAGAAATAAACTTTTTCCTTAGCAAGTGCGGTCGGAGTGCATAGTCACCCCTTTTGCACAAATTTTCGGCAAAATTAGCAAATTTTCACCAAATGACAAAATTTATTCCTGGCCTCTAAAGTTCGGTTCCTTCACATCTTCTTATGCATAAACTCCAGCACCTCATCAAAAAACTCCTTTCGTACCTTCGGGGCAGAAAGGGCAAGGTCATGCAGGCCGCCTCGTATCGTCTTCACCTCCACATCATGCCCCAAAGACGCTGCGGCCTGGCGTAGTCTGTCAACATCGAGTACGGCGTCGGCATGCATGAAGACTTCCGGGCCATCTCCCCGCCGCGCCGATGCCTCTGAAGTAAGAACAAGCACTGGAATATCAATCTCCGCGCCATGCCGGAGAGCCTGCTGAGCTTTTTCGATAGCTCTTACCCAACCGGCGTCAACGTCGGGCAACTGGTCGGGCTTCCACTCTGTACGGTAATTCCATTCACCATCCAGAGCGGCACGAAGACTGCGGGCGTAGCGGGTATCTTTGGGCTGACGAACAACCATATGCGGGAAGGATCCTCCGATAAGAGTTATCAACGGAATGACCATCCGCTCATACCAAGGTAAATTCCATGCAAGGAAAGGACTGTTGAGTACTAAGCATCTCACGTTTGCCGGCTTGCATTTGCTCACAA
Organism: uncultured Muribaculaceae bacterium; assembly: GCA_910586595.1. Classification (GTDB taxonomy): domain Bacteria; phylum Bacteroidota; class Bacteroidia; order Bacteroidales; family Muribaculaceae; genus CAG-873. The sequence goes on along the minus strand of CAJUJB010000052.1, from coordinate 6,636 downwards.
ATAGTGATGCGGTTAGCCCTCCGGTTGAATGTCCGAGCAGAGCAATCTCTTCAATACCGTCGTTGGTCATCTCACGCAGAGCCGCCTCAATATCCGGAAAATATTCCTCGAGATTCCTCACCTCAAAAAAACGTTGACCGGCTAAGTGCGACCGACCATATTTCCGCAAATCCACCGCATAGAATTCATACCCGTTGGCATTAAAGAATTCTCCCATATGGCTTTGCAGAAAATAATCGCTGAAGCCATGTATATAAAGCACACCTTTAGATGTGGGCGCTTTCGGCTGTCGGCGGATTACAGTGGCTACTACATCACCCGAATAATCGGCTGGCTGTGCGATTGTTTTGACTTCATAATTATCGCCGAGAACCTCATCGGCAGTCCATTCAGAGTATTTGATTTCCATGTGTTTGCATTAATCACTATATTAATGTATACACACATATGCTCAGTTTATTGTTCTCATTTAACAAAAAAATTGTAATTTTGTATCAGCAAAAGCATATTCCAAAAATTCAATATGAGATTAGTTTTAAGGTATATTATTTTTATTATCGGACTCTTCTTTCTCTCTCTTGGCATCGTATTTATAGTTACTTCCACACTCGGCACCACACCTATCTCCAGTGTGAACTACGTACTCTCTCTCAACACACCCCTTACTCTCGGCATGGCCACCTTCTGCATCAACATGCTGTTGATCATAGGCCAATTCTGGTTAATACGCGACTGCCGCACGCGCAAAGACATTGCCGAAATCGCACTACAGATTCCCTTCTCATTTCTCTTTGGCGCCTTTATTGATCTAAATATGATGCTTTGCAGCCAGCTGCACCCTGAGTCTTATCTCGCAGCCTTGGGTTTTCTGGCTCTCGGTTGTATAGTTCAAGCAATAGGCGTGACTCTCGAACTTAAACCGAATGTGGCAATTATGAGCGCCGAAGGTTTCGTCAAATATGCCGCCCGACGTTACCACCGTCAGTTTGGCCGACTTAAAGTCCGCTTCGACATTTCTCTGGTAACATTCGCAGTCATTCTCTCGCTTTGCTTCAAAGGCCGAATCGAAGGTGTGCGTGAAGGCTCATTCATCGCAGCTGCTGTAACCGGGTACGTTGTAACCTTCATGTCCGCCCATATCTTCACTCGCGCTAACGTGCGGCGCATATTGCCATCTGCCAGATTGTAATGGCGTAAATTTACAGGCGAGGACTGCAAAAAAGTTATTAAATCCACTTGCGTGATGCAAAAACTTTTGTTACCTTTGCATCGCATTTGCGGCAGTAGCTCAGTTGGTAGAGCATCAGCTTCCCAAGCTGAGGGTCGCGGGTTCGAACCCCGTTTGCCGCTCATCTTATAAAGTGCTGAGAATGAGTAGGAAATCATTCTCGGCATTTTTCTTTTAGGCCCTGCGTCTGATTCTCTTGTCAAAAAAATTCCCTTAAAAATGTGGCATTTTGTAGCACCTCCTTACATTTTGTCGCAGCGTGTTTGCGCAAATGTTTGCTCACTTCGGGTCGCTATTTTGGCTATGGCAACAATCAACCTCTCTCGATTGGCAGTACATCGCTCCGCTGCCGGGATAGAGTGTGGTATGAGAAAATATTTTTATATATCTGACTTTGTTTGTAACTTTGCCTTGAAAAAACGCTGAGCATTTACCGGTCAAATTCCCCTTGCTGATCTTGGGTGCTCGAGTATTAACAGGAATGAAAGTTAAATTTATTACATCCAGTCAGTCTGAGCGACTAATAATTATTTTTGCCGGATGGGCGATGGATGCATCTCCATTTGTGGAGTTGTGCCGTCCGGGCTATGATATAGCTGTTGTATGGGATTACCGTTCGATAGATATAGACTGGACTTTCGCTGCCCCGTACTCTGAAATATGTGTGGTTGCCTGGTCGCTGGGGGTGTATGCTGCGGCTATCTCAACCTATGGCATAGAGTCGAGAGTCACACGCAGGATTGCAGTAAATGGAACTTTATTCCCCGTAGATAATCTCCGGGGCATTCCTGAAATAGTATTCAAGGGCACACTCGACGGGTTGAATGACCGCAATTTGCAGAAATTCTATCGTCGCGTAGCCGGCTCGCAAGCTGCCTTCGATGTTTTTGCCACTCATCTGCCCTCAAGAGATATTGCTGAGCTTAGATGCGAGCTTGAGGCCTTCTATCCTCTTCCGATTATAGTCAACGACCCTATCCGTCGATGGGATGTCGCCATAATCTGCCGGGAGGATGCAATTTTTCCGGCTGCCAATCAGTGGAGGGCTTGGCAAGGGATTCCGGTTGAAATGATTGATGGAGCCCATTTGCCGGACTTTCAGGGCATCCTCGACCGATATATAGTTGATAAGCAGAGGGTCGGCGAACGATTCGCATGTGGACGCCCGAGTTACGATGGTGATGCGTCGGTGCAGGCTGGCATTGTTCATCGTCTTGAAGCTACGCTTAGGCGCCCTGAGCTCTTATCGCTTATGCAGACTCCGGGTGCCCGTGTTCTCGAGATCGGCAGTGGCACAGGTTTGTTAAGCAATGTGCTCGACGCAATGTGTGCAACCGACGCGCATCTTGAACTTTGGGATCTTGTTGGCCCCTCTCCGGTGGCCGGCAGGTACTTCCGCGAGACTGATGCTGAATTGCAACTTCTCCGTACACCTTCCGGTTCGTTTGATCTGATTGTTTCAGCCTCCACAATCCAGTGGTTTAACTCTCCGACACGTTTCTTTGCGGAGTGTGCGCGTATTCTGGCGCCCGACGGATATATGCTTGTGAGCACTTTTGCTCGTGGCAACCTCTATCAGGTCGAGGCCGTCACCGGCAGAGGATTGCCTTTGTTGTCGGCTGAAGAATGGAGTAGGGCTGCCGAAAGATATTTCTCGGTCGAGGTATTGGATTGTTATTGGCACACACTCGAGTTTGACTCCGCACTTGATGTTTTCCGTCACCTCAAGGGCACAGGCGTCAACTCTCTCGGGCGAGGAGCGGCAGGGGAGGGCACCCTCCGGAATGCGCTCAAACGCTATGCGCCTGATCTTGACGGTCTATACCGGGCCTCATACCGTCCGGTCATTTTATTGCTTAAGAAAAAATGAAAACAAACGATAATCCCTCAGAAGCCATATTTATAACAGGAATTGACACCGACGCCGGGAAGACGTACGCCACAGCAAGCTATGCCAGACTGCTTGAGTCGGAAGGCTTGAGTGTCATCACTCAGAAATTCATTCAGACAGGTTGTATCCATTCTTCCGAAGATATTGAAGCTCATCGTCGACTTCTCGGAACCGGGGAACTCCCGGAAGATATAGAGGGCCTCACCGCGCCGGTTATATTTTCCTATCCGGCCTCGGCACAGCTGGCCGCACGTATTGATGGCCGAGAGATTGATCTTCCCCATATCGGGAGATGTACAGATGAGTTGCTGCGGCGTTATGACCGTGTCCTGATTGAGGGTGCCGGTGGCTTGATGGTGCCGATTACTGATTCTTATTTCGCCATCGACTATGTTGCCGATCACAAGTTGCCGGTCGTTCTCACCACTAACGGGCGTCTTGGCTCGATAAATCATACCATATTGTCACTCGAAGCGATTAAAAGCCGAGGAATTGAGCTACGGGCCGTTATATATAACGAATTTTTCGACAACGACGAGATCATTGCCGAAGACACCTCTTCTTTTATCGGTCGTTATCTGGCGGTCAATTTCCCAGGTACGGAGTATTTCAGCATGCCTGCCTATAAGGAATTGTTAATTTTGCATAATAAAACGTCTATTCGGCCGTAATTGAGTAATTTTGTATGGTGAATACATCCAACTATATAATAAGTATCCGCAAAGATGAGATTGCCGCTTTGCCGGTGATGACTTACCCGGCCGCCATTACGGTGGTCGACTCTATTGCTGTAGCTCATTCGGCCTTGCGTGTACTTTCTCAAGAGAAGGCTGTAGGATTCGATACGGAGACGCGTCCGTCGTTCCGTAAAGGGCAGGTTCACAAAGTAGCCCTTATGCAGATTTCTACGGCCGACCGTTGTTTCCTTTTCCGACTCAACAAGATAGGAATGTGTGAGGAACTCAAGGCCTTTCTTGAAAATCCCGATATTACAAAGATTGGCTTATCTGTTCATGACGACTTCACCGTATTGAGAAGAAGCGGCGACATTGAGCCGGCCGGCTTCATTGATCTTCAATCTATGGTGAAGGATTTTGACATCACCGACATTTCCTTACAGAAGATATACGCTATAATTTTTGGCGAGCGCATCTCAAAAAGCCAGCGGCTTACCAACTGGGAGGCTGATACACTGTCGGAGGCACAGCAAGCTTATGCTGCCCTCGACGCCTGGGCTTGTCTGAAGATTTATAACTACCTCAGCAGCGGTTCGTTCGACCCTCTCGTGTCGCCGTACCGCCATTTGCCCGAGCCTCTTCCTGTAGCTTCTCCGGCACCAGCCGACACGCCAACATCTCCAGCCAAAAAGTCTGTGCGCCGTCATCGGGCCAGACATTAATAAATAACCATGAAACTCAAACGCTCTACCCTCATACCCCTTGTGCTGGCAGTGTATCTGGCAGTCATGGCCTATATCGGTTATCCGGAGTATGCCGCCGGCAACACCTCGGCACTATATTATTTTGGCATTATTGCCATTACAATTGTTATTCTTGTATTGCTTCATTTCAACCTCAAGCGCCGCGAGCGTCTTCGCAGTGAGAGAATGGCTGATATGGCACGCAACGAATCTCGTAATATTAATAATTATAAAACTAAATAATTTAACTTTTGCGGCCTCTTCAAGCCGTAAAATTTCAATTTAAAAGTTATGGCTCATAAAGCATTACTTATCATCCTCGACGGATGGGGCATCGGCAATCACTCTCATGCCGATGCCATCTACAACACTCCAACTCCTTATTGGGATTATCTCCTCAAGACATATCCTCACTCTGAACTTCAGGCCAGTGGCGAGTTCGTCGGTCTTCCCGATGGACAGATGGGCAACTCTGAAGTAGGTCACCTCAATATCGGTGCAGGCCGTATTGTATACCAGGATCTGGTAAAGATCAATAAAGCCATCGCATCCGGCGAAATCCTTAATAACCCCGAAATCAAGAAAGCCTTCGAGTATTGCGCTACAACCGGCCAGGCCATGCACTTTATGGGTCTTACCTCGAACGGTGGTGTTCACTCTTCTCTTGAGCATCTCTTCGCGCTGTGTGATATTGCCAAGAAATACAACCTCAAGAAAGTTTATCTCCATTGCTTCATGGATGGTCGTGACACCGACCCCCGCAGCGGCAAAGGCTTCATCGAGCAGGTTACCGAGCACTGCGAGAAGTCGGCAGGTGTTGTGGCTTCAATCATTGGCCGTTATTACGCCATGGACCGCGACCGTCGTTGGAACCGCGTGAAAGAAGCTTATGATCTTCTTGTTGACGGCAAAGGCAAGCAGGCCATAAATATGGTTGAAGCTATGCAGGAAAGCTACGATGAAGATGTGACCGACGAATTCATCAAGCCTATCAACAATGCAACAGTCGACGGCACAATCAAGCCTGACGACTGCGTGATTTTCTTCAACTATCGCAACGACCGTGCGAAAGAGCTCACCGAGGTTCTTACCCAGAAGGATATGCCGGAAGAGGGCATGCACACCGTTCCCGGTCTGCAGTATTATTGCATGACTCCATACGACTCGTCGTTTAAGGGTGTCCACATCATCTTTAATAAAGAAGACGTTAACAACACACTGGCTGAATATCTCTCGAACCAGGGTAAAAAACAGCTCCATATTGCCGAGACCGAGAAATATGCTCACGTTACATTCTTCTTCAACGGAGGCCGTGAATCTGCATTCCCCGGTGAAGACCGCATTCTCGTTCCCTCGCCTAAGGTTGCCACCTACGACCTTAAGCCGGAGATGAGCGCCTTCCAGGTGAAAGATAAACTCGTTGAAGCCATCGACGAAGAGAAATACGATTTTATCGTGGTGAACTATGCCAACGGTGACATGGTTGGCCATACCGGCATCTACGAAGCCATCCAGAAGGCTGTCGAGACTCTTGACACCTGTCTCCACGACACCGTAGAGGCTGCCAAGAAACATGGCTATGAGGTTATTATCATCGCTGACCATGGTAATGCAGACAACGCTACAAATGCCGACGGCACTCCCAATACCGCTCACTCGCTCAATCCAGTTCCTTTCGTATATGTTACCGAGGACAAGAACGCTAGTGTAGAGAATGGTATACTTGCTGACGTAGCTCCCTCTCTGCTCCACATCATGGAACTTCCCCAGCCTTCGGAAATGACCGGAAAAGACCTTATCAAGGGCTGATCGGGCAACTGAAATACCACAAAAAACTGCCGGCGATGACCAAAAAATCATCGCCGGCAGTTTTTTAGTGCTTAGATCTTGCCTTCGTCGTGGAAAGAATAGAAGGCGCTGTGCCCGACGATGATATGGTCAAGCACTCGGATGTCGAAGAGTTTGGCTCCTTCTATTATCCGTTTGGTAAGATTGAGGTCTTCAAGACTTGGCTTTAGCGTGCCGGATGGGTGGTTGTGGAAGAGCATGAGGGCCGACGCATTGCTCAGCAGGGCCTCCCGTATAATCACTTTTACA
>CAJUJB010000051.1 GCA_910586595.1 uncultured Muribaculaceae bacterium | reverse complement strand
CACGCTGGCTATTAGCAATATAATTTCACATAAAATTGTTACACAATTGTTACACCGCGGAAACAAAGCTGTATTTGTATTGGATTTGTAACATGAATGACGCGTGTTTAGCACCCATAATCTCCCGAGGCTATAAACAAAATCGGGTCACCCTGCGGTAGGGTGACCCGAGAAAAGATAGATGTATTATAAGGCAGGTTTATTTAACTGCTGCACGGAACGATTCAGCTCCTACCTGCACCAGATAAACTCCAGTGGAGAGACCGTCGATGCGTGTCACGGCTCCAGATGATGTCTTGGAGTAGGCAATGCGTCCGTCGGGCAAAATAAGTTGTATCATCAAGTTTTCAGGACAGCTGATTTCGATATAGCCTTCGCCTGCGGAGACAGAGATAAGCGAGTCATCTGCTTCGGGGCTTTCCAGACCGGTTGGCTCACCGATAAGCGCGATATTTGAAGGAGCTGTCTCACCCTTGTCGTAGACTGCGGTCACCTTATAGCTGTGGGCTGCGGGTGCGTTGGAATCCTCATACGAGTTGTCGAGAATAACCGATGATGTAATGCGGTTGTCGTCGCGATAAACTTTATATCCCATGAGGTTGGCATCCAGTGATGGGTTGCGGCGTTCAAAGGTTATATCGTCGATGAAGAGGGCGAACTGACGCTCGGATACGCAGCGGATAGCGAAGTATTGCGCGCCAGCGGGCACATTGAAGGAATATGCTGTCCAGGAAGCCGGCACTCCGGAAACCTGCTGCACGAGTTTAAAGTCGGATGTGGTCATGCCGTCGGTTGAGTAGAGGAACTCGAATACTTCATTGTATGAGTCTCCAGCCGACTTTGCATAGAATGTAACAGTCTGGGCTTTGCCTGAGAGTTTTGGCGACACCATCCAGTCGTTGTTAGCTCCGGCGGGTGCGCAAAGGCAAACAAACATCTGTTTGCCCGAGCGGGGCTGCCATGAACTGTTGGTGATACCCAGCAGACCAGGATTGAATACGATGAAGCTGAGCTCGGCATTCTCGGCGATGTTGGGATGTGCAAAGCCCGAGAGGCCTAATGAACCTTTTCGGTCGACATCAATCATTGTCCAGTCGCCGATATAGTCGTTTTCAAGAACCGAGGATGCGAATCCTGTAGAGAACGGCACCATGTTGTCGGCTCCATCTGTCACTCTCAGAGCCTCACTTCCGGCTTCGGGCTTCGACCATGTAAGGGTGGCGGTCTTCTCTCCAGTACGGAGTGCCTGGAGGTGGGTTGCCGGTGCGAGGTCGGAGTGGATGAGGACAAGTTCGTGTGCGGGTGATGCGTTGTCGTCCACGCAGTCATCCTCGTCAAGAATCACGGCCTTAAGTACGCTGTTTGCCGGATCGCAAGCGCTGAGAGCCACTTCAAATACAACCGAACTTTTAGTGTCGGGTTCGAGAGGATTCACGAACAGAGATTCAAGTTCGCGATCGTTGGCATAGATGGCAATTGTCGCTTTGCCAGACTTCTGCTCACCGGTATTCTCTATTTCAGCGATGACCGGGATGAGGTCGCCGGGTCGGGCATGGGTTGTGGCGGAGATAGAGCGGGCGGCCAGATTGGAGGCGTAGGAATTATATACGCGCAGATTGTCGATGTTCAGGATGTAGCGGTCGATAACGAAGGACAGACGGAGCTGGATTGCCTTTCCTTTGAATTCGTCGAGCGCAACCGAGTATTTCTCCCAGTGTTGTTCGATTCCGCCATGATTGAGACGGACAGATCCGATCTGACGGTAGCCGGTTCCGTCGTTTGCTTCGACGAGTATCTCCTCGTCACCGGCGGTAGGAATGCTGTATAGCCAGAATGAGAATACGGGGTTGTCGCCGGTGATCATTATCTTGCCGGTGAACATACGGCCAGTCTTGCCGATGGGGCCGGTGTACTGGATGGAATTGCCGGTTCCGTCCTGGTCGTAGGCTGCTGAGACAGCCCACCATCCCGATGCGTCGTTTTCATTCTCTTCGCCGAGGACTCCTGCAAGAGAACCGGAGAATGTTTCGATATATGGCATGGCGTATGGATCGCCTACGGCTACAGTGGGCGCAGTTCCGACTTCCGTTTCATTTTTGCCTTTGGATGTGGCGGCTATTACACCGAACTTTAGCAGAGTCTGGTCGCCGCTTGAAATAGCTTTGTGAGTGTAAGTCCTTTCCTTGAGGTCGGATGCGATTGGCTCCCATCTCATTGTGTTCTGATTGTAGTTGGCCACAGTGTAGGTGATGATGTCGGGATCGATGGTGCATCCGTCGCGGTCGGTGAGAGGTGCATCCCATGTCAAGGTCACAGAGCGGAGGTCGTCAAGCTCGGTAGCCACCACATTCACGGGCGCGCCGGGAATGTTTATGCCTGCATATACTTTGGCGACTCCGGGTTGGCCGGCACCGTCTTCATTGTATGCGATGGCGCTGTAGGAATAGAGGCCTTCCGACATATTTTTGTCGATGTATTCGATTATAGAGGCGGCCTCGGGTTTCTCGTAGGTCTTGAGTAAGACGCTGTCGCGGTACAATTCTATTTTTTCAGGGGCAGCGGTAAGTTGCTGTCCGTTGATGGCCTCGGAGGGTACGGTGAATTTTACTGTCACGTCGTATGGGTCGGAGCCGCTTGCCACTGCATAGATGGCCGGGGAAGCCGGAGCATTTTCTGACGATGACTTCTCCACGGCCATGGAGTAGGCGAACAGACCGAACGAATCGGGATCTGAGCAGCCGTGTATGCCGACATAGTACACACCGGCTTCACTCACTGAGAATGTTGCCGAAGCCTTCTGGCTGGCCTCATTTATGAGGATGCCTTGGGCGAGTACTTTTGTCACGTTGTTATGAGATGGAGCTGTGGCAACTACCAGATCTATGAGTTCTTTGTTGCCGTATTGTGCATAACGCGAGCCCATTACAGCAGAGACCTCATACAGAGAGCCGGGTTCAAGCCATAATGGTGCGGAGAAGATGTAGTCGTCGCCATTTGACATTGAGGTAGGATAGAGATAGAGGCAGTACTCGTCGTTCTGGTCGGTGTACAGCATCCAGTAACGTCCGTCGTCGTTTACGTCGTCGAAGGTAAGGAAGGATAGTGCATCGCGTGAGTCAAATCGTACGCTGTATGGAGGAAGTGCTGATCCATGCAGCAACTCGTTACTTTTTGTAGCGTTTCCGGCCATACCGTTGAATGACGGAGTGACGGTATAGTAAACCGACATGAGCTCGTGGTCATCAGTTAGGGTCTCGGAGAATGAGGTCGCCGATATGCCTTCTGCCACGGGGATTGCTCCGGGGTAACGGATTACATCGTATTTTACCTCATCGGGGTTGAACATGCCGCCGTGAGCCGACTCAGTGACTGGCTCCCATGCGATGCTGTAGAGATTGTTGTCGCATTTAAGGTCGACCTTGGCTATTGACGCGGGGCAGTCGGTGCCTACATAAACTGTGGCGTAAACGTCTTTTGAGGAGCCGCCGGAATTCGACACCGTAACGGAGATGGTATACTGCCCGGGCTCGGGGAAGGAGAGGATTGTGCCGGTCGACGCACCCCATTGGGTTGTACCCTGGGCTTTCGTCTCGCCACCTACAAGCACAGAATAGGTGATTTCGCCTGTCTGTGTTTCCCCTGCAGTGTTTTTGCTGGGGGCTTTGAAGGTTACCTCGGCGGTCATCGAAAGATGGTCAACTTCGATTTCGAGATTGGAGATTTCTGCGGGAACTGCAGCCGAGCCGGCTTCTTTTGGGAACCATAGGCCGGTCAGCTGTTCACCGTTCTCCATTACGAAGAGCGGGGTTGCCTCTGCCGTTGTCAGGTCGATGGCATAGAGATAAGCGTTTGTATCCTGAGTCGGGAGGAAGTAGAATATGTTTGTATCAGTGTCAATCGCTCCACCGGCGAGGTACTTTGTTGTCAGGCCAGTGTCGCCGATTTCAGATAGGCGTCCGGTGCCTTTGTCCACTTTGCATAGTTTACCGGAGGCCGTGATGGCATAGAGGGTGCCGTATTTGTCGACCGACAGAGCTTCCCAGCGTTCGCTGAGTGTGGAGATGGCCACGCGTTCTTTTGTCAGGTCATAAGGGTCGAATGTACCGAAGACATAGTTGTCGGTTTCGCTCTTGAAGCAGCCGAATAGGGTTGATGTGGTGTGGTCCCATGCTAATGTTCGTGCGACTCCGCTTATGGATCCGCTCTCCTGAGTATATTCCCAGGTGTCGGTGTCTGCGAGGTAATGGCTCACAAGTGTGAGGCCATATGCGGGGAATACATCTTCGCTCGTCCAGAAATATTTCCCGTTATCGATATATGCGGCCGCTCCACTTCCGTCGATATATCGGTCGATGACCACGCTCTGGCAGTCGTAGCTGTCGATGGAGAATTCATAGATGCCGTTCTGCATTCCGGTGTCATTCCATGAATCCTGCCAGAGCACATTCGCGCGGAATTTTTTCCCGCCAGAAGGGGCTGCCTTCGGAGCCTTGGCCATGACGGGTGCCTGCATGTGATTTTTCTCCAGGGAAATCTTTGCAGCTGTTGTGCGTTTCAGATTGACATCGCTGGTTGGAGGTGCCGCATTCGCATTTTGGGCGCTTAGATTGGCTGAAAATACCATAATGGTAATTGTGGCCAATGCTGACGCGGCGGTTAGATAGATTTTTTTCATATTATATGGATTAGAGACATCACAAGTGGTTTTTGCTGTATGGCGCAAAGGTATTTTATTTATTTCATATTGCCAAGAATTTTGTGGAAAAAATGGCATGATTGTATCTGTGGGCGCTGTAGGGCGTCCAAAGTATTGAGAAATGCATGTCGAGGATTAGGTCAGTCGCTGTTGTCTTTTTTCAGCAGAATACGATAAGCCAAGCCCATGGCCGGCTTCTCGAAGTATGTGGTAAGGACAAAGGCGCCCACTACGCAGATGGTCATATCTAATAATAGGAGGGGCCACCAGCTGAGCGTGGTCTCCAAGGGGGCGCAAGCCTGGTGAACCAACATGTGGATCATATAGAAACTGAAACTGACATTGCCGAAGGCTACCAGCGGGCGCCACTGCAGTATGCGTGCGATGCCTTTATTGCTGCCGCAGGATGGTGACACCGACAGGATGAGCAATGCCGCCGCGGGCCACCACCAGATGGCGGCGGTCAGTCCGGCCGGGGCTATAGGGTAGAGCAGGAATGCGGCTGCGAGGACCAGCAAGGCTGCCGACTGGAGGGCGACAGGGCGATAGACCGGAATGCGGGAGGAGATGTACCAGAGGATGACGCCAAGAGTGAAGTCGAGGAGGCGGGCGGGAGGAAAGATATACATCCATGCCTGCACCTGCTGAGGGTCGAGTATTACGGCGCCAGTGGCTGCGTAGGCTGCAGATAGGATGAGGAAGATGGCTATTGCGGTGCGTCTCCAAGCAAGTACGGCCGCGAAGTTAAACGGAAAAAGGGCGTATGCCAGCATGAAGTCTCCGACACACCACGACACCGGATTGCCCGAAAAATATATGTCGGGATTAGGAAACCAGCTCTGGAGCATGAGGGCGTTGGCTATGCCTGTGTTTATTCCCGGAACTCCGAAAAGAGGCAGCGAGATGGCCAGACACAGCAGGTAGAGGGGCCATAGGCGTATGAGCCGCTTGACCATGAAGGTCTTCCAGGCGAAGGAGCCCTCAGTGAGGGGCTTGTGGTAGGCAAGGCTCATCACGTATCCGCTGAGCACCAGAAAAAAAGCGACGCCGCAGTCGCCTCCTGCCGGAGAGATCGATGCGCCGTCGGTGTAACGGTAGTGATGGAAGAATATGAGCACTGCAAAAATGCCTCGCAGTGACTGCAGTGCGTTGACCATAGTCTAAATCCGGTAGAGGAGTGCGGAAGCCTGTGCGGCTATGCCTTCACCGCGGCCTGTGAAACCGAGGCGCTCGGTGGTTGTGGCTTTGACGCTCACGCAGTCGAGAGGCAGGCTGAGGTCAGATGCTATATTCTCGCGCATGGCGGGTATGTGTGGCAGCATCTTCGGAGCCTGTGCGATGATTGTGACATCGACGTTGGCAGCGGCCCAGCCTTGGCGTGCGGCGATGGCTGCGACCTCGCGGAGCAGCATGCGTGAGTCGGCTCCTTTCCACTGAGGGTCGGTGTCGGGGAAGTGCTTGCCTATGTCGCCGAGGGCGGCAGCGCCGAGTATGGCATCGGCGAGTGCGTGGAGGGCCACATCAGCGTCGCTATGGCCGAGCAGGCCGCGGTCGTAGGGTATTTTTACGCCACAGATTATGCAGTCGCGTCCTTCGACGAGCCTGTGAACATCGAAGCCGTTGCCTATGCGGAATGGAACCTGGTGTGCCATGAGATGAGATTTAACGGCGTTTGCCCATGAGGTCGCGGAGACCGTCCATGTCGAATGTGAGCGAGAATCGGAGAGTCTGGTCGAGAGGCGAAGTCTGGGCTGTGGCCATCATATATGATGCGTCGAGACGAACCACGTTGAGCGAGAAGCCGGCGCCAATGCCGAAGTATTGGCGGTTGCCTTTGTATTCGTTCTCATAGTAATAACCGGCACGGAGGAAGAACTGCTGGTTGTAGGAGTACTCGGCACCAAATGACATGGTGATCTCGCGTAACTCTTCTTTTGCGCCGCCGGGGGCATCGGAGAAAGATTTGAAGATGCCGGTGATGGGCGACATGTTTTTCCAGTCCTGAAGCTTGTCGATGTACTCTTCCTCACCTTCTACGCCATCGGGGAAATCAGACCGGCGTGGTTTGGTGGGTACGAGGAGTTTGTTGAGGTCGACGCTGAGCGCGAGTGTGTGATAGTCGGCCAGGGGGAACATGAATGTAGTGCCGAGTCGGAGGTTGGTGGGAAGGAAGGCGGGATTCTCGCCACCGTCAAATGATACTTTCGAGCCGATGTTCGATATATTCCAGCCCCACGACCACTGGCATTCGTTTCGACCGATGATGGGGTAGGTGGTGTAATAACCGGCGATGTCGGCCGAGAATGCCGATGCGCCAGTGTTCTGGTCGCCAGCATACGACTCGGAGAAGCCGAGTGCCGAATAGATATAGCGGAATACGACGCCCATCGAGAATTTCTCCGAGAGCTTGCGTGAGTAGCCGAGGTCGATCGACATTTCATAAGGGTTGAGCGACTGGCCTACGATGCCGGGCTCCTCGCTGGTGGAGACTTCACCGAGAGAGAAGTAACGCAGAGAGGCACTGATTGCCTGATTGTCGTTCGATCCGATCTTGTAGTAACCCGAGAGGTCGGCAAGGAAGATGTCGTTGACGAGTTTTCGGAGCCAGGGGGTGTAGTTGAGCGAGACAGCTGCCTGGCTGTATGCGAATGCATATTTAGAGGGGTTCCAGAACTGCGAGTTGGCGTCGGGGTCGGTGGCTGCGCCGAGGTCACCCATTGAGGCACCGCGTGCGTCGGGGGCGATGCTCAGAGATGTTACACCGGTTTCGACAGGGTTGAACTCATTCTTGCCGTCGCCAGCCGCAAAAGCGGGCATGGCGGCGCATGCGCAAAGGAGGAATATGAATATGCGTGAAGTTACTTTCATTGATCTTGCAGGTGTGGGGTTGTCACAACCTATTTTTATAACTTGTAGGGCTTGGGTTTATTGTGCCGGGAGGGTTATTTAACAACCACAAATTCTATGGGTTCGGTCGAGCCATAGGCATGCGGCGTTGAGAATTGCACATATGCTTTGTAAAGGCCGTCGGGCACAGGAGAGTTGTCGTCGCCTACGAGATTCCATGTATAGGGATTGAGTATGCCTCGGCGGGTGATGACTGTGTTGCCCGCGCTGTCGAGCACGACTAATCGGCCTGAGCTAATTTCGTGGCCTTCAGGATTGAATGTGAATGTCACCTGGTTTCTTACCGTGGCCTCAGTGTCGATGCTGAGGCTGCCTTTCACGAGCGAGGCTACGCAGAAGTCGAGCTTGGCGGATGAGGATTCTCCGGCATTGTTGAGCACCTTCAGCGTGAGGGTGTGGCTGCCGTCGGCCATATCGGAGAATATATAGTCGAGCCGCATTTTGCCGTCGGCGGTGGGGCGTATGGCATTTGTCGCATCGCTTATGGCTGAGCCATGGTCGAGGTGCAGTGCAGTGGTCGAGGCGAGGTTTGCGTCGCCGAAACGCAGGCCTGTGGCAGAGGGGTCGATAATGGCGGTAAGTGTGAATTGTGAGCCTACGGCATCGCCGTCAGCGAAGGCCGGAGTATCGATATACATTTCTTCAATCACTGGAGCGGAAGTGTCGATCTGCGGGTCGTAGGCGTCGGCGGAGTTGATGCAGATTCCGGTGGCAACTCCAGCGGCACCCTTGCGGGCGAGCGTGTCGACGGCGGTGACAACAATGCGGTGCTGCCCGCTGCCGTCGGTGGGCGATGGAAGAACGACGCGTGCGTGCATGGTGCCGTCGATAACCGGAGCGGTGAAGGTGGCGAGTATCGTCTCGTCGGTGTTCACTGCCAGATTCTTGTTGAGCACGTTGGTGCGTATGATAGGCGTGTCATAAACGTCTATGACGGCCATACCGTTGAATGAGTCGATCTTACTGCCATCGGGGCCTGTAACGGTGGCTTCCACATTATTATATATAAGCGCGTCTATTTCAGCCGGAATGTCGATGGCCATGGTGTAGTCGGGAACGTCGATGGGAGTTGCCGGATCGCCGCAAAGGTTGTAGGCAAGCGTATTATGGCCAAGGTTGCTTGCCATGACTCCGTCGCTGCCATTGTTGATGAGCAGGTTGCGGGCGATGCGTATAAGGTCGCCTGCGGTAGTGCCGGGAGGAGCTGTGGCGTATGTCGTGGCTACGGCATTGTTGAGCGATTTGTTATGCTCGAGATACACGGCGCGGCAGGAGGCTATAATGCCTATCATGCCTCCCTCGGGGTTGAAAAACATTTTTTCGCCCAATGAGTTGGATTTGCGGTCGATGGGCAGTACGGCGCAGGTCGACAGCATTGCAATCGGCCAATGCGGATATGTGAGCGATGAAGCGACCGAGCGGGTGTATATGTTGTCGCCTGTAAGTGCGAAGCCATCGCCGTGTCCGCTATATGTGAAATAGCCAGCGCCTGCGGAAAATGCTTTTTTCAGCAGTAGGCCCGGCTCGGATTCGCGGTTAGGGTTGCCGTTGGCAGGATATAACTCGATGTCGGCGCGTGTGGTGGTAAATGCCGGGCTGAACCACTGGATTGTATCGGCCGCCTCGCACGACTGGATAAAGTGGGCGTTGCTGTCGCCGCGGTCGCTCAGGAAAACGGTGCGTAGATAATCGCGTGGAGAGGGAAGGGCGGTGAGTCTCCGGCGGATTTTCTCGTTGGCGATGCGAGCCATTGAGATATTCTGGGCGGGTATGCGTCCGACATTGATGTGCATGCGCCCCTGTTGGGCCATGGATTCGAGAGTAAAGACGTCGCTAAGCATACCGAAATATTGGTCGGCACAATAGTTGGTGGTTGTCTCGCGGGCTTGCTCTACTATTTCGACCTGGTATGATATGAGGTGGTCAGCTGGATCAAGTACGAGGGCTCGGTTATCCCATGTCGCTGTTCCGTATAGGAGGAGGTTTTTGAATCGGAGCGGGTCGCGGTCGTAGAACATTTTGGCCATGCGGCGGATGGCACCCGGGTGCCTTACGCCGGATGAAAACTCGTTGAAGACTTCTTCCTGAGTGACAACGAGCACGTCCATGTTCTGTATGCTGCGGTGCAGCTCGGCCAGCTCCATGGCTGCCTGGCGGCATGTGGCATTGGTGACGATAAGCATTTCGGGCACCGGAGCCGCATGGATATTCTGCGGTTCGATCTGGCCGGCATAGCTTACCTCGCGGTGAGGGGCCGCGGTAGAAAATGCCACAAGGCGGCTGCTGCCGTAAGATGCGTCGGGCTGCAGCGATCCGTAGGCCGTCTGAGAGTCCTGATCGTATGAAAGTTCATAGCGGTAGATGGCCTCAGGGTGAGTTACGTTCCATACCTCCATATCGGAAGAACCTGCGCGGACTGCGAAATTCTGGCCGGTAACGGCGCCTCGCAGGTTGATGATCAACTCCGGTCGATCTTCAAGTGTGATTGTCTGCGGATAGATGATGTAGGCCTTGTCGATGGCTGCATAGTTGCCCTGGAAGGTAGACGGAATTGTGAGCTTGAAATTCACATTCTCATCTTGCAGAGGCATTTTATCGGTTGCGGAGAAGGTGGCCTCGCCATTTGCCGAGCAATAGAGGCGCACATTTGAGTTGGATGTGGTGCTGTTTTTGGGAGAATTGGTCAGAAGATGGATATTGCCCGACGCGGCAATGGAAATTTTTGTGGTCAAGCCACTTTTTACGGCTGCGTCATAGTGGAAATATCCTGTTGCGCTTCCCCGGTGGTAATTGGTGATACGGAACGGAAAATCTTCGCTTTGGCCCGCTTGAAGCTGCTGCCCATGGAAGAAGGCACCTCCGTTGCCCGGGTTCTGAACCTCACGCTCGATGAGGCTTATGGCATAATGCCAGTCGAGAAGAGGAAAGAATGTGAGGCCTGACGAATTGTAGGATTGGGAGATGATTTTGGCCGGCTCACGGCTGTCGGTGAGGAAATACGTTCCTTTGGTGTCGTAGTGATTACGCTCATAGTCGATGGCCCCAGGATTGTTGCGGTTGATGGTGCATCTCACGTCGCCCTCGGCGAAGAACAGTATGCGGTCGTCGGCAGTATGTATGAGCGGAGTGGCCGGGAGGTCGTCGGGGAAAGTTGTGGGAAAAGTCTGGTCAGCAGCGATGACTGCGCCGTATCCGTACATGCTCACTTTCGCAGGATCGGCGAAGCCCCATGCCCGGAGCTGGTCGTAGCTTATCTGGTAGATGCCAGTGGTGTCGGTGTTGACTTTGACCCAATGCCCTGAGGAGAGTACCGACTCTCCGGCATAGATCGAAGTGGTGTGTGCTGAAAGCCTTGACAGACCGGATGACAGCAATAATAAGGATAGAAACAGGACTTTCAGCAGATTGTTTTTCATAAGTGTGTGGGAGGGAGATGGAGGGAAGGGAGAGTTACTTGATGCGTATATCGAGCGATGGCTCACCGCACACAGATGCAGCGATATGTGTGTCGAGTATGGGTGTGCCTAAGGAGACGGCGACGGAGGGGAAAACGAGAATGTCGCCGGTCTTGAATGTGATGAATTCCGAGAGGAGCGCTATGGCCTGGTCAACCTGGAGGGTTGCCAGGGTGAAAGTTACAGTCGTCGGTTCGGGGTCGGCCTCACCAATGGCTGCGCGGGAGACTGAGAGTGAAAGTTCGCTGGATGAATCTTCAGGCAGAGGCAGCCACCGGCCCGGGGAGAATGCTCGGTCGAGGATGGCTGGTGGAAGACCGTGGGCTGCGTCGCTGCCGGGCGCGGGGCGCAGGGTGTGGACGGCGGCGATCTCCGAGTAATAAGATCTTGCGCGTGCGGCCTTGATTGCGGTGCCGAGGCGTGAAATACGTATGGCCGGAGCAACGGCTGTGCGCCACTGGTCGACCGGATCGGGTATGAATACGGGCTCTCCGGGTCTTAGGACGGCCGAGTCGACGCCCGCCTCGACCGAGAGGCGCCCATCCTGGCCGGGGATGATGCTGAAAACCTTCATTGGCGTGGCTCAGATAAGGTAGACAGCCGGTTGTACATAACGGCCAGATGTGAGTAGATGGAAGTATTGGATATTACCACACCTTCGGGTACTCTTATACGGGAGGGCGTGAAGTTCCAGATGGCTTTGATTCCGGCAGCGGCGAGCTGGTCGGCTACTTCCTGCGCACTTTCGACAGGAACAGCTATGATGCCGATTTTTATGTCAAGGTCGCGGACAAGGCGCTCGGTATCGGCGGGGTTGTATATCTCAACACCTCCGATAGTCGTACCTGTCAGAGCCGGGTTTATGTCGGCGCCTGCGACGATGTTGAGGCCGTAGCGGTGTAGACCCGAGTCGGCTATAAGTGCGGCCCCCAGGCTTCCGACACCCATCATTATGGCATTGTGGCGGCGGTCGAAACCGAGGTAGTCGCGGAGCGCCTGCTCAAGAGCGTCGACCTGATAGCCGATGCGTGTTTTGCCCCGGATGCCGAGAAACGACAGGTCTTTGGCGATCTGGGAGGGGTCGACGTCGAGGGCTTCGGCAATGCGGGTGGTCGAGATATACTCAACGGCCGCGTTACGTAGCGTCGACAGA
This sequence comes from uncultured Muribaculaceae bacterium, assembly GCA_910586595.1. Lineage (GTDB taxonomy): Bacteria > Bacteroidota > Bacteroidia > Bacteroidales > Muribaculaceae > CAG-873. The sequence goes on along the minus strand of CAJUJB010000051.1, from coordinate 7,599 downwards.
TAAGCCAGATACCAGGGCAGACGGCGGAGCGTTGGCTCAGGCAGCAGGTCGGCAGGGCGTGATGTCGTGGCTTTTTCGTTCATGCTGCAAATTTACGAAAAAACTTTGAGATTGCGTTAGCGGGCAGTTACGGCTATTCTGCGTGAGGCAGTCTCGTAGGTCTGCCCATCGGTGGTGATGGTTGCGCGATACAGGTAAATTCCTCTTCCGACGCGACGTCCTGCGCTGTCGGTGAGATCCCAGCTTACCGGCACGGTGAGGAACATGTCGCTGCGACCGGTGGCACTTCCGGTCCAGATGGGGCGACCGATGAGGTTGTATACGGTTACAGATACAGTGACCATATTGTCGGGCTGGTCATGGCTGAGGTAGAAGTTGGCCTGGGTCGATGCGGGATTAGCGTCGGTGTAGACGTCGTAGATCTTCGGCGCGAGGTTCTCCTGCACGAAGAAATCGAGCTCGCTTGTGGCGGAGTTGCCGGCGGTATCCCATATGCGTAAGGCAAGTGTATGGTTGCCCGGCTGGAGGTCTTCGAGCGGATAATTGATGACGCCCGAGGGTGAGCCGTCGGCCGATGGTGTGTAATAGAACGACAGGTCGGTAAAGGTCTGTTTCCCGTCGATGGTTGCAGTCATCTGGTGGCCGATGCCCGCGCTGGATACGTTTATGCCTACATCGTCACGGACTGAAGCTATGATCATGGGCGAGGGGTTGACCGTATCGCCCGACTTGAATGAGCTGTGGTTGAGGACGAATGACTCTATGACTGGCGCGGAGTCGTCGGCGGTGACGGTCTCGTCATATCCGTATACATAGAAGTCGCGGGTAAGACCGACGGCTTCGGTGTCGTCTTCGGTAGAGTAGGCATAGAGCGACATGGCTGCGGGCCGGAAGTTCTGCGAAAGCTCTGACGGCATGGCTACCACGAGGCTGAAGCGACCATTGCGGACTTCGGCCGAGCCGCAGTAGACGCGGTCGCCGTAGTCTTCAAAGGTGTCGATTGTTCCGTCGCCGTGGCCGAGGGTTGTGACAGACTTCTCGGAGTCGAAAATCTCTACCATGGCCACACCGTTGAACCCATCGAGAATATTTCCCTCGGGGTCGGTTACAGATCCGGCTACAGGCACTTGCGCGAGGGCTGCCATGGTTGGCTGGGCATCGGAGGTGAGGGGCTCGCCGCCGATGCTGTCGAGGCGCACGATGTTGGAAGGCATGGCAAGACGCAGGGCCGGATCGCCTATAAAGCAGAAACGGAGGCGGTTGGTGTCGCTTATTGGTCGCCCCTGGGAGTCGCGCAAGTCATTTTTGCCGAGGCGATATATCTCGCCGGGAGGAAGGAAACGACCCTGGTCATCGCGTCGTGCAAGGGCACGGCCGATGGCGGATGACAGGAAGCCGTTGTCGGTTATATATACAGGGCGGACGGCGCTGATGATGCCGATGGCACCTCCATACCGTTCCTTATAGAGAATTTCTCCACCGGTGATGCTGTTGCCGTCGAGGCGGAGGAAGTTACAAGTGGCGGCATAGATAAATGGCCAGTGGCGGAGGTACATGCTGTTGAGGTCGGTGTAGGAGAGCTGGTTCTCGTGAGTCCATCCGGTGGTATTGGCATGGCCGATGAAGTTCCACCACACCACACCTTCGTTGAGGTATCGGAACATTGCAGCCCTTGCTTCAGGGATGATGGTGCCTTGCGATGGGTAGGCGTCCATATAGACTTTGCGTACGAGATGCTGCTGGCGGTCGGTTGCCTCGCAGGCGGCAACCATCTGCTCTGTCTGGCGGAGATGGACACCGGCATCCTGGTCGTCGGCGAGGAACATAAAGCGGTGTTTCCATGCTGTCTTACGTGCTCCATCGGCGTATTGGATGGCCTTATCGACCACGTTTCGGGCCTCTTCGACCGAGGTTACGGGAATGCGGCCAATGGCAATCGATAGCTGGTCGCGACCCGGAGTAGAGCCGGAGCCATCGGCAAGCATAGCAGTGAAGTCGTCGGTGCAGTAACCTTCGTTGTCGGAGAGGGATGCGCGAGGCTCAATGGGCATCCATGACGGAAGTGTGGGATAGGATGGCGCGAGGGTGCTGAGCGCTCGGTTGTCGATGGTTGTGCGGCCCATGAGGATGGCATAGCGCAGCGGGCGACCGTCGCCTGCATTGCCACGGTCGTACAGCATCTTGAAGAAGCGTCGGAGACCACCCACGTCGGGCGAGCCGGATGAAAATTCGTTGTAGATCTGCTCAGGCGTTATTACGGCCACCGAGAGGGTGTCGGAAGATGTGCGGTGAAGGTCGGCCAGACGCTGTGCCTGGTCGATGAAGGCCGAAGGAGAGACGATAACCATGTCGAGGTCACGCGAGGAGTGGAGGTTCTGGTTTGATACAATTCCTACTGCTTTAGGCGCAGGAATTGTGGCGCCAGGATTCCAGACGGCATATGAGTGCTCGCCCGATGGAGCAACCTTGAAGGTAGATGCTGAGCCTGATTTGCCGGGTGTGAGCTGGCTGATGGAAGCCGGATCGGTGACATCCCATACTACGGCTCCGTCGGTCATGCCCGAGAGGGCGAATTGGGAATCGGATGTGTAGAAGGTGAGATAACCTTCGGATGGAACTGTGAGTGAGCGTGTGTAATTGAGGGCAAGATAGTTGAGCCATGCTCCGGAGCAGGTACCGTTGACCTGCAGGGTGATGCCGACGTCGAATGTGCCTTTGGCGGTAGCGCCTGACTGGAAGGCGTGGCTGGTGGAGGTTTCTACTCCATGGATGTATGAACTTGAGCTCTTGGCGCTTATCCTGTCGGAGGAGGCGTAGGGGAGTGCCTGGCCATTGACTGTGAAATTGAGCTGGCCACCCGAGCCTGTAAGGCTGCTGACAAAAGAACACAATATGCGGGCAGAGCCTTCCACGGCCCCCGGGGAGGGCAGACTGAATGTGCGCGAGCGGGTATAGCGGAATTCCTCACCTAAGAGGAGCGGGCCGGCTTCACCGGGTACGTTTATCTGCTCAAGCTCGTGCTGCACACGCTCTGTGAAAGTTGTGGCGCAGGCTGCGTTGTCGGCTCCGGTGGCGTCGACAACGGGTATAGGTAATGCTTCGGGATTCTCAGGCTCGCCAACAAAGTAGTAGCCGGCAGATGAAAAATCGTTCTGTCGGTAGTAGGTGCCATTGGTGCCTGTGACCCATTCGCCGCCACCGAGGCCATAGAAGATAATGCCGCGGTCGGTGACTACTGATTGAATCTGAGGCAGGTCGTCGCGGTAGGTGTCGATTGTGAGTATGTCAGGCTGGCGATGGCCACCGTAGCCAAATATTCTCACATTGTTGATGTCGGAGAAACCCCATGAGCGGAGGGTCGAGGTCGGAATCATGTAAAGACCGTCCGACTCTACGCTTATTTTCATCCAACGATCTGAGGCAAGGAGTGAGGTTTCGGTATATGCCGAGGTCTCGAATGCGCTTGCACCCGGAGACATGGCAAAAATAGCCGCGATTCCCATGGCGGCCAGTATATATTGCAGGAAAAGAGGTCGGTTCATACTATATTATGTAACGCGCGCGCGTATGATTTATTGCGCAGAGCTGTGAATCTTCAGCCAGCTCTGCCATTGGGCGCTGTCGCCGTTGAAAGTATTGAGGTCGACGTTGCCTTTGATGCCAGGTACGCGGCTGCGGTGGCTGTGTTGCCATAGCTTCCAGTCGCGGTGGGCGAGAGGCGGATCGGTGAACGAGCATATCCAGAGTTCCGGGTCGCCTGGATGGTCGAATACGTCGCGTACAAAACGGGCGTCACCGTTTTTGTTGGTGTATATAATCACCTTGAATCCTGCGGCATGCAGGTGGGCTACCATAGCTTCGAGACGCCCGATGACAGTTTCGGTGACAAATCCCGGAGGATTGCCCGATTCTTCGACGTCGATGGCTACCGGAAGGTCGAATTGGCAACCTTTGGTGGCTTCCATGAAGTTGAGGGCCTGCCGTCGCCCGTCGCAGTCGAAGCGGAAGAAGTGATAAGCCCCGACTTGGATGCCGGCCAGTTTGGCTCCGGCATAATTGTTGACGAATGCTTTGTCGCGGAATCCCTCGCCTTCGCTAGCCTTCATGTATACGAATGATATTCCTGCGGCTGCGATTGAGTCGAAGTCGAGTAGCCCGTTGTGGGCTGAAATATCGATTCCGGCTATGGGATACTTGGCACGGTCGACCTCGACATGGCTTTCCCGGGGCCTGATTATGCGGTATGTGGCTATTGCCGCAACCGACAGGCCTGTCAATGCGACGAGCGCTATGGCGAGGTTACGGGCTGTGCTGTTCTTCATTGAGGCAAAATTACACTTTTATTTTCAAAAAAAAGATGGATGAGGTATTGCCCTTACAAAATTTTCACTAAATTTGACGCGACTTAAACAACTACAATAGATCATACCATAAAAACTACTCACATGATTATCGGAATTCCCAAGGAAATCAAAAACAATGAAAACCGGGTGGGCATGACCCCTTCCGGCGTCCGCGAGATGGTCAATGCAGGTCATACCGTCTATGTGCAGCATACAGCTGGCGAAGGCAGTGGCTTCGCTGACTCTGAATATGAAGCTGCCGGCGCGAAGATTCTGCCTACTATAGAGGATGTATACGGCATTGCCGAGATGATTGTCAAGGTAAAGGAACCTATCGCGCCTGAGTATCCGCTGGTGCGCAAGGGTCAGGTTCTCTTCACCTACTTCCATTTTGCGTGTGACCGCGCGCTTACCGATGCGATGCTGGCCTCTGGAGCTACGTGTATCGCATATGAAACTGTTGTCGGGCCGCAGGGTGGACTTCCGCTGCTGATCCCGATGAGTGAGGTGGCTGGCCGCATGTCGGTGCAGCAGGCTGCCCGTTTCCTCGAGAAGCCCCAAGGAGGCCGTGGTGTGCTGATGGGCGGAGTTCCCGGTGTTAAGCCTGCCAAGGTGCTTGTGCTGGGTGCCGGTGTCGTAGGCCGCAATGCAGCACTGATGGCCGCCGGCCTTGGCGCAGATGTGACGATCACAGACATTTCGCTTCCGACTCTCCGTCATGTGGCTGAGGTGATGCCTGCCAATGTGAAGACTCTTTTCTCTTCGCGTCATAATATTGAGAACGAACTGCCTACGGTCGATGCCGTGATCGGGTCGGTGCTTATTCCGGGAGCCAAGGCTCCGAAACTTATCACAGCCGATATGCTTGGACTGATGCGTCCGGGTACGGTGCTCGTTGACGTGGCTATCGATCAGGGTGGCTGCTTCGAGACCTCCCATCCTACGACCCACTCCGATCCGGTGTATGTGGTCGATGGCGTCGTGCACTATGCGGTGGCCAATATTCCCGGAGCCGTACCCTATACGTCGACTCTGGCGCTTACTAACGCCACGCTGCCTTATGCGCTGCGTCTGGCCGGTATGGGCTGGAAAGAGGCGTGCCGACGCGACAAGGGGCTCGCTGATGGCCTGAATATTATCGACGGCAAGGTGACTTATGAAGCCGTTGCAGAAGCTTTTGGTCTTCCCTATACTCCGGCTGAACAATTTCTCGCCTGAAACGTTATAAAGTTAATTTGCGGGCGCAAAGATTTTTTTCTTATCTTTGCGCCCGCAATCTTTTTAAAGATAACCTTAACAAATCGTTTTTAATGAAACTATTCCGACCATTCATCACGGCCGCGTTATCGATTACTTGCTTCGCATCGGCATGGGCAGCCGCCCCCGCCGGCTATTACTCTTCACTCAATGGTAAAAAAGAAGGAGATCTGAAAACGGCGGCGTATGAAATTATCCACAATTTCACTAAGGTGTCGTCGTATACGGCCCTCCCTACTTATTTTCAGAAGACCGACGTTTATCCCGAATCGAGACGGTGGTGGGATATGTATTCCGATATTCCGTTGTACGCTCCGTCGTTCAGCGGCCTTAACCGCGAGCATTCGTTCCCGAAGAGCTGGTGGAAACTGAACGGCAGTGTGGAGTATACCTCTGCTTATGTAGACCTCTTCCATCTCTATCCGTCGGAAGTAAAAGCCAATACAGCCAAGAGTAATTACCCGCTGGGTATGGTTGACCGCAATTCGACCGTGTCGTTCGACAATGGTATGAGTGCTGTCGGCTATCCTATGAATGGTCAGGGCGGTGGCGCTGCAAAGGTTTTCGAGCCCGACGATGAGTATAAGGGAGACTTTGCCCGTACGTATTTCTATATGGTCACGTGTTACCAGAATCTGACATGGGCCTATAAATATATGGTGAATCAGAATCTTTATCCGACTCTCAACCAGTGGTCGATCGATCTGCTCATGAAGTGGCATCGCGACGACCCCGTGAGCCAGAAGGAAATTGACCGCAATGAGGCGGTATATCAGATTCAGACCAACCGTAATCCATTTATTGACCTTCCTGAGCTTGCCGAGTATCTCTGGGGTACGAAGGTTGGCGAGGCTTTTTCGCCCGGCGAAGTTGTAGTGCCTCCTACGGGTGACCCGCAGCTGCTGGCACCTGTAAAAGGTATGGATCTTGATTTCGGTCAGGTGGCACTGGGCGGTTCGTACACCACCAAGCTGTTTGTGAATGGTAAATTCCTTCAGGGTACCGTCGATGTGCAGCTCTATACGCAGGATGCCGCCATGTTCACTTCTGCCGTGAAGGCCATTCCTGCCAGCCAGGTATGTTCAGACCAGGGATATTGGTTGAACATTACATATAAGCCGACCGAGATTGGCGAACATGAGTCGCGAATTCTTCTTTCCGGCGACTTCGGGTCGGTAGGTGTGGCCCTCCGTGGAGAGTGTCTGCCTGTACCTGTGCTTACAGCTTGTACGGCGACCGCACCATCCGATATTGAATACGACCGCTATACAGCCAACTGGACTGCGCCGGCAAACGAAGTCATAGACTATTATATAGTGACGCGCACACGCTATACCGGCTCGCAGGTTGTGACAGAAGAGCTACCGGCGGAAGGAACTTCGCTTGAGATTACCGGCTTTGATGAATCAGACCGTGAGGCATATTCTGTGCAGTCGGTACGTCTTGAGAAACGTTCGCCTATGTCGAATGTAATATTTATTGATCATGCAGGTATAGGCGGAGCTGTTGTAGAAGAACCTCTGATCGTACAGTCGTTCTCCGGATTCATACGCTTTATCTGTTCACAGCCCCAGACTGGCTGCCGTATCTACGATGTCGCAGGCCGATTGGTGCGCACAATCGACAGTGTTGAGCAGAATTTTGATCTTGACATGCCCTATGGTGTATTCTTTATCGTGACTGACCAGCATAAGACACCTGTTAAAGTATCGGTAAAATAAGAGCCGCACAGCATATATATACCAAGGTCGCCTCAAGTGGGGCGACCTTTTTTTATGGGTGTCTGAAAAAAAATTGAGGGGTGGGAAATTTTTTTTCAAAAAAAGTGCTTGTGAATGCGTGTGAAGCGGTTTTCGGGGCTGTTCTGGCGGGATTTGGTACTGAATAGGCTGTGAATCAGTGGTTTTGGAAGCCTTTTATAACGCTGGGAGGAGGAAAAAGTTCGGCCTCAAATGTTAAATAAGTGTTAAAGTGGCGAAAATATTTGGTGGCGGGCGAA
>CAJUJB010000050.1 GCA_910586595.1 uncultured Muribaculaceae bacterium | reverse complement strand
ACTCCTCTTTCAAGAATGAAAATCTTGCGTCCTAGCCGATAGACGAATGGGCCATCAAGGAAGTCTCAGATGACGAGACTTAATAACTTCGATGCCTTACGCAGCGAGCTTGGCGATATGTTTTGCCAGCTTGCTCTTCAGGTTCGCAGCCTTGTTCTTGGAGATGGTCTTTTTCGAAGCGAGGCGGTCGAGCATGGCGGTAACTTCGCGGTAGCGAGCTTCAGCGGCTGCCTTGTCGGTCATCTTGCGGAGGTTGCGGACAGCGTTACGTGCAGTTTTGGCATAGTAGCGGTTACGCAGACGGCGGGTAGCGGTCTGGCGGATACGCTTTTTAGAAGAATCGTGGTTTGCCATTGTATGCGATAAATCGTTTAAGTCTGTTTTTAATTAGTAGCCCATAGGAGAATCGAACTCCTCTTTCAAGAATGAAAATCTTGCGTCCTAGCCGATAGACGAATGGGCCATCGCGGGTTTTGCGAGTGCAAATTTACGCATTATTTCCGGAGTGACAAAACTTTTCTTGTTGCAAACCTTAATTTTAAGGTTTTTTTAGAAATTTCGCCGTCCGTAGGCTGTATAAGCTGGGTCACTCGGTGGTTTCTCCCCTAAGCAGGCTGTTGTAGCGCTCGGGGTCATTGATGAGTTTCAGAGCTTCGCCGAAGTCTTTGTTGAGCTTGCTGAGTGGCCTGTAGTAAGAGCCGTCGTCATAGAGGTCGCGTGCAAGCAGGCCCTTCATTATTGCTTCTACCAGCGGGCGTGAGCGTTGCCACTGTTCTTCGTTAAATTCTATTTTTGCGTCCGTACCCGCGTCGATGAGGCGCTGCACGAGTTCTTCTGGAATAGAGAACTTGGCCTGGAAATCGGCGTCGGTAGGATATTCAGCCTTGAGGGCTGCGCGGTTGGCATCGACATAATTGATGGCTGTGCGGTTAACTATACCCTTGGCTACAAGGTCGCGGTAATATACACTGTAGAATGAAGTGTCGGCCGGAACGAATACGTCGGGGATGATGCCACCACCGCCATAAACGGGGCGTTTGAAGCGGAGGGTCTCATAGCGCAGCGAGTCGGGTCGCTGAATGCTGTCGGCGCTCCATAGTTCGCCGTCTTCGTATCGGTTGAGCAATTCGAGCTGGTACTCCTCGGAGTGGCCTTTATCGTAATGTTTCTGTATGCAGCGGCCCGAAGGGGTGTAATATCGCGATACGGTGAGACGTACCATCGAGCCGTCGGGGAAGGGGAATGGTCGTTGTACGAGTCCTTTGCCGAATGTGCGGCGACCTACGATAAGCGCGCGGTCGTTATCCTGAAGGGCTCCCGAGAGAATCTCGGAGGCTGAGGCGGAGTTCTGGTTGGCAATTACCACCACGCGTCCGTCGAGAAATGATCCACGTCCTTCGGTGGTGTAGGTCTGCGGAGGGGTGGCGCGTCCGGATGTACTTACCACCGGAGTGCCGGCGGGAAGGAATTCAGAGGCGAGTTCGAAGGCAGCCCCGAGGTAGCCGCCGCCATTGTCGCTGACGTCCAGAATAAGGTTCTTCATGCCCTGGGCGCGCAACTTCTCCATGGCTGTGCGTACTTCCTGTGCGGTTTCTTCTGCAAAGCGGGTGATGCGTATATAGCCTGTGGTCGGATCGGCCATGAATGTCTCGTCGACGCTGTAGAGGGGAATGTCGTCGCGGGTTACAGCGAAGTCAATCAGCTCGGGGCCGCGCTTCACTTTGAGGGCGACAACAGAGCCTTTCGGGCCGCGAAGGCGCTTCATCACGTCGGTATTCTTGAATTTTTTGCCTGCGATGACAGTGTCGTTAGCCGCAATGATGCGGTCTCCGGCAAGTATGCCCACCTTTTCAGAGGGGCCACCGTTGATGGTCTGGATGACGTACACGGTGTCATCGAGCATATTGAACTGGATGCCTATGCCGCTGAATTTGCCTTGAAGGGGCTCGGTGAACTCCTGCGTCTCTTTGGGGGTGGTGTAGGCCGAATGCGGGTCGAGGGTCTTGAGCATGGCTTTGATTGCCTCGGTGACTATGGTGTCGGCATCGACCTCCTCCACATAATAATTTTCAATCACAGCCTGGGCAGCTCGTAGTTTCTGGCCAGGGTCGAGGGTATATTGGGGCTGTGTGCCACGTGCGTGTGCAAGCAGAGGCAGGAGCATCAATGCGATGAGGGGTAACAGGACTCGTTTCATAGCGGGAATGAGGTGATGGGGCGGCCGGAGGTCGCTCAGGGTAAAAATGGAGTGGTGTCGTGGCCGTACGCGGCAAGCTCGCGGACTACCGACGAGGATATGGCCGACAATTCGGGCCTACTGAATAGAATAACGGATTCGAGTCCGGAAAGTTGTCGGTTGATGTCGGCCAGATCACGCTCGTACTCGAAATCTTTCACCGAGCGTACTCCGCGCAGCAGAAATCCTGCGCCGCACTGCCGGGCAAAATCCACGGTAAGGCATGAGTAGATGGCTACTTCAACCCTTGGCTCGGAGCTGTAGAGGCGCCGTATGGCTTCGGCTGCAGCTTCGGGGGCATCGAGAGGTTTGGCCGCGTTGACGCCGATGGCTATGATGATACGGTCAAACAAGGCCAGCCCGCGCTCGACTATATCGGCATGCCCGCGGGTGAAGGGGCGGAACGAGCCGGGAAATAATGCGACCCGGGCAGCTGTATCAGTGGTCGATGTTGGTGTCATCCTCAACTACGAGATTGTCAATGATGAAGTTCTGGCGCTCCATGGTGTTCTTGCCCATGTAGAACTCGAGCACCTCGGCCACGCCATCCTCTTTGCGCAGACTCACGCGGTCGATGCGCATGTCGGGCCCGATAAAGCCTCTGAATTCCTCCGGGGATATTTCGCCGAGACCTTTGAATCGGGTTATCTCAGCATTGTCGCCGAAGCGGCGTATGGCTGCCACGCGCTCGTCGTCGGTATAGCAGTATACGGTGTCGTCGGCTCCGTCGTCTTTCTTGGCACGGGCTGTGCGCTTGGCCGTCTTCTTGTTGCGTACGCGGAAGAGGGGTGTCTGCAGCACGTAGACATGGCCTTTCTTGATAAGGTCGGGGAAGTACTGAAGGAAGAAGGTGAGCATGAGCAGGCGGATGTGCATGCCGTCGACGTCGGCATCGGTGGCGATGATCACTTTGTTGTAGCGCAGGCCTTCGATGCCGTCCTCGATGTTGAGGGCCGCCTGGAGGAGGCTGAACTCCTCGTTGGTATACAGTTCTTTCTTGGTGGCTCCGTAGGTATTGAGCGGCTTACCGCGTAATTTGAACACGGCCTGGGTCTCCACATTGCGCACCTTTTCAATCGATCCACCGGCTGAGTCACCCTCGGTGATGAAGATCGACGAGGCTTCTTTCTTCTCGTCGCTGCCTCGGGTGTCGTTGAGGTGGATGCGGCAGTCGTTGAGCTTGCGGTTGTAGAGGCTCACCTTCTTGGCCGTCTCGCGGGCTTTTTTTGCCACGCCGGCCATGGCCTTGCGGTCGCGCTCGCTCTCCTGTACCTTCTTGAGAATTATATCGGCCACCTCGAGGTCGCGGTGGAGGTAATTGTCGAGCTCCTTGCGGATGAAGTCACCGATGTATTTGGCAATTGTGACACCATCCGGCGACATCTCGCGTGAGCCGAGGCGTGTCTTTGTCTGGGATTCGAAGACAGGCTCCTCGACTTTGAGAGCCACGGCGGCAACCATGCCGTTGCGTATGTCGGAGTACTCGAAGTTGCGGCCGAAGTAGTCTTTAAGCGTGCGGCTCACGGCCTCCTTGAAGGCGCTCAGGTGTGTGCCGCCCTGGGTGGTGTGCTGGCCGTTGACAAATGAGTAGTACTCCTCGCCGTATTGGTTGACATGGGTGATGGCCACCTCAATATCCTGCCCCTTTAGGTGGATGATGGGGTAGAGGGGTGTCTGCGTCATGTTCTCTTTCAGAAGGTCGAGAAGACCGTGACGCGATATATAGCGATGGCCGTTGAAGATTATGGCCAGGCCTGTATTGAGGAAGGTATAGTTCTTCAGCAGCGGAATGATGAACTCGTCGCGGAAGGCGTAGTCGCGGAAAATATCGGCCGACGGGGTGAAACGGACAAGTGTGCCGTTGGGCTCGTCGGTGTCTTCGATGGGGCTCTCCTCCAGCAGGTTGCCCATGCTGAATGTGGCGCGCTTGCATTTGCCGTCGCGGAAGGCTGTGATCTCGAAGCTTGTGGAGAGGGCGTTTACAGCCTTGATGCCGACGCCGTTGAGGCCGACCGACTTCTTGAAGGCGGCTGAGTCGTACTTGGCGCCTGTGTTCATCTTCGAAGCGACATCGACCAGTTTACCCAGAGGAATACCTCGGCCGAAGTCGCGCACTGATGCTGAGCGCTCGTCGACATCGACCACAATCTGGTGGCCGAAGCCCATCATATACTCGTCGATGGAGTTGTCGAGCACCTCTTTCAGGAGCACGTATATGCCGTCGTCGCTGTTGGTGCCGTCGCCGAGTTTACCGATATACATGCCGGGGCGTCGCTGTATATGTTCTTTCCAGTCGAGTGTCTGGATGTCACTCTCGCTGTACTCGGCGGTGCCTTCGGCCACGTTCTCCGCAGGCTCGAGGTCTTCGTTGAAAAGCTGGTCGTTGTCTTGCTCGCTCATATATGGTGATTATTGCTCGTTGATGAACCGGCGCGCGGTGTCGATATCGCCGGCATGATCCACGTCTACGATTTTCGGGAAGGGGAAGGCGCGCAGCTTCATGCCCGCGCTTATAAGTGCCCGCTGATAGTTGCGCATGCGGCTCACGCCTTGCTCCATGCACTCTTCGAGTACCTTCAGGGCCGGGCGTGTGAGGCCGTAGATGCCGCCTGAGATATAGCGGTCGTGGCCGTCGGGCGCATCGCGGAAAGCCGTGATATAGCCTGCCGGGTCAACGTCGACATACAGCGGCTTCTCGTCGTCGATAAAGTCGGTCACGCCGAACCAGCCGTCGGCAGAGTCGTCGGCATCGAAGGCCTCGGCATAGCGTATGAAATCGGGCTGACGGAAGATGGTGTCGACAGTGGTGAGGATGAACTTGCCTGCCTGGAACTCCCGCGATACTTCATAGAAACTGTGCATAGAGCTGGGAGTCGACTTTACAGTGAGCCGAAGGGGGAATGGCAACTCGGGTGCTATACTCTCGAGATATTCCCGTACGGCAGTCATCTGCTCGTTGACAATCACGCTCAGTGACTCAGGACGGTAGGACGCGAAGATGTCGATAAGACGGCGGATCATCGGGCGTCCGTCAAGGTCTACCAGTGGTTTGGGCACGGCAACACCTTCCTGTACGAGGCGTGAGCCTTCTCCGGCTGCAATGATGGCGTAATGCATGGCGGCCTATTCTTTAGCTGGTTCTTTTGCGGGTTTGTCGGTCTTTTCGGGCTTCTCGCCTTTCTCGGAGCGCTCTTTCTCGAGGTGCTGGCGCCGCAGCGGACGGCGGTAGGCCTCGTCGTATATGCCGCGGTTGCGGAAGATGTCGATGGCCGTGTAGATGGCGCTGCGGAGTGACTCGGGCGACGCTTCGCCCTTGCCGGCGATGTCGTAGCCTGTGCCATGGTCGGGCGATGTGCGCACGAAGGGGAGGCCGGCAGTGAAGTTTACTCCGGCATCCATGGCGAGGGTCTTGAATGGAGTAAGACCTTGGTCGTGGTACATGGCGAGTATGCCGTCGAAGGAGGCGTAATTCCCGCTTCCGAAGAATCCGTCGGAGGCGTAGGGGCCGAATGCGAGGATTTTCTTCTCGCGGGCTTCGGCTATGGCCGGGGCGATGATTTCGGTTTCTTCAGTGCCGAGCAGTCCGTTCTCGCCTGCGTGGGGGTTGAGCGAGAGTACGGCTATGCGTGGCGACTGCACGCCGAAGTCGCGGCGCAGCGAGCGGTCGAACTGCACAAGTTTCTCCACGATGGCCTCTTTGGTGATGGCCTCGGGTACTTTGGCCAGTGCGGTGTGGGTGGTGACCAAGGCCACGCGCAGGCGGTCTGAGCAGAGTACCATCAAAGCCTTGCAGGGGTCTTCTTCCGATGTGAAGGAGGCCTCGAGATATTCTGTATGGCCGGGGAAGTGGAAGGTAGAGCTCTGGATGGTGTGCTTGTTGATCGGAGCTGTGACGAGCACATCGATGTCGCCGTTGCGGAGATCGGCCACGGCAGCCTCTAAGGAGGCGAGGGCTGCTGCACCGGCGGCCTCTGTAGGCAGGCCGGGCTCAACTTTCAGATCTTCGCCCACGACATTGATGATGTTGTAGGCGCCGTCGCGTGCGTCGGCAGCCGCGTCGATGCGGTTGAACTGCACCTGCGGGAGTTCCATGGCCTTGCGGTAGAATGACGCCACTTTGGCAGAGCCGTATACGGTGATGGTGCAGAGGTCGGCGAGACGCACGTCCTCAAGGAGCTTGAGGATGACTTCGTAGCCTATGCCGTTGGTGTCGCCGTGGGTGATTCCCACGCGTATTTTGCGATTACTCATTTGTATCGTTGTTAGAGGGTTTTGCCTTGCCGGCGAGCATGCCGCAGGCGGCCATAATGTCTTCTCCGCGCGAAGCCCTTATCGTGGCGGTGATGCCGGCATCGTTGAGGCGGTCGCGGAACCGCTCCATTGCAGCGCGGTCGGAGGGTCGGCCTTCAAAGCCGGGTGTGCGGTGGAAGCGGATAAGGTTGACTCGGGCGTCGGTTCCACGCAGCAGCCTGGCGAGGGCGTCGGCGTGCCGGTCGTCGTCATTGAGGCCGGCAAACATGGTGTATTCCATCGAGAGGCGGCGCTGGTGCGCGAAGTCGTGAGACTTGAGCAAGGGCAGCAGCTCGCGCATGGGGAAGGCCTTCTCGACGGGCATTATGCGCTCGCGCTCAAGGGCGAACGGCGAATGGATGCTGATGGCCATATGGACCTGGGTCTCGTCGAGCAGGCGGCGCACGCCGTCGGTTTTGCCGATGGTCGACACAGTGATGCGTCGTGGGCTCCATGCCAGGCCCCAGGGCGCGGTGAGAATCTCTATTGCCCGCAGCACGGCGTCGAGGTTGTCGGTAGGTTCTCCCATGCCCATGAAGACAATGTTGGTGAGATTTTCACTTTCCGGTATCGACAGCACCTGGTTGATGATGGCTCCTGCGTCGAGATTGCCTTGCCAGCCGCCTTGGCCTGTCATGCAGAACCGGCAGCCCATGCGGCAGCCGGCCTGCGACGATACACAGAGTGTGGCCCTGTCTTTGTCGGGGATATATACAGCTTCGATGTCGCGGCCACCTACCCCCTTGAAGAGATACTTAGCCGTTCCGTCGGTACTCCGTGCCTCGGCTATGGGTGCCTCGCGCCCGATGGTGTAGCCGTTGTCGGTGAGCCATTGGCGCGCGCGTTTGGGCAGGTCGGTCATGGCCTCGATGTCGGTCACGCGTTTCTGGTAGAGCCATGCCGCCATCTGTTTGGCCGCGAACGGCCTCAGACCGGCGGCTCTGGCCACTTCGGCCAGTTCTTCGGGAGTGAGCCCGAGAAGTTTCCTGGTGTTTGCCTGAGTCATTGTATCAGTCCATGAGGCGGCCGATGGCTGCGAATGCCCTGGCGGCGCTCACCCCTTTGTATAGAATTGAATATACGGCGTTGAGTATGGGCATGTCGACGTCGTACCGGGCGTTGATGTCGGTGATGCATTTTGCCCCGTAGTAGCCTTCGGCCGTCTGCTCCATCTCCATGCGTGCGGCTTTCACCGAGTAGCCCCGGCCTATCATAGAGCCGAAGTTGTGGTTACGCGAGAAACGCGAGTAGGCTGTCACCAGAAGGTCGCCGAGGTATACAGAGTCGCAGATCTGGCGCGGGCGCGGCGACACTGCGTCGAGGAAACGCTCCATCTCGCGGATGGCGTTGGAGATGAGTATGGCGGTCATGTTGTCGCCTATCTTCATGCCATGGATTATGCCAGCGGCGATGGCGTAGACGTTTTTGAGCACGGCTGCATACTCTATGCCGTCGACATCGCTCGATGTGATGGTGTGGTTGTGCTTGCCGTTGAGGGTGGTGGCGAACTGCTCAGCGTGAGAGAGGTCGTCGCAGCCGATGGTGAGATAGGCCGGACGGTCGAGTGCGACCTCCTCGGCGTGGCACGGGCCCGAGATGACGAGTGTTTTCTCGCGTGATACACCGAAGCGCTCGATCATGTAGTCGGTGATGAGCTGGTTGGAGTCGGGCACGATGCCTTTCACTGCCGACACGATTGCCTTGCCCGAAATATCGACATTGATTTTGTCGATATGGTCTTTGAAGTAGGGCGATGGCATCACCAGCAGGAGGGTATCGGCCACGGTGCATACATCGTTGATGTCGCTCGAGAAGTTGATACGCTCGATGTCGAAGTTGACGTCGGTAAGGTAAGCCGGGTTGTGGTGCAGGCGCTTGAAGTCTTCGATGCGGTCGTCGCGGCGCATGTACCACGTGATGGTGTCGCAGTTCTGGAGCAGGAGCTTAGCCAGAGCCGTAGCCCAGCTGCCCCCGCCCATCACGGCGATATGACCCGGAAAGAGTGTGTGTTCCATGGTGGTGGACTTTCTATGCTTTGGCCGCTTCAACCCATGCAGCGACACCTTCGGCGCCGGGGTTTTTGAGACCGAGCTTGTTTTTCTTATTGATGCCGCACAGATCCTGGAAGAGCTTGCCGGGATTGGCTTCGGCCAGCGCGGCTACGGTGAGGACACCTGCCTTCTGGAGAGGAGCGACCCACTCTTCGGGAACGCCTACGGCTGCGAAAGCCTCGGCATTGTCGCGTTTCTCCACCTTCTCGGGGCGCATCTGTGGGAAGAGAAGTACTTCCTGGATTGCGGTCTGGCCGGTCATGAGCATCACGAGACGGTCCATGCCGATACCCATGCCTGATGTGGGAGGCATGCCGTACTCGAGTGCACGGATGAAGTCGGCGTCGATGATCATTGCTTCGTCGTCGCCTTTCTCGCCGAGACGCATCTGTTCAACGAAGCGTTCGTACTGGTCGATGGGGTCGTTGAGCTCGCTGTAAGCGTTGGCGAGTTCTTTGCCGTTGACCATAAGCTCGAAACGCTCTGTGAGCTCGGGGTTGTCGCGGTGGCGCTTGGTGAGCGGCGACATCTCGATGGGGTAGTCGGTGATGAATGTGGGCTGGATGTATGTGCCCTCGCATTTCTCGCCGAATATTTCGTCGATGAGCTTGCCTTTACCCATGCTGTCGTCGACCTCGATGCCGAGCGAGCGGGCAGTGTCGCGGAGCTGAGCCTCGTCCATGCCGGTGATGTCGACGCCGGTGTGGTCTTTGATGGCCTGGGCCATGGTCACGCGGGGGAAGGGTGCCTTGAAGCTGATGACGTTGTCGCCTACCTTGACCTCGGTGGTGCCGTTGACGTCGAGACAGATCTTCTCGAGCATCTTCTCGGTGAAGTTCATCATCCAGTTATAGTCTTTGTAGGCCACGTAGATCTCCATGCAGGTGAACTCGGGGTTGTGGGTGCGGTCCATGCCTTCGTTGCGGAAGTTCTTCGAGAACTCGTATACGCCCTCGAAGCCGCCTACGATGAGGCGCTTGAGGTAGAGCTCGTCGGCGATGCGTAGATAGAGGGGAATGTCGAGCGCGTTGTGGTGGGTGATGAAGGGTCGGGCCGATGCACCGCCGGGAATCGACTGGAGGATAGGGGTCTCCACCTCGATGTAGCCGGCGTTGTTGAAGTATTCGCGCATCGATGTATACACCTTGGTGCGCTTAAGGAAAATCTGCTTGACACCGTCGTTGACGATAAGGTCGACGTAACGGCGGCGGTAACGGAGCTCGGGGTCGTCGAATGCGTCGTAGGTCACGCCGTCTTTCACCTTCACGATAGGCAGGGGGCGGAGGCTCTTGCTGAGCACGGTGAGCTCCTGGGCGTGGATTGAGATTTCGCCGGTCTGGGTGCGGAATACATAGCCGCGCACACCGATGAAGTCGCCTATATCGAGGAGCTTCTTGAATACGATGTTGTAGAGGTCTTTGTTCTCGTCGGGGCAGATTTCATCGCGCGAGATATAGATCTGAATACGTCCGCGGGCGTCCTGAAGCTCCACAAACGAAGCCTTGCCCATGATGCGGCGGCTCATGATGCGGCCGGCTACGGCCACCTCGCGGCGCTCGCCCTCGTCGGTGAAGTTTTCCTTTATTTCGTCGCTGTGGCCCGTCACGGTGTACTCGGGTGCGGGATAAGGCTCGATGCCCATGCGTCGCAGTTCAGCCATGCTGCCGCGGCGGATTACTTCTTGTTCGCTCAGTTCGAGTGGATTCATATCGTGTCTATGTCTTTTGTAAACAATGGATTTAGCCGGATGCGGCACAGCGCCCCCGGCATCTACGGCCCTTCGACCGCTAATTTACTGCAAAGATAAGGTTTTTATGCCGTATTGGCAAATGTTTTTAAGCGCTCACTTAAATTATCAGCGCTGGGGTGAGATTTTCACTTTTCTCGACTGGTGGCCTGCGGTGAGCACTGCCAGATACTGTCCGGCGGGCAGCGGTGATAGGTCGAGAGTGGCCGAGGAGCCTCCTGCCGGTATGGTGGCGTAGAGGTATGAGCGGCCTGTGAGGTCGGTGATGTCGATGCTTACTTCGGCCTCGAGTGGCGTGGAGGATGATATGGTGAGACGGCCACCGCTGACGTTGATGTGGAGCGCGTCGAGATCCGGCTCTGCCGCCACGGCGTCCGGCCATTCTGATTTGTCGGCCACGAAGGCCACTTCGCTGAGCAGCTTGCCGCCGTAAGTCTGTGTTACGGCCATGGCCACCGGCACAGGGCATGCCCGGCTGTCGCCGGCAGCGAACCAGCGGCGCGTCTCCCGCACGTATTCACCTCCGGCATCACGCACGCCGATTGCCTCGCTGCGCAGCACGGCCCGCAGGGTATCGGGGCCTGGAAGAACTACCAGCCCCGCCATGTCGGCCTGGCGCGTGAGGCTGCATGCAAGCGTATCGTCGGGCATACTCTCGCGGGCTATGGCGCCGTTGAAGTTTTCGGTGGCCTCAGCTGATATGGGTGCCCATACTCCCGCACCGACCGGTGCCAAGGGGTCGACCCGCCACAGCGAGCTCTCCATTCTGAGCAGCCCTTGGCTGTCGGTGGCATACCAGCAGCGTATGGCGTCGTACTCCTCCGAGACCACGGTGTCGCCGTATACCCGGTAGCTCACTCCAGCCTCTTCGTCTGCTATGACGGTCGAGAGATTCCATATCTTCTCCGATGCGCCGCGCAGCGGAGCCGCCACTTGTGTGCCGAGGCGTGTCTGGGTTATTTCAGCAGTAGAGCTGAGGCTTCCGGCAGCCAGCAGCATGCATATCATATATCGTAATGCGGTCATACGGTTATAATTTTTTTAAAATTGACAAATGAGGAAAGGTAGATGGAGAGGTTGAGGCCTATCGACCAGAAGAGTAGGGGCAAGCCTATCTCGGGCGAGGCAATTGGTTATGGGTGCGAAATTATCCTCTACAAAAGTAATGATTTTGAAGAATATTACATCAATTTTTTTGCGTTCTACAAATCATCGATTGTGTATGTGTATCCTTCGATTGTATCGGTCGGGCATTTGGGGAACACCGGAATTTTTGAAAGTTTCGCGATGTCTCCATATGTGAATGATTCAATAGTGTCATTTTTAATTGTGAAGACTGCGCGATGGTTTATATCCTCGCTTGCATCCGAGGCTACAGGTAGAATTTCTATCGACCGTATGCCATCTGTGCTGACCGGAGTAGCCAAGTTGAGAGATGCGATGAATTTATCACTTGAATCGCCGATTATTGCGTAGGGTTTACCACTTTTGCAGTTTGTGAGGTAGCTTATACTGGGGTCGTTCAGGTTAAACATAGCCCCGATAAGCGTGGTCGGATGTGAGGAATCAGGCTTGCCAAAGCTATCGCCATTTTTATAATACAATCCGAAGAATAGGTCGTCGAAACGGGTATAGACATAAATAATGCTGGTAGTATCGGGGTGCTCGCTCACCGACATGGAGATATTAAAAATCTTTGGCTCGTACCAATACTTTATAGCGTCAAATCCGTGCTCAAATTCATAAATCTCGGGCTGGAATAGCTCCACAGAGCCAGTAAGCACCATAACGCATGAGTCGGCGTAGTTGAACGCCATTATATTCTTGTACTTGTCAAGCACTTGGTCTTTGTCGGACATCACTTTTATGGAATCGCGCACTTCCATAAATCGATTGTTACCCGGCAGGGGATAGTGTCTTTCGCCTGTAGCCGTAATGGCGACTGAGACGATTACGAGGCTGGCGAGGTAAATTTTAATCAATTTTGTCATATAAGGAAGTTTACGCAATAAGCTGGCCCGGGGTGACCGGTAGTTATACATTGAATCGTATCACAATTGAATATAAAAGCGGCATCGCCACAATAATTGTTTGATTGTGCTTTTTTGAATGTGATACCCATTAGCTCGACTGATACGATACCATCTGGATTAACCGGATAAGCGAGGTTGAGATGGTCTATCAATTGATTGATTGTCCAGCCTATCAATGGCTTGGAAATGCGGATGGAATTGGTGAAAATTTCGGCGTCTGTCAGAGTCGAATGGAATCCATCTTTGTTCCAATCACCGTTGTAGTAAAACAATGTGTTATATTTGTCTTCAGCCACCCTCTTACGCATTGCAATACTATTAGTTGTGTCGGAGTGGTCGTGATCTTGGATATACAGATCGACAGGCCCTCTATCGTACCAATACTTTATAGCGTCAATTCCGTGCTCAAATTCATAAGTCTCGTGCAGGAACAAATCCACAGAGCCCGTGACCACCAAGACGCATGAGTCAGCGTAGTTGAATGCAATTATATTCTCGTACATCTCACGCTCCTGTGAGCCATCAGGCATCGCCTTTATGGAATCGAGTACTTCCATAAATCGATTGTTACCCGGCAGGGGATAGTGTCTTTCGCCGGGGGCAGCCATCGCCGTCAATAAGATTGTGAGCAATACAATATATTTAAGTCGTGTTTTCATTGGCAATGAATCTGTGTTTAGTCCTTGCGAAATATTGGCAAAGTTAATGATTTAAAAAAATATGCAATGTTTTTTTGTGTTTTTTATCCAGAATTTAGCGTGCTTGCCCGCTAATTCCATCCTATAGTGCCCGAGTGGCTAAATGGAGTCTATGGGCAGGCCATCAGAATAATATTTTTTGATTTGGTCTAATAAATACCCATCATAAACTTTTAAAACTTTACATTTTTGGCCGTCTGCAAGATATATAGCAGGTGGAAACGGATCAAAATATGAGATACTGTCGATACATTGATTTCCCTTTCTTTCAAAATCTGCCTCGAAAGCCATTTCGCCGTAGTAGTCATTGAATATCTGAAGATGCATTATATCGGGGTCTTGAGCCGGAAGCTCGTGTATCGAATAGTCTTCGATTTCGTATTTTAATAAATATCCGCCATAAGTTTTTATAACTTTACACTTTTGGCCGTTCTTAAGATATATCACACGTAGAACAGGATCAAAATATGAGATGCTGTCGATACATTGATTTCCGTTTCTTTCAAAATCCGCCTCGAAAGCCATTTCGCCGTCGGAGCCGTTGAATATCTGAAGATGCATTATATCGGGGTCTTGAGCGGGAAGTTCATGTATCGAACACTCTTCGATTAGGTGTTCTAATAAATATCCGCCATAAGTTTTTACAACTTTGCACTTTTGGCCGTCCGTAAGATATATTGCAGGTAGACAAGGGTCAAAATATGAGATGCTGTCGATGCATTGATTTCCGTTTCTTTCAAAATCCGCCTCGAAAGCCATTTCGCCATTGTAGTCATTGAATATCTGAAGATGCATCATATCGGGGTCTTCATTTGGAAACTCATATATCCAAAAGGATTCCTTATTGTTTCCTTTCTGTATGGCTTCAGGAGGGATATTTTGAGGCTTCTCATAGTCACTGACACAATATTTAAAAAATAAAATGACTAATATGCCAAAGATTGTCAATAGGCCTGCAATGAGTCCTGAAATCCACATTAGCACACGGATTTTTCTACCTTTTTGCATCTTCTTCGTATCCTTCTTCAATAATCTATGACGTTCGCCGGGCTATGATTAACCGATTGGGCTGCTTGGGTTAATTTTTTTGATAAGGATTTTTTGGCTCGCTTACAGAGAATACATATAAGCTCGAATCGCGATAGGAACTCTGTTGGAATACGTTTTCATCAATTCGTGTCGTGTCGGTGGTTTGATACCCCCAGAACATATAATAATCCCAGATTAATTTTTGGGTCAAAGGGTCTATGGGCTTGATTGTATACCGAAAACTTCCGTAGAGTACTAAATCGGAGCCTGCGCTGTCGATGTTGTGCCAGGTAAAACGGCAGAATTCTCTATCCGGACTATTCAGATAAGCGTTGAGGAGTTTTGGCCGTTCGTGTTGTCCGGTGGAGTCGAAGCAATCCACGTATTCGATTACTTCTTTTACGTCGGGTTCTCCATATCTTTCCGTAACCACAGCCAATCTTGCATACATTGAGTCAATCTTCAACTGCAGGGTATCGATAGGCTCGTCAGAAGCTTTACGGCAGCCAGCGGGCATCAAAAGCAGGAGTAGGGCGATTATAGCTAATATAGATTTCATAATTATTTATTTTATTCCGGGAGATAACGCGCGCGTCTGCCGTCTATGATTACCAGTTCATTATTTTGTCGAATTACATTCAGTAGGAGGTGTTCATGAGTGCCATCATTATAATCAAACTCATACTCATACACCATAGAATCCAGATTGTTTTTAACAATTTCAAAACTATAATCAGGACAGTAGTGGACATAATCTCTCACTATTCCTTTGTCGACTTTATAGTAGGGGCGAGGGCAGCCGAACAACTTCATTATCTGGTAGAAATTCAGATCCCTGATTGGAAGGTTTTTGAAATTTCTACCTATAAACAGATTATCGGCTGTAGGCTCAGGTGCAGGCCCTTCGATGATGGTATCTTCCACCGTGTAAACTTTAATGCGTGAGGCGGTCAGCTGATCCTTTTCCATCTTCATTTCTGAAGCTGTCTTGCCTTTGTCGCATGAGCAAAGCGCACCAAGTAAACTTAGTGAGAGAAGAAAGGCCGGAATGAGCCGCATCATGTCGACCCGGACGTTCTCCGGGCATCGGTTAATCATCGCCCGGAAAGCCTTGGCAAGCTTGCGCCTGCAAGACTCCGATTGGGCTACTTGGGTTAATTTCATCGATTTTAGAGGTGGGTTATTGTTCTGTGGGTAAGTCAGATTTTTGATTAGTGCGAATTGAATCCAAGTGGAATGTGTTGCCATTTGGAAAAGTATAACTTACTATTCCTACTCCTTTGACAATCTCAACTTGCACCGGAACAGAGTTGGTTGTGTCCGTGTCATTCAAAACTACCCCATCGTGTAGAGAGCCATGATAATTTATTTTTTGTGTGGTCCACTCCTTGAGAGTTATATGAGGATATTTCTTTAGCGTGTATATGTTATCGATTACATGAAATTTGAACCCATAACCTCCTCTGTTTACTTTAACAATCCATGATCTGACCCAAAAAGATGTATCGCAGCGTTCATAAATAAGAGCCATACTAAGAGAATCCTCTCCATGCTCAACAAGTACCTCATAAAAGGCACTCGCTTCATATTCCGTGCTGATTTCAAAAACATTATGACCTTCCCAATCCAACTCAAATCTATTCCGGGGCTGATGAAAAGAAACAAAGTCTATTATACCTGTATCCGTCGTGGCTCCGTCTGAGAAGAATAGGGTGTCTCCTAAGGAATAAGGTGGCAACCATTGAAGATCCGCTTTAGTAAATGGATATTTATCCAAAAAGAAACAAGCTTTGAACGCCGCCATAAACAATACGCAGAATGTAATCAGAAAAAATTTTTTCATTGATTGAATGTTGGGGGTTACTCAGATTGCTTGTTGTCGGGAGAGGCCAGCACAGCCTTGGCAAGCTTGCGCCTGTAAGACTCCGATTGGGTAGCATGGGTTAATTTCATCGATCGTAGAGGTAGGTTATTGATGAAATAGACTATTTAAAATAAGGGTCGACTTCATCAGAGTCGGGGAGATAATGTAAACCTCTTAAATTCGGGGTGTAGAAAATATCGCGAAAGCCCTTTTTGCGGCTTAGCCGGATGACAGTGTTTCCCAAGTGCAATTCAGAATCACCCCTACCATAGAGTTGCATAGGTGGCCCAACGCCGAGTTTTCTATAAAAACTACCTTTATATGAGAACAATTCCATCTTGTAGGTCTTGCCTTTTTTAATTAAAGGATATTCTACAAAAGTTGAATCATCTTCTGAAATTCTGGATAAAATCTTGAAGGGTGTGCGATCGTGCTTAGCGTCGATGATATACCAATCGTTCTGCCGCTTAATTTTCTTAATCGTATATACCTGGTAAGGCTGATCCTCATACAGATCAGGGATAGGTGCTCTGCATGATGCACAGATGAATAGGAGTGCTATAATCAGTATATTTCGCATGATTGGCAATTGGTTATGTGGTATCAGAGTGGTCTGCGCAAATTTAGTGATTTGTAAGCATAGTTTATTTAATTTTATGATTTTTAACAAAATGGTCGTCGTCACCTTTACGCAGCCAAAGCAAAAGCCCCGATTCTTCGCGAGTCGAGGCTTCTTATGATATTAAAAGTTAGTTGGGTGGGGCGGTCAGCCCCTTTGGTGTCCTTGCTAAGCTCTTATGTGTCTTATTACTGATTATTTGACGGCGAAAATAGGTCGAGGTTTAATCAAGTGGGTTGATTTAACCTTAGTTAACATTTGGCAATCAGATGGCCGTCGGCACGTAGCCGCCCTTCGGCCACCATTGAGCGGAGGTGGGCTGCCAACTGGTCGAAGTGGTGAGGGTAGTGGGCGCGGAGCGAGCGAGTATCGAGCCACTCGCAGGGGGCGATGGCATCGAAAAAACTGTCGAGGCGCCTTTCGAAGTCGGCGGCGTCGAAGGGTGTGGCGACCCGGTGTCGTGCGCGGCAAACGTCGCATCGGCAGCAGTCAGATGCATTTTCCTCTCCGAAGTAACGCAGCATGCCCGCCACCCGGCAGGCCGCATCGTTGAAGGCAAAGTCGGTCATAGCCTTGATCTGGTGCTCCATGGCCGCGCGGCGGTCTTCGTATACCTCTTTCGGGAAGGTGAGGCGGTCGGAAGTGACGCGGTTGGCGGTGAAGACAATATGGGGCGTGCAGCGTCGCGGTATAAACGATATGATATGCTCGCGTCGCCAGCCGCAGAGTGTCTCGTAGACCGTCTGGGGCACGGTGCCGCAGTCGGCTGCGATAAGCGATTCATTTACCGGAACAAGGTCGGTGAAGATGCCTGGGCAATTGCGCAGCAGGTAGTTGAGTATGGCGTCTTCGAGGGGCTCGAGGTCGAGCGAGTAGAGCTCGTCACGCCGCAGCAGGATCATGGCCTGCGCTTCGATGTCGAGCTCGTCGACGTAGTTGAGGTAGCCCGAACGGTCGAGTATGCCGATGGCGCTCATCACCAGCCGCTCGGGCATCTTGTAGCGCGTGCACATCACGGCAGGCTTGAAGTCGAATATGGCTCCGAAGCCTTCGCCCATAGGCAGCGATAGGAAACGGCACAGCTCATCGTATGTCTTCCTGATGAAGTCTTTGTCTGGGAAGGCTTGCGAGAGGCGTCGTGCCAGCGTGGCCTTATCGCGGGAGGCTACGAGCATTACCGCCAGGGCAGGCTTGCCGTCGCGGCCTCCCCGGCCTGCCTCCTGGTAATATTCTTCGAGAGTGGAGGGGATGTCGTAGTGTACGACCACGCGCACGTCGGGCTTGTCGATGCCCATGCCAAAGGCCGTGGTGGCCACCATGATGCGGCTCTGCCCCGAGTGCCAAGCCTCCTGCCGGGTGGCCTTCTCGTGCGAGTCGAGGCCGGCATGGTAGAACAGCGCCCCAAAGCCCTCGCGGGTGAGCATGGAAGCCAAGTCGGCCGCACGCTGCCGCGAGCGGGTGTAGATGATGGTCGAGCCTTGTGTGCCGCGGAGTACCTCGAGCAGTTTGCCGTACTTGTCTTCGGTATGGCGCACGAGGAAAGATATATTGTCGCGCGTGAAGCTGAGTGCGAAGAGCCGTGGCTGGTGCATGGCCAGCCGGGAGGCTATGTCGGCGGTGACGGCCGGGGTGGCCGAGGCAGTAAGGGCGAGAATGGGTACGGCGGGGAAGAACTCGCGCAGGCACGACAGGCCGAGGTACGACGGGCGGAAGTCGTAGCCCCACTGCGATATGCAGTGGGCCTCGTCGATGACGAATAACGATATGTTCCAGCCGGCGATGAGGCGGGTGAAGCGGTCGCCGCTCATGCGCTCGGGCGAAACGTAGAGGAGCTTGGCACGGCCTTGACGGCACCGCTCATAAGCGTAGTCTGACTCGGTCTTGGTCATGCCTGCATGGAGGTAGGCCGCGCGTATGCCATGGCGCCGGAGATTGTCGACCTGGTCTTTCATCAGCGATATGAGCGGGGTCACCACTATGGTGAGGCCGTCCATCACCATGGCCGGCACCTGGAAGGTGAGCGACTTGCCGCCGCCGGTGGGCAGCAGGCCGATTGTGTCGTGGCCGTCGAGTACTGAGCGGATTATCTCTTCCTGCATCGGGCGGAAAGAGTCGTAGCCCCAGTAACGCTTCAGCGTGGCATGTATATCGCGTGAAGAGTCTGCGCCGACCTCCTGGCCGTCGGGCTCTGAAAAATCGTAATATCCGTAGGGGATGTCGGTCATGAAAGCTCTTCGCCGACACGGATCTGCTTGACCATGAGCTGGATCGATGAGCCGGCGTTCTGGTGCTTGTTCTCCTCGATGGTATAGCAGATATTGAAAGGACGGCCCGAGTGAATGTGCTCGTAGTAAGAGGCCATGTTGAAGGCGATGCCGTTGATCACACGGCCGGAGGTGTCGTCGACGAGCTCGAGCTTGATATGCTCAAGGTTGCGGCCTACGAGACGGCTTGTGCCGAAGTCTTTCACGCGGCGTGTGCAGAAGGTGGGGATGCGGTTGCCGGGGCCGAAGGGGGTGAACAGACGGAGTATCGACACAAACTCCGGAGTAATCTCCGAGAAGGAGAGGAAGGCGTCGATGTCGATCTGTGGTGTGAGCTGCTCGGGCAGGATATTGGCAGCCACGTATTCCTCGAAGCGCTGGGTGAAGGCCGGTATGTTCTCCTCGCGGAGCGACAGACCTACTGCATAGGTGTGGCCGCCGAAGTTCTCCAATAGGTCGCGGGTCGACTCCACGGCCTTGTAGATGTCGAAGCCCTGTACGGAGCGCGACGACCCGGTGGCGAGGCCGTTGGAGAGGGTGAGCACGACCGATGGCTTGTAGTACAGCTCGGTCAGACGTGAGGCCACGATGCCGATGATGCCCTTGTGCCAGTCTTTGTTGTAAATCACAATCGACTTCTTTGGCGAGTGCATCTCGCCGCGGGCCTCGAGTATGACATTGGCTTCCTCGGTGATGCGTTTGTCGAGCTCTTTGCGGTCTTTGTTATACTGGTCGATCTCGAGCGACCGGCGGTTGGCTTCCTTGGCGTCGCGTGCCACAAGCAGCTCCACAGCCTCGCTGCCGCTCTGCATGCGGCCCGATGCGTTGATGCGGGGCCCGATCTTGAATACCACGTCGTTGATGGTGATTTCCTTGCCGCCGAGGCCGCAGGTGCGGATTATGGCGCGGAGCCCCATGTTGGGGTTGGAGTTAAGTCGCTTGAGGCCCATGTATGCGAGCACGCGGTTCTCGTCGATCATAGGCACGATGTCGGCAGCGATGCTCACGGCCACAAGGTCGAGCATGCACTCGAGCTCGGCGGTGGCGATGCCGTTGCTGATCGAGAATGCCTGCATGAATTTATAGCCCACGCCGCAGCCCGAGAGGTGAGGGCAGGGGTAGGTGGAGCCTTCGAGCTTGGGGTTGAGGATGGCTACGGCCGGCGGAAGCTCGGCATCCGGCATGTGGTGGTCGCAGATGATGAAGTCGATGCCGCGCTCGCGGGCGTAGCGTATCTCCTCGATGGCTTTGATGCCGCAGTCGAGGATAATCACGAGCTTCACACCCTGCTCGGCTATGAGGTCGATAATCTTGCGCGATATGCCGTATCCCTCTTCATAGCGGGTGGGGATGTAGAAATCGAGCTCGGAGTAGAAATTCTGAAGGTAACGGTATACGAGGGCCACCGCAGTGGTGCCGTCGACGTCATAGTCGCCGTAGACGAGTATTTTCTCTTTCGAGCCCATGGCGCGGTTGAGGCGCTCCACAGCCTTGTCCATGTCGGGCATGAGGAAGGGGTCGTGGAGGTCGCGCAGCGACGGGTGGAAGAATTTCTCGGCGGCGTCGATGGTGGTGATTCCGCGCTGCACCAGCAGGTCGCTCACCGGAGGGCAGTTGGCGAAACGGCGCGACAACTCGGCGCCGAGTTTCTGCTCTTCGCTTGACAGTGAGGGGAAGTTCCATTTGCGGGTCATAGGTGGTGCGGTATCAGTTGCGCAAAGATACAAAAAAAAACTGTAAACGGCTCCATGTATGCAATCCTTAACCTACATTCACAAAATACGGAGGGCATCCGCGGTGGATGCCCTCCGTTATACTTGAGTTATGATAGATTCCGGGAGGTGCGCTTAGTCGATCAGCTCGTCGGCCTTGTAACCGCCCATCTCGCGGATGGCGTTCTTGAGCATGACATACTGCTGGAAGAGGTGGTTTACAGGCACCTCGTCTTTGGTGTAGTCGTGCATCGGGCTCTTGAGGAAGAAGCTGAGGAAGCGCTGGATGCCGTAACGGCCTGCACGTGCAGCGAGGTCGCTCAGGAGCACGAGGTCGAGGCAGAGGGGAGCTGCGAGGATAGAGTCGCGGCAGAGGAAGTTGA
>CAJUJB010000049.1 GCA_910586595.1 uncultured Muribaculaceae bacterium | reverse complement strand
TGATGAAGTGCCAGTATTTCTTGGCAGAGTTGCAGTCGCGCTGGATGTTGCCGATCACCTCAGAGTAAACCTTGGTTGCGGTGTCGAAGCCGAATGAGGTTTCGATAACGTTGTTTTTGAGGTCGCCGTCGATGGTCTTGGGGCAGCCGATAACCTGAATACCGGTGTTCTTGGCCTTGTAGTATTCGGCAAGAATAGCGGCATTTGTATTTGAGTCGTCGCCACCGATGATTACGAGGGCTGTGATGCCGAGTTCGCGAAGGATTTCGAGACCTTTGTCGAACTGCTCAACCTTCTCAAGTTTAGTACGGCCAGAACCGATGATGTCGAAGCCGCCGGTGTTGCGGTATTCGTCGATGATAGGAGCGGTAAGCTCGATATATTTGTGGTCAACAAGACCGCCGGGGCCCATGAGGAAGCCGAAGAGGCGGCTGTCGCGATGAATCTTTTTGATGCCGTCGAAAAGACCGCTGATGACGTTGTGTCCACCAGGAGCCTGGCCACCGGAAAGGATTACGCCGACGTTAACGGGCTTGCCGGGAGCAGGGGTAGAGTTCTTCTCGAAGCGGATTTCAGGGAGACCATAGGTGTTGGGGAAGAGATTGCGGATGGCGTCCTGGTCTGCTACAGACTCGGTGGGGCGACCTTCTACTACTTTGACGGGGCCTGTGAGGGCTATCGGCAGCTTAGGCTGATATGCTGCGCGGGCTTTTTGTAAAGCGCTTTTTTTCATCTTTATGTGTGAGTGTCAGTTAGAGTTTCTTTTGAGACTGCAAAGTAAGCAAAAAAAATCGAGACACGATATTTTGAAATGTGAATAAGTGTTTACGAGGCTTCTACTTTCCTCCGGCCACGGCTATGGAAAGGCATTCCGGACGCAAGTATGTATGGGCCATTCTTGCAAGCGTGTCAGACGAAAGAGTGGAGATGGCTTTCTGTTGGGCGGCGAAATAATCTGCCGGGGTGTCGACAAGCAGTCGGGTGGAGTAGTAACCCATCACCGATGCGGGCGTATCGAGTATCTCAGCCAGATTGGTAGTGGCCGTGAGCCGCAGGCGCTCGAGCTCTTTGCCATGGGGCGGATCGGTGGCAAGTCGTGTAAGTTCTTTCCGGGTTTCGTTAATCACTTGCTCAGTGAAGGCTTTGTCGCATTGAGCTGCAATTTTCACATATGATCCTTCCTGACTGCCTATCAAGGCGGCCGAAATGCCATATGTGAGGCCTTTTTCTTCGCGTATATTGGTCATGAGACGACTCCCGAAGTAGCCTCCCAAAGCCATCACTGCCAGTCGCAGCGGGATGTAGTCGGGATGACTGCGCTGGATGGCCGGCATGCCGGCTGCGATGGCACTTTGAAAACTCTCATCGTTGGGTACATCCACCCGTGTGGGCACTGCCACTGGGGATAATGGTTGAATATCGATGTCAATACCCGACCCGAGGGTAGGGATGGCTGACAGCATTTCTCTTACCTGGCCGACAAGTCGGTCGTCAAGTAGACCCGAGAGAAATGCGTGTGCGTGTCGCGGCGATAGAATCCTGCGGTGCAACTCGATTGCTTTGTCTCTGGTAAACTGGTCAATGTCGACTACTGTCGCAGAGTGAGCAAGAGGGTGCCTCTCACCACTCATCAACGTATCAAAAGCCTCAGAAGCCAGCACCGATACTTCGCGGCGGCTTGTCTCGATCTGGGCTTTGGCCGATAGCCGTGCAGATTCAAAGCGGTCAGCCGGAAATACAGGCTCGGCGAGCATTGAGGCGAACAAGGGCATTATGTCTTCAACTCTGTGATTGAGCATCGCGAGCGAGAACGACGTATAATGTCCATGGCAGGCAGAGCCAGTGCGCACTCCGTTGAAGTCAATCGCGTCAGCCAACGTGTCGGCAGGATACTTGGCTGTGGCATCGCTCATAGCTTTCATCATAAGCCTTGGTGTGACATCATTGCCTATTTCCGAGGCTCCGCCGGCAAGCATGAGCGTAAGGCGGCATACAGGCTGATCGCCTCCGCTGACACGGTGAAAGGTCAATCCGTTGGGAAGTACCTCAACTGTCTCACCGGGCAAGCGGAGCTGAGCGAACGGTTTTACACCGGGTGCTGTAGAGCGGTTCATTGCTGTGTCTCCAGATATTTGTTGGCTGCTTCAAGGTCGGCTGGAGTATCAATGCCGAAATTCGCCTCGTTCGTTAGAGCCATGCGTATCTTATATCCTGCCTGAAGCCAGCGGAGCTGTTCGAGCGATTCAGCAATTTCAAGAGAACTCTGTGGCAAGGCGCACAGCTTTTCAAGAGTCGTGGCTTTATATCCATAGAGACCTACGTGTGTGAAAAATTCGGCATGCTCAGTCCACTTCTTCCAATCATAATTACGCACATAGGGTATGATGGAGCGGGAAAAATAAAGGGCATTCATTTGGGAGTCCATCACGACCTTAACCGAGTTGGGGTCAAATAGCGCGTCAAATCCACGGGCAGGGTCAAAAGGTCTGGCAAGTGAGGCTATTTCTACGGCGGGTTCATTGAAGCAGGCTTTCAGAGATTCAATCTGAGAGGCGGCGATGAATGGTTCATCTCCTTGAATGTTTATCACAACGTCCGCAGAGCTGCCAAGCTTATGATAAGCTTCGAGGCAACGGTCGGTTCCACTTCGATGCTCGGCTGAGGTCATCACAACATTACCACCGAAGGCCTGTACAGCCATGGCGATACGGTCGTCATCGGTGGCGACCGCAACTTCCGGGAGTAATTCAGCCACACGCTCGTAAACGCGCTGAATCATCGGACGACCTCCTACCAGGGCAAGTGGTTTGCCCGGGAATCGGGTCGATGCATATCTGGCCGGAATAATACCTATGAATGATTTATCCATTGTGTTTGTGTTCTTTATCTGTTATTTCTGTTACGTAGAGCTGGGCGTTCTCGTATTTCTGCACTTTTACCGGTCGGTTTGCTGCGATAAATTCACCGCAAGACACCGCGTCAAAAACCGTAGAGCCAATCTCTATCTTTCCTGCCGGACGAAGGACGGTGGTGGAGATGCCGGTCTGGCCAACATATCGTGCCGGCGACATATCTACTCCCACAAATCCGTCGGCAACCGACAACTCTGTCATGAGCTCGGAATGACGTCTGAAGCATTCAGGCCCGTGAGATGAAGTGAGGTACCACACAGCTCCGACCGCCAGTATGCTGCCAGCTCCAACAACATACAAGGCGCGTGCGATGGCTCCGATGTCAAAACCTGAGACGGCGTCATTGGCAGTCGAGACACCTACAAGGGCAACGGCTACAGCAATGATGCCGGCGACTCCGCAGAAGCCGAATCCGGGTATTACAAATACTTCAAGTGCAATGAGCACCACACCAGCGATGAATGAAAGAAGTACCCATGCCGGCACTGTGCCGGTGATGAACATCGGCAGGAAGTAGAGCACCGTAGCCACGGCAGCTACGGCGGCTGCAAATCCTAATCCGGGCGTATGCATTTCCATATATATGCCACCAAGAATGAGCATCACCAATACAGCGCGTACAGCTGCGTTGGCGAGAAATCCCATAATATCGTCTGATAAGGTACTGGTGTAGTATGTAACCGGCGCTCCAGCCATATTCAGGTCGGCCAGCACATCTTCAAGTGAAGGCGCTATACCATCGGCGTAGCCGCATTCCACAGCCTGCATGCCTGTCAGCGACACTGAAATTTCCGGATTAACCATCGAGGCGGCTATCTCGGGATCGCGGCGCCATACCATGCTGTCGCCTTTTGCCACACGGCCATGATGCTCAGCGGTTGCGCGCATTATGGTGCTCATGTATGATTGGTATTTTTCAGGCATCGGCTCTCCGGCGCCGTTCACCACTGTAGCCGAACCCATACTTGCTCCGGGCGCCATATATACGCTGTCGCACGCAAGAGCTATGAGGGCACCGGCGGAGGCGGCGTTCAAATCTACATATGCGACTGTCGGAATATCAATCCGCAGGAGAGCCGTGCGGATAGAGTCGGCTGCATCCAGCGCACCTCCGTAGGTGTTAAGCCGTATCAGCAGTAGGCCTGCGTCGGCGTCCTCTGCTTGCTCAAGCCCCTTGCGGAAATGATGGAAGGCACTGTTGTCAATCTCTGTTTCGATGGGGATGACAAAAACAGATTTCTGGGCCATGGCCGGAACAGCCGCCATGAGCAAAATGCAGTGGAGAAGTAGGAGCTGGAGATGTCTCATTTTTGTTGGGTATTCCGAAGCGATCGTTTGCTGAAATAGGATGGTAACAAAGCGCAACCGGTGATTAAATATACGTAATAACTGAAAACGCGCCAGATGAGCGCAAGCACCGCAGCTATGCCCAGGTCGCCTATTATGTCGCCATAGTAATTGGTGAAAAGCCATTCGCTGATGCCGCTACCTCCGGGGGTGGGGCTGACCATGAGCACGACCCACACCACGAACTGACGGGCGAAAACGAGGAGGCCAGAGACACCTGGCACAAATGCCCAGAAAAGAGCATTTACCACGAAGTATCTGGAAAACCATGACACGACTGTGGCTCCGAGAACGCGGCACCACCACGACCGTGGGCGTCCTTTGACCCAAGCGGAGGTCGTCTCCATATTGGCGCCCATATTTTTTATCTTTGCCGAGAATCTGTGGAGGATTTTCTTCGCAGCAAGCTTTTCGAGTAAAGCTGCCACACCTCTCGGCCTTACGATTATGGCCGTGAAAAGAATTGCTGTCCAGATGCAGATGCCTGCATATACGAGCCAGAACACGACTTCTATGCCGCCGAAGAGCCAGCGAGCTCCCGTATCGGCCAATGCCGGATTCCCGAAAAGCTCGTCCAATGGCACAAGCAGAACAATAATCGGGCAGAACACCACGAAGAACAGTTCGTCGAGAAATAGAGTGGTCAGCGTAAGTGTCGTGGCACGGCCAAGATCAATGCCCTCGCGGTTAAGATAGAAAATGGCTAACGCGCTGCCCCCGACCACCGATGGTGTGATGGCCGATGTAAATGCACACATTATATCGGTTCGCACCGCCCGAGGCCATGAGAGGTCGCCAGCCGCAATAGTGTGGAATCGCCATGCCAGACCGAAGTCGCGACCTACGACGAATATGGCCGCGATAAGTAAGCCCACCACCGTGCGCCAATCAAAAACTATGCTTTGCAGCGTAGTCGGATCTACATCACGGTGAAATAGCCAGACGCCCACCCCGATGCCCAATATGAGCGGCAGGGCAGTGCGCCATAGTGTTTTCGACAATTCGTGGGCCATGAATGGGTCAGCGCTTATTTAAGAGATTGGCAAGCGCCTCCTCTATAGCAGCTACAGGATTGTCGGAATTAAAAACCGAAGCTCCCCCGCAAATGCCGGAGAAACCCTGTGCCATGATGGTGGCAATCTCTTCTTTGCCCAGTGATGAGTAAGGACGGTATGCCACCACCGGAATCTGGGAGCCGGCTGAGCGTATAGTGCCAATAAATTCGGAAGCCTCAGAAAATTCGCCCGGAAGTGCCACATAGTCGATGTCGGCACGCTCCATAGCCATGGCTGAGTCGGGGCTGCCGGTCATGGTGCCTATCACAGCCTCCGCCCCAAGCTCTTCGCGAACCTTCAGGGGTGAATTCTCTCCGGCATGCAAAAATACACCGTGCAGCCCGAGCTCGCGCGCCATATCAACACGGTCTTCGATTGTGAGCATGGTTCCGCTTTCGCGGCATAAAGTGATAATATCGGCAGAGGACTCGCGCAGTTCCTCGTCGCTCATTTCTGGCACGCGAAGTTGGAGCCATTGCGCACCGGCTTCGATTGCCATCTGGGCCATTTCGGCCATTGAATATTTATCTGAAGGGGTAATGATAATCTGTAACATAATTCAGGAGATTGTTGTGTGTGCAAATTTAATAAATTTTTTTGAGTGAGTGAGCATTATATTCTCAATTGGCGTAAATGCATGCTGGGGCAACGTGGTTTCGATTGCCAGGTTAAAGTTAGTTAAAATATACATCTTATGTTTTCATGCATCTTTCGCAGGTGTTATAAAATCGTAAGACTATTTTATTTATGACTATTAAATCATCACTGTTACCTATCGCTGTTGCGGCGTTTGCAAGTGCTTTGCCGCAAGTGGCCGTCGCAGATGACCATGCGTATCTCCGTCATGATCTCGGTACCCGCTGGGAAGCCGACACCTCCGTGACAGCCATTACTACCGCGGAGCCTGTACAGGCATGGTGGCGGACATTTGAAGATCCGTTGCTTGATTCACTTATTACAATAGGCGAAGCAAATAATTACGATGTATCTATGGCCGCACGCCGTATCGACATGGCGCGGGCTGCTGTGCGGCAGGCCCAGAGCGCATATTACCCCCAGATCGGTATAGATGCCGGTTGGACGCGGGAAAGAACGTCGGGTCGTACGGCCTCGCGGAGCGGATCGGCCTCAACCCTTTCGTGGTTCTCCGGAGGTGCCACGATGAGCTGGGAAATAGATGTTTTCGGTAAAATTCATGCCCAGGCCTCCAAAGCCAAGAGTGCTGTCAAAGTATCGGCGGCTGAATACAATGGAGCCATACTGGCGCTTGATGCAGAAATTGCCACTACATATATTGGCTTGCTGGTCAACCGCGCTCAACTGGACGTTGCCACCGAGCATAGCGCCAATCAGAAACATATTCTCGACATTACAGAGACCCGTTACCGTACAGGCCTTGTATCTAAGCTTGACGTGGCCCAGGCGAATACCCTTTACTATAGTACTATTGCTCAGATTCCGCTGCTTGAGGCATCTATTGAAGCGGACTATAATTCACTCGCCGTCCTCCTTGGCGTCACGCGTGAAGAGTTGCCGCCCTCCATATATGAGGCTCGCGCATTGCCGTCGCATTATCAATTGGCCGGTCTGGGTACCCCTCTTGATGTACTCAGGCGCCGCCCCGATGTTGTGGCTGCCGAGAAGAGTATTGATGTAGCCGCGGCCGAACTTGGCATTGCGAAGAAAGATTATCTGCCCTCGCTGAGTATCTCTGCTAATGTGGGCACCCAGGCCCATGCCTTCGGCGATCTTTTTACAGGCCCCAGCTTCACATATTCAGTTGCGCCGACTTTGTCGTGGACACTTTTTGATGGTTTTGCCCGGCGCGCCGCTACGGCCTCAGCCCGTGAGAATATGCAGATTGAGATTGAGAATTATAATCTGACAGTGCTCACTGCCATTGAGGAGGTGCGGAATGCCCTGGCCCGTTATTCGGCTACCTTGAAATATATAGAACGTACGGCTAAGGTGGTTGAGAGTAGTGAAGAGGCTGTGAATCTTTCGCTCGATCAATACAAGCAAGGGCTTAGCGACTTCTATAATGTAGTTGAAGCTCAATTGAATTATCTTACTTACCAGAATAGCCTCGTGGCAGCCCGAGGAGAAGCATTAACTTCGTTAATTGACCTTTACAAAGCCCTTGGTGGCGGTTTTTGATTGATTATGAAAAATTTAACTTATCCCATACTTGCCGCCGCAACTTTGAGCGTGCTTACAGCCGCCTGTGGCAAACATGAAACGGAATCGGCATCCTCTCCGGTCAAGATAGAAGTTGCCGCGCCGGTTGAAGACTCTGTATTGATTCACAAGACATATCCCGGCACCTTGAGGGCTAACAGAGAGGTTGACCTGATGGCCCGCGTTGACGGATACCTCGTCGGGAAGGACTATACTTCGGGCGATTATGTAAAAGCCGGTACGGTGTTATTCAGAATTGAAGACCGTAATTACCGCGATGCCGTGCAGCAGGCTCAGGCTACTTTGGCCACAGCTCAGGCAGATCTTAAATATGCGTCGGCCAGATATGCTGCCATGGTCGAAGCTTTGAAGGGGGATGCTGTCAGCGAAATGGAAGTTGCCCAGGCAAAGAGTAATCTTGCCGAGAGTGAGGCGGCTGTCAAGACGGCTGAGGCAGCTTTACAGACAGCCAACACCCAATTGTCGTACTGCACTGTAAGGGCTCCTTTCGACGGCCATGTCACAACCGGCACATATGATGTCGGAGCATACGTGGGTGGTGCGGCTTCTCCTGTCGGCTTGGCTTCAATATACGATGACAGCCAGATGGTGGCCAGCATCTCTATTGAAGATGCTGAGGCACTCGGGCAGCTGAGGGCTAATATAGAGGCCGGTCTGATTGACTATAATAATATTCCCATCTCTTTCTCTGAGCCGCTTAAGCATGACTATACCGCCTCGCTAAATTACCTCTCGCCGAGCATC
The DNA here is from genome assembly GCA_910586595.1 of uncultured Muribaculaceae bacterium. Classification (GTDB taxonomy): domain Bacteria; phylum Bacteroidota; class Bacteroidia; order Bacteroidales; family Muribaculaceae; genus CAG-873. The sequence goes on along the minus strand of CAJUJB010000049.1, from coordinate 14,937 downwards.
GACACTTCGACGGGTACGATTTTAGTGCAGGCACTCGTCCAGAATCCCTATCATGAGCTTCAGAGCGGCATGTATATCACTCTGAATCTTCCGGTGGCATTCGATAGCCATGCCATACTTATCAAGGACGCCTCTATTGCAACCGATCAGCTCGGAAAATATGTGTATCTCGTGAACGATTCCGATAAGGTGGTGTATACCCCCATCACCATCGGAGAACTTGCCAATGACACCATGCGTATCGTCTCGGAAGGCATCAGCCTCAAAGACCGCTATGTCACCAAGGCCCTTCTGAAAGTTCGCGATGGTATGGTGGTTGATCCAGTGATGACCAAATGATTGTGAATTATAACCACATTATGTCTTATGTTCAGCAAATTCTTTATCCAGCGTCCTATATTCGCCACTGTACTCGCCATACTCATGATTCTGGCGGGTGTGCTCACGGTGCGCACGTTGCCAGTGGCACAGTATCCGGATATTACTCCGCCTACGGTATTTGTATCGGCATCCTACCCGGGTGCTGACGCACAGACGGTGGCGGAGACTGTCGGAGTTCCGATTGAGGAACAGGTCAACGGTGTTGACGGTATGATGTATATGAGCTCGACCTCCGGCTCCGATGGGTCATACTCGCTCGAGATTACCTTCGAGAACGGCACCGACCTCGATATGGCAACCGTAAAAGTTCAGAATCGTGTGTCGGAAGCCGAGCCGGTACTTCCCGCCAGTGTGAAGCAACAGGGCGTTTCTGTGCAGTCGCGCTCGTCTGACATCATTCTCTTCGTCGCCCTCGAAAGTGATGATCCGGCCCGCTATGACGGTCTATACCTTACAAATTATGCCCAGCTCAGTATAGTCGATGAGCTTTCCCGCCTCGATGGTGTAGGTGGTGTGAGCGCGTTCGGCTCAGGTGAATACAGCATGCGTGTATGGCTCGATCCGGAGAAAATGCGCGTGCGTGGCATCACTCCGTCTGATGTGATGGAGGCTATCGAAAGTCAGAATATGGAAGTTTCTGCCGGCTCGGTAGGCGCACCGCCTACGGCAGATTCGCCACAATTTGAGTTTACGCTCACTTCGCAGGGCCGACTCACTGATGCGGATGAATTTGCAAATATAATCGTACGAACCGGTAACGACGGTGGTTTATTACGCTTGAAAGACATCGGTAGGGTTGAACTCGGAAGCCAGACATACTCCATGCTGTCGAATGTGTCGGGGCAGAACGCAGGCCTTATCGGCATCTATCAGCTGCCGGGCGCAAACGCCATGAAAGTCGCCTCTGAGGTGAAAGACCGTCTTGCAGAACTCAAGCAATACTTCCCCGAGGGCGTGGATTACCACATCATTCTTGATACAACCGACTTTGTGTCGGCTTCGATTGACGAGGTGCTCGTGACATTTGTAGAGACGACTCTGATTGTGATGCTTGTCATATTGCTCTTCCTTCAGAACTGGCGTGCGGTTGTCATTCCGATGATCACCATTCCTGTATCCTTAATCGCAACCTTCGCGGTAATGAAGATAATGGGCTTTACGCTAAATACGCTTACATTGTTCGGCCTTGTGCTGGCTATTGCCATTGTGGTCGATGATGCGATAGTGGTGGTGGAGGACTGCTCGCGAATACTGGATAAAGGCGGCGTCACGCCGCGGCAGGCAGCCGAGCAGGCCATGGATGAGCTTCAGGGGCCCGTTGTGGGCGAGGTTCTCGTTCTCCTTTCAGTTTTTATACCTACAGCATTTATATCGGGCATCACAGGTCAGCTCTACAAGCAATTCGCGCTTACAATTGCGGTGTCGACGGCTTTCTCAGGATTTAACGCACTGACATTCACTCCAGCCATGTGCGCATTGTTCCTTAAGCCGGATACCGGCAAACCTAAATTTTTCCTTTACCGATGGTTTGATACCGGATTTGAAAAAGTTAGACAAGCCTATAATAGTACGGTAGGAAGGCTGCTCGCTAAGCCTGTGCTCGCCCTGATTATATTCGCGGTGATCTGTGGCGCGGCTTTCTGGGGATTCATGAAATGGCCGACCAGCTATGTGCCTCAGGAAGACATGGGCTACTTCATGACATCTATTCAGCTGCCCACCGGTGCGTCGCTTGAGCGAACCGACAGCATTGCCCGCAGGGTAGAGGGAGACATTCTGAAGCTTCCGCAGGTAAAAGATGTTATTGCAGTTACAGGCCAGTCGTTCCTGGGCGGTGGTGCCGGCAGCAATCTTGCGTCAATGTTCGTGGTGCTGAAGCCATGGAAAGAACGCAAGGGCAAAGACAATTCAGCGGCTGCTGTCATAGCCAAAGTCGATGAGATAAGCGCGTCTGTGGAGGAGGCCGAGGTTTTCTCTGTCAATCCTCCTTCTATTCCTGGTCTTGGAGTCTCTTCAGGTCTTCAGATGCAGATCCTTGACATTAATAATTTGGGCGCGAAGGAAATTGCCCAGACAGTCGAGGAAATTCAACGTGCGGCTGCTGATTACCCGGAGCTTAAGGAGATTACTTCGCTGTATCAAGGCGAGGTGCCCCAGTATGCAATAAAGATTAACCGCGACCGTGCGAAAATGCATGGCCTCACAATGGAGAGTATCTACTCATCTCTCTCGGCCTTTATGGGTAGTAATTATGTCAACGACTTCGTGAAGTTCGGGCGCACGTATGAAGTCCTCGTCAGCGGCGATGCAGCTTCCCGTGCCCATGCCGAAGACGTACTGGGGCTCAGTGTCCGCAACAGTGACGGGGAAATGGTTCCCTTCGGAGCTTTCGCTACGCTGGAAGAGGTGATGGGCGAACCATCGGTAAGCAGGTATAATATGTATTCCACTGCCTCGGTTACCGGTACTCTTGCTGCGAATGTAAGCTCTTCTGCTGGCATCAAGGCCATGGAAGAGATTATGGAGAAGACTGTAGGCCCGTCGTTCTCGTATGCATGGACTGGCGAGGCTCTGCAGGAGACCCAATCCGGAACGAGCATAACCATGGCTCTTATGTTTGCGGTGATCATCACCATACTTGTGCTGGCGGCACAATATGAATCCTGGACCGATCCTGTAGCGGTTGTAATCACGACTCCGACGGCAATACTCGGCACCATCATCGGATGTGTCTTCCTCAGCCAAAGTATAAGCATCTATACTCAGATAGGTATTATACTTCTGCTTGGTATGGCGGCCAAGAATGCCATACTTATTGTTGAATACGCTATGGATTACCGCAAGGCCGGGCAGCCTATACGCCAGGCGGCTGAAGACGCTGGTAACGTCCGTCTGCGACCTATCCTCATGACGGCGCTTGCATTCGTATTTGGCGTTATGCCTATGATTTTCGCCACCGGTGCCGGTGCGGCCAGCCGAATCTCTCTTGGCACTGCCGTAGTCTTCGGTATGGCTATAAATGCTGTTCTCGGCACCTTGTTCGTGCCAAGTTTCTGGGAATTGCTCCAGAAATTCCAGGAGAAGTATCTTTCGAAGGTCTTCAAATAACCAGAGCCTTATATATGAAAAATCAGCCGATGCACATCTGCACCGGCTGATTTTTTCATATATGCGGAATAGACTTATTACATGTTCATACCGCCGTCGACCTGGATGACCTGGCCGGTCACGTAGCTCGACATGTCGGAAGCGAGGAATGTAGCCACGTTGGCAATATCCTCAACCTGGCCGCCACGGCGAAGGGGAATTTTCTTTTTCCATTCTTCGCGTACTGCGTCGGGAAGCTGGGCAGTCATTGCGGTCTCGATAAAGCCGGGGGCGATGGCGTTGGCGCGGATGCCGCGTGAACCTACTTCCTGAGCGATACTCTTGGCAAGGGCGATCAGACCAGCTTTTGAGGCTGCGTAGTTTGCCTGACCTGCATTGCCATGTACACCAACTACAGAAGCCATGTTGATGATCGAGCCCGAGCGCTGACGCATCATGATGGGGAGAACTGCGTTGATGAAGTTGAATGCGCTTTTGAGGTTTACATTGATAACTGCATCCCACTGAGCTTCGGTCATACGCATCATCAGACCGTCTTTGGTGATGCCGGCGTTGTTTACGAGGATATCAATCGAACCGAAGTCTTTGAGTACTTCAGCAACTACTTCTTTGGTCTGGTTGAAGTCTGCCGCATTTGAGGCATATCCTTTGGCTTTTACACCGAGGGCTTCAATCTCGGCCTGGGTTGCCTGACCATTTTCGTCAATTACGAGGTCAGTGAATGCAATGTTGGCGCCTTCCTGTGCGAAACGGATGGCAAGTGCTTTGCCAATACCGCGTGCCGCACCGGTGATGAGGGCGGTTTTTCCTTCGAGTAATTTCATAATGCTATGATGATTGGTTGAATCAGACTGCAAATTTAAGAATTTTTGCATACGTGGCCGAATATTTTGCTGACTTTTCCACTTGACGCCCGGTAAGAAAAATTTTTTGCATGATTTTTCACACCGCTTTAGGCCATTCAACGAAGATTTAGTAATTTTGCAAATAATCTCTACAGACTCTATGAAAAGTAGCAGCTTTGTCGCCATCGACGACATCAACAAGCAGGAGATGCTCGACCTTCTCGAGCGTGCCCGTTATTTTGAAGAGCATCCCAACAGCAAGATTCTTGACGGTCGTGTTGTTGCGACGCTTTTTTTTGAACCATCAACCCGTACACGTCTGAGTTTCGAAACCGCTGTCAACCGCCTGGGTGGCAGAGTGATTGGTTTTTCCGACGCGTCTACTTCGAGTACATCGAAGGGTGAGACTCTTAAAGACACTATTAAAATGGTGTCGAACTACGCCGACATAATAGTGATGCGCCATTTCCTTGAAGGGGCTGCCCAGTATGCCACCGAGGTCACCGATGTGCCTATTGTCAATGCCGGCGACGGTGCCAACCAGCACCCTTCGCAGACCCTGCTCGACCTCTATTCCATTCTTAAGACGCAGGGAACACTCGAAGGTCTTACCATCACTATGGTGGGCGACCTGAAGTATGGCCGCACCGTGCACTCGCTCCTGATGGCTCTGCGCCACTTCAAGCCTGTGTTCAACTTCGTATCATGCCCCGAGCTAAGGATGCCTGAAGAGTATATCAAGATTTGCCGTCGGGAAGGAATCGAGTTCCATGAGTATACCGACTTCTCCCAGGAGGTGATCGACAGCAGCGATATAATATATATGACACGCGTGCAGCGTGAGCGTTTCTCCGACATTATGGAGTATGAGCGTGTGAAGAACCTCTACACACTCCGCAACGCCATGCTCGCCACATCGAAGCCTAATGTGAAGATTCTCCATCCACTTCCACGTGTGAATGAGATTGACCGCGATGTCGACGATAACCCCAAAGCATATTACTTTGAGCAGGCACGCAACGGCGTGTTTGCCCGTCAGGCAATATTAACCCGCGCACTCGGCATAGACCCACTGAAATCATGACAGCAGATAAAAAAGAACTTGCCGTAGCCGCTCTGCGTAACGGCACTGTAATTGATCATATCCCTTCCGACGCTCTTTTCCGCGCTGTGAGGATACTCGGTATCGAAAGCCTTGACAAGTCGGTGACTATAGGTAATAACCTTGCCAGCCGTCGTTTCGGGCGCAAAGGCATAATCAAGGTCGCCGACGTGGAGTTCGCGGAAGATGTTCTGAATCGCATCGCCATTATCGCTCCGACCGCCATGGTAAACGTTATCCGCGACTATGAAGTGGTGGAGAAACGTCCGGTAGCTTTGCCCGACGTTCTGGTTGGAATTGTGCGCTGCGGTAATCCCAAGTGCGTCACAAATCATGAGCCGATGGCTACACGGTTCAATGTGGTTGACCGGGAGAACGTGACATTGCGCTGCCATTATTGCAACCATACGTTCAGCGGAACCGAAGCGGAAATTATCCAATGAAGCAAAGCTGGAAGCCAGGCACACTTGTTTATCCGCTTCCGGCTGTGCTGGTAAGCTGTGGAACCTCCGGGCGCTCGAATCTGTTTACAGTCGCTTGGACGGGTACCATCTGCACCAACCCTCCCATGCTTTATATTTCTGTAAGGCCTGAGAGACATTCATATGGATTGATCAAGGAGACGATGCAGTTTACCGTCAATCTTACTACGGCAGACATGGCCCGTGCCACCGACTTTTGTGGAGTCAGGTCAGGTCGGGATATTGATAAGTGGGAGGCCACGGGTCTACACCCTTATCCCGGAGTTGCCGTCGGATGCCCGGCTATTGCTGAATCTCCTCTTGCACTGGAATGTCGGGTGAAGACCATAATGCCGCTTGGCAGCCACGATATGTTTATAGCTGACGTCGTGAACGTACTTGCCGACGAAGCTTATCTCGATCCTGTAACCGGAAAATTCGAGCTTGAAAAAGCCGGGCTGATGAGTTATAACCATGGCGGATACTATACCCAGGGTAATCTGCTCGGAACATTCGGATTTTCAGTAAAAAAGAAAAAGTAAATAACCCATTACATAAAACCCATTATCATCATGCAAACCGACACTGCGATTTTTGACCTTATTGCTGCCGAACACCGGCGTCAGAAAGACGGCATCGAACTTATTGCCTCCGAGAACTACGTTAGCGACGAGGTGATGCGCGCCATGGGCTCGTGTCTGACCAATAAATATGCCGAGGGTTACCCCGGACGCCGTTATTACGGAGGTTGCCAGGTTGTTGACCAGGTGGAGAGTCTCGCCATCGAGCGTATCAAGCAACTCTTCTGAGCCGAGTATGCCAATGTTCAACCCCACTCGGGCGCACAGGCAAACATGGCGGTGTTCATGGCCTGCCTCCAGCCTGGCGATAAATTCATCGGCTTGAATCTCAGTCATGGCGGTCACCTTAGCCACGGAAGCCCAGTAAACTTCTCTGGCCTCGTTTTCCAGGCTTTGGAGTATAATGTCGATCAGGAGACCGGTCGCGTGGATTATGACGCATTCGAGGAAACTTGCCGCCGCGAGCGTCCGAAACTCATCATCGGTGGTGCCAGCGCTTATTCTCGCGAATGGGATTATGCCCGCATGCGCAAAGTTGCCGATGAAATCGGAGCCATTTATATGGTCGACATGGCACATCCTGCTGGTCTTATCGCTGCCGGCCTACTCGAGAATCCTGTTAAATACGCCCATATCGTTACTTCAACCACCCATAAGACCCTCCGTGGCCCGCGTGGTGGCATCATCCTGATGGGTAAGGATTTCGTTAATCCCTGGGGTAAGACCAATCCTAAGGGTGAGCCGCGCATGATGTCGGAGCTCCTCAACTCGGCTGTTTTCCCCGGCGTACAGGGAGGCCCGCTCGAGCACGTCATCGCTGCCAAAGCTGTGGCATTCCACGAAGCTCTCCAGCCTGAATTTGTCACCTACCAGACTCAGGTGCGCGACAATGCCGCCGCCCTTGCCAAAGCGCTTGCCGACATGGGATACAAGATTGTTTCCGGTGGTACCGACAACCACTGTATACTCGTCGATCTGCGCACTAAATTCCCCGAGCTTACCGGTAAGGTTGCCGAGCGTGTTCTTGTTGAGGCCGATATTACAGCCAACAAGAATATGGTGCCTTTCGACAGCCGTTCGCCCTTCCAGACCTCGGGTATCCGTCTTGGTACACCCGCCATTACAACCCGCGGCCTGACTCCCGATCTGATGGGCAATATTGCTGAAATGATCGATACAGTTCTCTCGGCTCCTGAAGACCGCGAGCGCATTGCTGCGGTTGCCAAGGAGGTGAATAAGCTGATGTCTGACCGTCCGATCTTCGCATGGTAAATAATATAGATGCCAACATCGGCCCGTGCTCCGGCGACAATATCTTTGTGATTATAGTCGCCGCGGGCACGGGTTCCCGTTTTGGCTCCGATGTGCCCAAGCAGTTCTTAACCCTTTGTGGCAAACCGGTTTTACAGCGTACGGTTGAAGCATTCCAAAAGGCCCTTCCTGCCGCGCGCATAGTGCTGGTGGTGTCGGAGTGGGGCCGCGAACATTGGGCTGAGCTATGCAGCAATACTGGATTCGAATCTCCGGAAACAGTCATTGGTGGAGCTTCGCGTACCGACTCTGTCCATAATGCCCTCAAGCATATACATGACCAGATCGACAGCCGGTCGGTCGTTCTGGTGCATGACGGAGCGCGTCCGCTGGTAAAACCTGAGATGGTTGCACGTATTGTAGCTCCGTTTGCCGATGCCGATATGGAGGCCGTACTGCCTGTGGTCGCTCTTACCGAAGCTGTTTCGGTTGTTGATCCGGATGGCAATGTAGTGCCGTCTGACCGTGCGTTATATCGCACCGTACAGACTCCTCAGGCATTCAGAGCTTCGGTTCTTTCGGAGGCTTATGCTCATTGCTCCGGTCGGCCGTTGCCCGATGATGCCGCGGTGTATCATGCCTATACCGGACGGCCGTTGCACACTGTCGATGGAGATTATGGAAATATCAAGATCACAAATCCAGCAGATCTTGCCATTGCCTCCATGCTCATAGACCAACAATAATCAAGATGCTTTCGCTCCGTAAATTCGATATAACGTATGTGAAAGGTATCGGCCCCGAACGAGCTAAACTGCTTGGGGCGGAGCTTGGCATCAAAACTGCTTACGATCTGCTCCGGCATTATCCTACGGGATATATCGACCGAAGCACGACTTATTCGGTACGCAGTATCCGTGAAGCTGCCGGAGAGTATCCGATGTTGCAGTTGCGTGGCCGTTTCGTGAGTTTCAATGTCGTGGGAGAGGGCGCGTCGATGCGACTCATCGGGCTGTTTACCGACGGAACAGCTACAATGGACTGCGTATGGTTCAAAGGCGTACGCGAGATGCGTAAACGTCTGGCAACCGGTAGGGAATATGTGCTGTTCGGAAAACCTGGATGGTTCCGCGATACATTGCAGATGACTCACCCGGAGGTAGATCCGCCTGAGGCGGTGGAGAGTGCCCCTGGAATACGGGCTGTCTATCCCCTGACAGAGAAATTGCGTCAGCGTAACCTTGGCTCGCGTGCCATCCACACGGCTGTGGTGAATTTTCTGCGCACGCATCCCAATCAGTTTCGAGATCCTCTTCCTCCTTCTGTAGTCTCGGGCGCTGGCTTGATGAGCCTGGATGAGGCGATCCGCAATATACATATGCCATCTTCTCCAGAGGCACTCGAGCGTGCGAAGCTGCGGCTGAAATTCGAAGAGCTGTTCTATATCCAGGCCGACATGCTTATGCGTTCACGCAAGCGTAAGGCGTCTGTCCAAGGCTATATTATGCCGCGTGTAGGCCAGTGGTTCAATGACTTTTATTATAACTGCCTGCCGTTTGAGCTTACCGGCGCACAGAAAAGGGTTATAAAGGAGATTAGAGCTGATATAATGTCGGGGCGCCAGATGAACCGCCTCGTGCAGGGTGATGTCGGCTCGGGTAAGACATTGGTGGCATTGATGAGCATGTTGCTTGCCCTCGACAACGGGTATCAGGCATGTCTGATGGCCCCGACTGAGATTCTGGCAACCCAGCATTTCGAGACTATATACGAACTCGCATCCAAAATCGGTCTCAACGTACGACTGTTGACGGGCTCTACACGAGCCAAGCAGCGCAGGGTAATCGATGAAGGATTGCGCGATGGCTCGATTCATATATTGGTCGGAACCCATGCGGTGATAGAAGATAAAGTGGTGTTTAACCGCCTCGGATTTGTGGTTATCGATGAGCAACACCGCTTTGGCGTGGCTCAGCGCGCAAGGCTGTGGAAAAAGAGCGATGTGCCACCGCATGTGCTCGTCATGACGGCAACCCCTATTCCGCGTACACTCGCAATGACGGTCTACGGAGACCTTGATGTATCTGTAATTGATGAATTGCCGCCGGGCCGAAAACCCGTCAATACTGTGTTGCGTTTTGACGAACAGCGTGCCCAGGTTAACCGTGGCATTATGGCACAGCTTCGCGCCGGACATCAGGTATACATTGTCTATCCTTTGGTGGAAGAGAATGAGAAGCTCGACCTGAAGAGTGTCACTGAGGGTTTCGAGTCGGCTGCCCAAACGTTCAGCCCCTACAGCGTGGCTCTTGTTCATGGCCGGATGAAACCTGCCGACAAAGATGCCTCCATGCAATTGTTCGCTTCCGGAAAGGCAAGTATTCTCGTGGCCACAACCGTAATTGAGGTTGGAGTCAACGTACCTAACGCGACCACTATGGTGATCGAGAACGCCGAGCGCTTTGGTCTATCACAGTTGCACCAGCTGCGCGGTCGTGTCGGACGTGGTGCCGACCGTTCGCATTGCATATTGATGAGCAAACACAATATTGGTGCTGATACACGCAAGCGTCTTGAGCTGATGACGTCGACGACCGATGGTTTCGTTATAGCCGAGGCCGATATGCAGATGCGTGGCCCGGGAGATATAGAAGGCACGGCGCAGAGCGGGCTGCCTTTCGATCTGAAGATTGCAAATCTGGCCCACGATGGCCAGATTATACAACTTGCGCGCCGGGCGGCTGAGGCATTGCTCGACGCCGATCCTGACTTATCAGCACCCGCTAACCGATATTTTGCATTGGCCTTGTCGGAAATGCTTAACCGCGCAACCGACTGGAGCCGTATAAGCTGATTGTCTGTTACTGACAGATACGCGATGAGCCCGCGGGTCACGTGACCCGCGGGCTCATCGCGTATCTAAGTCAGAACTTAGTCAAATATGTGTTTTAATTTCGAAAAAATTCGTTGGCTGTCGGCCGGAGTAGGCTGGATGTTGGGTTGATCCTTCATTGCCTCGAAGGTCTTCTTTTGCTCATCGGTAAGCTTCTCGGGAACGAATACCATGATGTTGATCAACTCATCACCGGTGCCACCGTTTTCATTATCAGGCAGACCTTTGCCACGGAGGCGGAGAACCTTGCCCGGTTGAGTTCCGGCGGGAACGTTTATGCGGGCTTTGCCAGTGATTGTCGGAATCTCGACGGCACCGCCAAGAGCGGCCGTCGGAATATCCAGCATAAGATTGTAGATTACATCGGCGCCATCGCGGATAAGTTCGGGATGCTTGATTTCTTCAACGACAACGAGAAGGTCGCCCGGAACACCTCCGCCTTTGGGGTAATTTCCTTTTCCGCGGAGTGCGAAAGTCTGTCCTTCTGCAGCTCCAGCCGGGATAGTGAAGGTCACCTCCTGGTCGCGACGTTCAACTCCGTCGCCATGGCAATGCGTGCATCGCTCAGTGATTACTTTGCCTGTACCGCCGCAGTTGGGGCACTCGGCAACCGCATTCTGGATGCCAAACATTGTTTGCTGCTGTACGTTGATATGACCTTGGCCGTGGCAACGTTGGCAAGTTGCAAATGCAACACCATCTTTTGCTCCGGTGCCTTTACAGCTGGGGCATTCTACAAATGTAGGTACTCTCAGGGTCTTGGTCACACCTTTGGCAATATCCTCAAGCGACAGCTTTACGCGTATGCGAACATCACCTCCTCGTTTCTGTCGGGGTTGACGACGGCCACCGGTAGCGCTTCCGAAACCTCCGAAGTCAAATCCACCGAATTCCTGGGCGAAACGGTTGAGAATATCGTTGATGTCGAAGCCTTCGGAGCTGTAGTATTGTCCGCCGCCTCCGAAGCCCTGTGGCCCCATAGAGTGTCCGTACTGGTCATAGAGCTGTTTTTTCTTTTCATCACTGAGCACATCATAGGCCTCGGCGGCTTCCTTGAATTTTTCTTCAGCCTCCTTGTTGCCAGGATTGCGGTCAGGGTGAAATTCGATGGCCTTCTTTCGGTAGGCCTTCTTTATCTGCTCAGGTGTAGCATTCTTGTCGACACCGAGCACTTCATAATAGTCTCTTTTCTGATCCATAACGCCTATGATTTTATTCGCCTACGGCCACTTTGGCGTGACGGAGCACCTTGTCGTTAATCATATATCCTTTCTGGGTGGTGTCGATCACCTTTCCCTTGAGGTCTTCAGTTGGAGCTGGGATGGTGGCGATAGCTTCATGAAGGTCGGCATCGAAAGGCTGGCCGGTGCTGTCCATAGCCTTGACCCCGTTGCTCTCGAGGTATTTGACGAGCTTGTTATATATAAGTTCCATGCCCTGACGCACGGCATCGGCGGTCTCGCCGGTGGCTGCCAGACCACGTTCAAAATCGTCGAGTATAGGTAGAAGACCGAGCAAAACGCGTTCGCCGGCATTTTTCATAAGGTCAGCTTTCTCACGTGTCACTCGTTTACGGTAGTTGTCGAAGTCGGCCATGAGGAAAAGGTATTCCTTTTTCTCTTTTTCGATTTCAGCACGCGCAGCCTCGAGCTGGTTCTGAAGATCTGCATTCTCGGCTTCTTCTGCTGTTTCGGTATTGGCGTCAACGCCTTCGTTATCAAGTACGTCCATGATTTCAGGAGCTTCTTCCTGTGCGGGAGTGTCCTTAGCTTGCTTATTCATATTATGTTTGTTCTTGCTCATAATCTTGGTGGAGTGTTCGGAGTTGTATATACAAAAATGCGGCCAAAAAGTGTTAAATTGACCGTCTTGTTAGAAATATAACAATAATGAGGTGAAGAACGTTCAAAAATCTTTCATTCGGGCAATAACGCTCCGGCGAATGTCCTGCACCCGACGAAGTCTGCCACGGCCTCTTCTGCCATTTTGACATTAGGAAATATTCCGAAGAGGGCAGCCCCCGAGCCACTCATGGCGGCGTAGAGAGCTCCTTTGGCCTTGAGGGCGGCGAGTGTATCGGCTACTATAGGGCGCAGAGGGAAAATAGATTGTTCAAAGTCGTTGCATACAATTCCTTCTGATGACCATAGCGAAATATCGTGCATGGCAAATTCAATAAGGCTGATGCCTTGGGGCAGCTCGGCCGCACATATGCCGGCGTAAGCGTCTTTAGTCGATACTGCCTCTGCCTCCGGTTTTACAATTGCTATACCCATGCCGCGCAACGACGAGAAGTCGACAGGGCTAAGTTTCTCTCCGATTCCTTCTGCCAGCATGGGGCGGTTATAGATGAAGAATGGGCAGTCTGCACCAACCTTGGCTGCAACTGAGGCCAGTTCTTCATCGCTCAGCCCGAGCTGAAACAGTTGATTGGCTCCAATTAAGGCAAAAGAGGCATCGGCTGAGCCTCCACCGAGACCTGCACCGTCTGGGATCTGTTTATGGAGATGAATTTCGAGCGGAGGCAATTTGTGACCAATATAGTTTTCGAGGGCAGTCAAAGCCTTTATCACGAGATTTTTCTCTGGTGGACAGCCTCCAAGATCAGAGCCGGTTAAAGTAAACGAACCGGTGTCGGTAGATGCCGGCACCAGCTCGAGTATGTCGCACCATCCGACAGGAATCATGATAGACTCGATGTCGTGATAGCCGTCGGGGCGTTTGCGCAGTACGCGCAGCCCTATATTTATTTTGGCGTTAGGGAAAAGGATCATTATTGCGGATTTTTCCGCAAAATTAATGAATTATTTTTCTCCAGCAAATTCAAAGCCTGCACGCTCGATGGCTTCAATTACTTTTGCGCGATCGACCTTGCCTTCTACTGAGGCCGAGCCTTCCGACAGATTTACGGTGACGGATTCTACCCCTTCGAGAGAGGATAAGGCTTTTTCAACGGTTGCGCGGCAGTGCTGGCAGGCCATGCCTTTGATTGCATATGTTTCGGTCATATTTTGATGTGTTATAGTGTGATTATGATGATTCTTTACGGCGATTGACGAGTAAATCAACAGGCCAATCAGCAGGATGCTGCATGCTAAGGAGAACCAGTTGCCTTCGATGTGGCAGCTGTCGGCGACGACGGTGCGGTTTACTGCGAACCACTCGGCCGGTAGTACCAGATCGATGAGCAGGCCAAAGGCTATTGCTGTCACGACAACTGATGCCACGTAAATCATGGTCGCCTTCTTCCCATGTGTGCGGTTGAGGATCATTATGGAGGCGAAGTTTGCGGCGGGGCCGGCCATGAGCATCACAAAGGCGATGCCTGGGGATAGACCTTTCATAATGAGCGACAGTGCGATGGGTATAGAGCCCGTGGCGCATATATACATAGGCACGGCTACTGCCACGACGGCGAGCATGGCCAGAAGAGGGTAGTCGCTTAGCCCGAGAAAGATACTGTCTGGAACAAAAACGGTAATGAGGGCGGCAACTACGAGTCCGATTACAAGCCATTTTCCGACACTGGCAACCATGTCTACCATCCCATATTTAATGGCGGCTCCGATTTTACGGAAAAATCCATTGGGTGCCGTGTCGCAGCAGCTGTCGGTCTCTACAGATGTCTGGATGGGCTCTTCCGGGTCAAATTTGCCTACAGCCAAGCCTCCGGCCATCGCACCAACCAAAGCAGCCACTGGGCGTACGATGGCAAAGGGAAGACCTAAAAGAGAATATGTGGCGGCGATTGAGTCGACACCTGTCTGCGGGGTGGCGATCAGAAATGACGTTGATGCCGCTTTGGACGCCCCCTGTCTGCGGAGGGAGACGGCTGTTGGCAGTACGCCACAGGAACAGAGCGGCAGAGGTATGCCGAAAAGGGCGGCCTTGACTACCGGCTTCCATCCGTTTCCCGAAAGGTGACGGCTCATGGTTGCCGGTTTTACAAATACCTGCAGAATGCCTGCTATAAGAAATCCCAGCAGGATGTAAGGCGACATCTCATTGAGAATATTCAGTAGAGAATACAGGATATGTGTGAGGTTCATAGTTGATATTTTGTTTTTCTGCTGCAAAATTACATCATAATCCCTACATAAGTCTTACATGATTTGGGAGGAGGATTGCACAATTCCGAGCATCGCTGGAGGCCACGCTTGGCGCATATGAAAATTTATTCGTAACTTTGTGAAAATTTTAATTTGGATTAAGACAGATGATTACACAAGAACAATTAAAAGAGACTTTTGAGCGTATGCTTGCGCTGAGGAGGTATCTTTGACATCGACGGGAAGAAAATAGCCGTTGAAGAAGA
>CAJUJB010000048.1:4804-23410 GCA_910586595.1 uncultured Muribaculaceae bacterium | reverse complement strand
ATCGACCGTATGAAAAGATTCAGATTTTCCATTGTTGGCAGAGTATTAGCCGGTTATTGTTCCTGAAGGTCTTTATTATAGCTACGGTGTACCCAGATAATGCAGGCGACCACAATCAGAGCCATAGGAGGCAGAATCATGAGGCCATTGTTGGCATATCCTGCCTCATAGAAGCACTGGGGCACAACCTGGAAGCCGAGCAGTGTGCCAGAGCCGAGCAACTCACGGAAGAAACCAACGATAATCAGGATAATGGCATAGCCGATGCCATTGCCTACACCGTCGAGGAACGACGGCCAAGGACGGTTGGCCATGGCGAAGGCCTCCAGACGGCCCATGAGAATACAGTTGGTGATAATCAAGCCGATGAACACAGAGAGCTGCTTGCTCACATCATAAGCATATGCTTCGAGTAGTTGCGATACGATGACAACCAGGCCGGCCACAACCACCAGCTGCACAATGATGCGGATGCTTGTGGGAATAGTGTTTCGGATCAATGATATGATGACATTGCTGAATGCAAGCACAGCAATAACCGAGAGGCCCATGACTATGGCAGGCTCAAGTTTGGCCGTCACAGCGAGCACCGAGCAGATGCCGAGAATCTGCACAATTACAGGGTTGCTCTTCGAGAACGGGTTGAAAAAGACGTTTTTATTCGACATTTTTTCTTCTTTTACGAGTGATTACTTGGCCTCAAGGTTTTTGAGGAAATTGCTATAGGGGGTAAGGCAGTTGTCAATCATAGCACCCACACCTTTACTGGTGATTGTGCCACCCGACACGCCGTCAACATAGTCTTCATCACCATCAGGAGTCTGCCCCGCCTTGACCACAGCCACGGGTAGCATACGACCATCTTTGATGAGATGTTTCCCTACAAATTGGTCGCGGAACGCAGGCTTCTCAATCTCAGCGCCAAGGCCAGGAGTCTCACCCTGGTGAGCGAAGTATGCGCCATAGATGGTCGAGCCATCTGAGTCAACAGAGATATATCCCCAGATAGGCCCCCAAAGACCCGCACCGTACATAGGCATGATATACTTGATGTCACCATTATCGAGACGGCACTCGTAGACGGGGAGAAGACGACGATCATCCGGCTCCTTGATCTGTGCGGCCACATTAACAGCAAATGCCGCGGGGGCATCGGTGACTTTGGTGCCATTCTCATCTACCACGAAGGCATCGGTGATATATTTATTATAATCCGATATTATATCAGATTTCTCGGGATTTATATTTACACTGGCGAGAATCTGGCGCATTTTATCAGCATCGGCATTTGCCTGCTGGCGATCTTTCAGCGAGATTGAGGTGAAAGCCAGAGCTGCGCCGACTAACACAACAAGCACCACTATATATATAATAGTGTAAAGGTTTCCTTGCTTATTCATGAGCGTGTCGATTTAGCAGTTAGACGTTTTGTACGACGGCGCATGTTTGCCTGCACCACGCAGTAGTCGATAAGCGGAGCGAAACAGTTCATGAGCAGTACGGCAAGCATGGCTCCTTCTGGATAACCGTTGTTATATGTACGGATAATAACCGCAATCACACCGATAAGGAATCCATAGATATATTTACCAGTTGTCGTGCGCGCTGCGGTAACCGGATCAGTTGCCATAAACACTGCAGCGAAGGCAAATCCACCAAGGAGAAGCTGGTCAAGCGGAGATAAATACGAGGCCGGATATACAGGCGACGCACATACATTAGCAATCCAGCCCATGAAGAGCCCACCGGCAAATACCGAAAGCATCACACGCCATGAAGCGATTCCGGTCGCGAGCAGAATGATGGCACCGATAAGTATGCATAAGGTAGATGTTTCGCCGAACGAACCGGGAATAAGTCCGAGGAAGGCCTGCCAAGTGTCAATGAGTTTACCATCAATGCCTGTCAAGGTAAGATCGGGGCCTGTCTGGCTTACAATCTGGCCAAGAGGTGTGGCGCCCGCAAATCCATCAGGTAGAGCTGTGCCATAGCCAAACGGAGTGCCGGAAGCGACAAAGACCTTGTCACCCGACATTTGGGCCGGATAAGCGAAGAAGAGGAAAGCTCGGGTTACCAAAGCTACATTCAGAACATTGTATCCAGTTCCTCCGAAGACTTCTTTAACGAAGATTACCGAGAAGGCTACCGCAACGGCAAGCATCCACAACGACACCTCGGCCGGGCATATCATCGGAACGATAATACCTGTAACGAGGAAGCCTTCCTGAATCTCTTCTTTTTTGAGCTGGGCAACGGTAAACTCTATGCCAAGACCCACGATATACGCTACGGCTACACGAGGGAGAATGGTGAGGAATCCGTAGATCATCAATTCCCAGAAGGGAAATTCAGTGGCGCCGAGAGCGAGCCAATGCTGGTAACCGGTATTGTACATACCGAAGAGGAAGCATGGCAGAAGGGCTGCAATGACAATAATCATTGTGCGCTTGCTGTCTATGCTGTCGTGAATGTGAACCGCACCTGTCCGCGCCGAGGTGGTTCTGGGCGTGTACAGAAATGTCTCGAAGCCATCGTACACCGAGTGGAAGGCATGAAACTTACCACCAGGCTCGAAATTGGGCTTTATGCGGTCGAGATATTTACGTAAAGTTGACACTGCGTATTTTATTTTTTTAGTTTATCAATTCGTTGGATTTTATTCCAGCTCCTTACGGAGGTAATCGAGGCCATCTCTTACAATCTGCTGGAGAGGCAACTTGGATGTATCGACATATTCAGCAGCCGCGAAATCTTCAGGCGCCACTTCATAGATGCCGAGTTTCTCCATATCTTCGATGTTATGGCTGAGTATTGCCTTTATAAGATACTCGGGCATTATATCCATCGGAAGCGTAGCCTCATACTGGCCGCTCATGATCATTGCTCGGCGGCTACCATTGAGGCGCGCATCAGGCCGGAAGAGCTTGTGCAGGAAATGGCCGGGGAACGAGCGGCTCTGGCTCATCTTCGACGGAGAAAGAGAAGCCCAGCCCATGAATTCGTCTACATCATCACCTTCGGCTATGACAGTTATCTGACGATAAGGATAATGCAGATAGCCATCGGCCGGATCGACAGCGACGCCCGACAGAACATTGCCAGAAATGATTCTCAAATGACGATTATCATCAGTAAGACGCCCTTTGACAAGCGGTTCTACCGGGGCGCCCAACAAGGTTGTCAGCAAAGCTGGCTTTTTTACTTCAGGGCCAACTACGGCAACCACTGTGTCTGCATTGAAACGACGGGTTTTGGCTGTGCGGCCAATTCTGGCAAGCGTCTCAGCATCCAGAGTCCAGACTACATCGCCTTTATCGACCGGGCTGATTGCCGCAATCTGCACACTGACATTACCAGAAGGATGCGGGCCTTCGACCTCAATCATTTCAGCACCTTTGAGAGCTCCGTATGACCATGTCTCATCTGTAGCCACGTATACCTTGCCGTCGCTTATCAAATTCAATACTGCCACACCGGCCTCGAAGTCTTCTTTGTTAAAAACAGAAGCGCCCAAAGTAGCCTCTTTAGCTGCCAGGGGCGCAGAATCGATTGCGGTGACAAAAATATCCCTTACCTTATCGGCGGGATTGGGAACAATGTCGTAAGGACGCTGACGCATAAGTGCGAGCAGGCCACTCTGTGCGAGGAATGCACGGGCCGACGAGGCATCTACCGGAGCCGACAGCTCGGGAGCGGTTACACTTACTCCGGCAGCCTCGATCTCCACTCGGAGAATTTTACGACGGTCGCCACGGACAACAGCCTTTACCTTACCTGCGAGAGGCGATACAAGTTTTACATCCGGATGCGACTTATCAAAAAGGACGGCAGATCCGCAAGCCACTTCATCACCTTCTTTCACAGCGACTTTCGGCATAAAGCCGGGATAGTCGTCAGGAACTATGGCACAATGATTTACGGGTACGTTCTCCGGAGTTGCACCGGCAGGAACAGCACCCGCGATATTTAATTTCAAGCCTTTTCTGAATTTCAGTTTCATGGGCGGAAGATTGATATAGCAAAATTAAGCGCAAAGTTAGTATTTTTTTGCCAAAATTTCTTAAATATAGAGGGTTACCCTTTGTGCATATTAACATTAAATAACATCTCATTTTCCTACCCATAAATCCACCTGATTGAGGCTACTCAAAAAATATCCCAAAATAAGCCGGGATGCTAAACCATGGTATAAGATTTTTTTGTTATTTTTGCAGTCTCACGTTTTAATCATATATGTTATGAATGTCGATTTTATTACGGCGATCAAAATGTACTTCGCCAACTATGCCAACTTCCGTGGCCGCTCAACCCGCGCCGAATATTGGTGGGCCATGCTCTTCGTATTCCTCGTAGGGTGTGTTGCAAGCTTCCTCGGTGATATTTTTACCTCAATTGTCGGCCTGGCTCTGATAGTTCCTAACCTGGCAATTCTAACACGCCGTTTCCACGACGCAGGCAAGAGCGGATGGTGGGTCGTAGGCTTCTACATTGCACAATTTGCCGTAATGGGCTTCTCAATGAGTTCACTTTTCGGGGCAATCGCGGGCGGTAATATCGCATCCGTCCAGGATATAGTCGCCAACCATTCGGGCAGCATCGTCCTCGGCAGCATCATCATGTTTGCGATCGGTATCTGGATGATCGTAATTTGCTGTACTCCGAGCAAACCCGATAACCAATACGGCCCTAATCCTTACGGGGAACAATGACACTCAAGCACAATCTTCTGACCAGAGCCCTCGGAGCGATTCTCCTCCCCGGGCTCTGTATGTGTTCGGGTAATTCCAACGCCACCGACACCACCGACTACTCATCGGTTGGCGAAGTTGCCGACACGCTCACATTCCACGCCAAATATCTCACGATTGCCGATCTGGGAAACGGAACGGTAAGAGTTGACATCGCAGATCCATGGAATGAGGACGCGACACTCGGGCGCTATGCCCTCGTCGACAGGGATTCCACCATACCCGAAGGGCTGCCGAACGACATAAATATCATCCGCACACCCGTCGAACGCGCGGCTGTATACTCGTCGGTCCATACTGGAGGCTTGGCTGAGCTTGAGGCCTTGGATTGCCTTAAAGCCGTAGCCGACGGAGCATATTTCCCTCCGGCAGATACAGTGGCCGCGCTGTTAAAGGCCGGTAAGGTGATTGATGTAGGCAAATCCGAATCTCCTTCAACCGAAAAATTAGCGGCCTCGCGCGCAGAAATTGTGCTCCGCTCGCCAATGCAAGGCTTAAACTCGGGCACACTGCCTGAAAACATGGTGGCTGTTGAATGCGCCGATTACCTTGAGCCGACACCGATTGGCCGCGCAGAATGGATTCTGCTGCTCGGCGAACTTACCGGCCGACGCGACGAAGCGCGCCAGATACTCACCGACGTCATCGACAACTACACCGACCTCGTTTTCAAAGCCACCACCGCCAAATCGCCTCGGCCAAAAGTGCTGACCGAGACCGAGCAATCAGGCGTGTGGTATGTGCCGGCCGGCCAAAGTTACCAGGCACGCATGCTCACCGACGCCGGAGCCTTCTACCCCTGGGGGGCCGAAGAAGGTACAGGATCACTGCCACTGAGCCTTGAGAAGGTCGCGGAGAGAGCCATCGACGCCGACGTGTGGCTCGTGCGTGGGTATGGATATACTCCGTCGGCCAAGACTCTTGTGGCTCAGAATCCCCGCTACGCAGCCTTTAAACCTGTCAAGGACGGCAATGTATACGGATGCGACACTGCGGAACGCCCTATTTTCAACGACATCGCGTTTCACCCCGACAGAATACTGGCCGACTATGTCGCCATATTTCACCCCGACGCCATGCCCGATTATGAGTTAAAGTACTTCAGCAAGTAAATGAATCGACACTCCACAATTCTGCTCCTGCTTGCCGTGTTGCTGGTAATTTTATTCCCCATCGGCCTCACCACCGGGGGAATAGAAATACCCGTGCCGGACGTATGGAATATTATTTCCGGCAATTACACCGGCGAGCTGGGCGATGTGGGCCGCTTCATCATAATTGAAAACCGACTGCCGGCCTTGCTCACAGCCACTCTGGCCGGAATGGCGCTCGCCATCGCTGGCCTCCTCATGCAGACCTGCTTCAACAACCCGCTCGCGGGGCCGTCGATCATGGGCATTTCCTCGGGCGCGAGCCTCGGCGTAGCCCTGGTCATAATGAGCTTCGGCACCATCGCCGGCGTCTGGGGCAGCCTCGCCACCATTTCGGGCGCATTGGCCGGAGCCTTGATCACCTTAGGTGTCATCCTCCTTTTTTCGATCTATGTGCGGTCGGCCGATGTCCTGCTCATCATCGGCATCCTCATCGGCTACCTCTCCTCCTCGGCCATCTCGCTGCTCAACTTCTTCTCTACCGACAAGGCCGTCCATTCATTTGTGCTGTGGGGCATGGGTACATTTTCAGCCGTAGGCATGGGCAACCTCGCGTTATTCTCCGCGCTCACCGTCACACTGACGCTATGCACCGTGCCATATGCCAAAAGCCTCAATGCCCTCCTCTTCGGCCAACGCTTCGCAGAGAATGTCGGAGTATCTGTAGGACGTGTCCGCTCTACCCTCCTCCTCC
Source organism: uncultured Muribaculaceae bacterium (assembly GCA_910586595.1). Lineage (GTDB taxonomy): Bacteria > Bacteroidota > Bacteroidia > Bacteroidales > Muribaculaceae > CAG-873. The sequence continues at coordinate 16,817 of CAJUJB010000048.1, read as the reverse complement.
TCTCGGGGTCGCTCACGGCTGTAGTCACAGCCTGGTGTGGCCCAATCGGCTTCATAGGGTTGGCGGTGCCGCACATCGCGCGCATGCTCATGGCGAGCTCCAACCACAAGATTCTCATTCCGGCCACCGCCCTCTGCGGTGCTCTGATGGGCCTGCTGTGCCAGATAATATCAGTGGCGCCTTCGCTCAGCCGGGGTGGCACCATACCCGTCAACGCCATAACCCCGATAATAGGAGTTCCGGTCATCATTTATGTGCTTATGAACCGGAAAAAACTGTTGTATTTCTGACCCTATGAATGCACACGCAGCCGTAAAGGCAAGTAATCTCTCGGTAGGCTATGGCAAGCAGCCCATACTGTGCAATGTCGATTTTACCCTCCGGCCCGGCCAACTTGCAGTGTTGATAGGTGCCAACGGCAGCGGAAAATCGACCCTTCTGAGAACTTTGGCCGCAGTGCAGCCCGCTCTGGCCGGACACATTTTTATCGATGGCCGGGAGATGGCGTCGTACTCGCGCCGGCGGCTGGCCCGCCACCTCTCGGTGGTGTTCACCGACCGCAGCGGGGGCGGGGCGCTCACCGTAAGAGAATGTGTCGAGATAGGGCGCCATCCATATACAGGCATTTTCGGGCGCCTTGATAAAGCCGATAGAAAGATTGTCGACGATTCGATGGCGGCTGCCGGAATTGCCGATAAGGCCGACCGCTACATCGGCACGCTCAGCGACGGCGAGCGCCAGAAAGCCATGATTGCCCGCGCACTCGCGCAGCAGACCCAATTCATCATACTCGACGAGCCAACTTCCTTCCTCGACGTCGCCGGGCGCCTTGACATAATGCGCCTGCTCAGGAGGCTCGCCGACGAAGGGCACGCCATACTCCTCTCCACGCACGACACCGCGCCCGCCATTGCCGTGGCCGACACTCTGGCCGTGATCAACGGCGATGAGCTGCATATGGGCCCGAAGGATAAAATAATAGCTTCCGGAGCCCTCGACAGAGCCTTTCCGGAAGCCGGCATCAGATTCGATCCGATACGTGGAGATTTTACATCGTTGCAGTAAACGCGCCGTCGGCCCCGATGCATATGCGCCGGAAGGCCAGTGAACGCGAGATGGGCAGCAGCATATACAGCACAGCCTCGCCATAGCGGTCGGCCAAAGCAGCCTCGTAATGCTCGGCCACTATCTCCGTGGCGCCTTTGTCATGGCCGACGCACACGCGCCCCTCTGCGATGGCAACCTTTACGTCTATTCCACCCCAGTCTTTTTCAATCCGCGCACAAGCGGCCTCATCTGCCATAGGATAATGGCGGCTACCGGTCTGCTGGGCGAGCTTTGCAGCGGCCATATCGGCCCACGCAAAGGCAATCTTGCAGCCGGTGGTGGCCAGCGATTTTATCACAGCCTCGGCCAATTCAGGGGCCGCCACGCATCCGGTGACGAGAATACGCAGCTCGCCTACCTTTGTGCAGACGGCACCGCGCGGCGTGCCGACAGAGCTGGCGCGACGAGAAAGAACACCGGCAGATGCCCGCCGGTGTTCCTCCATTTTATTTTCAAGATAATTGTCGGCCATCAGGTCTTATCGCTTGTCGGAGATGCGGTAGATAGTTCCTTCGATGAGCGACACATATACATCGCCGGTGACAGGGTCGACGTCGATGCCGTTAATCTCGCTCACGCCTAAGGGCAGCGAAGCCTTGAGGCCCGATCCGTCGGCACCGGAGATGGTCACGATGCCGCGGCGAGAACCGGTGTATACAAGACCGTTTTTCTCCACAACGACGCAGGGGGCGTGTTCATAGCCGAGGCCAAGGTCGGTTGTCCAGAGCTCTTTGAATACAGGCGATGTAGCGTCGATTGCCACGAGCTCGCCGTCCATAGTCTTGGCATATACCTTCGAGCCATCCTCGCTGTGGCCGAGGCTCTCGCGGTAACGGTGCGAATTATCGCGCCAGAGCTGCTTGCCGGTGGCACGGTCGAGGGCGGTCATATAGCGGTCGGGGGCAACGACAAACACCTTGTCGCCCGAGATGACGGGCACCACATTACCCGGGCCGAGCATGTTGGCGGTCTTGCCGTTGTTCCACACCCAGCGGAGTTTACCGGTGTTGAGGTCTACGCAACGCAGATTGGTATCCCACGCGCCGAAAATAAGGTCGTTTCCGTCAATGGCAGGGGCAGCCTGGCAGTAATTGAAGATAGAGTCGTAGCTCCACACCAGTTTGCCGTCGTTGGGGCGGCGGCGCTCGATACGCTTGTAAGCGCCCTGGATATATCCTTTACCATCGGGGGTGATGACACCGTCGGCAACGTAGGGGCCTTCTTTCGAGGGTTGCTTCGCCTTCTGCTTGCCGGTGCGGGCATCAAGCACCATCACACCGTCGTGCATCGGCACAGCCACCTTGCCACCCTTGAGCGCCACCGGACGGCTGAAGAGCGACGCGCCGGTGGGCACGCTCCACTGCAGCGATCCGTCGGCTTTGCTCACCGCGCGGGCCTGGCCAAGTGAATTGCCGAAATACACATTGTTGTTGTCGAAGCCAAGGCGGGTGAATACCGATGCGCTGTCGGTCCATACCTTTGCCACCTCGAATCCCTCAGGCACGACCAGCTCAGGACGCTCGGGGAATTTGGCCTTCTTATGCTCGGTGCGGGCCGGGAATGCATATTTTGCCTCGCGGGGCTTGCCAAGGGGCTTATTATATATATGTACCCAGTCATTATCGATTTCAAGCTCTGAGTAGCCGTAGTCGCCGTCGCGCATGTCGAGGGCACGTACCATCACGCAAGGGAGGTCAGAGCCGCTGTCGTCGCCACCGGCGAAGTAAGTGCGCCATGTATGGTAATGGCCGTTGACATGACCGATGACCGGATACTGCTCGATCAGCTCCACATAGTCCTGCACGTTGTCAAGATCGGGCAGAAGAGGATAATGGTTGAAGTTGAGCACACGCTTGCCGGGAGTTACAGCCGAGTCGAGCGTAGCCTTCAGCCAATGCAGGTCTTCCTGCTTGATGTGGCCGTCGCCCATCTTCATGAAGGGGCCGCAATTGATTCCGACTATAATCAAGGAGTCGACTTCGGTGTAGAACCGGTCGTTTCCCCACAGATCGACAAAGGTTTTGGTGGCACTCTGGCTCCAGGTACTCTCGTGGTTGCCGGGCAGCACAAACAGCGGATGGCGGATTCCATCAAGAATGGACTTCACATTGGCCAGCTCCACATCGGAGCCTTCGTTGCCAAGGTCGCCGTTCATCACTACAATGTCGTAGTTGCCGGCATTGATTTCGTCGACGGCACGGCGGAGTTGCTGCTCGTTGGCATTGCCGGGAGTGACGTGGACGTCGCTGAGCACAGCTATACGCTGAGCCGGAGCTGCAAGCGCCATGGCTGCCAACGAAGCGAATAAGGTTTGACGTAAGGTCATGTCAGTTAGATAAGGTTATAAGTTGTTTTACGGTCACAGCCATTGTGGCTATAACAATGCAAAGGTACATACTTTTATCGGTATTCCAATTTATCCCTTAAAGGATTTTAAGCCGCGCGCCGAGAGGACGGACGGCGCCAAGCGGAGCCACACACTTGTCAATCAACCGATTGAGAATGTCACCCAGCCGGATTCCAACAAAAAACGCCCCTCTGTGAAAATTTTTTTAATTTAAGCAAAAACCTTTTTGCGCCGACTCGTGTTATAATTTCAAATCACTTGAAAATACTCACAACTATTATTTATGATTGATATGAAAAAGATCGCATTAATTCTTGCTGTAGCTCTCAGTAGCGCAGCTTGCTTCGCCCAAGTTAACAAAGGCGAACTCAAACAGCTCCAAAATTTCCTGGCCCAGCCAGCCGAGAAAGCTGCAACCAACGCAGAAGCTCTTAAAATCACCAACCTCAAAGACCCCTCGACCTGGGAAGGTGTTACCGTTGTCGGCAACAACGTAACCGAAATCAAGTGGAAAGACAAACATCTTGCCGGCACACTCGACCTCTCGGGCTTCAAAGCACTTGCATCGGTTGATGTATCTCGCAACGCAATCACTGCCGTTACAGTTCAGGGTGACGGTGCGCTGACCGAGCTCAACGCTTCGCGTAACAAGATTTCCGAAATCAGCCTTGGCGACTGCACGAGCCTTACCAAACTTTCGCTCAACAACAACCGCCTGACCGAATTCTCCCTTACCGACGTGCCCATCATCAAGAGCATCAATATCGCCTCCAACCTGCTTGCCGGCCTTGACCTCCAGGCCTCTCCCACACTTGAGACCCTCAACTGCCAGAGCAACCACCTTGAAAGCCTTACCGTAAGCGACTGCACCGCACTTAAGAACCTCTATTGCGGCTACAACAAGCTTACCTCGCTCAACCTTGTAGGCACCACCAACCTCCAGAACCTCAATATGGACAGCAACCAGATGCAGAACATGATCGTATCAGGACTTCCCAGCCTCTCTACCTTCCTCTGCACCGACAACAACATGAAGACCCTCGGCGTACGCGACTGCAAGAACCTTATGGATATCGTCTGCTCGTACAACGACCTTACCTCGTTCACCGTCAGCAACTGCCCCAACATCGTCTTCGTTGACTGCTCATACAACGACCTTACCGAGCTTAGCCTCACCAACCAGACTTTCCTCCAGCGTATTCTCTGCAACAACAACGAGCTCACCATGCTTGATGTAAGCTTCGACCAGGCTCTTACCTACATCAACTGCCGCTCGAACATGATTACCGACCTCCGCACCCAGGCTTGCCCCAACCTCCGCATGATCGCCTGCCAGTGGAACTACTGATAATCTGACCATACGCACCTGAACATTCCTTATCGACAATGCGATAATACGATCTGAATAACTTCCCCTGGCGGGGCGCCGAGCTGAACATCGGCGCCCCGCCTTTTGTTGTCTACACTGCAAGCTTCTTTTTTTGATGCGCGCGGAGCGGCATTTGAAAATATTTTATTAAATTTGCAGCGGAATAGGCCGCGTGCCCCTACCTCGCTAACTAACACAAATTTCGATATAGAAAAATGACAATCGACAACTTCAACTTCAAAGACAAGAAAGCCATCGTACGTGTGGACTTCAACGTACCCCTCGACGAAAACGGCAACATAACCGATGACACCCGCATCCGCGGTGCCCTCCCCACCCTCAAAAAAATCCTCGCCGACGGCGGCTCGCTCATCATCATGAGCCACATGGGCAAACCCAAAGGCAAAGTAAACCCCAAGTTCTCGCTCAGCCAGATTAAAGACGCCGTTGCCGCAGCTCTTGGCACCGACGTGCAGTTCGCCCCCGACTGCGCCGCTGCAGGCGACATGGCCGCAGCCCTCAAGCCCGGTCAGGTTCTCCTGCTCGAAAACCTCCGTTTCTATCCTGAGGAAGAAGGCAAGCCCGTAGGCATCGACAAAGAAGACCCCAACTACGACGCCGCCAAGAAAGAAATGAAAGAGCGTCAGAAAGAATTTGCAAAGACTCTCGCTTCGTACGCCGACGTATATGTAAACGACGCATTCGGCACAGCTCACCGCCGTCACGCTTCGACCGCTGTCGTTGCCGACTACTTCGACGCCGACCACAAGATGCTCGGCTACCTCATGGAGAAAGAGGTTAAAGCCGTCGACAACATCCTCAAAGACATCAAGCGCCCCTTCACCGCCATCATGGGTGGCTCGAAAGTTTCTACCAAAATCGGTATTATCGAGAACCTCATGGACAAGGTTGACAACCTCATCCTCTGCGGTGGCATGACCTACACCTTCGCCAAAGCCCAGGGCGGCAACGTAGGCACATCGATCTGCGAGAACGACAAGCTCCAGCTCGCCCTCGACATCATGGCCAAGGCCAAAGCCAAAGGCGTGAACCTCGTGCTCGGCACCGACTGTGTTGCCGGCGACGCATTCAGCAACGACGCCCACACCCAGGTATGCTCAGTGATGGACATCCCCGAAGGCTGGGAAGGTCTTGATGCAGGCCCCGAAACCCGCAAGCTCTTCGCCGACACCATCCGTGGCTCGAAGACCATCCTCTGGAATGGCCCTGCTGGCGTATTCGAGTTCGACAACTTCACCGCAGGCAGCCGCGCCATTGCCGACGCTGTGGTTGAAGCAACCAAAGACGGCGCCTTCTCGCTCGTTGGCGGTGGCGACTCTGTAGCCTGCGTCAACAAATTCGGTCTTGCCGACGAGGTTTCTTACGTTTCTACCGGTGGTGGCGCTCTGCTCGAGGCTATCGAAGGCAAAGTCCTCCCCGGCGTAGCTGCCATCGAAGGCAAATAATACGCACATTATTTCTATCTCCATAAAAGAGGATGGGCCGCTTGGCTCATCCTTTTTTTTATCATATGCGCCCATCGGCCTGATTTTTGACCATTATGGCCCTTTTTTGGTGTCGGCCATGGCACTTATGTAAAATATAATTGCTAAATTTGCACTTGCAGACCGCACTGCAGAAGCCCGGTCATGGGCCATGCGGGTGGGGGCTGCGTTTTTTTCGGCTTGCCTATAGGCTTGCCAAGACATATGGAAAAGCGTTTACTTAACGCTCTTTCTTGACTCCTTGAAACCTGGAAAATTTCAAAACCACTGTCAAGAATGCAGCAGACAGTAGATGTCTTAGTGGATATGTATATTCTGTCCAGGCCCGACGCGCGAGCGCCGGGTGTGGGCGTATAGCATATTCTGCGTGAGGCTTCTGCGTTTGCTCGTTCTACAGTGATGGGCAATTCCAGGGCCTCAAGGAGTGGAACGGGCAAATTGTACGGCTCTCACGCTTTTTCTTTCCTGTAGACCAATCAATTATGCATCACCGAGTGAGCCCGGAGGCACCTCCACTCCCAGCGCCATGTACACCTACCTGCGCTTCGACCCACCATTACTCCCCTCTGAGCCGATCAGCCAGGGCTGCGGCACCGCTCCGGCCTACGACTACGACCGGGCCGAGGATCTCGCCCTTGAGCCGGCCCCCAAGGGCCAACGCTGGACGAGCCTGCTGAGCAACTATCCCGCCTGCACACCCGGGCGCCTGCTCAAGCTTGCACAGCTCGTGCGCCACTACCGCCACAGCGGCATAGCTAACCCCTTCATGGCATCGCTGCAGAATGTCTACTCGCTCGCCGACTGCGTCACCGGGCGCCACAACGCCCAGCTTGAAGACAAGGTATATGGCGGCGGCAAGGTTTTCAAAGACAGCCACCTCAATCACTACGAGAACATAACCTTGCTCACCATGGCCTCGCGCCTGCGATACGACGACTTCAATTTTCCGTTCGCCACCTTCGAAGACCTCTACCTGCGGGTGCTCACCACTGCGGGTCGCAACCCACAGTGCCCCGTCTTCGCCCCCATCGACGGCTTCGGGCTCGTTGGCACCTACGACACCGCCCTGCGCATAGGCTACCACATAAGCGCCAACTGGGAGGCGGTGGCTGTGCGCCGCGTGCTGCCCCGCGAGTATGTCTACCTCCACCAGGGCTCGCGCGAGGGCTTTATCCACCTTGTGCGCAAGGGGCTGCTCAAGCGAGCCTATCTGCCCCACGACTACGCCTTCATCAAGGCGCCCACCCGCTGTTTCCCCAAAGAGATAAGCGATCAGCTCGAGCCATATGAGATTGAGAATTTTCTCTGCTGCATGAAAGACGAGCTTGCCAAGCTATAAAGCTCATTGACCATATACAATACACCATTATTATCACAAGCAATATGACAATCAAGACACTTACACAGGCAGCCTCGGCCTTGCGGCCGCTGTTGCTCATGGGCCTGCTGCTGGCACTGCCGGCGCAAGTCATGGCCCAGGACTTCACCTACCAGGGTGTGGTCTACACTGTGCTCGACGATGAGGCCAAGACCTGCGGCACGCGCGCGGGCTCAGCCGACAACCCGGGCAACGACTTCATGGACGAAGTGCTCGACATTCCGGCCACCGTCTCCGACGGCACCGACACCTACACCGTGACTGAAATCGGCGCCTACTCATTTGCCGACAACTACTTTATCGAGTCGATCATTCTTCCATCTACCGTGCGCACCATAGGCGACTATGCCTTCAATGGCAACTCCGTGCTCGAAACCATCGACATGGCCGAAGGCCTCGAGACCATCAACGCGTATGCCTTTACTGACTGTCCGTCGTTAAAGTCTTTCCATATTCCCAATTCAGTAACTTATGTAGGCAAGCAAGTGTGCGCCAACTGCCGCAACCTTGCCACACTCACCATCGGTAACTCGGTAGAGCGAATCGGCGACGAGGCCTTTATGAACTGCGTAAAGATTGAATCGGTAGATATTCCGGCCTCTATGATTTTCTTAGGCCCCCGTGCATTTACAGGCTGCTCAGCCCTGCGAAAAGTGATTGTCTATCCTGTAGCAGAAGGAGCTGAAATTAACGGATTCGAGGATCTGAAAATCTCTGCCCCTGGAATTGAGACCACCTCTACAATAGAGCATGTTGTTTGCCCCGACTATGCAACTTTTAATTTCCCGACTGCTGAACTCCGCGACTATCGTACAATATTCTATCCTTTGGGAACCCGAGGTGAGAACAATCTTTTCCGCACAGATGATACACTTTACGCTGTTGCTTATTCTCCCGAAAATGGCATTTTAGATATTCCCGAAGGAATAAAATATATAGCCCCACGCGCAGCAGCCAAACTCAGCGGATCCGCTTATTTCGTTCACGTACTCATAAATGAGCTGCGGATTCCCGATAGTTTGATTGAAATCGGAGAGATGGCCTTTTGGGAGTGCGGAATTAAGAAACTTGTGATTGGAGAGAACTCTCAACTCGAAACCATTAAGCCCAACGCATTTCATAGTAGCCAACTCGATTATTTTAAACTACCTCCTAAACTAACGCAGTTTGAAGGAACTGGAATTTCAGCCTACGAGCTTGATCTCGGAGATTTAACTTATATCCCCGATGGATCGTTCGATTGTTTTGGCCCGGAACTCAATCTTCCAGATAATGTCACTTACATCGGTGCTGGGTGCTTTTATTCGTATCAAGCGGATATGATGGTAATCCCCTCGTCTGTGCAGACATTATGGACCAACGCTTTTGAGAGTGTTAAATATATTGTAGTTCCACCTACGCTTAAAGAACTCTATGTGGTAGATGTAGACCCTTATAGAAGTGTTAAATATGTAACACCAGACGGTGTGGATATCGACTTTGAAGGGGATTTAACAAAATTTAGAGAGAGTGACTATGTAATCCATTATCCAGCGAAAGGCACAGTTATTGAGGATGGCTGGGTATGGAGCGCCAACCATAAGATTCTGTACAGCGTTCCGGTTGTTACGGGCGAGAAACTGATAATTCCCGGCACTGCCCAGACAATAGATTCAAAAGCTCTGGCGGGTTGCGAAGCAGATGAAATTATAATAGAGGATGGTGTACGCACAATACGCGAAAAGGCGTTTGTGAAAACAACATTTTCTAAAATCAGGCTGCCCGAAACCCTCACAAACATAGAAGAAGGCGCATTCGGATTAGACGGCTCCCGGGAACCAATATGCAATCATTTGACCCACCTCGCTATTCCTGGAAGTCTGGAGTCGGTGCCTAATTTATTGATTCAGGAATGCGACACTATGACCATAAACGAGGGTGTGAAAGAGATTCACTACGACAATTTCAACCGAACATGTTGCACAGTGATTACGGCCACTACCCCGCCGAGCATAAATTTAGCTGGTATATCATTGACAGACTTCAATCCGAGGGTGAGGAAGGATGGTATTGGTTATTTTACTCCGTTCCTTGTGGTTCCTCCATCCATGCAATCCTATTACCAGAATGATCCTGCTTGGTCGAAATTAGATGTCAGGCCAAACTGCTCATTTAACCTTCCAGATACGATATATGCCAAGACAGTCGGCAAGCACAGCTTAGGCTTATCTTCATTGTATCCTTTATCTGACTATGCCGACCAGCTCGAAATTACTCTAACACGCATGGACGGTACAACTCAGGACTTACAACAATATTTCGAAAGAGACGGCGATGAATACTTTATCGTTGTGAATCAGAAAATGTGGGAATACTATACTCCCTCATCACCCTGCGAGTTTACCTATACATTAGAGATGAAAATGGGTGACTTCTACTCCGAGACCAAGAGGGTGATAGTGAAGCTTACCCCGAGCGAGGCGAACGGTGACTCAAACCTCGACGGCGCCGTCACCGTAAGCGATGCCATCAACACTGCCAACTATGCCGTGGGCAACAAGATGGAGTTTTTCAACATAACTGCCGCCGATATGAACGAAGACGGGCTTATCACCATAGGCGACGCATCGCGCATTATCACAGCCATACTCAATCAGCCGCTCGACAGCCTGCAAGCTCAGCGCGGCGCAAATATCAAAGCACAGCAGAATGGCGACTGCCTTGGCATCGCACCCTTCAGCCTCCAAGCGGGCCAAACCGGCGCAATAGAAGTAGCCCTTAAAAACAGCTGCGACTATGTGGCACTTCAGGCCGATGTATACGCACCTGCCGGCATGACCATAGTGGGCGTGGAGAAAGGCAAGCGCTCGCAGACCAGCCACTCGCTGATGCACTCAGCCTGCGATGCAGCGGCAGTGCGCGTGGCCCTCTTCAACTTCAGCAACAATACTTTCGCGGCATCCGACGAGGCCGTGCTCAGGCTTATAGTGAAGGCTGAAGAGGCTTACACTCCGGGCAGCCTGACCATAGCCAACATCATCGCCTCCGACTCGGCTGCCAAAGAATACTATCTGCCTGCGGCAGTGAGCCACGACGACAGCTTCTCGGGCGTAGAGACTATACCCGGCACAGAGGCCCAGGCACACATAGCCGTTGAGGGCCGTGAGTTGGTGGTGAGCCAGGCAGCCGGAAAGACGGTGAGAATCTACTCGGCGGCAGGTGTGGCCGTTGCAGAATTTACCGCCGCGTCCGATTGCGAGAGACAGCCCCTCGCCCCAGGCTTCTACATAGTTGCTGCAGGCAACGCGGTTGAAAAAGTAATCATCAAATAAATTGCGCTACAATGAATAAATCAATATTACAGCGGTGCGGGCTGCTTATTTTGATGCTAATGGCCACAATGGCAGCCAGCGCCGACCGAATTTATTTCAATCCGGACGTAATCAAAGTAAATACCGGCACATATAATCCCGAATATGGTTTCGAGGTCAATATTGCGATAGCACTCGAAAACTCGCAACCAATCCATGGCTTCCAGGTGTGCGTAAATCGGGGCTGGTTCGATTTAGCTGATTGCTGGCTATCGTCTCGAGCCGACGACAGCTATCAGTTGGTCAGCTCAGTGAATAATGACAATGGCACGTTTACCATCGGAGCATTTTCCACAAACAATACTCCGCTTACAGGCAAGGACGGCGACCTGCTCCACATCAAGCTAACACTGAGTGGGAGCGATAACTGGGAAACGATAGGAATCTATTCGGCATTGCTTGTCACCACCGGAGATGTGGAGTTCGAGCCCAATATCGGCCCCTCTCTTCAAATCCAGCCACTTAAGTCTATCAGCTGGATTGGAATCACCCCTGAGGAAGTCTCAATGCCGGTAGGCATGAATCCCCCTTGCCGGTTGGAATATTCCTATCAACCCAGCGACGCGACCGCGACGGCAGTCACATGGTCAAGCTCCGACACAAGCGTAGCTTACGTTGATAATGAGGGGTTCGTTTCGGGCATAGCTCCCGGTGAGGCCATCATAACCGTAACAGCCGAGTCGGGCGTAAAAGCCGAGTGCCATGTGACGGTCTACCCCGTTGAGATAAGCTGGATTGGAATTACCCCTGAGGAAATATCAATGCCCGTAGGCATGAATCCCCCTTACCGGTTGGAATATTACTATCAACCCGACGACGCGACCGCGACGGCAGTAACATGGTCAAGCTCCGACACCGACGTCGCAACCGTTACTGAGGAAGGCTTCGTTTTGGGCATAGCGCCCGGTGAGGCCATCATAACCGTAACAGCCGAGTCGGGCGTAAAAGCCGAGTGCC
>CAJUJB010000048.1:0-4704 GCA_910586595.1 uncultured Muribaculaceae bacterium | reverse complement strand
ACGTGACGGTTCTTCCCATCGAGGTAAGCGGCCTGACCCTGAGTCACCACTCGGCCGAGCTCAAAGCCAATGAGACACTGCAGCTCACGGCAACAGTAGAGCCCGAGGATGCGACCGACAAGACGGTGACATGGGCGTCATCCAACGAGGCCGTAGCCACCGTCGATGCCGAGGGCAATGTGACGGCTATCACAGTCGGCGAGGCCACCATCACCGCCACAGCCGGCGAAGTCCAGGCCGAGTGCCTCATCACGGTCGTTGCAACTCCGGTCGAGACCGCCTATATCACCAACGGCAACCTCGACATGACGGTAGGCAGCTCGGTGGAATTAAGCGTGACCATACTGCCGCTGGATGCCACCGACAGGAGCGTGGTATGGAGCTCGTCGGACACCATTGTGGCCCGGGTTGACGCAAACGGCCTGGTGGAAGCCCTCTCGGCAGGCGAGGCCCATATCTCGGCTTTATTCTCTAACGACTCCACGTCGACCATCACCGTAACGGTGCTTAACCCCCACGCCGAATCAATCGGCCTCAGCGAGACAAGCATTGAAGCGGAAGTGGGCGCCACAATACAGCTCACAGTCACCATCTTGCCGGCAGAGGCTGCCGGACAAGACTTGGCCTGGGCTTCGTCGAACCCGGCAGTGGCCACAGTCGACAGCACCGGTCTGGTGACTATCGTGGGCCCCGGTGAGGCAGAGATAAGCGTCACCACCACCGATGGCAGCCTTCTCTCGGCAACATGCAGTGTAAAAGGTCAGTCGATAACCGGCGTCGATGCAGTGTTTACCGACGAGACAGTGAGCGCCGACGTCTATACCGTAGGCGGCTTGCTGGTGAAGACTCGGGCCTCCAAGGCAGACTTCATGCGACTTTCGCCGGGCGTATATATCGTCAATGGCAAGAAGGTTGTAAACTTCTGATCTAACCCAAAACCCGGATAAGCGGGTAGGAGGCGGTGCTCCAAAAAAATGAGCACCGCCTCTTTTTTTTCTCTCTTTAGCGACAAAATTTAAGATTTATTCGTACTTTTGTAGCAAATACTTAAAACAAGGCGATTATGAAAAAACAACTCATCGTACCTCTGATGCTTCTGATGACATCGCTTGGAGCTGGAGCACAAGGCTTCCGCGGCGGTATTGAAGCCGGCCTTGGGGCCGCTTCGGCCACCCACGTCGATGGCTCTGCAAGATTTAACTTCCACGTTGGCGCACGTGGCGAATATCTTTTCCAATCGCCTGAAAAAGGATGGTATATGGCTTCGGGTATAGATTTTGTATCAAAGCCATGGAGCAAGAAAATCAAGTGGTCGTATACCCGCGACAGGTCGGCCTCACAATATTACCTCGACATCCCGGTAATGGGCGGCTACCGGTTCAAATTATCCGACGATGTATCGTTCATGCTTGAGACGGGCCCCTATGTGGGAGTAGGTCTTTTCGGCAAGTACAAAGAACAGGTATACTACGGCACGAAGCTGCCCGAGGAGGTTGAAAGTGGAAACTGCTTCGGCTCAAACGCCCCTTACAGCCGCTTCGAAGTGGGATGGAGATTGGGCGCGGGGGTGAACCTCAGCCGCAATTGGATGTTAGGTATAGTAGGTACCTACCAGTTCAACTCGTTTGATCCGGCAGACTCCAAATCGCATTATACGATAGGCCTGAATGCGGGCTATATGTTCTGACTCACGACTAAATGCAAGCTTCTGAAAAATTTTTTGAATGGATACGCGATAATGCCGAGGCCACTCCGGCCAAGCTTCGCCTGAAATACCCACGCGCGACCGAAGAGCTCGACTATCCGGCCGCAATAACGCAGATCGAGTGTCGCCGCAAATTCGCAAAGAAACTCGGCGACACCTTGGCGGCATTTCCAAATTTCTATTTCCCGTCGGTATTGGCGGGCGAGCAATCGACCTCCGACCTGCTGGCGGCCTTCCATACGTCGCTGGTGGCCGAGGGGCTGCCGGCAGCCGACTTCACAGCCGGGCTCGGGATTGATGCACTTCATGCGGCGAGCCGGGCATCGGAAGTAACGGCAATCGAGCGTGACCAGGATAAGACAGAAGCTCTCGACTTCAACGCGCAAGGGCTTGACATACATAACATCAAGGTCGTAAACGGCGACTGTGTGGAATTTCTCGACCGGTGCATAGCCGACAAGCGGCGCTTCGCTACGGTATTCATCGACCCGGCACGCAGGGCGGCCGATGGTAGCCGCGTATTCGCCCTGTCCGACTGCGAGCCTGATGTGGTGGGCCTGATGCCGAAACTCGCGCAGGTATGCGACCTGCTGATCATAAAGGCTTCGCCGATGCTGGATATAAGCCACACGGCGGCGGCCTTAACGCCCACACCGACTTCGATCATGGCCATCGGCACCCCGACCGACTGCAAGGAGTTGCTGGCGATGGTGAATTTCGCCGCCGACGAGCCTAAGGAGCCGATGATCGAGGCTGTGACGCTGCACACCGACAACCGCGGCGCCGACATAACAGCCTTCACCCCGACGCAGGAAAGGGAAGCCCCGGATCCGACCGTGGTCGATAGTCCGGCCAAAGATGAGTATATCTACGAGGCATCGCCGGCGTTGATGAAGACGGGTGCTTACCGCCTGATAGCCAAGCGCTATAATCTCTCGATCTTCCACCCGAACACGCGCCTCTTCACCTCGAAGGAACCGGTAGCCAACTTCCCGGGCAACTGCTATAAGATTGTGGAGGTACTGCCCTACGCATCGCGTGTGCTCAAGCGCTTCGCCAAGCAATATCCGGCCATCAACGTGGCCACCCGCAACTTCGGGATGAGCGCCGATGCCCTGCGCAACAAGCTCGGGGTGCGCGATGGCGGGCCCCTCAGGCTCTACGGTATCACCAACTCGAAAGGCGAGAAAATGCTGGTGGTGGTGGAAAATTGCGGTCAGTCGGCACCGGAGGCCAATTGACTCTGAATTTTCTTGGGCAAGCGCCGGCGGACGTATGCGTACGCGCGGTCGATCAATTCGCGCGCGACGGCGTCGGGCACGGTGGTTTCGTCGAGGTCGAACTGGATCATATGCCGTTTATGCCAGTGCCATGCCTGCCGGACATATGAGTAACGGTCGATGACCTCGTCGAACTCCTCAGGATTCCACTTCAACTGAACGACATTGCCGAGCACAAGGGCGAGGCAACAGAAAATCTTACCCCCGATGCGGAATACGACATACTCCGAGCCGAAAGGCATGTCTTCGGTGGCGTGCGGGCGTGAAAGGCAATAGCTGCGTACGGCGTCAATATCCATAGGGCTTCATTTTACGAGAATACCAGGATTAATCTGCGTGAGCCGGGCGATGAATGCATCGCGGTCGCGGGGCGAGATCTCCAGCGGCATGGAGCTCTTCAAAATCTTACGGTCGGAAAATTTAATTGATACGCGGCGCGTGGAGAGAGCCGGAGCCGAGAGTATTCCGCTGGTCTTCTTCACCTCGGAGATTTTGCTGATGGGGAACCACTCCCAGCGGTAAAAGAAATTACGTATGCCGAGCCTATCGCCGCAAATCTGGTATTTGACACTGCCAAACATCACAAGCTCGAGTATGGCCAACGATGCGGCCACAACAATGCCTACGACAAAAATCTCTCCGTCGATAATCGGGCCGATAAACGCCACGGCCACCGTGAAAAGCACAATAGCCGGTATCCACCAATCAATCTTGGATTTATAAACCGTTGCCGCATCCATATCAATCCATACTCAAGGGCCCCGTGCCCGGAAATTAAAATGAGACTGTGACCGGCACAGTCTCATCGGTTGTATTATTAATCGTTAGACATCAGCGTGTGAGACACACGTCTTTTTCTTTTGCCATACGGCGCAGGTTGAGTATTGCATATCGCATACGGCCCAGCGCAGTATTGATGCTTACGCCCGTAAGCTCGGCTATCTCCTTGAACGACAGATCGCGATAATACCTCATCTGAAGCACCTCGCGCTGGACATCGGGAAGCTGATCGACAAGCCGACGCAAATCTTCTTCGATCTGAAGGTCGACCATAAGATCTTCTACAGTGTCCTCTGCGAGCTCGCGGCGGTTAAGCACATCATATCCTGCATCATCGGTGGAAAGTACGCCTTCGGTCTTATCAGCGCGGAAAGAGTCAACGGCAAGATTGCGCGCAATGCGGTAGAGCCATGCCGAAAACTTGCCCAGATCATTATAGCGGCCTTGCTTAATAGTGGTGATGGCCTTGACAAACGTCTCCTGAAAGATGTCGTCTGCCAGATCACGGTCGCGCACCATCTGGTAGATATAGCAGAATAACTTTTGCTTATGGCGGAGCAGCAAGGTATCGAAAGCCTCGTTGTTGCCCTGAGCGTAAGCCGACACCAACTGTTCGTCGGTGAGCTTCTGTAGATTTCGCATTTTCTATTCTTTTTATGATTAGAGTAGAGATGTGTCGATAGGCGAAATAAATGAGATAAGTGATACTATGGTTAAATAAAAATACACAAACAGCGACCTTTTGACAGGCGCTTTATGCAAAATTACAAAATCTGCCGCACATGCGCAAGCCGCTGCGGAAGTGCTTAGCATTATTTAACAATGAAAATACAATAAAATGAGATGTAGCCTCGCGGGCAGATAGGGCTGGGAGGCATAAAACAAAGAAAATCGGCTAAGCATCATTGAAATGCATTAACCGATTTTCAGAGTGTCCGA
>CAJUJB010000047.1 GCA_910586595.1 uncultured Muribaculaceae bacterium | reverse complement strand
TATTTCGATACGTCGCCCGCCTATTGTAAAGGCTTCTCTGAGGCTGCCATGGGCGAGGCATTGTCGCGTCATCCCCGTGATTCATATTTCATCGCCACCAAGCTCTCTAACTTCGCACCCGAGACATGGCCACGTGAGAAGTCTATCGAGATGTTCCGTAACTCGCTCGCTAATTTGCGTACCGACTATGTCGACTACCTCCTTCTGCATGCCATAGGTATGGGCGGTATGGAGGCTTATAACGGCCGTTATGTCGACAATGGAATGCTCGAGTATCTGAAGGAACGTCGTGCAGATGGCACAATCCGTAATCTCGGTTTTTCGTATCATGGCGATGTAGAGGTATTCGACCACTTGCTCGCCCTGATGGACAATGGAGAGGTACATTGGGATTTTGCTCAGATACAGCTCAACTACATCGATTGGCTTCATGCCAAGGAGGTCAATCCTCGTAATACAAATGCCGAGTATCTTTACGGTGAACTGCATCGCCGTGGCATCCCGGTGGTGATCATGGAGCCTCTGCTTGGTGGCCGTCTCGCCTCTGTTGCCCCCCCGATTGCGGCTAAAATGAAAGAACGGCGCCCTGACGACTCCATTGCCTCCTGGGCTTTCAGATACGCAGGAACGCCCGAAGGTGTGCTGACGGTGTTGAGTGGTATGACTTATATGGATCATCTTCGCGATAATCTACGCTCATTCTCTACTCTTGACCCTATAAGTGAAGACGAGGATGCCTTCCTGATGCGCACGGCTGTAGAGATACTCCAGAACGACACCGTGCCATGCACCGATTGTAAATATTGTATGCCGTGCCCTTACGGTGTGGACATACCCGGCGTTTTCGCTCACTATAACAAGTGTATCAACAGCGGCAATGTACCCCGCGACACTTCCGATCCGTCCTATGCCAATGCCCGCAAGGCTTTCCTATTCGGTTATGATAATTCTGTGCCCCGTCTTCGCCAGGCATCAATGTGTGTTGGCTGTGGCGCATGTCTGTCGCATTGCCCGCAAGGTATAGCCATCCCGACGCAGTTACATAAAATCGACGAATATGCCGAGAATCTGCGTCAAAAGGCGTAACTTTGCGCTGCAATTATGGGCAGGATAGATCAGGAAACAGTCAACCGCATACTCGACACCGCAGATATAGTCGAGGTCGTCAGCGATTTCGTCAAGTTGCGCCGGTCGGGCGCCAACTATAAAGGCTTGTGCCCGTTCCATAACGAGCGCACGCCTTCTTTTTCGGTCAACAAGGCAAGAAATATATGCAAGTGTTTCAGTTGTGGAAAAGGCGGCTCGCCCGTCAATTTCATCATGGAGCACGAGCAGCTCAGTTATCAGGAGGCCCTCCGGTATCTGGCGCGCAAATACAATATAGAGATTGTCGAGAAAGAACAGTCGGCAGAGGAACGACAGGCCGAGAACGACCGTGAGGCTATGCTTGCCGTCAATGAGTTTGCGCTGAAGCAATTCAAGCATAACCTTCTTGAGACAGATGCAGGGCGCGATATTGCCATGGCGTATTTCCGCCATCGTGGCCTGAACGATGCAATGATTGCCCGATTCCATCTCGGCTATTCTCTCGACCGCGGCAGTGCGCTTATCGATGCCGCACATGAGGCCGGATTTAACGACAAATATCTTGTCGATACCGGACTGGCCGGTGTGAGCCATCGGGAGGGCGCAGAGGCGCTTTACGACCGTTTCCGTGGCCGTGTGATGTTTCCTATCCACAGCATTTCAGGTCGCGTGGTTGGATTTGGTGGCCGCACCATGCGCTCCGACAAGACCATTGCCAAGTATGTCAACTCTCCCGAGTCGATCATATATAAGAAGAATCTCGAGCTTTACGGCCTTTATCAAGCAAAGTCGGCCATCGCCAAGCGCGACAAATGTATACTTGTAGAAGGTTATCTGGATGTTATATCCATGCATCAGGCCGGGGTGGAGAATGTGGTGGCGTCCTCGGGTACATCGCTTACCGAGGGGCAGATCCGTGCCCTGCGCCGATTCACCAACAATGTGACACTGATCTACGATGCCGATCCTGCCGGCATCAAGGCGTCTTTGAGGGGTATTAACCTTTTGCTTGCCGAGAAGCTTGATGTGAAGGTGCTGCTCCTGCCTCCCGGAGATGACCCTGATAGTTTTGCCCAAAGTCATTCTTCGAGCGAGGTTGAGGCCTATCTTAATGAGAATGAACGCGACATCATCGCGTTTATGACTGAGGTGCTGATGCGCGATGTGCCAGCCAATGATCCAACGGCACGCGCGAAAGTTGTGAATGTCATTCTTCAGTCTGTCTCGCATGTCGATGACCCGGTGAAACGTCAGGAATATATTTCCCAGTGCTCGCGTATGCTGGGAATTCCCGAAGAGGTGCTTGTGCGGCAGCTCAATATTTTTATCACCGGTCGATTTGAGGAGGAAGAAAAAAATGCTGCCCGCAGGCAAGCGCAGGCTTCAATAGATGGGATTGAGAAAGAGGAGGAAAAAGCCCCTGACGCTCCATTGCTTAACCTTGACTCGAATAGACTCAGGCCCTATGAGGAGATGCTGGCCCGATACCTTGTGCGCTATGGATTGCTGTATATAGTCGATCTGGAGGGTGAAGACGGCAGTAAAATCCCGGCTACCGTTTACGATGTGATTGCCAATGAACTGGGTGTCGACGGGCTGTCATTCTCGCATCCTCCATATGCAGCCGTCTTTGAGGCTGTGAAAGCTATGAAAGACGGATCCTGGCAAGCTGACAGGGAATTGCGCCGCGCGCAGATTGAGGCTGAGGCTGCCGCTAAACTCGAGGAGGCCCGCGACCGCATCCGCCGTGTGGGTGGCTCGATGGCCCAGCTTGAAAAAGCCGAGATTGAAGTCGGGCTGCAACTTGACAATTTCCGGCGAGAGGCAATCAATGAATACGATGTTCAGTATTGCCAGACGAGGCTTATAAATTCTCCCGACGATATGGTGCGTAATACGGCTGTCGAACTCGTTGTCGACCGTTATACGCTGTCGAAAATATATTCGCGTCAAGGCGAGGTGCAGACCGAGCAGGATCAGTTGCCGATACTTGTGCCCAGAGCGATATACGAACTGCGAAACGCCATTGTGTCGGATCTTATCAGCGACCTTACAAAGCGTCTCGCAGCTCTGATTCCCGAAAATGCCGATGAGGCTATAGATCTTTTACGTCAGATTTCGGAGTATAAGGAGTTCCAGCGTCGCCTCTCGGAAGTGTTAGGTGACCGCATTATTCTGCCAGGTCGACGAACTTGACTTTCGATGCATCGCGGGGCTTGGCATCAGGTGTTTCGTCGGGGTAGCCTACTGCAATCGCATAGAGGAGCTCGTAGCCTTCCGGAATATCGAGTGTCTCTAAATATGATGCGGCAGCTTCTGAGCTTTTCATAAACCGTATCGGGCCACCGAGTGTGCAGGTCCCGAGGCCGAGAGATTGTGCGGCCAGAAGAATATTCTCGCCGAGCATGCCGCAGTCAAGCTGACCACTGCCGTCTGCTGGAGAGGCTACGAAGATTACTGCCGGAGCGTTGCGGAACATGTTTTTAAAGGCTGGATCCTCTGCCACTTTAGGATTGGCTGCCACATATTCGCGGGTTATGCCGTTGATATATGCTGAGTCATTGACTACACGCACAGCCCAGGGCTGAGAATTTATAGCGCTTGGAGCATTGATGCCGCAAGCGACAATCTGCTCAAGTTTTTCGCGCTCTACGGGCTGGTCGGTGTATTTGCGCACGCTGCGCCGAGCCATTATTGTTTCGATTACTGCGTTGGTTTCAGTCTCGGCTGGCTGACATTCAGCCTTATCTGCGGAGCTTGTTCCATCAGAGCAGGCTGCAAAAGCCAGCGCAGAGACTCCGAGGATAAGTTTTGAAAGAGTGTTCATAGGGATGCTTGTATTGAAGTTATAATATTACAGAAGATGGAAGATTTACAATGCGGTCGGCCAGCCAAATGGTATTTTGAAGTCCGTCGTGCTGTGCATTGGCAAACATCGGCAGCCGATTCATCAGCTCCCATATGGGGCGGGTCATCACCCCGTTATTGTTGGTATACTCAAGGAACGCGTCGCGAGCTTCACGGTCGGGGAGTGCCACGGCATTCAGCCAGTAGTTCGAGCGGGCGTCGGCAGGCTCTTTGATAAACTGGATGCCGTCTTTGCTGTCTGCGAAGAATTCCTCGTAGGCGGCCGCGGTCGCCCGCTTGCTTGCGATGAATTTTTCAAGATTTTCCAGCTGTGCACATCCAAGGGCGGCGTTTATATTTGGCATACGGTAGTTGTAGCCGATTGCGTCGTGCACGAATTCCCACCGGTGGGGCACTTTAGCCTGAGTGGTGAGATGCTTGGCGCGGGCGCCTAACTCCTCATCGCGGAATAGCATCATGCCTCCACCGCCTGTGGTGATGGTCTTGTTGCCGTTGAAGCTGATGGCTGCAACCTTTGAGAATGTGCCCGTATGGCGTCCTTTATAGATTGAGCCAATACTTTCGGCGGCATCTTCCACCAGCTCAATATTCCATCGGGCGCATACGGCGGCAATTTCATCTATCTTTGCCGGATGACCGAAGGTGTGCATCGGCACGCAGGCTTTAATGCGGCGCCCCGTGGTGCGGTTGCGGCAACCCGAATCGGTAAGTTCGGCATTGGCCTCCAACCATGCCGAAAGGGCAGTCGGAGAAAGACCGAGGGTATCCATATCCACGTCGATAAACACCGGATGTGCGCCAAGGTAACTTATGGCATTGCATGTGGCGATGAAAGTCAAGGCCTGGGTGAGCACTTCATCGTCGCGCTCCACCCCGACAAGCATCATGGCCATATGGAGGGCATTGGTTCCGCTTACGCATACCACAGCACGCGCGGCACCTGTATAGTCGGCCATCTCCTTTTCAAAACGGTCAACAAAAGCCCCGACACTCGATACGAAAGTAGTGTCGATACATTCTTCGAGGTATTTTTTCTCATTGCCGGGAAAAACCGGCGCATGGAGCGGTACGGTGGCGCCTGGCGTGGCGTGATAATGATTCCTTATAAATTCGACAATATTTCTATACATAGCAAATCTTTCTATATTAGGTCGGAGGCATCGGCCGGGGTCAGAAATACGCAGTCGGCCTCCCCTGGACTATCGACCCTTATGGCTTCCTGGGCATCAGCTCTGATCGAGAGGAGCTCACCATAAGATATTTTTTCTTTCAGCCGCTTCAGTGTTGCGTGTACCCATGCAGAATCGAGTGTAGGCAGATTTCGTCCACCGAAGGGCAGTTCAAGCCATATTATCTCACGTTGCCTTACATCGAGCACGCCGAAGACGAGGCCTCTGGTGAGGTTGGTTTCGCTGATGCGTACTTGATGCGAGACTGCCGATGGATCGTAGGCTACCCCCGTCTCGTTGCTGACTGTCATAGGATGGCGCGAATCCATCCAGCCAACGACAAGATTGGGTGAAAGACGCGATGCACTGTAGGCGTTGCAGGTAAAAACGGCATATTTTACC
This sequence comes from uncultured Muribaculaceae bacterium, assembly GCA_910586595.1. Taxonomy (GTDB): domain Bacteria; phylum Bacteroidota; class Bacteroidia; order Bacteroidales; family Muribaculaceae; genus CAG-873. The sequence continues at coordinate 18,135 of CAJUJB010000047.1, read as the reverse complement.
CCTTCGGCATCGAGCGTGTCGATGTCGAGGTTGATATACTCGGCAGTGCCCACGAGGTCGGGTATCTCGCGAATATCTCCGCTATGCTGCGCCCCCGGAACGGTGAGGCTGTAATATGCGCACTCGTAGTCTTCTCCTTCATCTTTGATCAGTCGGCAACTGAGATCCATGTCGAGGTGCTGTGCCGGCAAGCCTTTGCCCCAATGCAGGAATAGGCGCACCTGCGAGCCTTCCACTTTAAAAATCTGTCCGGAGAGGGCGCACGAAGTGTCCTGCACCGTTTCCGAGCGGTCACCTACGGGCACCGGCACAGAGAATAAGGCCGGAGAGATGTAGACGGTCTGGCCCGGAACATGGGGCAAGCTCCTGTAGCGTCGGCGCATCTCATCGATAAAGATGCCTTTTACGTCGGCAACCATTTCAGTCTTCTCCTGAATGCTGTAATCGCCGAGAGCCTTATTGATGGGAACGGCAACACGTTTACCGTCCGGCAGAGCGATAAGGCGTTGGTCAGTTTCCGGTAAGAAATAGATTGGGGCGAATGAGGTGAGGGCGAGCAGCAGTCGCGCAGGTACACGGTCGGCTACCGTCGAAAACGAGCGGCATGTCGGCTCGGATCCCATTCGGAGCATGGTCGAGAAAAGTGCGCGGGCATATAAGCCCGGGCGTTCTTCGAGCAAGCGGAATACTTCGGCCGTATTATTGTTCAGACGGCTTTTTTCAAGGCTTCCGGCCCAGACACGGTAGTCCTTGCGGTAGAACCGGTCAAGCATCTCAGCGAGTTTTTCATGCCCGCATTTGCGTGCGTATTCGCTGAGGCGTAGGGCACGGATAACTCTTACCCACATCTCCCGGCGGGGATGCATATTCTCGCACATGTCAGCTGGCGAGAGTGGCATCTCATTAAGCCAGCGCGCGAAAATGGCGCATGTCGGACGGCTGAAATGGAGTTTGAGCTTATCCTTGGCTTCTGCAATGGCATCTTCTTTAGCTTGGGGGCCATATTCGCCCGCGGCAGCCCTTGCCGCGAGGACTTTAGGTGGGATTATTTTCAGCCGGCCTGTATGGGCATACCAGATCATGCGCAGGAGGTCGTCGGGAGTCTTGAATAGACGTTGGGCATCCTGAAGCCGGTCGGTTTCTTCAAGCGCAATGGCGATTGCCGCAGCCGATTCTTTCATTGGCACATCTACTCCGGGCGGTAATCCGTAGGCTTTTGTCAATCGTACGAGCGAGTCAAGCTGTGTGGCATCGAGGGGTACCGGCGACGTAAGCAGCGTGATATGGATACGACGTAAATCATCATCTGTCATTGCTCCGAGTACTTTGCGTCGGCTACCTTGCGCCGGCTGCAGATCGGATGACAGAGTAAACGGGCGACCGCAGAAGGGGCAACCGTTGTAGCGCTCGATAGGAAAGGTGCCATCTGGAATGAAGTGGCCGCACGGCAACTCCACACCTGAGTTATCTGTAAGAGGAAATAGATTGGCGAAAAGCGTGGCCAGATGATCGATAGGTGATTCAAAGGTCGGTCTTTCCCAATCCTTGACCAGGGGAGCCCAATTCAACCCGATTCCATAGACCGACTGTATTGTGCCAACGAGTGTACCGAGGGCCGATGAAGAAAATGTTTCGGTCGCCTTCAAGGCCGCTTCACTGAGGGTGTAGCCGCATCGGGCAAGAGTTGCGGCCAATGCCAGCGCTTTGGTTTTGGATTCGTGATCGTTGGCTGGGCAGCCATGCATAGCGGGCACATATATGGCGCTATACCGCAGGGCGACTCTGGTCAGATCTGTATTCATATAAATAGATAAAGGGCAATCGGACGGCTGAAAAATACCAAACTTTTGAGTAGTAAGCCGTCCTTGGCCCTTGTTATCGCAAAGTTACATCTTTTAATGCAGTCTGGCAAAAAATTTGCCGGCCTTATGTCAGTCGATAAGCTCAACCCTGCGCCACAGGCAATCCGGCACCATTTTCCATAGCGCTGTCACCACGGCCCAGCGTGAGTCGATGACTGCCACACGGCGTGCGCGGAGCATGGCCTTTTCGAGGCGGGGAGCCACGTAGTCGATGCTCATCTCCATCGGATATTCTTTGCCGTTGAGCAGGGGAGTGTCGACGAAGCCCGGGCGTATGTCAGTGATGGATACGTTTACGCGCTGCTGGTGTGCGAGCTGATCTATGGCCTGGAGATATGTCCACTGGTATCGTTTTGAGGCTGAATATGTGGCCGATATGCCGATGCCTTTCGTGCCTGCCACCGAAGTGATGGCTGCAATGTGGCCCCGGTGAAGGTTTGCCGTATCGCGGTAATACTTGTAAGCGGCGTTTATTATCTTCGTAAAACCGAGTACATTCACTGCAATGGTCTGCTCGTCGCGTGAGCTGTCGAGCTCAGGATTCCGCCATCCGCAGCCGGCTGCATAAAGCAGGTAGTCCATACCGTCGATAAGTTCTATCAGTTTGTAGAAACGGTCAACGGCGTCTGGGGCTGCAACGTCGATAGTCATATATTCAATTCTATCGGGATAAAGGGCCTTTATCTCTTTAAGACGGTCTTCTCTCCGGGCTGCTATACCTACACGCCAGCCGAGGCGTGCGAAGTCGGTAGCTACCCGCATGCCCATGCCTGAGGAGGCTCCGATGATGATTATCTTTTTCATTCTGGTTGAATTTCTGGTTGTGTTGGAACATCTGGTGTGCCTTCATTAAGAACGTCGGTAGCCTTGGGCTTGTTCAATTTGGGCAACCCGAAGGTATATACGAATGAAAAACTGCCGGAGACGGGGCTATTGCGCGATCCGAAGCCAGGTATATACCAAGGCTCTCCGTAGGTGGCCTTGCTCTGGTGAAGTATACTTTGATATTTTACCGTCCAACCGGCCGAAATGGGGCCCCATATTTTCACACGTAGCCCAAGAATAATCTCGCCCCAGCCGACTGCCATGTTCTGCGACGGAATATTGAAGGTCGAAGTCTCGCCCCAGTAGGAGTCGTCGAGCGTGACATTGTCAACGCTGAAGGAAAAAGGTGAGAAACCGTAGCGGAGCCCGGCAAAGAAAGAATAATCAGGATTGGAATTGAAGAGAAAGTTGTAGTTGATACCAGCGCGGAAGTAAACGCTCAGTGGCGAGCGGTAGGTGAAGTTGCTGCCCGAAGGGGTGGTGTTTGCCGCTCCGAGACCTACTTCAAGTATAGGTTTATAGCGGTTGTGCAGCGAAAGCTCCACCCAGGCATCTGCGATGCCGTAACGTTGGCCAAGCGCACGCAATACCGGATCCCATATATTTATGCCCACGCTCATGGCCTGGAAGAGGGGATATTCCATTTTGGGTACACGGCCGATAAGAGTCGAGTCGGTCCACTCGTCGCCGGTAATTGTGTCGACGAAAATCGTGCGGCCCTTGTCGTCGAGGTAACTTATGGAATTGGCCCTTCTTTTGGCGTTGATGCGCGATGTGTCGTTGGCGGTCTCGTTGATCGCTTGCGTGGTTGTAGCCTGGGTGTTTATGGGCGTCATGCGCCGTTTGGCTGACGCAGACGAGACTCCGGCCGCAATTATGGCTATCAACAGCAATATGGCTATCAGTCGGCTTTTCATTCGGCTACTTCAGGTTGGTCGGGCATCGGCTCGGATTCTTGTGTGCGGAAGTAAATCTTTATCCTTTCCAGATCCACATTGGTGATAAGCGAGTCTGCAATTATCACGGAGTCGATCAGATGGGTGGTGTGATTCATCCGCCATATGCGGTAACAATACATGGCTCCGCACTCTTCGGAGGCGAAGAATGGCTCTGAAAAGTAATCGAAGCTTATCGTGTCGTTCAACTCAGGAATGTCGAGGTCAGGCTCTGCATAACTCAGGCACCATGATACAGATTCATAGGCCGAGCGCATCGGTAGATATACCTGTGTGGCCGGAGAGCCGGCGGCGAGAATAAGGCTGTCGCCTGGGGCCCCGATACCATGGATATTGATGCTGTTCAAGCTGGCTGAGGCCCCTGTCTCCGAAGAGTAGAAGCCGGCCAGAGGAATGGAGTTCTGGTTATTGACACACCCCGATGTGTTGCACGATATGAGCAGCCACATGCAGGTCAGTATGCTTAGTAATATGAATAGACTCTTTTTCACCGTCTGATCACAATTTCATCGAGCTTCCGGCGCTGCTTGGTAGGCACTGGAGAGCCTTCGGCGGCATATCCTACGGGCAGTATGGCGATGGGTACGATGTCGTCGGAGAGGTGGAGATCCTCAGCTAATGTCTTAGGGTCGAAATTGCATATCCAGCACGTTGCGAGGCCGCAGTCGGTGGCCGCCAGACACATATGTTCGGTGGCGATCGATGTGTCAACATCAATGTGTGAGTGATTGTCGCAAGCCCTTACCCATCCTTCCGATGGTACTCCGCAGATCACGATATATACAGGCGCGGAGGCAATCCACTCACGGTTATAGGATTTAAGAATCGCGTTTCGGCCCTCTTCATCCTCGCTGCCGATGACAATGAAGCGCCAGGGCTGTCGGTTGCAGGCCGAGGGGGCGAGGCGGGCAGCCTCGAGTATATAGTCAATTTTTTCGGCTTCCGGCTGTCGGGAAGAATATGAGCGGCAGGAATATCGGGCAGCCGCCAGCCCGAGAAAATCTTTATCCATCGGTTCTGGTATTTTTATTCGATTACTTCGCGCAATTCATATTCGTTCCGCTTCGGGGAGTTCCTCACCACAAGTTCTCCAACGAAACCTGCGAGGAAGAGTTGTGATCCAAGCAGCATGAGCACGAGAGAAATGTAAAAATAAGGCGAGTCGGTAACAAGGATATAGTGCTGACCGGAGTGCATGTGGTAGAGTTTCATGCCACCGACCACAATTACAGCCACAAATCCAAGAAAGAACATCAGGCTGCCGAGCAAGCCGAAGAGGTGCATGGGTTTCTTGCCGAATTTTCCGGTAAACCAAAGGGTGGCGAGGTCGAGGTAACCGTTGATGAAACGGTCGAGCCCGAATTTGGTCTTGCCGTATTTACGGGCTTGATGGTGAACAACTTTTTCACCTATGCGGTTGAAGCCGGCGAGCTTGGCCAGGTAGGGGATATAGCGGTGCATGTCGCCGTATACCTCTATATGCTTTACAACAACAGAACGGTAGGCCTTGAGCCCGCAATTGAAGTCGTGCAGATTCTTGATGCCGCTTACTTTGCGCGCGGTGGCATTGAAGAGCTTGGTCGGGATGGTCTTCGACAGAGGATCGTAGCGTTTCTGCTTGTATCCGCTCACAAGGTCATATCCATCCTCGGTGATCATACGGAATAGCTCGGGAATTTCGTCGGGGCTGTCCTGAAGATCGGCGTCCATGGTTATCACCACATCACCCTTTGCGAGTCTGAATCCGGTGTTGAGAGCCGGTGATTTGCCGTAATTACGGCGGAAGGACACGCCTTTGACATGCTCGGGGTCTGCTTCACGTAGTGAGCGGATCACATTCCAGGACGTGTCGGTCGAGCCATCGTCGACATAGATGACTTCGTACGAGAAATTATGCTCCTTCATAACCCTCGCAATCCATGCGTTCAGTTCCGGGAGCGATTCTTCTTCATTATATAAAGGTACTATAACCGAAATATCCATATGTTTACTGCTGCTTGCCGGTCGACGCTCGGCCTTTGGCCCTGAGTGAGCGGGCTTTGACCACTATTGACACAAGGAGTGAAATGGCTGTGCCGGCAATTATATTAAAAGAAATGAGCTGTGCCGATACGTCGGCTGCGCTGGGAATGTTGTGCTGACTGACGAGGTTGCTGAGCGATTCGGCCCAGGCCTCGGCTTCGGGTGTGCCCTGTTGCTGGAAAAGAATTATGGCGTCGGCAAAGATGCCAGCAATGAATCCAGGGGCTACAAAACGGAGCAGAACATAGACGAGCAATGCCGGAATCAGGGTGCCGAGAAAGAACGATGCGATGCCCTCGGCCCATAGCTCGGGAAACGATAAGGCTCCTCCTGTAGCTTGAGAACTGCGGCGTAGAAGACGATAGACAAAGAACGGCAAACCGATCGAGCCGCCCCATAGTACTATGGCGGCGGGCGCGAACGAGGCCGAGATGCCCATCGACAAAGCCAGAACGCTTATGTATATGCTCAGCCACAGACCGTTTTCAGCGGCCCGGGCCGTGATGGGGCGGGGTGGAACCGGTGGTAAAAGAGTCGGCATGAGGTCTGGTTGGTTTTTAGAGAACAAAAGTACAAAAAAAATACGTATTATCGTCCATTCATAGCCTCTAATTGTTATTAATGTATCGAGGCCGGTCGCAGGGCTGGCGTTTGTGCCAGCACAGCGGCTGCCGGCCGCTACAAAATATTTTACCAGCATGTTTCAACTTATGCAATTATGAAAGGAAGAAATCTATTTTTTACAGGGCTTGTGACTATGGTTGTCGGACTCCTCCTGATATTGTTCAGAACGTCTCTTGCCGACGGTGGAGTGGTGATTGCGGCCGGAATATTATTCGTGGCCTCCGGCTTGCTTAATATGACGGTATTCCTCGGTTCGCGCGATCGCAAAGGTAGGGCGAGGATGGGCGCGTTCGGCACGGCCTTTGGTTGGATTGCGAGTGCGGCGGCCGTTGTGCTCGGCTTGTCGATGCTTATATTCAGCAAAGCCTTCGTGGCAATTGTAGGCTTTATGTTTGCCGTCCTCATCCTTTTCGCCGCCGTCTTCCAGCTCTGTGTATTACTCTTTGGCGCACGTCCGGCAAAACTTTCCAACTGGTTTTTCCTTGTTCCGACCGTTTTGGTAGGATGCGCGATTTTCATTTTCATGCGCAAGCCCGACACGCCCGGCGAGCATACTATAATGCTTGTGACTGGCGCGGCATTCATGGTCTTCGGTCTTTTCACGATCATCGAAGGAATGAGCATCGGCGCCAGCAACCGCAGGCAGCTTAAGGCTACGACGGCGGCTCCCGCAAAAGAAGAAACAAGGCCCGAAACGGCTCCTGCCGACCATAAGGAAGAGGCTGCGCAATAAGGCTACCTGTCTCTTTCTGAGCCCATCGGAAAGGCTTAAAATTGTTGTTTTTACCGCAAAACAAGCTTTGCGGATAAAAAAAACGCAATTTTGAGCCTTAGTTTTATGCTTGAATGAAAAATAATTACGATATTTGCACCGCAAAACCGAGAAGGGGGGTGTGATGCCTGCGCTTTTCGGACATCGAATTATACATTATCAATCGTAAAAAATTAACATAAAAAATGACTAAAGCCGACATCGTCAACGAAATTGCGAAGACCACCGGTATTGAAAAAGCCGCTGTACTCGCTACTATCGAGAACTTCATGGAAATCGTAAAAGAGTCGCTCGCGAGCGGCGAAAATGTGTATCTCCGTGGTTTCGGCAGCTTCATTGTGAAGACCCGTTGCGAGAAGACAGCACGAAATATTTCTAAAAACACCACCATCGTCATTCCCGAGCACAAGATTCCCGCATTCAAGCCCGCTCGCGTGTTCATGGACGAGGTAAAGAACAATCAGTAATACGGCAAAGTCATGCATCGGCTCTACGGCTGATGCTTTAAAATATAGATTAATCAACATATTCATTAACTCCTAAAGCGTACACAGAAATGCCCAGCGGAAAGAAAAGAAAAGGCCACAAGATGGCTACTCACAAGCGCAAAAAACGTCTGAGAAAAAACCGTCATAAGAAGAAATAAGACAGCCCTGTGGCTGTCGGCATCTTACGCCCCTGCCCGGCAGGTATGGCGTTCTGAATGCCATCGACCGCTTCGTCCGGATTTTTTCTCCGACTACTTGTGTCGTCACAATACGCTTACATAAACAAGGACAGACTTCGGCCCGCAGCTCTACGGAGCAGCGGGGCAGAAGTTTTGTTCTTTGTTTATTTTAAGCGGACGGCGACTGAATGTTCCCCAAAACTCTACCATTTTTTTCAACCATCCCACAGATAACTCAGATGAAAAGTGAACTCATAGTTGACGTTCAGGCATCAGAGGTGACCATAGCCCTGCTTGAGGACGGCCGTCTGGTCAGTCTTCAGAAAGAGGCTCGCAACATCGAGTATGCCGTCGGCGATATATACCTGGCAAAAGTCAAGAAACTTATGCCGGGCCTCAATGCCGCCTTTGTGAACGTGGGATATGAAAAAGACGCATTCCTACATTATCTTGATCTCGGGCCACACTTCGCAACATACTCCGACTTTCTGAAGACCCTGCTTGCCGACCGCAAGAAACAGCCCAGAATGTCGCAGATCAAGCAGTTGCCCGACATCGACAAACACGGCTCTGTCGCCGACACCCTTGTTCCAGGACAGGAACTCCTTGTGCAGATTGTCAAGGAGCCAATATCATCGAAAGGCCCCCGACTCACCACAGAAATCTCGTTTACCGGCCGTTACCTTGTACTTACTCCTTTTGCCGATAAAATCTCCATCTCACAGAAGATTAAGTCGACTGAGGAGAAACTCCGTCTCCGTCAGCTCGTGGAGAGCATTAAGCCCCGCAATTTCGGAGTGATCGTGCGCACATCGGCTGAAGGCAAGAAGGTGGCCGAGCTCAACCACGAGCTCAAGACACTTGTGCAGGCATTTGACGATGCCTGTGCCAAGGCACAGCGCTCAACGGCTCCAGCTCTCGTATTTGAAGAGGAAAATCGCGTGGTAGGCATGCTGCGTGATGTATTCAGTCCTTCCTTCGAGAATATCCATGTCAATGACCCTGATATTCATGCTCAGATTCTCAAGTATGTGAATCTGATAGCCCCCGAGCGCCGCGACATTGTAAAGCTCTATGAGAAGGATGCTCCGATATTCGACCATTTCAGTGTCACACGCCAGATAAAGTCATCGTTTGGCAAAACGGTGTCATTCAAGTCGGGCGCTTATATCATCATCGAGCATACCGAGGCACTGCATGTGATAGACGTAAACTCCGGCAACCGCTCCAAAGCGACCAACGACCAGGAGACCAACGCCCTCGAGGTGAATCTGCGTGCCGCCGACGAGATTGCCCGCCAGCTCCGTCTGCGTGATATGGGCGGCATCATCGTTGTTGACTTTATCGACATGGCAAAAAGTGAACATCGCCAGCAGCTCTATGAGCATATGCGCGAGGTCATGGCCAATGATCGTGCCCGTCATAATATCCTGCCTCTGAGTAAATTCGGCCTGATGCAGATCACACGCCAGCGCGTGCGACCCGCACTCGACATTCATACGGCCGAGCAATGCCCCTCGTGTATGGGCAAGGGTGAAGTACAGCCGTCAATCCTCTTTACCGACACTCTCTTTGAAAAACTCGAGTACCTTGTACGTACGCTCGGCCTGAAGGACTTCATCATGTATGTGCATCCGTATGTGGACGCATATATCAAGAAAGGTCTCTTCTCGACGATGTATGGCGGTTGGCGCCGTACTCTCGGACGCGTGTTCAAGGTGCTACCTGATGAATCGCTTGCCTACCTCCAATATCGGGTAGTTGACAAGGATCATAAGGAAATTCAGGTTCGCGACGAGAAAGACTCTGGCCAAAGCTCTGCTGCCAAGGCCGCCGATAAGCGTAAGCGCGGTGTTGAGCCGGACGCTGATGACTCAAAGCAGCCAAAGCCTAAGCAAGAGGCCAAACCAAAGCCTGAGCCTAAAAAGGCTGAAGCCAAGCCTAAGCCCGAACCTAAACCGAAGGCCCAGAAGCCCAAAGCCGAGCCTAAACCCAAGCCTGAGCCTGCGCCTGCAACCGAGGCTACTGAAGCCGATAACACCCCGGCTGATGTGCAGCCCAAGCAAGCCCGCAAGCAAAAGCCTCAGCCAGCGACCGCACCATCACAGGCTACCAAGCAGCCGAAACTATTGCCTCAACCTACTGAGGAAGACCTTGCAGAGGAGGCCGCTTTGTTGTCTTCATCTGAGGAGACTGCCAATGTGACGGTGGCTGCCCCTGCCGAAGTTCCTGCTCCGGAATCTGCACCCGCACAGACCCCTCCATCTGTAGTCACAGAAGACGAGGGTGATGTTGATGATGAAGCGGATGACCAGGAGGAGCTTGACGAAGCTTCGGCCGACTCGCCGGCTGACAAACCACGTCGTCGCAGACGTCGCCGCCGCCGTAGGCCGGGCGCCGCTAAACAGCAGGGCAATGATGCCGAAGGCTCTACGCCCGATACCCAATCACAGGAATAAATCTTTACCATATCCCCGAAGGAGGCGCCCAGGCGTCTCCTTCTTTTTTCACGGGCTACATATGCTCGGAAAAAATATGTAACTTTGTAGTATGAATACAGCTAAATGTTGGATAGAGGCGATGAGGCTGCGCACACTGCCCGTATCGGTAGCCGGTGTATTTGTAGCCCTGGGCTTCAATATAGCGGGTGGCTCATTCTCGGCTTTGCCCGCGTCTCTGTGTCTTATATTTGCCATCCTTTGCCAGATTGCATCGAATTTCGCCAATGAATACTATGACTACCGCGCCGGTCGTGACCATATAGGACGCGAAGGCCCGCGTAGGGGAGTGACCGAGGGCGATATATCGGCCCGAGCCATGAAGTATGCCACATTCGGTGTGCTCGCCATGGCTGCCGTCGTAGGCTTGTCGCTTACATGTTGGGGCGGCTTATGGCTCATATGGGTTGGGGCGCTGATCGGCTTGGGAGCCCTCGCTTACAGCGCCGGGCCGTGGCCATTGTCCACCCATTGCCTCGGCGAAGTGGCCGTTATAGCGTTCTTCGGCATCGTTCCTGTCAATCTTACCTACTATGTGCAGGCGCTTGAATGGTCTTTGCCCGTGTTTCTTGCCTCGGTGTCGGTAGGGTTGATGGGCGCAAATGTGCTTATCGTCAATAATTACCGCGATATATACGATGACAGGGCTGTTGGCAAGCATACACTTGCAACGGCTTTTGGCCGCAATGCCATGCTGGTGCTATATGGCTGCAACTGTCTTGTGGCTGTACTGCTTATGCTGCAGGTATGGCTGGATATGGGCGTGCTCTGGCTGCTTGCCCCGGGCTTGTATCTGCTCATTTCTTCGGCCATTGTTGTCGGCTTGAAACGCAAGGATGGGCGTGCGCTTAATCCTTTTCTCGGCATGACGGCTATGGTCATGCTTGCCTATTCTGTATCATTCTTGATCGGTATGAGCTTATGAAGCCCGTTTTGAAGTTCAAGGCCGATATATATGCGGCTACGGCCTATCAGTTTTTTGTGGCTTTGTTCATGCTGTGGGCAAGCCGGTTTTTCTTTGCATGGTATAATAATGACCTGGTCGGGGCTCCTGGAGTATGGGAGACCTTGAGGTTAAGCTGGCATGGCCTGCGGTTTGACATTTCTGCGGCGGCGTATTTCAATGTCGTATTTATTGCTATGCGTCTGTTGCCGTTCAAGTTTGTCTATCGGCGACTCTATCAACGTGTATCCATGTGGATCTATTGGGTATGCAATGCGATTATGCTTGCTATAAACATTGCCGACATACCTTACTACCGGTTTACGGGTGCCAGGTTGAGGTGGAGCAATATACTTAATATTACCACCGACTCCGAAATCGGTAATATAGCCGCAATGTACGCCATCTCATATTGGTGGGCATTCCTTGGTGTGGCCGTTGTAATCGGCATACTTGTATGGCTGTCGGCCAGAGTGGTGGTAATTGAGTCTGTGCAGCGCCGGCCGTTCTGGCTGCGGTGCACTGCGTTCCTTCTCCTCGGAGGCCTGACATTCCTCGGTATGCGAGGCCGTGCGGGGGCTGGCGTTCCGTTAGCTATTCCAGATGCAGCATTTGCCGTCCGCTCGGCTCCGGAAATAAATGTTGTGCTCAACTCACCATTCTGTATCTTGCGGTCGCTCAACCGCAGCAAAGCCAACATGGAGACGCCCGTAGAGCTGCTGTCGGCAGAAGAATTGGCCCGTGTTCGCACCTCTGTGCATGAGGGTGCCCCGGTCGGTTCGCTTGCACGAAGAAACGTCATGATCATCATCATCGAGAGTGGTGGAGCCGAGTGGATCGACACACTTGCCGTATCAGGTGCCAATCCGCATAGAGGACTGATGCCATTTCTTGACTCTATAGCCGGCCGGTCGCTGGCCTTGGTGCACACTATTGCATGCAGCCGTTCTTCTTGCGGAGGGGCAACTGCAATTCTCGCAGGATTCCCGGCTTTTGATCCTTTTTATTTCATGCTGTCGCCGTATAATAAGAATGTCATAGATTCCCCGGGCCGTCTGTTGGCTGAGCGGGGGTGGAATACGGCATTCTATTACGGCTGTAAGCATGGTTCGTTCAATATCGACCAGACGGCTTTCGCGGCAGGTTACTCGCGTATCATCGACCGCGAGGCCTATGGCAACGATGCCGATTTCGATGGTATGTGGGGTATATTTGATTACCCAATGGGCGAGTTTGTAGCCAAAGATCTGACGGCGCTTGGCGAGCCATTTGCGGCTGCCTGGTTTACGGTTTCGGCACATGGGCCTTTTACCATTCCCGAGGGCTGGGATACGTCGTCGTATAAGCATCCTGAGACCTCACCTGAGCGTGGGCTCGAGTACACAGATGAGTCGCTGCGGCATTTCTTTGAGCTTGCATCATCCGAGCCATGGTTTGTCAATACCACTTTTATAATCACTGGCGACCATGGCAACCGCGACTTCAAGGGCTCGGTCTACGATAATGATTATATCCGTAACCATATTCCATTGCTGATCTACACTCCCGACGGAAGTATAGCGCCCGGACGCGTTGACGACCGCGTCATTTCACAGCACGACATCTCTCCTACAATTCTATCGCTCATAGGCTATGATGCGCCATTCGTGAGTGTTGGGGCAGATGCCCTTTCAGATACGTACGATGGCTATGGCATAGCCAGAACTGACGGTGGCCGTTATTTGGTAGTCGGTACGGAGTATACGGTGTATACCAGCCCCGATCTGACGGCTGTGGAGGAGGTCTTTCATACCGGGGTAAACCCATCTATGTCTTCTCATGCCGAGGACTATGATAAAGATGAGGTGAACCGTATGCTCATCTTCGCCCAGGCCTTCATGCAGGACTATACTGCGCGTCTGAATGGCGACAGACTTACAATTGCCAATGAATAGCCGTAATGGTTATGACGTAAAATAGATTCGGGCGGCCTGCATGTGCAAGTCGCCCGAATTAGTTATGATTGATTGGGATCTTACTTCAGATCTGCCAACGCAGCCGAAATTCTGCGGAAGGCTTCTTCAAGTTTTTCGTCAGAGGTGGCGTAGCTGAGGCGGATATAACCTGGAGAACAGAAGGCGGCTCCGTCGACTGTGGCCACATGGGCAACCTCAAGCAGATACATGGCCAGGCTGGCCGAGTCGGTGATTTTGTAGCCGCGGGCTTCTTTGCCGAAGAAGGAAGATACTTCGGGGAAGAGGTAGAAGGCACCCTGAGGCTCGTTGATCACCATGCCGGGGATCTGACGGGCAAGACGGACAACGAGATCACGGCGGCGTTCAAATGCCTTGCGCATCTCTTCAACGCATTCCTGCGGGCCGTTATAGGCAGCCTCGGCGGCTTTCTGGGCTATTGACGAAGCTCCGGAGGTGAATTGCCCCTGAAGTTTTGTCACAGCCTTGGCGACTTCGGGAGGACATGCGCAGTAGCCGATACGCCATCCGGTCATGGCATAGGCCTTGGAGACACCGTTGATCACAACTGTGCGGTCGGCAATTTCCTCGAAGGAAGCCAGCGACACGAAGTCGCCTCCGGTATAGAGTATGTGCTCGTAGATTTCGTCAGCGATAACGAGAATCTCGGGATGCTTGGCCAGCACCTCTACGAGCCCGTGAAGTTCTTCGCGGGTGTATACGCTCCCGGTGGGATTCGACGGTGAGCAGAGTATGATTGCCCGTGTCTTACCGGTGATGGCTGCTTCGAGCTGTGCGGGGCTGATCTTGAAGTCCTGATCGACACCAGCGGGCACAAGTACAGTTTTGCCTTCGGCGAGTTTAACCATCTCCACATAGCTTACCCATGCCGGAGTCGGTATGATGACTTCGTCTCCAGGGTTGACGGTGGCGAGGATAACGTTGCAAATGGCATGTTTGGCACCGTTGCCTACCACAATCTGTTCCGGCGCAAATGCGAGGCCGTTCTCCTTGGATAGTTTGGCTGCGATTGCTTTGCGCAGGGTCATGTATCCGGGTACAGGTGAGTAGAACGAGAAGTTGTCGTCAATCGCTTTGACGGCTGCCTGCTTGATGTGGTCGGGGGTATTGAAGTCGGGTTCTCCAACCGAAAGATTGATTACATCGACGCCCTGAGCCTTGAGCTCGGCGCTCTTCTGTGACATTGCCAAGGTCTGCGACGCGGCAAGCGAAGTGACTCGGTCTGAAATTGTCTGCATGGGTTACTATGGGGGGAAAAGAGATTATGACTCGTTGAAATACGGCTTATCTGCGACGTTTGCCTCCGCCCTGCTGCTGTTGCTGGCGCTGTGCGGCGAGAGCCTGCTTCTGAGCCTCCTCAAGACGTGCCATCCAGCCGCTCTTCTTGCGGGGCTTGCGGGCATTTGCAAGCAGTTGCTCACGTACTTTTTTCTCGTCGATCACGTGGCGGAAGATGTAAGTCTGGATGATGGTGATGAGAAGTGAGAGAAGGTAGTAATAGCTGAGGCCTGAAGCGTAGTCATTGAAGATGAAGAGGAACATCACGGGCATGAAGTACTGCATCATCTTCATGCCGGGCATGCCTGCGCTCTGAGGCTGGTTCTGCATGCTGATCTTCATGTATACGATGTTGATCACCGTCATCAGAAGACAGAACAGGCTTACGTGATTGCCGTAGAACGGAATGTTGAACGGGAGGGTGAGTATGCTGTCGGGTGCCGAGAGGTCGTGAGCCCAAAGGAACGACTGGCCTCGAAGCTCGATAGCCGACGGGAAGAACGAGAACATGGCGATGAGCACAGGCATCTGCAGCAACATGGGCAGACAGCCTGAGAAGGGGCTGGCACCGGCACGGCTGTAGAGGGCCATGGTCTCCTGCTGGCGCTTCATGGCGTCGGCCTGGTCGGGATATTTCTCGTTAATCTCTTTAATCTCCGGGGCGAGGACACGCATCTTTGCCTGCGACTTGAAGCTCTTGAAGGTGAACGGGAAGAGGATGAGCTTGATAAAGAGGGTCAGGATGAGGATGATGATGCCGTAGTTGGAGATGAACGATCCGAGGAAGGTGAACACCGGAATCACTATAATGGTGTTGATCCAGCGGAAGAGGCCCCAGCCGAGAGGAATGAGGCGGGTGAGCGAGAGGCCTTCGTCATATCCGAGCTTATCATCGAGTTTAGAGAGAAGGGGATAATCGTTGGGGCCGAAATAGAAGTCGAATGAGGCGGCGGTGCCATCGGCTACAGTGTAGGGGAGGGTAGCCTGCATCGACATGTCTTTAAGATAATCGGCTGTCTTGATGTCTTTCGAGACAAGGTCGGCAGAGGTGAAGCAGTCGCGGGCTATGATGACGCTCGAGAAGAACTGGTTCTTGAAGGCAACCCAGCGGAGACGGCCGGTAAGCTCTTCGCTGTCGTCCTTGTTGGCGTTGAGTTCGTCGACACCTTCTCCTATATACTTGTAGTAGATGGCGCTGTTGCGTTCCTCGAAGGTACGGCCGAGCTCGTTGCGGGCCATTTTCTGGTGCCATGCAAATTCCATCGACGATGTGTTGGGAGGCAGAATCGACGACATGCCGCGCTGGATGATGTTCATGCTTACGGTGTAGCCGTCGGCAGCCAGAGCATAGCGTATGCCCCATTCTGCGCCAGAGTCGGGCTGGAGCATCATGGTCACGGCTGTGTCACCCTCCATGACGGGAGTGAAGTTGAAGTCGCGGGTGTCGATGCGTTGCTCGGCGGTGTTGAAGCGGAAGCTGTAGCCATCGGTGGCGTCACGGAAAAGCTGGATGTTGGCTTTTTCGGGGCCTACCTCAGTGGTATATTTCTTCAGTTCAACCTGTGACACGCGTCCACCGCGGGTTGAGAGGGTGACTTTCACGAGGTCGTTCTCGAGCACTACGTCGCGGTTCTCGCCAGAGAGATGGCGGGCAAAACCTTCGTACTTCAGGGCATTGCCTACCATGGTGCGGATGGCCTGCGAGGCTTTCGCTGTGCGGGCAGTTGTGAGGCCTGCATTGTTGGCCAGTACCTGACGGATATCTGCCGATCCGGCTGCGTCTTTGTATGTGCCGGAGAGGCCATGGATGCTGTCGACGGTCAGATTCAGGAGTTCGTTACTGAACGAAACCGATCCGTCAGCGTTTCGGGTACCCATAGAGCGGACAGCCGATGCGAGGTCGGCACTGTCGGCAGGGGTGAAGGGTGCGACCTCGGGTTGCTGCTGGGCGGCACGCAGAGCGTCGGCGGCAGCCTGCTCCTGGCGTTCGCGTTGGGCTGCCAGCTCAGCTTCCGAGGGCTTGGTGAGCCAGAAGAAGCCAAACATTACCGCAGCCATGAGCACAAGGCCGGTGAGTGTGTTCTTATCCATTATAAATGTGAATGTTGTGTTTTAATATAGACACGGCCGGGCTTATTCTCCCTTTTCGTCGTGGTAGGCTATGGCTGCCTTGATGAACGACGAGAAGATGGGGCTCGGCGAGAGTACGGTGCTTGAGTATTCGGGATGGTACTGGGTTCCGATAAACCAACGTTTGGATGGCATCTCGACTACCTCGACAAGGTGTGTGGCGGGATTCTCGCCTACGCACTGCATGCCGGCTGCCTCGAAGCGGTCGCGGTAGTCGTTGTTGAACTCGAAGCGGTGACGGTGACGCTCGCTGATGAGTTCTTTACCATAAGCCTCTGCGGCTTTAGAACCGTGGCGCAGACGGCAGTCGTAAGCACCCAGACGCATTGTGCCGCCCATGTCGGAGATGTTTTTCTGCTCTTCCATAAGGTCGATAACGTTGTAGGGTGTGTGGGTGTTCATCTCGGTTGAGTTGGCGTCTTCAAGACCGAGTACGTTGCGTGCGAACTCGATTACCATGCACTGCATGCCGAGGCAGATGCCGAATGTGGGAACGTCGTGTTCGCGGCACCACTTGAGGGCTACGAATTTTCCGTCAATGCCACGCTGGCCGAAACCTGGGGCGATGATTACGCCGTCCATGCCTCCGAGCCGCTCGGCAACGTTGGAGTCGTTGAGTTTTTCGGAGTGGATATACACGAGGTCGAGTTTGTGACCTGCGTAGGTGGCTGCATGGAAGAGGGCTTCGTTGATTGATTTGTAAGCGTCCTGCAGCTCTACATATTTTCCTACGAGGCCGATTGTGACCTTATCGGTAGCATTGTCGAGCTTATCGATGAAGCTGAGCCACGGGCCCATTTCGGGTTCGCCTTCGACTGGCATGCCTGTCTTACGGAGCACGATTTCGTCGAGGTGCTGGGCGTGCATCATAAGGGGCACTTTGTAGATTGAGTTGACGTCTTTCGACTGCACTACAGAATCCTGCGCCACGTTGCAGAACAGGGCAATCTTGCGGCGCATGTCGGCCGGGATTTCCTTTTCTGTGCGGAGTACGAGCACGTCGGGCTGGATGCCGAGTTCCTGAAGAGCTTTGACAGAGTGCTGTGTTGGCTTGGTCTTCAGCTCTTTAGCGGCTGCGATATAGGGCACGTATGTGAGGTGAACGCAGAGGCTGTTCTGGCCGAGTTCCCATCGTAGCTGGCGCACGGCTTCGAGGAATGGGAGAGACTCGATGTCGCCTACTGTACCACCGATTTCGGTGATGATATAGTCGTAGTTGCCGGTGTTGCCGAGGTATTTCACACGACGCTTGATTTCGTCGGTGATATGAGGCACAATCTGTACGGTCTTGCCAAGGTAGTCGCCGCGGCGTTCCTTGTCGATTACGCTTTGATAGATACGACCTGTTGTGACATTGTTGGCTCTCGAAGTGCGGACGTTGGTAAAACGTTCGTAATGACCGAGGTCAAGGTCAGCCTCGTGGCCGTCTTCAGTCACATAGCATTCCCCGTGCTCGTAGGGGTTGAGCGTTCCGGGGTCGATGTTGATATACGGGTCGAATTTCTGGATGGTGACGCGCAAGCCTCTGGCTTTGAGCAGACAAGCAAGCGACGATGAAATGATGCCTTTACCAAGCGACGACACC
>CAJUJB010000046.1:5667-23867 GCA_910586595.1 uncultured Muribaculaceae bacterium | reverse complement strand
AACCCCTACGAGACTCCTATGATGATCTTCCCCGCAAGCCACTACACCATGGGTGGTATCTGGGTAGACTACGAGCTCCAGACTTCTATCAAGGGTCTCTTCGCAATCGGTGAGTGTAACTTCTCTGACCACGGTGCAAACCGCCTCGGTGCTTCTGCCCTCATGCAGGGTCTCGCCGACGGTTACTTCGTGCTCCCCTACACAATGCAGAACTATCTCAGCGACCAGATCAAGGTTCCCCGCTTCAGCACTTCAGCTCCCGAATTCGACAAAGCCGAGGCTGACGTACGCTCGCGTATCCAGAAACTTATGGACATCAAGGGTACCAAGAGCCCCGATGAAATCCACAAGCGTCTCGGTCATGTGATGTGGAACCTCGTAGGTATGGGCCGTACTCTCCAGAGCCTCGTCAAGGCTACTGCCGAGATCGAAGAAGTCCGCAAGGAATTCTACACCGACCTCCGCATCGTGGGCCGCGCCGACGACCTCAACACCGAGCTCGAAAAGGCTCTCCGTCTCGAAGACTTCCTCGTGATCGCCAAGATGATGGCTATCGACGCCCTCAACCGCAACGAATCTTGCGGCGCTCACTTCCGGGAAGAATATCAGACACCCGACGGTGAAGCAGCCCGTCGCGATGACGAATATATGTATGTAAGCTGCTGGAAATACACCGGCGACAACGAGAAGCCCATCCTCCTCAAGGAACCTCTCAAGTACGAAGCCATCAAGGTGCAGACCCGCAACTACAAATCCTAATCCTTAACCACGCGGCGGCAGCCCGACTCCTTCCCGGAGTGGCGGCTCCGCTACCAAAGAATCAAATCGTAAAATGGAACATACTATCAGCGTAAAACTGAAAATTTGGCGTCAACGTGGTCCTAAAGAGAAAGGACAGTTCGTCAACTATTCTCTCGACAATGTGTCGACCGGCAGCAGCTTCCTCGAAATGCTCGATATGCTCAACCAGCAGCTTGTTGAGCGCGGCGACGAACCTGTAGTCTTCGACAGCGACTGCCGTGAAGGTATCTGCGGCATGTGCTCGCTCTATATCAATGGTCACCCCCACGGCCCCGTACAGGGCATCACTACCTGCCAGCTCCACATGCGTAAGTTCAACGATGGCGACACCATCACCATCGAACCCTGGCGCTCGGCTGCCTTCCCTGTAATCCGCGACCTTATGGTTGACCGTAACGCCTTCGATAAGATCCAGCAGGCCGGTGGCTACGTATCGTTCAACTGCGGTGGTGCCCAGGATGCCAACAACCTCCCCATCAGCAAGGAAGTAGCCGACACTGCCATGGACTCTGCAACCTGCATCGGATGTGGCGCATGTGTGGCTGCCTGCAAGAACGGCTCGGCCATGCTCTTCGTATCGGCTAAGGTTAGCCAGTTCGCACTCCTCCCCCAGGGTCAGGTAGAGCGTAAGCGCCGTGCCCGCGCCATGGTGCGCAAGATGGATGAACTTGGCTTCGGCAACTGCACCAATACCGGTGCTTGCGCCGCTGAGTGCCCCAAGAACATACCTCTGAGCAATATTGCCCGTCTCAACCGCGAATTTATCAAAGCTAAATGCGCTGAATAAGAGCGGAGACATTACTCTATAACATACGATCCTGCCGGCGCATCTGTGCCGGCAGGATTTTTTTTAGCGGCTGCCGATATAGGGCAGGGCAGAGGCCTTAATGGTCAAAAACTGCAATTATATGTTCCTTTGTCACAAAAAACCTTTAAAATCGGTTTTAATCGCATTAATTTAGTATCTTTGCATCCCAAGTGACAAAAACACACGAGAGGTTTCCCTCGATTGAAGCCAATCATCAAGACAAACAATTACATATCAATAGGATAGGTTGCACTACCAGAGATTACACTTTGACACGACATGTTTAAACAAAAAAGTTTGCTTAAGCACTTATTAACATTAACTATCGCTGCCGTGATGACAGCGGCACCATGTGCGGCCGCGCACACAGCGGCAGACAGCAACGATGCCGACCGCTCGTTCCTCTTCTTCGGCAAGAAGAAAAAGAAACAGCAAGCGGCCGATGCCGACTCTACATCATCCAAGAGTGACTATGAAAAGCTCACCGATGCGTCGACCGTATCGAAAGGTATGTTTAATGTCCTCAAGAAGGAGAAAGACTATTATTTCGAGATCCCTGCAGGGCTTCTCGGCCGCGACATGCTTGTGGTCAACAAGCTTGTAAGAGTACCTTTGGAGCTAAATGAGGCCGGTGTGAACCGCGGAATCAACAGCTCTAACCAGATGGTGCGCTTCGAGCTCGACCGTGAGAATGATAAGGTATATGCGCGCCAGAGCCGTGTTCTCCCCGACGTCGACGAAGGCTCGTCGATAGCCGGTTCGGTGCGCGACAATTATATCTCACCCGTCATAGCTTCCTTCAAGGTAGAGGCCTACAATGCCGATTCCACAGCAGTTGTAGTCAAAGTAACCGATCTCTTCAATGGTCAG
The DNA here is from genome assembly GCA_910586595.1 of uncultured Muribaculaceae bacterium. Lineage (GTDB taxonomy): Bacteria > Bacteroidota > Bacteroidia > Bacteroidales > Muribaculaceae > CAG-873. The sequence goes on along the minus strand of CAJUJB010000046.1, from coordinate 21,388 downwards.
GCTACGGCTTTCAGCAATATATTTTCCGACATCAACCTCGGTACCTCGGCCAGCAGTGAGCTTTCGAAGATCAAGTCGGTCAAGGCTTTCGAGAATAATGTATATGCCGTTTCGGAGCTTACCACCAAGGTCGTGGAGCCCGGCGGTGCAGTATACGTCACAGTAGAAGTGGGCTCCACCATACTTCTACTGCCCGAGACTCCGATGGCACGCCGCTATGTGTCGCCTCGGGTGGGCTATTTCACCGAGTCGAATCTCCGCTATGCCGATAGCCAGCAGCGCGTGCGCAAGGGTAACTTCATCACCCGTTGGCGCCTTGAGCCCAAGCCCGAGGATGAGGCTGCCTATCTTGCCGGAGAGCTGGTAGAGCCTGCAAAGCCTATTGTATTTTATCTCGACAATACCACTCCTCGCCAGTGGCGCCCCTATATCCGCAAGGGTATCGAAGACTGGAATGCAGCCTTCGAGCGCGCCGGATTCCGCAATGCTGTCCGCGTTGAGCAGCTTCCCGACGACGTTGATCCTGACATGGATGACATCAACTATTCGACTCTGACTTACGCCGCCTCCACCAAGTCGAACGCCATGGGGCCTTCGATCACCGATCCCCGTTCGGGCGAGATTATCGAAGCCGACATCATCTGGTGGCATAATGTGCTCGATATACTCCACGACTGGATCGTGCTCCAGACAGGTGCTGTAGATCCTGACGCCCGCAGCCATAGCTTGCCCGACCATCTCATTGGTGATGCAATGCGCTTTGTCGCCTGCCATGAGGTAGGTCACTCACTCGGTCTCCGCCACAACATGATGGCGTCGGCCGCCATACCTACCGATTCTCTGCGTGACCCTGCCTATGTTGAGCGCCTCGGTGGCACCAGCTCTTCGATCATGGACTATGCCCGCTATAACTATGTAGCCCAGCCCGGCGACGGCGTGAAGACTCTCTCACCCCATATCGGCCCCTACGATATGATGGCCATCGAATATGGTTACCGCTGGTATGGCAAAAACGATCCCGACGAGGACTATGCCCTGGTGCAGGAGTTCCTTGACCGCCATACAGGCCCTCTATACCGCTACAGTGAGGCTCAGGATTCCCGCGAGGCAGTCGACCCGCGTGCCCTCAGTGAGGATCTTGGCGACGACGCCGTGAAGTCGGCTGCATATGGCATCGCCAATCTCAAGCGCATCGTTCCCCATATCATCGAGTGGTCGACTTCCGGCGAACCAGGTCAGGACTACGATGACGCCTCCGCCCTCTATTACTCGGCTATAGGCCAGTGGCAGCGTTATATCTATCACGTGATGGCAAATATCGGTGGTATTTATGTCGATAACACCACCATCGGCGATGGCCAGCGCACCTATACCCCGGTTGAGAAAGACCGCCAGCGCAAGGCTCTCCAGTTTATCCTCGACGAAGCCTTCACCCATCCTGCCTGGCTCTTCGATGCCGATATAAAAGATTATACCTATCTGGTGTCGAACACACCTGTAGGCCGACTGGAGTATTCTCCGTCGTATATTCTCAAGAATGCCCAGAGCTATTTCTTCTGGGATCTTCTTTCCGACAACCGCCTGATCCGCATGTACGAGGCAGAGGCCGAGAATCCTTCGACGGCATTCAAGGCTTCCGACATGATGGATATGATTCACAAGCACCTTTTCGCTGTGGCGAATCCCGACGTACGTCAGCGCTCGGTGCAGAAAAACTTCGTGGACGCCCTTATTATCTCGGCCAACGAGAATCAGGGAGTCAAAGACGGCTCCAAGAAGTCGCTCGACGACGAGAGTGCCCTCCTTTTCGAGGCAACCGCCCTTAAAGGAACTCTTGAATGCCCCTCCTGCCGCCATGCCGCAGGCGAGCGTACCGCCGGCCGTCGTACCCTAAGCTTCTACGGAATACAGGCCAACCGCATCTCCGATGCCATCTCGCTCAAGCGTGGCGAACTGATGCGTATCCGCCGCGAGCTCCAGAGCCGTATTCCTTCGGCATCGCGTGACGCCCGTTACCACTACGAGGATCTTGTGATGCGTATCAACACTGCACTCGGTATCAATCAGACCGCACGCTGAGCCTCCCGCGTCTCTCCCCCCCGAAGGGCCATGCCTTGAGCTGCGCATTGTGCAGCCAGGCTGTGATATGCCCTTCTGCTCATAACTAATCTGAATTCATACAACGTCTATTTCCACACGTAAGTGCGATGAAACAAGTATTTGCAAAATTGCTGGCCCTGACGCTGCTCGTAGTCGTTTTTCCGGCTGCCGCGGCTCTCGCCCAGCGTACCATTACCGGCGTGATTGTGTCGTCGGAAGACCACGAGCCACTTATTGGCGCATCCGTCACTGTGTCGGAGGCGCAGCTCAAGAAGGCCGGGTCTTCTTCCAAGGTGCTTGGCGCAGTCACTGACCTTGACGGTAAGTTTTCTCTCAAAATCCCTGCCGGCGTCACTGAGATTGAGTGCCGCAGCGTAGGGTTCAACCCCCGTACCATCGTTCTGGTTGACGGTGTTGACAATTACGACCTCATGCTCGACCCTTCTTCGGAGGTGCTCGGCGATGTGGTTGTCACCGGTTACCAGACTATCGAGCGCCGTAAGCTTACGGCCGCCATCACCAAGATCGACATTGACGAGAATACCCTCGGCTCTGTAATGAATATCGACCAGGCTCTTGCCGGCCAGATTGCCGGCCTTTCGGCAGTGCAGAGCAGTGGCTCGCCCGGCGCACCCCTGAAAATCCGTATCCGAGGCACATCTTCGCTTCAGGGTACCCAGGATCCTCTGTGGGTAATCGACGGCGTGCCTATGAACGGTACAGATCTTCCCTAGATCGATGAGCTTAAAGACATCGACAACCTCTATCAGTCGTCGATCGCCGGCCTCAACCCTGCCGACATCGAAAGCATCACCGTGCTCAAAGATGCTGCCGCCACGGCTATCTATGGTACACGTGCAGCCAATGGTGTGATTGTGATCACGACCAAGAATGGTAAGCAGGGCAAACCCGAGGTAAGCTTCTCGACCCGTCTGTCTTACTCTCCCAAGCCCGACATTGACCGTCTCAACCTTCTCACCGCAACCGAAAAAGTCGACCTTGAGCTCGAGCTTCTCAACTCCGACTTCACCTATCGTGAGAATAAAGGCGGTGTGGCGCGCATACTCGCCGCCACCGGCATGACCGACATCTACAAAGCCGGAGGCTGGGCCGCACTTCCTGTCGATGTGCAGGCGCAGATCAACGCCCTCCGTCTTGTCAACACCGACTGGAATGACATCCTCTTCCGCGATACATTCAGCCAGGAATACAACCTCAGTGTATCTGGCGGTGGAGATAAGGCTACCTACTATACCTCATTCGGCTATCAGGACGAGCGCGGCAACGTGCCCGGCGTATCGATGAACCGATTCAATATCGTTCTTAAGACCAAATACCGCTTCAGCGAGAAATTCAAGGTTGGCGCCTCGATTTTCGTCAACCGCCGTAAGAATGACTCTTACCTTACCGATAACGATGGTTTCACCAACCCCGTTTATTACTCGCGCCGTGCCAATCCCTATCAGATGCCTTACGACCAGTATGGCGATTATATCTACGACACCGATATTCAGGGCCGTGAGGACAGTGACCTCAAATTCAACGTATTTGAGGAGCGTGCCAATACTGATTATACCCAGGAGGTAACCGGTGTGACGGCTCTGGTTGATGCCGATCTCCGCTTTACCGATTGGCTCAAGGCCATGACGCAGGTCGGTTTCCAGCTCGACCATACCGAAACCCAGTCGTTCGCCGCAGGCGAGACCTATGCCATGCGCAAGGAGTTCTACCGCACTGAAATTATGGGAGCCGACGGCATCCGCCGCTCATTCCTCCCCGATGGTGGCCGCCATATCCAGAATACTTCGACCAACAAGCAGATCAACTGGAAGGCTCAGCTCGAGTTCAGCAAGCGCCTTGCGCCAGATCATGAACTGGAAGCCATGGCCGGTACGGAAATCCGCAAGACCTGGTACAACGCCTTCTCTTCGACCGCTTACGGCTACGACCGCAAGACCCTCACTTCAAAGCCTGTGATTTTCCCCAACGAATCGTGGGCGCGTACCTTCCCTCTCCACACCGAGAGCTACCTTGAGAATGCCTATGCGTCGTTCTACGCAACGGCTTCCTACTCGCTCATGCGCCGCTATACGCTCGGTGGCAGTGTGCGCTTCGACGGCAGCGACCTCTTCGGCGTTGACAAAAAATACCGTTTCCTGCCGCTGTATTCATTCAGCGGTCTGTGGCGCATCTCCGATGAACCATGGCTCCGCGAAAGTACAGCCGTCAACAACCTGGCCCTCCGTCTGAGCTACGGTATTCAGGGTAACATTGATAAATCTACCTCATCATATGTGATGGGCGACTACAATACATCGTCAATCCTGCCAGGAGTCACCGAAGATGTAATCGTGCTCGGAACACCCCCCAACCGCCGCCTGCGTTGGGAAAAAACCTACACCGGTAATGCCGGTCTCGACGTAGGTCTGTTCAACAATGTGCTCAATCTCTCTGTAGATGCCTACTACCGCAAGGGTACCGATCTTATCTCAATGAAGATGCTGCCCCTCGAGACTGGTTTCACATCGACCATGGTCAACTGGGCTTCGATGCGCAACCGCGGTGTGGAAATAGCTCTTTCGACCCGCAATATCTCTACTGCCAATTTCCGTTGGACCACCAACTTCAACCTGGCATATAACGAGAACACCGTGCTTAACGAGACTGTGCCCTTCAACCAGACCACACCTTCGCGCGAGGGCTATCCCGTGGCTGCAATTTTCGCCTACCGCACGGCCGGTCTTGACTCCGACGGCTATCCTCTCTTCCTCACTAAAGAGGGTGAGAAGGTCACCGCCAAGGAATTCCTTGCCCTCAACGGTGCCGGTGCCAGCACGCTTACCGCCGCTCAGCAGCGTGATCTGTACACCTACATGGGTTCTGGTGATCCGCTCTGGACAGGAGGCTTCATCAACAGCTTCTATTGGAATAACTTTGACCTCACTGTCAACTTCGCCTTCAACCTGAAGATGTATACCCGCATACAGCCTTCGTACAACAGTGTGTGGTTTGACCGTGGCATGAACACCAACCGCGACATCTTCGACCGCTGGACGCCCGCCAATCCTACAGCCACCCTCCCGGCTCTTATGCCCGACAACGGCTATCGTGCCGACGAGCGTACGCAGTACGGCGAATTCACGCTCTACTCGATGCTCGACACCTGGGTGAAACGCTCCGACCACGTGCGTCTCCAGAGCATCAACTTAGGCTACAATATTCCCACACCCGTCGTAGCCCGCTGGGGCCTCTCGACCGTGCGTGTGGCTCTTGAAGCCCGCAACCTGCTTGTGTTCGGCGCCAACTACAAGAACTTCCTCGATCCCGAGACCATGGGCAATCCATTCGCCCAGCCTATACCGAAGAGTTATACATTCAATCTCCAAGTTAAATTCTGACGATACATGAAACTTAGCAATATATTTCTCCCTCTCCTCGCCGGGCTTGCCCTCGCGCTCACCGGCTGCGACAGTTTCCTCGACATACAGCCGGTGGGTAAAGTAATTCCCACCACCGCACCTGAGTTCCGCGCGCTGATTACGGAAGCTTACACCACCGTGCCCGACGACCGCGGCCTGGCATCGTTCCGCAGTGACGAAGTCCTTCTTGATGCCACTATGTCGGTCAACGACCTCGGCTCGTACCTCGACATCTGGCGCTGGAATGATGACACCCCCGATGAAAATACCGCCACCTTCAAGTGGCGCCAGTTCTATCATGTACTTTTCATTGCCAACTACGTGATCGAGTCGGAGCAGCTCATGACCGATGGATCGACTTCTGAAATCCGTCAGATGGTAGGCGAGGCCTATATGCTGCGTGCGCTTATGCACTTCAACCTTGCCAATCTCCATGCACCGGCTTACACCGAGTGTGATCCCGCCGCCACGAAGGCTGTTCCCCTCAAACTCGACAGCGATGTGGAAGGTGTCCTCTCGCGCAATACTCTCGAAGAGGTATATGCCTCGGTTCTTGCCGACATAGATTCTGCTGAAGAATATCTCAATGTCGATACATGGGACCTGGGCCTTAACTACCGCTTCAATGTCCTCTCGGCCGATGCTCTCCGTTCGCGCGTATATCTCTACATGGGCCGGTGGAAAGATGCCCGCGAGGCTTCCGACCGCGTACTTGCCGTGCAGAACACTCTTGCCAATGTGTCGGCAGGATGCCCCAACGAATACAACTCGGTGGAAAATATCGTGGCTCTTGAGCAGGTGATGTCGGCCCAGTACTCGCGTGCCTTCAAGGTCGACCGCAATTTCTACCGCATGTACGCTTCGACCGACCTTCGCCGCCGTGCTTACTACAATCAGGTCACATCCTCGAATATTCTACTGATCAAAGGTGGCAGCAACACCTACTCATGTACTCTGCGTGTAGGCGAGATGCTTCTCAACGCCGCCGAGGCGGCCTGGCATCAGCAGGCTTATGATGAGGCAGCCGAGTATCTCCTCACTCTTCAGCGTGCCCGTTTCAGCGATGGCGGAGCTGCCAAGGAAACTGAGGTGGCGGCCATGACAAACGATGAGCTTCTCGACGAGATTCTTACAGAGCGTGCCCGCGAGCTCGCATTCGAGGGCCACCGGTGGTTTGACCTCCGTCGTACCGGCCAACCTCGACTCGAACGCACCTACAAAGGTGAGACCTACGTGCTCGAGCAGGGCGATCCGCGATATACTATCCGCATTCCTTCCGAGGCTATAACGGTAAATCCGGGCCTTGCCGACTAATCTCTGCATAGATTCCGCCCCCGGTTCTGCCGGGTGGCGGATCAACCATATAATTATCCAACATAATTCTTATTTGTTAAAATGAAAAAGCTTTTACTCAGTGTCTTTGCCGCCTCCGCCGTGCTTGGCGCGCAGGCCGCAGATCTTTCCTTGCTTTGGGATAACACAGTAAGCGGCGCCTTCGATGCCGGCAATTCTGTGTTCAACGCTCCCGTCGCAGTTGATGCCAACGGCAACATGATCGCCACCGGTGCCTTCGAGCACGATGTGACTATCGCCGGTTCTACCCTTGCAGCCGTAGGTACGAGTGCCTATGTAGCCAAATATGACCTCTCTGGCAATGCTGTATGGGCGGTTGCCCTCTCTGGCTCTGCCTCTATCTCAGCTGTTGCAACCGACGCGGCTGGCAACATCTATGTTGCAGGTACCTATGCCGACGAAGTAGAACTCGGCAGCGCCGATGGAAAAACTGCCACTATAAACGGTATGGAAATATGGGGCGCGCCCACCGTGGAGAAGAATGCCTCATTCCTTGCCAAATATACTCCCGAGGGTAACCTTGCCGCACAGACTACCTTCATCCCTGCCGACCTCCCCGAGCTCGCCGGTAATGAATCATATTTCTCTTTGGATGGAGACATATACTTCCACATCAATCATCTTGCCGTAGCCGGCGACAAAGTGTATGCTTCGGCTATCTATACCGGTGTCACCGAATCCGGCAATGCTAAATTCGAAGGCTCATACAATGATCCCTGGGGTGGTGTAATCTTCCTCAATCTCCCTGGCGCAGCTGTATTCTCTCTTTCTTCCGACCTTTCAGGTGCGGAGAATGTGGCTACAGCCGGCTATACTTCCTCCCTCGCTGCCGATGGCGAGTCTTCGCAGGAATACAAGGTTGGTGGTGTGACTTTCGCAGTCAACGACGCACAGACCGTATATGCTGTTTTCTCTGGCAACGGCCCTCTGAAGATTTCTGGCACATCCGGTAGCCAGACTCTCACCGCAGCTGATTCGGAGTACAACTACATCTTCGCGTCGGTAAAAGACGGTGCACTTGATAAAGTCACCACCGACACATGTCCTGCAGCTGGTTTCAAAGTTTCCTACGTGCCTGTTTATGCCGATGTGAAGGACAACGAGCTCTTTGTTGTAGGTTACGAGTCTTTCGCTGTGAATGCCGGCGAGGAAAACGAGCGCAGCGCATGGCAGTATTTTGCCTACCATATCGATACCGATGTTCTTGAAGGCACCAAATATGCTCAGGAACTTGTCGATGGCAATATCTCATATTACACTGTAACTTCAGGTGCACGCCCCGGCTACATCGTATTCAATGTACTCGGCTACTACAACGCATCCGGCGATGGCTTCGCTAACGGTGACTTCGCACGAGTATCGAAGACTGTCGAGTTCGATTTCGGTTCGTTCAAGACTCTCTCCTATACCGATAAATGCGGTATCGCTGCCGACGGCCAGTATGTTGCCTTCTCTGGCGTGGAATCTACCGGTAATATTTTCTCACTCTACAAGAATGAAGAAGCCGGCGTGGGCAGTGTGACTGTTTCTGACGAAAATTCACCTGTAGAATACTTCAATCTCCAGGGTATGCGTGTCGAAAATCCTGCTGCCGGACTCTATATCCGCCGTCATGGCAACACTACCGAAAAGGTACTCGTTAAGTAAAATTCGGGCGATTTTCGGCAATATGCCAGCCAAGGATTTTAAATTTACAATTTTTAACAGAAAAGATGTTCCAATATAATGCGGCTATTTGTCGCCTTTAAATCGCAGTCAAATAAATGGTTAGATAAAGGTGAAACATATGTTGACCTAATTCTGCCAAAAAACCATGTCGTAAAACATATAAATTTATTTGCACAGCGAGTCAAAAGACACGAACTTTGTACCGCAAACCTAAAACAATCTTTTTTACCTTAGAAATTGTACCTATTGGAAACCCATAGAAAGGAACTGCGTGAGCAGTTCCTTTTTATGTGCCCCTATGTGAGCTGGCCTATACAAAATCGAACATAAAAAAATACCGCATCCTACCCGTCGGACGGATTGGATGCGGTATTTCTATTGACGTCGGATTAACGGTTACCAGGGGCGCCCGGGGCCACTCTGACCTCCCGTAAGGCGAGCTGTGGCACTTGCACTTGAAGAACCTGAGCTCATGGTGTAGTTGGATCCTGAAGTTAAACCGGGGCACGAGATGAGCACTCCCGAGTTGCCCTGATTACCGCCGGGGCCTCCACCGGGCCGACCTCCGCCAGGGCCACCACCGAATCCGGGTTGAGAGGATGTTGTGTAGTTTTCAGGAACGGTGAAGGTCGCCAGCACGGTGTCGCCGTCTTTAAGCTCAACAGTTGCGCCGGCGCTCAGCGAGAGGTTTGTGCTTACATAGGCTTGTGTTGAGGCTGAGGTCGAGGGCGTGGAGTTCGAGCCGCCGCAGGCAAGCAGATATCCACCCGTGAATACTACAGAATATCCACCTTCTTCATTCGCGTCGATGCCGCATTCAGGAGCCGAGGCGCCGAATGCACGTATTGTTCCTCCGGCGATATACATGTTTCCGTTCGAATCGATGGCATCATTGTTTGTCGCGATTACGGTTATGTCGCCTCCATTGATATGCATATGGCTTGAAGAGTTGAGCCCGTCGTCATAGCTGTTTATAACGATTACTCCACCGTCGATGGTCATAACGGCCTTACTCTCGATGCCTTCGCCACCATTGCCTTTAGTGGTGATGTCGAAGGTGCCACCGGTGATATGTACATCTCCGTCGGCCTTGATGCCCTTGGGCGATGACTTGAGGTCACTGGCGAGATTGTCGGTATTGCCGGTATAGTTGGAGTACTCCTTACCGTTGACGTAGGCATACATGCCTCCGCTGGTGCTTACTTTGATTTCGCCGTCGCTTACCGACAGATTTCCGTCGATGCTGATTCCTTTGCCGCCGGCGCCGGTCGCAGTGAGATTGAGCGAACCACCGGTGATGGTCATATCGCCGTCGGCGCTTATGCATGTCGCCGCCTTGGTCTTGAGGTCTTCATCATCCCATTTGCCACCACCTGCTACGCTTGCAGTGATGGTTCCTCCGGAGATGGTGATGTCGCCGTCGGCCTTGATGGCTTTAGACGCCGTGGCGGTTGCAGCAACATTAAGCGTGCCCCCGGAGATGAGAATAGAACCGGTGTCTTCGGCCTCGCGGTCGGTGTCGTCTTTGAATGCAACCTGGATTCCGTCGTCACCCACACCGCTGATGGTGAGCGAGCCACCGGTCACTTCGAGGTACTGGTTACAGTTTACTCCGTCTTTCACGGCAGCATCTATGGTGATGTCGGCATCTTCCAGCGTGATGTATTCTTTGGCGTATAAGGCGTGCGAAGTATGGGCTGAAAGATTGAGCGAGCCTTTGCCTGATATTTCGAGGTGGCCCTTGCATACGAGGCAGCCTTTTTGCTTGCCACCTGCGCCGTCGCTAAGAGTGTTTTCCGAGCCCTTGGTCACCTTAAGCTTGATGCGCTTGCCATTCTGGATGTCTATGGCCGCTCCATCCGGGTTGGAGAGATTCACGCCGGCAAGTTCGACGGTCGATTTATACGACCCCTCCATGTAGAAAGCTCCCTCCTCCGAGGTGCCTTTAAGCACGTATATAATTTCGCCCGAGGTGTCGGCTCCGGCATCGTCAGCCTGGATAATGCTGACTTTGGCTCCGCTGATGGAGATGTCGACAAAGCGTGCTATGGCGGCATCCACTGTTACGGTAGCCTTGGAGTTGTCGTAGTTGACCGTCACCGTATTTTGGCGCAGTGCCGTATTATCGACATACATCGAGCTTATCGAAGCGAGTGAGTATTCTTTGTCGAGGAGTGTGAGGGTGGCGCCTCCGTTGGAGTAAGTCATCTCACCGGCTGCCAGAGCTCCGGTTGCGTAGATGATGTTATTTCCCTCGCCGGTGACTATATTGAAAGTTTCTGCCCAGGCTGAGCATGCAGCCGAGGCCATGATTACTCCGATGATGTATTTTTTCATTTTACGGCGATTTTAAAGGATTTGTTGTCGCTGGTGCGGAGCAGATATATGCCGGCAGGTAGAGTGGCACGGGCGGCTGCGGTGGAATCGAAGCGACCCATGGCTTTGCCATCGGCTGCGAAGACTTCTACGGGGCCAGCTGTATTCTCGTCAATGATTATGTTGGCCACTCCGGTTTCTTCGCCGGTGAAATACATTTTGGCCAGATCGGGCAGATTTAATGTGAGGCTGGTCTCGAGATTATTGACCAGGAGCGTCTGGTCTTTGACCGACATCGACAGCGATTCAGCCGCGAGGGTGTGGAGGTTGCCGTCGTTGGTAAGTATGACCAGTTGCAACGGTTCCTGTGCGATTGCTGCCGGAGCTGCGGCAAGCGCAGCCGCAGTTGTGATGGTCAGCAAAGGATGGAAAGGTGATAGTTTCATATATAAGGTTGAAGATTGGTTTGTCGGCGGTGACAGGGTTGCCTATAAATTTTGGCCAAAGGTAGTTATTCGTTGGCAAAAGTACTCGTATGTATAGATAAACGGGCTTTATTTGTCTGCGCATGGCTTATCGCAGGGAAATATCTATATTTGTGAGACGAGAACATACTGGCCTGTCGGGTGTTTTGATTTTATAGTACAGATAGAAATCTATGAATGACTCTACGAAAAAACGAATGGTGATTGTCGGGGGTGGTTTTGCCGGACTGAATCTGGCAAAGAAACTCGACAAATCTTTATGGGATGTTGTGGTGGTAGATAAATATAATTACCATAGCTTCCCTCCGCTGTTCTATCAGGTCGCTTCGTCGGGGCTTGAGCCGGCGAGTATTTCCTTCCCTTTCCGACGGGAGATGCACTCGAGCAAGTATCATGGGTGCTCGTTCCATATGGGCGATGTGCGCCGCATTGACACCGGTGCCCGTGAGGTAAGAACACAATTCGAGACCTTGTCTTACGATGTGCTGGTGCTGGCTGCCGGTACAACGAATAATTTTTTCGGAATCGCCGATCTGGAGAAGCACGTATATACTATTAAATCGACCCCGGAGGCCATACGCACGCGTAATGAAGTCCTCGACCGTCTTGAGCGGGCTGCCTTGTGCACCGACCGGCGCGAGCGTGCCCGGCTGCTCACATTTGTGGTGGTGGGCGGTGGCCCGGCGGGAGTGGAGATTGCCGGTGCGCTCGGAGAGCTCAAGCGGTATATCATCAGCCGCGAATATCCGTCGATCGACCCGAAGGAGATGAAAGTCATACTTGTTGAAGGCACCGACGCGGTACTGCGCGCCATGGGGCCGAAATCTTCGGCCGACGCCCTCAAGGGGCTTACCCAGCTTATGGTGGATGTGCAGCTCAATAAAACTATGAAGAGTTATGCCGACAAAGTGATTACCTTTGCCGACGGCTCCACCATCGAGACCGATACTGTGATCTGGACGGCGGGCGTCACCGGCGTACCCTTCGAACTTGAAGGCACTGATGTGAAGCCCGGCCGAGGCGCTCGGTGGGAAGTTGATGAATACAACCGTGTGAAAGGTCTTGACAATGTCTACGCCATTGGAGACATCGCCCTCATGACAACGCAGAAATATCCCCACGGGCATCCGCAGGTCGCTCAGGTGGCTTTGCAGCAGGGCGCGAATCTGGCCCGGAATCTGAGCAACCCTTCCGGAACTCCGAAGGCATTTGAATATAACGATAAGGGCTCGATGGCAACCATTGGACGCGACCGTGCAGTGGTCGATATGGGTAAGGTACACCTCTCTGGCCGCTTGGCCTGGTGGGCTTGGCTGGTGGTGCACCTCATGACATTGCTCGGCATGCGTAACCGGGCTGTAGTATTTTTGAACTGGATGTGGAGTTATTTCAATTTTTCGGCTGGTCTGCGTCTGCTTATCAGGCCCGACCGTTATCCCTACCGTAATTACTGGAACGAATGAAACAAGATCAATTTCAAGAGATATTCTGCTCGTCGTTTACCGACGGCCCTGAGTGGAGAAAATGGTTTTTTGACGCCGTCGCTGTCGACGATGATCAGATTTATATCGCTGCCGACAACCGAGGCAAGGCTGCCTCCGCCCTTCTCATGCAGCCGTACTCTTTTTTATTTCATGGGTATGAGATGCCGACGGGCTACATAAGTTGTGTGGCCACATTGCCCGAAAACCGGTCGCAGGGCTTAGCCTCGCGCTTGCTCCTCGATGCATTACACGCAGCCTATGAGAAAGGCTATGCCATGTGCGAGCTTATTCCGGCTGAAGACCATCTTTATTATTTCTATTCTTCCGAGAATTTCGCCACGGTATTTTATACCGACCGCGAACGGTATACCTCCTTGCATAGCTTCCATCCTGGCCGAGGGGCGCTGGTCGAGCCATCCTACGAGCTTTTCCATGCACTTGAGGTCGAGCAAGGCTGTGGTATTCTCCATTCCGAGTCAGACTACGCCAATATTTTGGCCGATATGGCCCTCGATGGAGGTGATATTGTACTCGCGGCTACTGACGACGACGGCGCTTCGGCCATGCTATTTGCAGTGAACGATGGGCCCGATGCCGTCAAGGTAAAATGTCTCATAGGGATGTCGAAGTATGCCGTGCGCACGGTGCTTTGCGAGTTGCGTCGCCGGGTGGGAGACAAAGCCATCACCGTACTGCGTCCACCATTGTCGGGCGACAAGGCTTTCTTGCATCCCTTCGGTATGGGCCGCATAGTCGACGCGGCTAAAATTCTTGGTATTCTTGCTGCCGCACATCCCGACCTGCATATCACCATCCGTCTACGCGACGAGCAACTGCCACATAACACGGGAGTATATGTGGTAAAAGATGGCGTATGCCAGCATACACCGTGGCGTGAAGGTAAATTCGATCTTGACATCGCGCCGGATACTTTGGCCGCAATTCTCTTCAGCAGTCATGATACGGGAGAGATATTCGATCTCCCTGCGCGCAGGCCATATATGGCATTGATGCTCGATTGATAATCGTTGCAACTGAATAGCCCGTTTTTCTACCCGGAGAACGGGCTGTTTTTTCTATTTTTGTCGTAAATTTGTAGAGTACAAGCTTCTCCAACTCACAAAACTAGAAATCCATATATACCTGCGTATGCAACGATTCATTCTCATCGCGGCCTTATTGCTTAATTTTTTCGGGTGTAAGTCGGCCGAAACATCTTCAAATCCTCCTGCCATGGGCTGGAGCTCATGGAATACATATAGGGTAAATATATCCGACTCCCTGATACGGAGGCAGGCAGATGCCATGGTTGAGCTCGGCTTAAAAGATGCAGGCTACAGCTATATAAATATTGACGATGGCTTTTTCGGAGGCCGAGATAAAGTGTCGGGTAAGCTCTTGATCCATCCCGAGAGATTTCCCGATGGGCTCGCTCCCGTAGTTGAGCATATCCATTCCCTGGGGCTTAAGGCAGGTATTTATAGCGATGCCGGCAGAAATACGTGCGGAAGTTTTTATGACCGTGATACGATTGCAATCGGCGTGGGCTTATATGGGCATGACCAGCAGGATGCCGATTTTTATTTCAATGATTGTAAATTTGACTTCATAAAGATTGATTTTTGCGGCGGCGACGGCCCGCAGAATTTTGAAAATCTCACCTTGGATGAAAAGGAAAGATATACAGCCATCAGGCAGGCAATCATGAATACAGCCGGCCACGATGTGCGCATGAATATATGCCGCTGGAATTTTCCTGGTACGTGGGCGTGTGAGGTGGGCGATTCATGGCGTATCAGCCACGACATCTCTCCGAGGTGGTCGCCTATAAAAGATATTATAGGTCAAAACCTTTATCTCTCGGCATATGCGCGCGATGGACACTATAACGACATGGATATGCTGGAAGTCGGGAGAGGGATGTCGCCGGAGGAAGACCGTACGCATTTCGGATTATGGTGTATATTCAGCAGTCCTCTTCTTATCGGGTGCGACCTGACTACGGTATCTGCCGAGACCCTTGATCTGCTGAGTAATCCGGAACTGATCGCTCTGAATCAGGATAAACTCGGTCGGCAGGCTTATGCGGTGCGTAATGACAAGGGCGTATTTTTGCTTGTAAAGGATCTGGACACAGATCATGGTCCGGTTAGGGCAGTGGCCGTGTATAATTCCTCGGACGACGACCGTAACTTCTCCTTTGATTTTGAGGAGGTGTGTCTGGGCGGCCAGGTGGCTGTCAGGGATGTTTTCGCACGGGAGGATAGGGGCGTCTACCGAGAGTCTATGGAGGTTTTTGTTCCGGCTCACGGCACACGTATATTCCGTCTGGAGGCTGCCCAGAGGCTGCCTCAAAGACGTTACGAGGCCGAGACAGCTTATCTATCCCGTTACCAGGAGTTGACTAATAACCGGGTTTATAAATCGGGTATATATGTAATGAACGATTCATGTAGTGCCGGCATGGCCGTGGAGTCGCTTGGAATGACCCCTGAGAACGATTTGGTGTGGCGGGATGTTGTTGTTCCTGAGGACGGCATTTACGAATGCTCACTCGGTGCTATAGGAAATATCGACACCCCATTTATCATCGATGTCAATGGTCAGGATATTCATACGGTTAAATGCGGCTCAGACCTCAGCTTCAAGGTAAGACTGCAGCAAGGACAAAATAAGATACGCATCTATACTTCTGAGGAAGCCTGGATTCCGGCCATCGATTATATCGATATTGTTGCGGTGGGTAGTTGATGCCTCCCTGCTCCGCAAATAAATTTGTATTTGCGCTCACTTATTCGTATTTTTGACTGTTGTCTTAAATACTCAGTCGTTCGGCAAATCCAAATAAATTTGTATTTGCGCTCACTTATTCGTATTTTTGACTGTTGTCTTAAAT
>CAJUJB010000046.1:0-5567 GCA_910586595.1 uncultured Muribaculaceae bacterium | reverse complement strand
CGTTCGGCAAATCCAAATAAATTTGTATTTGCGCTCACTTATTCGTATTTTTGACCCATGATCCGTTCTGGTAAAAACATAAAATTGATCTATTTCGTCACCGAAGCGGTGCGCGACAGGATCCCTCATGCCTTTTTCAGAAAATTTGAGTCGTATCTCAAAGAGGCTTCGAGCCGAGATGACTTCGATTATATCATGAAGAGGGTTCGGTATTATTGCCGTCGGCCGGGAACTCCCTTAGGCGATAATACGGTAAAGGTGTGCGACCTCAACCGCCACGACTGCCAGTCGACATACTATTATGACGTCAAGCATGCATTGACGCCGTTTCCCAAAGATACGGCCATCAATTTTCTTCCTGGCGACATAACTTTTATTCCTGATGTGCCGTCGCTTACCAAAAGCCGGCCTATCGAGGGTGATAATGCCAACTCAGTCATACTGAAAATGGATCGTATCAGGCATTTTATACGCATTAATGATAAAGTGCCATTCTCCGATAAGCGCGATGTGGCTGTGTTCCGTGGCAAAGTTCCCGGCAAGGAGAAACGTGAGCGTTTCTTCTCCCAATATTTCGGGCATCCTATTGCCGACCTCGGTGACTCCGAGCGTCGGGGACGCCCTGAATGGGTGACGCCGAAGATGAGCATTTATGACCAGCTACGCTATAAATTTATTCTTTCGCTTGAAGGAAATGATGTGGCGAGCAATCTCAAGTGGGTCATGGGCAGCGGCTCGGCTGCCGTCATGCCGAAGCCGGAATATGAGACCTGGTTTATGGAAGGTAAGCTCGAGCCGGGTGTACACTACATAGAGATTGACCGCGATTTCTCTGACTTTCCTGAGGTTATAAATTACTATGCCTCGCACCCTGAGGAAACCAAACGTATAATCAGAGCTGCCAACGAATACTGCACGCAATTTTACGACTCGCGCCGCGAACGCATCATAGAGGTGCTCACCGTGGGTGCATATCTTGGATTAATAAAATGAAAAAGATGAATTGGGCGACCTTGGTCAACGACAAGCGCTTTGGCCTGGAAGACTACCACGACCCGAAAAAGAATCTTACCCGCACGGATTTCCGGCGCGACTACGACCGGCTGGTGTTCTCGTCGCCTTTCCGCCGCCTTCAGAATAAGACTCAGGTTTTTCCTCTGCCCGGAAGCATCTTCGTGCATAACCGCCTCACACACTCCATGGAGGTGGCCTGTGTGGGCAAGTCGATGGCCGATAATATAGCTCTCGCCCTGAAACAGAAATACGCCGCCGGCATGCCGGTAGAGCACTTCGATCACCTTGGCGATATTGTGGCTGCAGCCTGCCTGGCTCACGACCTGGGTAACCCTCCGTTCGGGCACTCAGGCGAGAAGGCCATAGGCACCTTCTTCAGTGAGGGCGAAGGACTGAAGCTCAAGCCCATGTTTACGCGTGACCAATGGTGCGACCTAACTTGCTTTGAAGGGAATGCCAATGCGTTCCGCCTGCTTACGCATCAATTCAACGGGCGGCGTAAAGGCGGCTTTGCCATGACTTACTCTACGCTTGCCTCTATTGTAAAATATCCTTTTGAATCGGAACTGGCCAAGAAAGGCAAATTCGGGTTCTTCTCTACCGAGAAAGAGGATTTTGCCAAGGTGGCCACTGAGTTGGGTATGCTGCGCCTCTCGGAGGAGGGTGAGCCGCTGAGATACGCCCGTCATCCGTTGGTCTATATCGTTGAGGCTGCCGATGACATCTGCTATGAGGTGATGGACATTGAAGATGCCCATAAACTTAAAATATTGTCGACCGATGAGGTGACCAACGCTTTACTGGCCTTTTTCGAGCCTGCCAAGCGTGCGCATATGGAAGAGGTCATGGCGAGGGTTGCCGATCCGAATGAAAAAATAGCGTATTTACGTTCGTGCGTCGTCGGCGCGCTGGTTGAGCAATGCGCACTGACCTTTATTGAAAATGAAGACGCCATACTCGAAGGCCGGTTCGAAGGCTCATTGCTCAAAAATATCCGGTCTCTTGAGCGTGAGGGCTATGAGCGATGCGCCGAAATATCGTTGAGCAAGATTTATCGTTCGGCCGAGGTGGTGGATATAGAACTTGCCGGTAACCGCATCATCACCTTCCTGCTTGAGCGTCTTGTCGGGGCAGTGCTTGAACCCGATCTCCATTATTCGCGTCTCCTGCTGGCCAAATTCCCTGACCAATATGATGTGGCAGCTCCCACTCAGTTCGGCAAGATCCAGGCCGTGCTCGACCATGTCTCTGCAATGACCGATGTGTATGCCCTCGATCTGTATCGCAAGCTCAACGGCATGTCGCTCCCCGCGGTATAATTTTATATCAGAAAATTATAAAAGATGAGATTTCTATCAACTATACTGACATTATTTTTAGCCGTCTTTGCCACGGCTGCCGCCACATATACTGTCGATGAGGTGCCAAATGTGCATGTCGCCGACAGTTCGGCATATGTTTGTGATCCCGACGGCATTCTGTCGGCTCAGGCCACAGCGGAGATCAACTCGCTTATGCGCGGCATACGTCGCACCACATCGGCTGAGCCGATGGTGGTGATTGTGGATAATATCGATCCTGACGACATTGACATATTCGCCACTGAGCTTTTCGAGCACTGGGGCCTTGGTAAGAGCGATGTCGACAATGGTCTGCTTGTGCTCGTGGCGAAAGATCTCCGGCGTGCGGCTATCCGCCCGGGTTATGGGCTGGAGGGGGTTCTGCCAGACATTGTCTGCGCAGGCATCCTGAAAAACCGTATGTTTCCGGAGTTCCGTAACGGCGATTACAGCGCAGGCCTTGTGGCAGCCTCGCAGGCCATCTCCTCGATTCTGACAGACCCTGAGGCCGCCGCCGAGTTCCGCTCAGAGCAGGAGGATGCCGATTTTGCGGCCGGTCGGGGAGAGGATGTTAATTTCTTCCGGGTTTATCTCATCATAGCCTGTGTTATAGCCTGCGGTATGCTCATACTTCTGTTTATGATGCTTGCGAAGGTGAGAGGCAAAAGCCGCCACGACCGCTATGTTGAGCTGGCGCGCCTCAAACCCGTCTATCTTGCGCTTACCTTTATGGGCTTAGGTATACCTCTGGTGGCTTCGTTGCCTTTGCTTATTGTACTCTACCATCTGCGTAATGCCCCTCACAAATGTCCGCGATGCGGCAAGGCGATGAAAAAGGTCGATGAGGTGCACGATAATGAATACCTTACCAATTCCCAGGATCTTGAAGAACGGATTGGGTCGGTAGACTACGACGTGTGGCTTTGCCCCTCGTGCGGCGAGACCGACATAGAGCAGTATGTCAATCCGTCGTCAGGCTTCCGCGAGTGTGAGTATTGCCACACGCATGCATCACGTCTGCTTCGGCGTCGTATTCTGCGACAGCCTACAACCACCAGCAAGGGTGAAGGTGTCAATGAGTATTCGTGCATGCACTGCGGCAAGATTACCGGTGTGCCCTTTGTTATTCCTATGGTGGTAGTTCCCCCGGTCATTATAAGCGGAGGCAACCGCGGCGGTGGTGGCGGCTTTGGAGGTGGATCCTTCGGCGGCGGCTTTGGCGGCGGCAGTACCGGAGGAGGTGGTGCCTCGGGTGGCTGGTAATCCATCAGCCTACATCCTGCAAAAGCATACAAAAATATGAGGCCCGGCAACACTGCCGGGCCTCTGCTGTTCATAAGTAGGATTCAGTGTTAATATTCATCCCAACTCTTTATCTCGATATTGTCGAGAGGGAGGGTGGTGAAGGCACGGATAAATGCCGATGCCAGACGTGAGTTGGTGATCAGAGGAATGTTGAGGTCTACGGCTGCACGGCGAATCTTGCGGCCATTGCTGAGCTCCGTGCCGGTGAAGTTCTTGGGCATGTTCACCACAAGGTCTACCTGCTTGTTGTGGAGGAGGTCGATGGCCTGAGGCTGCTGGTCGGGAGTCGAGGGCCAGTATACGCGTACGGCAGGTATACCGTTCTCGTTAAGGAACTGGCATGTGCCGCTTGTGGCGTATATGGTAAGGCCTGCTTTGTGAAGCATGTGTGCCGCATCGAGCATATCGGCTTTCTGGCGTGGTGTGCCAGTGCTGAGGAGCACAGCCTTATGAGGAATGCGGAGGCCAACAGCCAGGAGTGATTTAAGCACTGCTTCGTCTGTGTCGTCGCCGAGGCAACCAACTTCTCCGGTGGATGCCATGTCGACACCGAGCACGGGGTCGGCGCCGCCCAGACGCGAGAATGAGAACTGCGAGGCCTTGACACCTACATAGTCGAGGTCGAAGGCGCTCTTGGCCGGCTTCTCGACGTTCTCGCCAAGCATCACGCGTGTGGCAAGATCGATGAAGTTGAGCTTAAGAACTTTCGACACAAATGGGAAGCTGCGCGATGCGCGGAGGTTACACTCGATTACCTTGATGTCGTTGTTCTTTGCCAGGAACTGGATGTTGAAGGGGCCGGAGATGTTAAGCTCGGCTGCGATTTTGCCTGCGACCTTCTTGATGCGTCGCATGGTCTCGACATAGAGTTTTTGAGGCGGGAACTGGATGGTTGCGTCACCACTGTGTACGCCGGCAAACTCAATATGCTCGGAGATGGCGTAGGCTTTGATTTCGCCCTTCTCCGCAACGGCATCCATCTCGATTTCCTTGGCGTTCTGAATAAACTCGCTTACAACAACCGGATGTTTCTTCGATACATTGGCGGCCAGCTTGAGGAACCGGTGGAGTTCGTCCTGATTCCAGCATACGTTCATAGCTGCGCCGGAGAGTACGTAGCTGGGGCGAACAAGAACCGGGAAGCCGACTTCATTGACAAAGTCTTCGATGTCGGAGAAGTCGGTGAGCTCGCGCCAGCGTGGCTGGTCGATGCCGAGGCTGTCGAGCATGGCCGAGAATTTATGGCGGTCTTCCGCGCGGTCGATGCTTGAGGCGCTCGTGCCGAGAATGTTTACATGAGCGGCGTCAAGGCGTGTGGCGAGGTTGTTGGGAATCTGGCCACCCACTGAGAGAATCACGCCGTGCGGGTTCTCGAGCTCGAGAATATCCATCACGCGCTCGTATGTTAGCTCGTCGAAGTATAGACGGTCGCAGATGTCGTAGTCGGTCGATACGGTCTCGGGGTTGTAGTTGATCATCACCGATCGGTAGCCGCGTTCGCGGGCCGTGAGCAAGGCGTTGACCGAGCACCAGTCAAATTCGACTGATGATCCGATGCGGTAGGCTCCAGAGCCGAGCACAACCACCGAGCGGTGGTCGCCGGTGTAGTCGACGTCGTTTGTTGAGCCGTTGTAGGTGAGGTAGAGGTAGTTGGTGGCTGCGGGATATTCAGCGGCCAGTGTATCGATCTGCTTCACCACCGGGATGATGCCCAACTCCTTGCGACGGCTGCGCACGGCGCTCAGGCATAGGTCGGTGTCGCCGTTGAGGGCTTCCTTGAATACGCTGCGGGCAATCTGGAAGTCGCTGAAGCCTTGCTGCTTGGCAAGCCGGAAGAGGGGAGTGGGTATATCGTCGGGGCTCTGGAAGGCCTCGAGCTCAGCCGATGTGTCGATGATATTTTTGAGT
>CAJUJB010000045.1 GCA_910586595.1 uncultured Muribaculaceae bacterium | reverse complement strand
ATATTCAATATCAGTGGTGTAAGCAGCTATGCCCACGGATGCAACTGTGCCGGAGCGATGGGTAAAGGAATTGCCTTGCAATTTCGTAGTAAATACCCGGAAATGTATTCGGAATATAAAGCGATGTGCAAGGATGGAATTTATAAGCCTGGTGATGTTTTCGATTACAATTATGGAGACGGACACATATATAATCTTGGCACACAGGCTACATGGAGAACAAGAGCACGGATAGAATATATCGAGCAGTCGGTTAAAGCAATGCTTGAATTAGCAATGAGGGAAAATGTGACAAAAATTGCTCTCCCTGCGATTGGTGCCGGATTGGGTGGCTTGAAATGGGATGATGTGAAAGATGTTCTGAATAGAGTGTCTGCCGATTATCCAACCATCGACTTATATGTTGTGGAAGCCTACCAAAGCAACATCCCCATATCCGAATAATTGGATTCCAAGTATTTTAAAGCCATCAAATGAGGCTGTTACAGTCCTATGGTACAAAAGGGAGACAAATAAGGTGATTTTACATATCGGAGGAATAGCCGAACTACCATCTCTTAACAGTTGTTTAGAAAATATTACAAAAATCCTCGGATATGAGAACAATAACCTGCGCCTTATACATAGTCGTGTTAGCAGTACTCTCCATGTCAGCAAAAAATGTCACTGGTGTTGTAGTTGATGAAACGCAGCAACCTGCGTCATTCGTCAATGTCGTGCTTATTGCTGACTCTACTTTCATAGACGGAAAAGTCACCGATGACGCAGGGCGTTTTCTATTTGAAAATGCAGACAGCACTGCCAACAAAATCAAAATATCAATGATTGGGTATGAGGATTTGGTATTACCTATCCCTGTAGATGGTAATTTCAATACTCTTTCCCTGACACCATCGTCTGTAATGTTGGGTGAAATGGTTGTCAAGGCAAATTTACCCTCTACCCGAATAAAGGGCAATGCAATCGTCACCAACGTGGAGAACAGTGTGCTGGCCACCACAGGCTCGGCTAATGATGTGCTTAAAAATGTACCGATGCTGACCGGCAGTAACGGTAATTTCAGCGTATTTGGGCGTGGCGATGCCATAATCTATATCAACGGTCGCCTCGTGAGAAATTCAAGCGAGGTGGGGCAACTTGCTTCCTCGGACATCAAGGAGGTGCAGGTTATCAATAATCCCGGTGCGCAGTATGGAGCAGACGTTAACGCCGTGATAAAGATTGTCACCAAAAAGCCGGTTGGCGAGGGGTTCAGTCTTTCCGCATATACTGACAATATTTACAACAAATGGTTCACCACAACCGAACAGCTTGATTTGAAATACCGTACAGGCGGACTTGAAATATTTGCCACTGGCAATTTCAGTCATGGCAAGAACTATGATGATGAATACATTTTGAGTACCACGAATGGCAAATCGGTATTATCTATGGTATCGCAAGAGTCGGTAAGTACAACGAAGACGGCAATATCCGGCAAAATCGGATTTAACTATCAATTCAACGAAAATCATAGTATCGGCGCATATTACCAAAATGATTATAACCGAGGGCACCACTTCGGACATTATCTTAACGATATTTCCGAAAACGGCACTCTGTCGGAGTCGAGTACATCTGATCTTAAAGGTTGGTTCAAGGCTCTCCCTTGCAACAGCGCTAATATTTATTATAACGGCACCGTCGGAAAATTCACTTTTGACGTTAACGGCGACTATATGCAGACAAAGGATAATGACCGCACATATCAGTACGAGCAAAACCAATTTTCCGACAACCGCAATGTCACAACATTCAATACCTCCCGAAACCGCCTTTTCGCTGAAAAGGCCACGGTGTCATATCAACTGCCGAAAGGGAGCGTACTCATCGGAGAAGAATATACCAACTCTCGCAGTCGTAATGATTTTCAAAATCCCGAAGCGATATTGAACAGCGAGGAAACCGATGTACGCGAAAGCAATATCGGTGTGTTCGCGGAAATCAACCAGACTTTCGGTGATTTCAGCGCATCGGCCGGAGTGAGATACGAACACGTTAAATCCGACTATTATATCAACAATCAGCTCGCAGACGGGCAGAGCAAGACCTATGACAATTTCTTCCCGTCGGCCAACATAACTTATTCGCCCGGTGATTTCAGGTTTTCTTTATCATACAGCAACCGGACCGTGCGACCGACATATCAAAATCTTAACGGCAACTACTTTTATGTAAATTCCATTTTATATACCCGTGGCAACCCATATCTCGTGCCCTCCAAACGGCAGGACTTTACCGCACAGGCATCTTGGAAATACATAACCCTTTCAGCCCAGTATTCCTACACAAAAGATGCTATCGTGCAGGTCTATGAACCGTATGATGGCAACGATCGTATCAACGTGTTCACCGTCACCAATATGCCGAGCCATAAGTTGTTTTCAATATTTGTAAATGCCTCGCCTCAATTCGGCATATATCACCCATCCCTCTCCTTGGGCGTGCAGAAGCAGTGGTTTGATGTAGAATATC
The DNA here is from genome assembly GCA_910586595.1 of uncultured Muribaculaceae bacterium. Taxonomy (GTDB): domain Bacteria; phylum Bacteroidota; class Bacteroidia; order Bacteroidales; family Muribaculaceae; genus CAG-873. The sequence goes on along the minus strand of CAJUJB010000045.1, from coordinate 21,808 downwards.
TCGGGCAACAGAAGAAAATGAACAGCCCCATATTCACCATTCAGATGAATAATACCCTGACACTTCCGCACGATTGGTTTATCGAGGCTTCGCTATGGTGGCGCAGTCACGGTGATTGGAAGAACTGGGCCTATACCCATACTCTTTCAACCGTCAATCTCCGGGTCTATAAAATGTTCCTTGACAAAAGCCTTACTGTTTATCTTGGCGTGAATGACATATTCAACGGTCAGATATACATGGCAAATATATACAGCGGCAATGTGATGATGCAGTCAAATGTCAATAATCACGGTCGAAATGTTGAGTTGACCATCCGCTATAATTTCAACACCTCAAAGAGCCGCTACAAAGGAACAGGAGCCGGACAGACAGAGAAAAATAGATTCTGACATTTTACTATATATGGAGTTGTGACTATTAGAATAAGTTGCCAATCAAAATTGTATGTTCCTAAATCATTTTTGTTTTGTTGTCCTCTATACAATAGTTTTTTAAGGTATAGCACTATTTGGAAAGCTTTAATAGTTCCATCACTCAATTTTAAGCTCTGCAATATCAAAAATAGCACCTTCTTCATCTCCGAAGAGGTTCACGGGGCGCCGTCCGCCGAAATATAGTGCCGTACCCATCCCGAAGTGGGGTGAGCTAAGGGCATTATATCTTTCGGTCAATACTCCCAAGCTTACACTGTCGAGGCTTATTTCTGTGCTTATATATGGGGCCGCACCTTCAATGTATTCTGAGTGAATGAGGAGTTTATGCCATTGTCCGTCGGCAAGCTTAGCAGCTTGTAATCCAGGCGCCGTCTGGTAATGGAAGCGATTTTCATAGCGGCTGAATACATACTTCAACTTCCCATCGGAATACGTAAGAGACTGAGAAACCCCATCAGGTTCTTCACGTGTTTCTGTTGATTTAACCCAGAAGATATTGCCAGGGGCATGCAGGCGTATCCACATTTCCATAGTCCACTTCTGGCAATCTATTATTGGTGGCTTGGTTATATGAGGATTGGAGTCTCTTGTGAAACTCAGATCCGGCTCGCCGGAATAGGAAGCCGTGATGTCATCTGACGGATCCCTCTCTTCATCCGGATTATTGTTTGGTTCGTCTGGTTTTTCCACCGGGAAGATCGGCTGGACAACTCGGCAAGATACTTCAATGGCAAGACTGGCCTCGCCCATCTCAAATACAATTATTTGTCTGGCATCTGCGTGTAGATTACTCCGGTCAACCACGAAAGTAAGTTTTATTTCTCCACTTTGAGTCATAGTTCCCGATGTCGGGAGGGCTCGTAACCACGTGTCGTCTGCTATGTGTACATCCCACGCGAGTGGCGACCGGATAATCGATTCAATTGTCAGATATAAAGTGTCGGTGTCAGCTCCGAAGTCGAGTTGGGAAGGGGTAATTGCAATATCTTCTACGTCGGGTAATTTTTCCAATGTATATTGAATCGGAGCGGCCTGGCTATGGGTCAGGCTTAAGGTAGCCATTAAGGTCTTATATCCCTCTTTTAATATTGTGACCGAGTAAGATCCTTGGGCTAACCCGCTAAATTCGAAGTAACCATCGCGATCCGTAGTTGTGCTCAGCCCGGAATTTGCTAAGCCCTCAAGGCTTACCATTGCCCGGAAGATTGGCTCGCCATTGGCGTCAGATACTATGCCACGCATTGTGGCAGTTAACTCGGAGTCCTTTCGGCAGGAAGACGTAATAAGCGAAAAAAGGAAAATAATAGTCAGGACAGCGATGTTTTTCATGGGTATATAATTAAGCGCGGCACATAGTCTCTTTCGAGAAAATGTGCCGCGCTGTTTTTTTAGTTAAGCTCTTTTATTTCAAAGCATCAAGCGAAGCTTTCAGCGCGGCCAGTTTGGCATCTGCGTCTTCAAGCTTTTTGCGCTCGGCTGCCACGACAGCCTCTGGGGCTTTCGATACGAATCGCTCATTTGAAAGTTTTTTCTCAACTGAAGCGCGGAAGCCGTTATAGTACTCGATGTCTTTCTGAATGCGGGCACGTTCAGCTTCGACATCAATCTGGGAGCTCTGGGGAATATTGAATTCGAGTGTACCGACCATAAACGACGACGCTGCTGCATCTTTGGTCGCGTTTTGCTCAATAGCTTCGATTCCGCCCAGCTTGACAAGCATTGGCTCGATGGCTGAATCGATGGTGCCGAGTACTTTAAGTGTCAGTTGCTCACGAGGTGATATATTCTTGCGAGCACGCACAGCGCGTATGCCATTGATTATTTCCTGTGCGGTGGCTATGCGGGCCAGAAGAGCTTCATCAACTTCACCTGCTGAAGGCTGGGCTGCATACATGATTGATTCGCCTTCAGCACGCTCGGCAAGGTGTTGCCACAATTCTTCTGTAATGAAGGGCATGAAGGGATGGAGCAGGCGCAGCAACTGATCAAGGAAATCACATGCCTGACGGTAGGTCTTGCCATCGATAGGCTGTCCATAAGCCGGCTTGATCATCTCAAGGTACCATGATGAGAAGTCATCGCGGAAGAGACGGTAAACAGCCATCAGAGCCTCAGAAATTCGGAATTTGCCGAAAAGGTCGTCAACTTCGGCCACTGTGTGGTTGAGCATCGACTGGAACCACTCAGCTGCCATTCCGCATATTTCGGGCTGGGAAGCTGAATTATCCACTTGCCAGCCTTTGAGAAGACGGAATGAATTCCAGATCTTATTGCAGAAATTACGGCCTTGCTCTACAAGTTTGTCATCATACATGATGTCGTTGCCGGCAGGAGCTGCAAGCATTAGACCCATGCGCACGCCGTCGGCACCATAATCGCGGATCAGATCCAGAGGATCAGGCGAGTTGCCGAGCATTTTGCTCATCTTGCGGCCGATTGAGTCACGTACGATACCGGTGAAGTATACGTTGTTGAATGGCTGTTTGCCAACGTATTCATATCCGGCCATAATCATGCGGGCTACCCAGAAGAATATGATGTCAGGGCCGGTAACGAGTGTTGCGGTCGGATAGTAATAGTTAATCTCCTTGTTTCCCGGATTATTGATGCCGTCGAAGAGGGTGATCGGCCATAGCCAGGATGAGAACCAGGTGTCAAGTGCATCAGGATCGTGACGGAGATCACTGAGCTGAAGATCCGGGTTGCCGCTCTGCTTACGGGCCTTCTCAAGCGCTTCTTCTTCAGTGAGTGCCACAACGTACTCCTCATCTTTTCCTGTCTTATTGCCGTAGAAGTAGGCCGGAATGCGGTGGCCCCACCATAGCTGACGGCTGATACACCAGTCTTGGATATTTTCCAGCCAGATGCGGTAGGTCGTTTTATATTTTTCGGGTACGAATTTGATGATGTCGTCGAGAACCGGGGCAAGGCTTTCATCGGCGAAATGTTTCATTTTCACAAACCACTGCAGCGATAGACGGGGTTCTACCGCCACCTTGGTGCGTTCCGACAGACCGATATTGTTGGTATAGTCTTCCTCTTTTTCCAGAAGCCCCGCTTTGCGTAGATCTTCTGCAATTGCCTTGCGGGTATCGAAGCGATCCATGCCCACATACATGCCGGCAACTTCGGCAACCGTACCGTCTTCGTTGAAGATGTCGATTGTCTCGAGGTTGTGTTTCTTCCCGAGCATGTAGTCGTTTTTGTCGTGAGCCGGGGTAACTTTCAGACAGCCCGTACCGAATTCGATGTCTACGTAGCGGTCTTCAATCACCGGAATCTCGCGACCAACCAGAGGCACGATTACACGGCGACCTTTCAGCCAACTGTTTTTCGGGTCCTTCGGATTGATGCACATGGCCGTATCGCCCATGATTGTCTCAGGGCGGGTTGTGGCTACAAGGGCATAGTGGCGTCCTTCTGCATCGGTATGTACAACGCATCCTTCTTCAGCCTCAAGTGTTGCGGGTTCTTCTGCAAGATAATAGCGGAGATAATACAGCTTCGATTGTTCTTCAACGAAGAAGACTTCGTCATCGCTGATTGCAGTGCGGTTCTGGGGATCCCAGTTTACCATGCGGAGGTCGCGGTATATAAGACCTTTTTCATATAGATCCACGAAAACTTTGAGCACACTTTCACTGCGCATCGGATCCATGGTAAAGGCTGTGCGATCCCAGTCACATGAGGCACCGAGTTTGCGGAGTTGTTGGAGGATGATGCCTCCGTGCTTCTCGGTCCATTCCCATGCGTGTTTCAGAAATTCCTCTCGGGTGAGGTCAGTCTTCTTTATACCTTCCGCAGCCAGCTTCGCGATAACCTTGGTTTCTGTGGATATGGCGGCATGGTCGGTGCCGGGTACCCAAAGGGCGTTTTTCCCTTGCATACGGGCACGGCGCACAAGAATATCCTGAATAGTATTGTTGAGCATATGGCCCATATGCAGCACTCCTGTCACGTTTGGTGGAGGAATAACTATAGTATAGGGCTCGCGTGCGTCGGGTTCGGAGTGAAATAGTTTGTGTTCAAGCCAATAGGCATACCATTTATCTTCTACCTCGGCAGGATTGTATTTCTGTGGAAGGTCGTTCATTGTTGTTCTATTTTTTCGTCCTGCAAAATTACAAAAAAATGCGTTAGAAAAAAACTATGACAGGCATCCAATTGTAATCCGCCAATTACTATAGCTGCTTGTTGATCATCTTGCGGCTGACTGGGCCACGCCGTTCGATATATAGCTCGCCTGCTTGCGGGGTGGTGATAGGCATTCCCTGAAGATTGAATAATTCTATAGGGTATTCCTTTTCTTCGGCAACCGGCGCCTCTACACCTGCTTCGGTAATCGGGCAACGGAATGCGTTCAGTACTATGCCCGTCTTTCCGTCAAGAACAGCAGCGATTATGGCGCAGTTATTCAGGTTCGTGACGAGGCTGAGGTCGAGTTGGGCTGAATGAGTGTAGATGCTGTGAGCGTCGATTGTGGAAGGGAGAGAATTCCGGTGACCGTGGAAAGCTGAGATTGACCTGGCAACATGATCATAGTAAGTATTGTCTACACTCGATGGTAGATTTTCCCAGCCGTCCATATCCGACGAACCTGCATAAGAATTGTGTTGCGTGTAGGGGCCCACTTTATCCTCAGTAAGAATAAACATGGTTCGGTAGTCTACATCGTTGAATCCGAATGCAAATTCAATGTCGGCTGAGACATAGGCACGGTTGCCTTCGGGTGCAAACCGGATATTGCTCAGGTCAACGATTGCCCGCTGGTCTTTTTCCAACCTCATGATGTCAGCCAGTTGAAATTCATTCGGATCGGGCACTCTATAGTTGTTAATATCGCGGTTGGCCAATGAAGAAGGATAGCTGGCCAGATACTCATCCCAGATATTATCATAACCTTTGTTAAACCAGATGTCGAACAACGGGTAGAAAATTGCGACCGGTATAAAATTGCCGTCTGGATACGCTTTGAGAGTTCGGTTAATGCCTACGATGCCCCGCACACACCACCCGCAGCCGGTTGCTGTGCCCTCTTCAAGAAGCACTCGCTTTGTAAATCCCTCTTCCCTTGGAAATATGGATATTGTTTTTGTGTATTTACCGTCGGGATAGACTACAGATTGCCCGTTTATGTGAGTAATGTTGAAGGTCAAGGGTAGCATGGCGCCGGTTTTGTTTATACTGATCGGTATTTCGTAGCAGCATTCGTCGTTGGGATTCAGATTCAACTTAGTAAGTTCGATAGCCGTTGATTCTTCTTCGCCTGCAATACTTGTCTCGAGAATAAGTGAATCAATGAATCTGGTTCCAACATTTTGCATACTCACTGCTGGATAGGCCATCTCCTCTGGCGCAAGATAATTAGGAACTTTGACAGATGTAATTTCAATTATTTCTTCCGGAAGAGCGTCGCCTTGGATGTGTAGTTTAATACCCAGATGGCCGTTATAACTTCCTTTATTCTTCCAGTCCAGAATACGCCCGTCGTCAGTTTTGGCATTGGTCTCAGCATAGAAGCCAGCTAAATTGTTAAGATCGCCGATTCCGTCGAATATAACTCCTGAATTTGTTTTAGATGAGCCGATGCTGTAGTTCGACGGCTCCACTAAAATTCGATATCCTATATAGAAGCTATTTCCTTGCTGGATTTTATACGGCGTATCGAGTGTATAGGTCTTGAATTTTTTGGGAGCGTTGACATCCATTTCTGCCGCTATGGTCTTTTCTGGCTCGGAAAAGAGGTCTTTAGTGAAGAAAATGGTGAAGGGGGCTTCGGCCTGATTTTCGAAAATTCCATTTATGATTTCAACGGCAGTTATCTCACACCCGTCATATCGGAGGGTGAGCTTATCGTTGAAATGAAGAGCTCCTCCTTCCAGTATTGAAGTGCTGGAGCTGGAACAGAAGCCTAATGTGCCATCAATCCACTTGGTAAAGATTGCTGAGCTTGCCGCTGAGGTGTCGGCACAGAGCAGGGCACACATTAGCATAATGGCAGATAAAAGAGAATAGGATTTTTGCATTGTGTTATGGTATTGGATTATGGTTGACAAAGATAGGACAAAATAATATTAAAACCAAGCCATCCCGGATGCTTGTGCCATTTTTTTGTTGTTATCCAATAGTAATACAGCGCTCTATGCCTGAACTTATTGGCATAGAGCGCTGTATTTTCAGCCAGTGTCGAGGTTAACGTTTCACATACACTCGTTTCACGCGTTGCGACACAGATGTGAGAATTTCGTAAGGGATGGTGTCGAGTATGGAGGCGAGCCGCTCTACGGGCATCTCCGGGCCAAAGATTTCAACCGAATCTCCGACCGAGACATCGGGCACCCCCGATACATCTACCATGCATAGATCCATACAGATATTTCCGATGGTGGGGCACTCTATGCCACGCACAACAAATGAAGCATTTCCTCGCCCGAAATGGCGGTTGACGCCGTCGGCATATCCAACCGGTACGGTGGCTATTACCGCATCGTCTTCAGGTGTGATGCTCCGGCAGCCATATCCTATAGGCGTGCCCTTGGGCCAATGCTTTAGCGATATGATATGCGACCGGAAGGCTGCCACTGGTCGAAGAGCTTCGCCCTCGGGGCCAGGATATGGAGATATGCCGTATAGGCCTATGCCGAGCCTTGCCAGTTCATATTTCCCGCAGCCGGCGAAGCGCATCATTCCGGCAGTATTTAAAATATGGCGTTTGAATGTATTACCCAAAAGACCTTCCAGACGATTGGTCATGTGATAGAAGGTGCTTAGCTGCTGCTTTGTGTAGGCGTCCATGTCCAGACAATCAGCTGTAGCAAGATGGGAGAAAACCGACGCGGTTCTTACGGCCTTGGTGGCGTTGAGGCGGCGGGCAATCTCTTCAAGATGATTGTCGAGGAAGCCTACACGATGCATGCCAGTGTCGAGTTTGATATGGACAGGGTAGTCGCTGACGCCGGCTGCTTCAGCCTCGGAAATGAGTCGGTCGAGCTCTTCATAAGAGAAGACGGCAGGCTCCAGATGATGGGCAAATAAGGCAGGATAGCGGTTGGTAACCGGATTCAACACCATTATAGGCATTGTGATTCCGGCCTCGCGTAATGTGATGCCTTCTTCAATCACAGCTACAGCCAGATAGGATGCTCCAAGGCTCTGTAAGTTCTTTCCGGTTTCCACGGCCCCTACACCATAAGCCGACGCCTTGACCATTGCCACGATGCCGGTTCCGGGAGGAACGAGACTTCGATAGTGGTTATAGTTATGTGCCATGGCATCCAGGTCGACTTCGAGGGTCGTGTCGTGCCCGGCACTTTCAAGAGCCTCGGCAACTTTGCTGAAGCACTCATTGTCCTTACCGAAAAGAAGTATCTGCATATCGCGGAATTCATTTCCGGCATGGATGCGGGTGAGGAGATCTTCTGACATGGGTTCGATTCGGTCAATGCCGAAGGCTTGTGCCAATTTGACCGCTTCGGCCTGTCCTCCGTCGATTAGATCGCCGAGGAATAGGGCAGTGCTATGCAAGGGCGATGTGTGCCGGAGCATGAAGTCGAGGGCGTCCTGGAGCGACCGTAGATCTGCCGTGAAGTAATCACGGTAAATAGTGTTGCCGAAGCTTCCGGCAGAAATCTCCCGCCGTTTATTCACTAAAGGAAGGGTGTCAAGTTTCTTTAGCGCCTGGGAGGGAATGCCGATATGCTCGATAACTTTGGCTGCCAATGCGTGATATATTGAAGTATGTCCATCTTGCTTGACCGCGATAAGGTTGGCGTTTGGCATGCGCATTTCCAGCTGAGTTCTTAGCTCGGCATCAGTGTCGGCGTAAATAATAGTTGAGCAATGTGAGATGAGGTCAATCTTTTCTTTGATCTTGTCGGCATGACATTTGAACGCCTCGTCGTGCTCGTCTGTTATGGGGGTGATGACTGCAGTTGAATGCGATCCTGCCAGTATTTCCGATAAAAATTGCCCCTGTCCGGGGCCGTCTATGCCAGCTTCGGTTATCAGAAACGGGTTATCTCCAGGCTTCCTCGTCATATCCCAGATTGCCAGCGGAACACCTATGCTTGAATTCCAGCTTCTGGGGCTGCGGCGTACGTCACATTCGCCGATCAACGATTGATAAAGCAGTTCCTTCATAGTGGTTTTCCCCACACTTCCGGTTACAATTATTCCTTTTGAGAGGCTGCTGGTACGGGTACGAGCAATGTCGGAAAGATATTTAGGCACGTTCGGAGTCACAATAAAGGTTGCGTCTGCAGGCGCATTTTCCAGTAAATTGTCAACTATGAAGGCTCGAACGCCCTTGCGATATAAATCGGAGATATAATTATGACCATCGCCGAGATCTGTGCGTATAGCGGCGAAGATTGTCTTTGAAGGATTAAAAACTGAGCGGCTGTCTGTAACGAGATAATCGTAGCGACAAGCGACTGGATCGAAATCGTTAAGTGTCATAATATTTGACGGTGGAGGGCCGCTTTCTGGCGCCGGAGAAATTCTTCTGCCAATTTGCGGGTCTCCTTGGAAAAGTAAGTATCGGCGAATATGCCGTAAATGTATTCTACGGCGACTTCCGACGGGTGTTTCATGTCGGGGGCATAGAAACGGTAGTCACGGAGGTCGTCAATCATTATTTCATAAGACGGGAAATATGAGCAGAGGTCAGGATATGCTTCAAGCAGTCGGTTAAGAGCTACATGAAGTGTACCCTTGCTCAGAGTGTTGCCGTGCAGTCCATCGGCGAGGTGGCGTATAGGGCTTACTGTAAATATTATCTTTTCTACGCCGGTGTCTCGAAGGGTCTGTATACAATTGGCCAGAGAGTTGAATATCTCATCTGTAGAGAGTAGCCGACGCTTGAAGCGGTCTGCCGGGAATTTATGGCAATTCCCTACGCAGACTCCGGTAGTCATCAGTTCGAAAACAAAAGCCGAACCTAAGGTTATTATTAGCACAGGGGCCGATGTCAAGGCGCAGTGCAGTTTGAGCAGGGTGGAGTTGATTGAGGCCAGGAGCTCGCTTTGGTCATTGCCACTGAAACGGGAAGCGTAATCCAGGCAATGGTAGCCTCTGGGGCCCTCCGTCAGGTCAGCTTCATTATATAATTCACATTTAGCCGCGCGCATAAGACAGCGGGTGACCGAGATAGGATTATACAATGGCCCGAAAGGATTGTGTATTACTTGGAATCCGTCGGAGTCCAGACGCGACCCTATTTCGTCGGTAAAACACGACCCCAGCATCACAAGCGGGGTGTCATGATTTATCTTCCATGCCGACGGGCGGCATTCGATTTCTGTGCGGAAACGCATTTCGGATAATCAGAACATTTGATAATCGATCGAAAGTACCTGAAATTCTGTGCGACGGTTGATTTGATCCGCCACTTCCTGATCGGCTTCCGGAAGGGTAAGTATATACTCTTCAGTCAATATTGTGCCCTCAGGAAATTGTGGATATTCGCGGGCGAGTTTCTTCGTTATGGTTTTGGGCCGAGATTTTCCATAACCCTGACTTTGCAGGCGCTCGGGCGCAATACCTACCGAAATCAGGTAGTCAATCACTGAACGCGCACGTCGGCTCGACAGATCGATATTATATTCGTCGCTGCCTTTGCGGTCGGTGTGCGAGGCCATTTCGATTGTTACGTTAGGATTATCGCGGAGAATCTGTGCCATTTCGTCGAGGGCGGTTTTTGACTCGGGTCGGAGGGTCGCGCGGTCAAAATCATAGAAGATGTTGTCCACCACAACAGGCTTTGTAATGGAGGCGAGGATGAAATCCACTCCATACTCTGCATCTTCTTCGGCGGTATCGGAGGTAAATTCCTGCTTTGCGTTAAGGTATCCCTTCGCGCCTGCAAGCATCACATAGCTCACGCCACGGTCGAGAGGGAAGGAGAAGGAGCCGTCGTTACGGGCAACTTGCTTCTGGTTCGAGCCGTCATTGCCGACGATACGTATCACGGCATTCGGAACCGGTTCCTCATCTTTGTCAAGTACCCATCCGGAGATGATTATTTTCAATTCAGGCAACTCAAAAGAGAAGAGATGGTCGTAACCACGATTATCGGTTCGGTTACTGCTGAAGAAGCCACTCTCGCCCTCTCCGAAAGTCATGCCGAAGTCATCTGCCGTAGAGTTTATAGGTGTGCCCATATTGGACATATTCCATCCACCCGACCGGGTGAGCTCAGCTCTGAAAATATCGAGACCTCCGTAGCCCGGGTGGCCGTTTGAGGAAAAATAGAAGACTGAATCCGTGCGGAATGTAGGGAACATTTCGTCGCCGGGAGTATTAATCCATTCGCCAAGATTTTCAAGAGACCCTTGGCGCTCGTTAAGGTTGATGCGCCATATATCCAGTCCTCCCTGGCCTCCGGGCATATCAGATACGAAGTAGAGCCACTGGCCGTCGGGCGATACGGCCGGATGGGCATAGCTGGATATTGTGTCGGCTGTAATCTCAAATTTTACAGGGGCACTCCATTTGGCATCCGATCGCTGCGAGGTGTAAATCTCCACGCCGGTGTTTGCGTTGGGCTCGCGGCGCGCACGGCTGAGATACATGGTGGATCCATCGGGAGAGAAGGCTGCCGAGCCTTCATCAACTTCTGTATTTAGTTCTCCTTCTACGGGCTCCGGACGCTTCCACTGGCCTTGTTCGTTTTTCGTTACAAACCATATGTCGCCTTTTTTCATGCCGGTAATCTCGCTCTTGTTATTGCCAGTTACCTTTTCGTTTGTGGAGGTGAAGTAAAGCTGGTCGAGCGAGCGGTCGAGATACATAGGCGAATAATCGGCTCGGCGTGAGTTGAAGAGTTTTGCGTTTTTAACTACATACCTTGTGCCACCTTTTTTCTCCAGGCCCATCTGGGCGCCGATAAGGCCGTTCTGGGCGAGTTTGTCGTCAGGACGCCAGTCGAGATAGTCTTTATAAGCTTTAATGGCCTGAGCATACTTGCCTTCCGCGGATAACATCTGCCCCATACGCAGATAGATAATGGAATCGTTGTAGCCGTAGCGGGCGGCATTTTGATAGGCTGCCGACGCACGGGCATATTCGTTAAGACGGCGGTGGCATTCCGCCATTTTGAACGCGACTTCTCCGCGGAGCGAACGCTCTTCCTTCTTAGTGAGCTTATTGTAAATCTTACGGTAGGTGCGTGATGCGTCGTAAAACTCGCCGCGCTCCATCTGCTCATTGGCAGTAGAGAGTTTAGCCCCCCGGCAGCTCCCAAGAGAGAGGGCGCAGATGGCCAATATTATTAATAAGGTGTAATTGCGTACAATCATATCTATTTAAACGCCCCATGGCGTTCGATATTGCAAAAATACGAAAAAGATTTGTATCTTTGTACCTCTTTTTAGAATCAGCAATGGCCAACTTCCTTAATATAGAAAATCTCACCAAGAGTTACGGCGACCGGTTGCTATTTGGTGACGTGACTTTTGGTGTAAATGAAGGTGATAAAATCGGTGTTGTTGCCCGTAATGGTACGGGTAAAAGTACAATGCTTAGCATTATAGCTGGCAATGAGGATGCCGACAGTGGCAACATCGTTTTCCGCAATGGTATACGGGTAGGTTATCTCCCTCAGGAACCGGAGTTTGTCCCCGGAGCAACTGTGCTTAGTGCAGCTCTTGACAATGACGATCCGATGGCGGCCGCGGTGCGTGAATATACACTCGCCATGGCGTCGGGAGACACTGCGCGCACCGAGGAAGCCGTACATACTATGGATCTTGTCAATGCGTGGGATTATGAAGACCGTATGAGGCAGCTTCTCACTCGCCTGGGCTTACCCGACATGACAGCCTCGGTCGATCGCTTGAGCGGTGGACAGCGTAAGCGTCTTGCCATTGCACGTACGGTGATGTGCAATCCCGATTTCCTTATTCTTGACGAGCCTACCAACCATCTTGATATAACCACTATTGAATGGCTGGAGAATTATCTTCGCCGTTCGCGGGCAACTTTGCTGATGGTTACCCATGACCGTTACTTCCTCGATCGTGTATGCAACAAGATCATCGAACTCGACGATACATCGGTATTTGAGGTCGAAGGCAACTACGACATGTATCTTCGCCGAAGGGCCGAGCGCATAGAGGCTATGACCGCCGAACTCGCACGTGTGAAAAATACATTGCGTCGCGAGCAGGAATGGATGAGTCGTCAGCCGCAGGCCAGGGCCGGTAAGGCTAAGTTTAGAATAGATAATTTCTATGACCTTAAAGAGAGGGCACGCCGCACACACACCGAGCGTAATGTGAAACTGGAGGCAAGCAGCTCGCGCGTCGGCTCTAAAATATTTGAAGCTGAAGGCGTATCGAAGCGCTTCGGTGAGAAAATTATTCTTGACGATTTCACATACACCTTCGCACCCGGTGAAAAACTGGGTATCGTAGGTGTGAATGGTGTGGGCAAATCTACCTTTATAAAAATGCTTCAGGGGTTGGTGCCGCAAGATGCTGGAGTATGGAATGTGGGTGAGACAGTGAAATTTGGCTATTATAGTCAGGACGGAATATCTTTCGACCGTAATAAGCGCGTAATAGATGCCATTACTGAACTTGCCGAAGACATCGAGCTCAAGGAAGGCCAGCATATTGCCCCTATGCAATATCTGCAACGATTCCTCTTTTCGCCCGCTGATCAGCAGAAGTATATATTTACACTCAGTGGAGGTGAGCGATGCCGCCTGCATCTGGCCACAGTGCTGATGCGTCAGCCTAATTTCCTTATTCTCGACGAACCGACAAATGACCTCGATATAGTCACGCTGGGTATTCTTGAAGAGTATCTGGCTGATTTCAAGGGCTGTGTGATAGTTGTAAGTCACGATCGATATTTCCTTGATAATATTGTTGATCACTTGTTCGTGATGGAAGGAAACGGTGTCGTAAAAGACTTCCCGGGTAATTATAGTGATTACCGTGCCTATCTTGATGAGCAGGAACGTCAGCCCTCTGCCGAAGCTACACCTAAAGTAAAAGATCAGCCTCAGCGGCGCCAGACTGAACGCCCCGCAAAAATGTCGTTTAAGGAGAGGAAAGAATTTGAGGCGCTCGAAGCCGAACTTGAGGCGTTGAATACCGAAAAAAGTGAGCTCGAAGCCTTCTTTGCCTCAGGAGATGCCTCGTCGTCGGATTTCGGAGTTAAGTCTCAGCGCTATGCTGAGATAGGCGATATTATTGATGAAAAGGAGCTGCGTTGGCTCGAATTATCGGAAAAGGCATAACCAGATGAAGGTAAGGGCCGGATTATTGTTGTTATGCGCGGCTGCTGCATTTGAAGGTTCCGCAGTAAATATGGAACCCGACACGGCTGCCCGTGCGCATAAGCTCAGACCGCTGGAGGTATTGGGTGTTAAGCAGACCCCCGGAGGAGGTATTGCCACAGAAGCTGTGACCCGCATCAGCGGCGCGCAGGCCCGGGCCCTTGGGCTGGAGGCTGTGAAAGGTATAAGTCTGATTGCCCCTAACTTCTACATGCCCGATTATGGCTCCCGCATGACTTCGTCAATATATGTGCGCGGACTCGGTGCACGAATTGACCAACCGGTAGTTGGCCTCACCGTTGACAATATTCCGTACTTGAATAAAGACAACTATGACTTTGATATTGTCGACATTGAAAGTATTGAGATTCTCCGCGGCGCCCAATCTGTGCTGAACGGGCGCAACACAATGGGTGGGCAGATCAATATACGCACCCTCTCTCCGCTGCGTGCCAAGGGGCTCCGCAGCATGGTTGAGTATAGTTCGGCAAATACAGTCACGGCTTCGGCAGGGTACTACGGCAAATTATCTTCCGATCTGGGCATGGGGTTTTCTGCGCAATATCGTCATACCGACGGATTCTTCCGGAATGCATTTACAGGCCGACGGCTTGATCATGAAAATTCAGGATCACTGCGGTGGAAAACGGCCTGGCAGCCATCGCCACGATTATCGTTGACCAATACAGCCACGGCAGCTCTCAACCGACAGGGTGGCTATCCTTATGCATCCGTTGAGTCTGGTACAATCGCTTACAATGATACGTGTGCTTATAGCCGTACAGCGTTTGCCGATGGCCTGACTGTGGCATGGGCCGGGCAACGTGTGGTGGTTACCTCTGTCACATCGATACAGTATCTTGACGATACAATGACGCTTGATCAGGACTTCCTACCTGCCGATTATTTTACGCTTGTGCAGGATCGAAGAGAATGGACGTGGACAGAAGACCTTTTCACCCGAGGCTCGCGAGGTGCTTACAGCTGGTTGGGTGGTGTGTTTGCCTTTTATAAGTCGACCGACATGAGTGCTCCTGTCACATTTAAGGATACGGGAATACAAAAACTTATTGAGGATCACCGCAATGACGCCAATCCCACGTATCCGATTCGATGGGATACGCGTCGGTTTACACTCGGCAGTGATTTTACATTGCGTACAGGTGGTTTTGCCCTTTACCACGAGAGTGCTTACGCGCTCGGTAATTGGCGTTTTGAGGCTGGACTACGCCTTGACATCGAGCGTACTTCACTTGACTATACCAGTTCGACGTCGACGGGTTTCTCTACTTATCATCTTCTGCCTGATGGCACTTCAGAACACTATTCGCATACTCCAGTTGAGATTAATGACCACGGCTCATTGTCTAAAACATACGTGGAGTTGTTGCCCAAGCTGACCGTGTCCTACGATTACAAGCCTTTCACTCCTTATTTCACCTTCTCGAAGGGCTATAAGGCGGGTGGCTATAATACTCAGATGTTCAGCGATGTGCTTCAGCAACGGCTGATGTCGATAATGGGCATGAGCCAGTTATACAAGCTTGAAGATATTGTAGCCTATGAACCCGAGCGGAGTTTCAATTATGAGCTTGGTTTTCATGCCTCATTTTTCGAGTCTCGCCCGTTGGTTCTTGACGGCGCGTTATTTTATATAGATTGTCGCAACCAGCAGCTTACGACTTTCCCTCCTGGAACTACCACGGGTCGCATCATGACCAATGCTGGCCGTACCCGCAGTTTTGGGGCTGAGGTGTCGGTCAAGTGGCAACCGGTGCAGGATTTAGCCCTTCGCATTGATTATGGATATACAAATGCAACGTTCCGCAAATATAATGATGGAAGGGCTGATTATCGTGGTAAAAGGGTGCCTTATGCGCCCGCACATACTCTTTTCGCAGAGCTGTCGTACAGAGCAGAACCACTGAAATTTTTAGGCATCGTGCCTGAGTTGAATGCTACAGCACGATGTGTGGGGCCTATTGAGTGGAATGAGGCAAATACTATATCCCAGCCCTTCTACTGCTTACCGGGCCTGTCGCTTGCATTCAATGCTGAAAAATGGTCGTTGCGCTTATGGGGCCGCAATCTGACCGGCACTCGTTATGACACATTCTATTTCATGTCGATGGGCAACGCCTTCGTTCAACGAGGGCTTCCACGTCAGCTTGGAGCCACACTCCGCATTTTTCTCCGTTGATTACACCAAGTATCGGCTCCCGTCGTGGGGTATATGGATGCGTCCGGAAAAACAGAGGGCGGCCTCCTCTGTATAAGCCTCTTCGCGATTTGGAGTACGATCCTCACTGTGATATAAGGCAAGATTTTTGATGCCGGTATTTTCTGCAAGCGCAGCTACATCTTTTACCGTGCGATGATGTTTCTCATAAGGCCGGAAGACATCGCGGTCGGCATACCTGCAAAATGCTCCGCAGAATAGCCAATCACAACCAGCCACGTGCCTCTCATTTGCTTCGGTGAGGGCTTCGTCGCCCATGCATGCTATTGTCTTGCCTGATGGTAAGGTCATGATGAAGCCGGTCTGATTTACATTTTCCGACCCACAATCGAAAAATCGTATTTCGGCCTCCCCGACTGAAACAGATGTGTCGGGCCCCACTTCCGTAAAAATTGCAATGTCGTTAAGCCTGGAATAATACGAGGGCAGTAGGGTAAGGCTGCATATAGTTTTTAAAGCGTGGATAACGGAGGGGTTGCCGTAGAGATTTAGCGTGCCGGAATATTTTCCTTCGAGAGAATGCTGCACAATAGACCGCATCAGCCATACAGCTCCGAATATATGGTCGGTATGAGTATGAGTGACAAATAAGTGATGGATAGAGTTGACTGGTATATTCTCTTCTTTCAGTCGTGAAAAAATTCCATTGCCTCCGCCTCCGTCGGTAAGCCATAGTTCTTCGTCCGTGCGGATGGCAAGGCAAGTATTGTAGCTTGACGATGGAAAGGCACTTCCTGTGCCGAGCATTATTATTTCAGCATGATGGTCTACAGACGGGTTATGCGCGGTCATATTATCTCTTCAGATTTTTTGCAAAGTTAAGCGAAATCCGTGAGAATACGAGTATATAGAGGCCTTAATATTCGGCAATAGGTTTTATACAAAAAGTACATCAAATATAGTTTTTTAATATTTCTCAGTATGACCTGGGCCGGATTATTGACTAAATTTGCAATACTTAAACTAATCTCACTTCACTAAACGCCATATGCTCATACTTATTGCCGAATCCAAGACAATGCTGCCGTGCAAGCGCCACTTCTCTCCAGCCGATATCGCGGCCCATACTCCGGTATTCAATGATAAAGCGGCAGAAATAATGCTGTCGCTCTACGGTCTGGATGCCACAGACCTCGCCAAAGAGGTGAAAATCAGCGTTGCCATGGCATCTAAACTTCGCTCTATGATATGCGAGTTTACCGACAAGAGCGAAGGCGACAGGGCTATTGAGGCTTATACAGGAGTTGTTTTCAAGGCTTTTGACTTTGGAAGTCTATCGGCTGAAGTCCAGCGTACAGCCATTGACAGTGTAAGGATTGTTTCGTCGCTATACGGATGGTTGAAACCGGATGATATAATAAAGGCGTACAGATTCGACTTTACTACGCGGGTTGCCCCTGGCCAGGTAACTCTTGCGGCTTGGTGGAAACCTGATCTTACTGAAGTTTTGCTCAAAGAACTTGAGGCGAGAAATGAGAGTGAGGTGCTTGACCTTTTACCTGCTGATGCGGCCAAGTGTTTTGATTGGAAACGCATAAATCAGGTGGCAAAAGTAGTAAAGGTTGAATTTGCTGAGACTGCTTCGGGTGGCCGCTTGCATACTCCTCACGCCGGACGGTTGAAAACCTTGCGGGGTAGCTTGCTGAGGCAGGTGGTATGTGAGGACGTAAATTGTGTTGAAGGTTTGTTCGGACTTGAATCCCCCAGTTACCGGGGCCACATGAAGCTGGAGGAGGATGGCCGTATTATTTTTGATACAGCAAATGAGATGTAGATGTCTCTTCGCAGTGTTGTGTTTATTCCTTGCCGCGTTCGCAGTTAAGGGAGAATGCAAATATGTCGTGGTTGCCGACTCTATTAACGCTTATACATTGCCCAGTGCCTCAATTTTTGATTGCCGGGGTAAGCTGATAGGCATTACGGATGGTAATGGACGTACACCTTGTATTTCTCCCGAGAGTTATCCCATTACAGTCAGGTATCTGGGGTATAAGGAGAAAACGATTGAGAATTGGACGAATGACACGGTGCTTATGTCGGAGCAAATCTCCGAGTTGCCTGAGCTTGTCATTGAATCGCGTAACCAAAAGGTGCTCCATATGCTTGCCTATGTGCGCGAATATTCTTTGCTTACCAACCAGTACGATACTGTTTTCCTTTTCCGTGAAAAAATGGTTGACTATATGTTGCCGTCTTATCCTAAAAAATCATTCAAAGGGTGGAGGAGTCCTCGTATACTTGATGCGAAGTCCTATTACAGATTTACCAATGAAAAGGGGCTTGACAGCGTGAGTGATAGATCTGCCTACCATTTTTCGTGGTCAGATTGGATGAGTTTGCCTCCCTCCATAGCTCTTCCACCTAAACTTCGGTCGCTTGACTGCGGTATGGATACTCTCAATGGCAAATATAGCAGGGCAGAAACTTGGATTCGCAATGAGGGGCACGTCGATGTTAATGTAAATGTCCTTGCCGATACTGCTGGCCGTAGGTGGGTGCCTGCTCTGTCTTCATTTTTCTGTGATAATCTCGAATTTGATGACTTCAGAATCCGGTATAAGTTTGATAATGTAATCGAAGATTCTGTGTCATCAAGTGAATTGACTGGGTATTCTTTCACCATCGAGTCTAACAGCCGAGATCGCTCAATATCCAAGTTAAAATGGAAAGATCTGCCATCCTATATCAGTACTTATGCCGAGGTTTATATCATGGATAGGGAATATATCACAATGAAAGAAGCCCGGAAATGGGAGAGGTATAATTTCGCGGACTCCGATATAGAGATAATTGTGCCCGCTGAAGCTCCGGCTCTTCAACCGGAAATCTGCGACCTCATAGCCCGCGTCAACGATATTGATGCTGAAGGTGTGAGGTTGAATTTTACTCCTGATCATCGTTTGGGCTCGATGAAAAAAGTTAAGCATCATCAGGGCATTGCTTACAGGGCCTTGACTCTACTGAAGGACCTCACAGGCATCTCTACGCTTATCAGTAATAGGAACCTTAAGAAAAATTGGAGCAAGTTTAGAAAGAACAATCGGAGTGAACTGGAGATCGAGCGGGCAGAATAAACTCTCTCAAGATAATTTCACTCAACATCTAAAAATTTAATGGAGCTTATGCTCGGTTTGCATGTTTTATTGGGAATATGTACTTTTGCATAGGCTAATCTAATAAGCAACGAGGCAATGAGAGTAAGTAATCGTGTGAAACGGAATATTTCAGGTACCCTGTTTGTGCTTGGGCTATGCTTATCGGGCGTACGGTCTTCTAATGTAGTCGCAGATCCATCGTCAGCGAAGGCTTGGGTCGAGTTTATTGGCATTACTATATCCACATGGGTTTGCTTCGATAGTTATTCAATCTATCGCAAAAGGGTAAATAGAGGCATCAAATTCGGCAATCGTAACCCACATTATCCCAGCTCTGGCGTTTATTCCGAGTCGGGGTCAGATGAATGATGTAGTAGGTATTAGTTATACGCAAAGTTAAGCAAAAATCATCTTTTTTCTATGTCTCAAATTAACGATTTTCTTTCATACATTGATTTTGAGGCGATGCGCGAGTATTGTATGGCCAACGGCAAAACCGTTCACTATGCCAAGGGAGATTATTTTGTTGAAGAAGGGCAAATCGGTAAATATGTCGGCTTAAATATTGCACACTGACTACCAAAGGTGATTATGCTGTTACGGGATTCACATTTAAGAACGAATGTATAATGGACGTAACGCGGTCTTTCCTATTAGATAAACCTTCTCGAGTATCGGTCATGGCAGGATGTGATGCAGAAGTTCTGCAAGTACCGTTAAGGCCTCTTAGGGAATTTCTCTCCAAATTGCAGCCTGATCTAATCCAACAGATTGCGTCTATTTGTTTAGATGAGGCATACACTCGATACCTCCGTTTTTATCAAAAATCCCCGACAGAGCGATATCTTGAACTTGTCGAGAAATACCCCGAATTTATAGAGCAAGTTACGCTCCGTGACATTGCTTCATACCTTCTTGTTACTCCAATACATCTGAGCCGTATCAGAAAAAATAACAGAAATCAGTGTTAAAAACCATGACTCTAAACATATGTTGAGAGTTTTTATTTTTATTGGCTATAACTTTGCCGAGCAAAAAAGTAATCGCAAATATGGCAAGGTTATTAGCATCAATACTTCTGTTTACAACAATCTTATCATCAATGGGCCAGGGTATTACCGGCAAGATCGTTGATGAAAACAACACGCCTCTTGACTTTGTAAATGTTATTCTTATAAATAAGAATGACTCAACATTTATCTCGGGCACAATCACCAACGAAGACGGCAGTTTTCTTTTTGAGAATGCCGTTAACGTTCCGGCTTTTCTCAAATTTTCATCTATCGGCTATGCCACTATTTCAAAGGATATACCCCCGACAGGCAACCTTGGTATAATCACCTTAACACCCGAAAACTTGGTGCTCGGTGAAGTGGTGGTCAAGTCTAACCGGCCGGTTACCGCAATTAAGGGGGATGCCCTTGTCACCACCGTTGCCGGTTCACAGCTCGAACACGCCGGAACAGCAGAGGACGTATTAGTTCAGGTGCCTATGGTTGTTGGCCGCGATGGTGCCTTTGAAGTTTTCGGCAAAGGTTCACCTGCAATCTATATAAATGGCCGTTTGGTCAGGGATTCCAACGAACTGATGCAGATAAGTTCGGCTGATATTAAGAACGTCGAGGTTGTCACTAACCCTGGTGTTAAATACGATGCATCGGTTAGTTCGGTGATCCGCATAAGCACCAAGCGACCCCATGGAGAGGGTTTCAGCGGTCTGTTGCGCTCCGTTCTGAAGGAGAACAAATATTTTGTTAACTCAAATCAAGCGAACTTCAAATACAGAATCGGAGGTCTGGAGGTATTTGCCAACTTCGGCGAAGCAACCGCAAAGTTTCAGAGCAACCAATACGGTGTGTCTAATTCATCTCTTAACTGGGAAGAAAAAATCACGCAGACCGGCTATGGAAACGTAACCGATTGCTTCGGCAAAGCGGGATTCTCATATATGTTTAACGATAAACATTCGATTGGTGCATATTATGCCAATGGCCTCACCAATGACAAAAAGCATCATACTTACCTCACAGACCTTTCAGTCAACGGTGTTTTCTTCGATGGTGCGACAAGCACCAGATCCGGCCATACAAAGAGATTGCCCAAACACGGGGCTAATCTATATTATAATGGCAAAGTCGGCGATTTGGGCATTGACTTCAACACGGATTATATGTGGAGAAAATCAAGGTCTAATGTCACCGTTGATGAAGTCAGCGTCAATCAAGGCAGTGCGCTCATATCAACATTCGGCACCAACAGGAGCCGAATGTTCGCAGAAAAACTTGTATTGAGTTATCCGCTTTGGAAAGGCGGTATAGAGGTTGGTGAAGAATTTGTATCGTCACGCTTTTCCTCGGATTATATGACTGATGCCGAAATCATCGACGATGCCGATACCAGAGTAGACGAAAAAAATATCGCAGGTTTTCTCGACCTGCGGCAGACTTTCGGCAGGTTCAGCCTCGGAGCCGGATTGAGATATGAACACGTGAAATTTGACTACCTTGAAAACGGGCAGAGAAATGACGACCAAAGCAAGACATACAACAATCTTTTTCCTTCATTCTTTATGTCGACAACGGCAGGCCAAGTACAGCTTTCATTGAGCTACACAAGCAAGACCCGCCGACCCAATTATGGTGACTTGGACGGTACCGTTGATTATATCAACCGTTTTACACTCCAAGGCGGCAATCCCTACCTCCAACCGGAAAAAACACATACGGTGGAGCTTACGGGGGCGTGGAAAAGA
>CAJUJB010000044.1 GCA_910586595.1 uncultured Muribaculaceae bacterium | reverse complement strand
TTAACTATAAATCCTTCGGAATTATTCTTCATAAACCAGAGTAAACGGACGTCTTCGTGGCGCATTTCCAAGCCGACGCCTTCGCGGGCGTACGGGCGACGAGAGATTGACGTGCTCCGGACGTCGCAGGCGACGCATTTCCAAGCCGACGCCTTCGCGGGCGTACGGGCGACGAGAGATTGACGTGCTCCGGACGTCGCAGGCGACGCATTTCCAAGCCGACGCCTTCGCAGGCGCACGAGGTACAAAAGGATTGATGGGCTCCGGACGTCTTCGTGGCGCATTTCCAAGCCGACGCCTTCGCAGGCACACGGGGTACAAAAGGATTGATGGGCTCCGGACGTCTTCGTGGCGTACGGGGTACTAAAAATTGACGCCCTGCGGACGTCGCCTGCGGCGTGAGGTATGAAAGATGGAGATGGGAGTGAAATAAAAACAGCGCCGGGGTGGTCTCACGACTACCCCGGCGTTTTCTAAACCTTAAAAATCTAATCCTATGAAAAAACTAATTCAATACTTACTTCTTTCTGCTGTTGCTATTTGTAATACGTAAAGATAGGGTGAAATGTTGCACAAAGGCTTCGATTTTTACCGTTTTTTTACACAATCCTGCCGATTTTATCGTAATTTTGCAAAAGGCCATGCCCGTGCATATCCGTTCAACAAGAATTAAGAAATATGTCGTACTTCAATGTCACCATCTTAGGGTGCGGATCCGCCACTCCTACCCTCCGTCATTTTCCGAGCGCCCAGGCTGTGCGCTACCACAACCGCCTGATGCTCGTAGACTGCGCCGAGGGCACTCAGCTGCAGATGCGCCGCTATGGCCTGTCGTTCGCCAAGGTGAGCGATATATTCATTTCACACCTGCACGGCGACCACTTCCTTGGGCTGCCAGGCTTACTCTCGACGATGGCGTTGCATGAGGTTGAAGGGAGTGTGACGGTGCACACGTTTGCCGAAGGGGCCGACATACTCCGGAAGCTCATGAATGTATTCTGCCGCGAGCGGCCCTACACACTTGAGTTTGACATCATCGACCCGTCTAATCCGGGGATTGTGTATGAGGACAACAACCTGCAGGTGCGGGCTTTCCCTCTCTACCACCGTGTGCCCTGCGTGGGCTACCGCTTCGAGGAGAAACCCAAGCGGCCCCACATCAACGGGGAGGCGGCAAAATTTTTCGGGGTGCCTCACTACATGATGGATGCAATAAAAGACGGAGCCGACTTCGAGCGCCCCGACGGCATCATCATAGCCAACTCACGGCTGACCACCCCTGCCAGCCCGGCCAAGAGCTATGCCTACTGCTCTGACACAGCCTTCGACACCCGGGTGGCAGATGCCGTGCGCGGCGTAGACGTGCTCTACCACGAGGCGACCTACGGCGATGACCGAGCGTTCAACGCGGCACCGCGCGGCCACTCGACGGCACGCGAAGCGGGCCGCATAGCCTCCTTGGCAGGAGCCGGGAGCCTGGTGTTAGGCCATTATTCGAAGACTGTAGAAAACGAAGAACTGCTGGCCGCGCAGGCCGCCGAAGAATTCAGCGGGCCAGTGATAGCCGCCCGCGAAGGCTTACAGATAGATCTGATATGACACCCGACGAATATTTCATGAGCCTCGCCCTGGGAGAGGCCCGGATGGCAGCCGAAGAAGGCGAGATACCTATCGGCGCGGTAGTGGTAGGCGGAGGCCGTGTGCTCGGCCGCGGCCATAACCAGACCGAACGGCTCAACGACGTGACAGCCCATGCCGAGATGCTGGCCATAAGCGCCGCCGCACAGACCTTGGGTGGGAAATACCTGAGCGGATGCACGCTATATGTGACCGTAGAGCCGTGCCCTATGTGCGCCGGCGCCATAGGCTGGAGCCAACTCTCGCGCATAGTGATAGGTGCTCCGGACCCCAAACGGGGCTACTCGACCATACTGCGCCCAGGCAGCAGCCCCTTCCACCCCCGGGCACAAGTAAGCAGCGGCATACTTGAGGATGAATGCCGCACAATAATACAGGATTTTTTCCGCGAAAAACGAAGCAAATAACATGCACTATTTTCTCATAAGCGGCGAGGCCTCGGGCGACCTTCACGGGTCGCACCTGATCGATGCCATCAAGACCGCCGACCCCGACGCCATCATCACTTTCCTCGGAGGCGACCTGATGGCCGCGTCAGCCGGGTGTGCACCGATAGTACATTACCGCGATATGGCCTACATGGGCTTCAGCGAAGTACTGCGCAACTTAGGCAAAGTAGGAGCCAATCTACGGGCAGCCAAAGAGGCCCTCTCTCTTGCTAAACCCGACTGCCTGATATTGATCGACTATCCGTCGTTCAACCTGAAAGTCGCCTCGCGCGCGGCCAAGGAAAAAATCCCAGTATATTACTATATCTCGCCGAAGATATGGGCTTGGAAAAAATGGCGCATACGCGACATCCGCCGGCTTGTGCGAAGGGTGTACTCCATACTACCCTTCGAGCCCGCCTTCTACCAGGCCAACGGATTTGACGCCACGTATGTGGGCAATCCATCGTTAGAGGAGGTTGACGCCCGTCTGGCCCAGACTTCGAGCCGGGAAGAATTTTTGAAAAAATACAAGCTACGCGACCGCCCGCTTGTTGCCCTTATGCCGGGCAGCCGGCGTGGAGAGATACGCAACAACCTCGCTGTGATGTATCTCGCGCTGAAAGAATTTCCGCAATACCGCGGAGTGATTGTGGGCGCGCCCGGAATAGACGATGAGATGTACCGCGCCAACGGGGCCGGCGATCTGCCCATCATCCGCGAGGCGAGCGCCGTCGACATACTGGTGCATTGCCGGGCAGCTCTGGTGACCTCCGGCACAGCAACGCTGGAGTGCGCCCTGACGGGCATTCCACAAGTGGTGACCTACCGCGCCAACGGGTCGAAACTCTCGTACGACATAATGAAACGACTGCTGAGCGTCGACTATGTGTCGCTGCCCAACCTCATCGTAGAACGGGAAATCATACCCGAGCAATTGCTCCATAACTGCACGCCCACAATCGTTGCGGAAAAATTAGGGCCATTGCTGCGCCTCGACAGCCCAGTGCGCCAGGCACAGCTTGACGGCTATGCAGAGATGCGGTCGCGTCTGGGCACACAAAATGCGGCAGCCACAACAGCAGGTGCCATTATCGCCGATCTAAAGTCAATCGCTAATAAATAAGTACTCCCGAGCAGCCGTCGAGCTCCACCTTCATCTCACGGCCTTCAGGAAGCGAATTACCCCCTATTTCCAAGCCGTCGACCGAGCGGGCCTGTATCATTACCGGGTCGCCGGCGAAGGGGCCGTCAGAATCGACAACAAAGGTATTTCCGCAAACAGAGATGCCCGAATGGACTTTGCGGCCGGGCACCGTGCGCGCCACCTCCGGAGCAATCATAATCTGCGGCGCGGCGCAATTCACGAAGCGGTTGCCGCTTATGTCGAGACTGCGCACCGGCCCAGACTCGAACCAACTCCTCGCATCGTCGGCCACCAGAATGGCCGGCATGGGGATACGGTTGAAGGTATTGTCGCGTATAGTGACGGCGCCACGGGTTGTGACAAGGATTCCGCGCGTAGGGGTAAGCGTGAAGGTATTGCCTATAATCTCGACGTCGGGATTCCACGTGAGATTCTCCAGCACGAAAGAGGCATCGCCAGACAGATCTAACGTCCGGTCAAGAGTGAGCAACATATCGTAGTCGCCATCCATCTCCGCCTTCAGCACTGAGGCCGGAGAGCCGACGGCCAGAAGTGTGGCATCGTCGATGAGAGCCACACTGTCGCCCGGCATGAAAGCCGGGAAGCCGAATGTCTGCGGATGCATGAAGCGCACGCGCAACTGCCCGGGCGCCGGAGCCTCCACAACCTTAAGGTGAGTGCCGTGGACATTGATTGGGTCGTCGTGCGCCCCAGCAAAGCTGCAGCCTTCTATCCGAACCTTTCCCCGGCAACCGGAGAGCTGGAGGAAATCGGCAAATCCGGCACATGTGCGACCGCCCTCCGGATCAGGCGCGCAGGTCAGACCGGAGTAAGTAATATCGGAGCTGTACTGGGCCACGATGCCGAAGTTGCCCATAAAATTGAGATTGAGGCCCGAGAGACAGACGCCCGCACTGCCGACGATGAAGCCAGCCACCTCATTGCGGATAGAATGCCTCATCTGGTAGACACAGCCGGGCACTGCCTCGGCAGGCACACATCCGGAGGCATAGAGAAACTCCAGATCGCCGCCTGGCAACTCACGCACACTATTGGCCGAAACAACCGGAGAGGCGCAACGCAAGGTTGTGCCAGCGACCGGATCGTAAATCTGCGCTATACCACCGGTAAAATCCCATGCTTCGCCAAGCCAGTGGAGACGTCCACGCACATCTATACGGTAGGATGAAGATGGATGAGGCGAGGCAACAAAAGAGGTGTCGCTCACAGCCCTTACCCGCATCTCAGGAACAGACGGGTCGGCGGCACGGACAGTGAATCCGCTAAGCGTGACATTACGGCATCCGTCGATAACCCAGGGCGTCATTTCGCCATGAGTGATCAAAACGGCTCCGGTGCCATCGATGGTGAGATTGTCGATATTCTTAATCAGGATGCCCACGTGCTTGGTCTGATCGGGATTTTCCTGGGCAGAAGCCGTATTGGATATGTGATATAGCACAGGGCTTGCTTCAGGTCGCGATATATTATACTCGCCCGGAAACAAACGCAGGCAGACCTCATTACCAGATGCCGAAACATGGGCAGCCTTATCGAGCGCCTGCCGTATGGCACCGGTCATGTCGCCGGCAGAGGGTGACAACTCAATCGTGACACGCTCCGCCATCAGGCAAAACGCCGATGACACCATCAGGTATAAACACAGAAGCCTCGCAGCAGCCATCAGGCCGAAAGTCCGATCTTAATGACAATCAGGAATGCCGCGAGCACAACCACAAGCACCGTGGCTGCAATAATGGCAGTTATCGCCAATTTGCGCATAGCGCGTTCATTGCGGGCACAAGCCCAGAAGCCGACGGCAATGGCAGCGACGCCGAGGGCGAGGGCCACGTAGCCTGTGACAAACATCATGGCCACCCACGACAAGAGGGCCAGCAGAACGGCTATCCATACAAGGACAGGCCGACCGGACTTGGGCGCAGGCGTATCCTGAGTCTCCTTCTGGTCGGAAATATGCTGTTGAAGAGTATCTTTATCTGTCATATTATAGTAGAGTTATAAACTCGGAGATTTCACGCAAAGATACGTAAAATCTCCGAAAGCGTCTTTAAATATGACAAATATTGTGAAAAAAAGTTTAATTCAATATTGAAAAAACTCTTATTTCACCAATCTCTTCGTGCGGACAACACTACCGTCGGCATAACGAGAAGTGACGATAAGCAATGAGCCAGGACGCGGATCAAAAACCTGACGCCCGAGCATATCAGTATAAGACTCATCGATTAGATCGGCAGTCACAGGGGCCTGCACACCGGCAGTGAGGGCCACTTTTCCGGACGAACGGGTGTCGCCATCGACCGTATACACCGACTCCACTTCCAGAGAGGTAAAGCGTGTCTGGAAATAGATAGTCTTCAGAGTACCTGACGAATAGATGTCGTAATTATCGGTAAAATTGTATGGTATGTCAACCATATCCTCTGTGAGATAAACATAATCGGCGGGAGAGAAGGTATACAACTCACCGTCGAGATAGAAACGGTAAGCAAGTTTCTCAGGATTGATATAGTTTCCGTCGACATCCTCGCAGGGCACGGTAATGCGCATGAGATTGTCGTACTCATTATACGACATCAGAGACGGGGCAGCCGGGGTGGCAGGAACATCGCCAGCATAAGGGAATATTTTCACACCGGTGATGCCGTCGAACATACCGGAGAGCTCATAGTTAACATCGACAATGAAGTCGGATGCCGGATTGAGCGTGAAAGTATTTCCGTCGCCGGAAATGTCGAAAGTATATGCAGTGAGGAGATCCATAGTCGGGTAGCCCCATTCGTCAGGCTCACCTTCGCGGGCAGCCATCAATCGCACGAAATAACGCTCATTGGAGGTGAGGATATATCCACCCTTCACAAAAAGCTGGTCGCCCTGGACTGTGGCCGGCACATAGTCGAGAGGAGCCATTGTAGACAGACCGGCGATGTATACGGTGCTGTCTGCGCGGGCCACATTCACCATTCTCGCACCGCCGTCGTAGGTCATAAGCAGCGACTGAACCTCAGCGGAGGCCGGAGGTGTGAAGGCCGGGATTTCGCCTACTGGCTCCATCGAGTACTGATGTGCGAAGATATAGAAGCCAGCCTCGTCCATTGTAGGGCCGTCTTCGTATACACCGAGGTAAACTTCATCATCGGCTGAGACAATACGGTCGCCCTGAATAGTGAAATGGAGTTCAGGGAGGAATTTATCTACCTCTCCGGCCTCATTGACGGTCACAGCCTCAAGGTTGAGCAACTGGCCATATTCATCGTTGCGGTAAATTACCTGACCTGCGGCCACAGAGATGTCGTTGCCCGATACGGTGCCTTTGATCCAGGTGTATTCCTCATCTGCGGTATAGCGGCCGAAACCCGAAGCAAGATCTCGGAACCAGATGGTCGATCGGTCGTCGGCCCAACGGACATAGAGCTTATATCCGACACAATCGTCGATGCCCCAGCCCGAGACCTCGGTAACGTTCATGATATACAATTCTTCCTCCCCGGCCGGATTGTAGACCGGAGTCTGGTCGACAGGCACCCCCGGGAGGCGAGCCGGCATTCTTGCCGGACGCTCGGCGGCACTTGCGAATACTGCGGCGGCAGCCGCAACAGCGAGTAGAAATTTTTTCATAGCGAAAATGAGATAAGTAATGGGTTAATGCGCCTCAAGCCAGTTGGCCCCGATGCCAGCGGCAACTTCCATGGGCACCTTTCCGGAGTAAGCGCTCTCCATGCCGGCAACGACGAGTTTCTCGAGGTCGGCGGCTTCTTCTGGAATAACATTAAATATAAGTTCGTCGTGTACCTGCATTATCATGCGCGAACGCATGCCTCGGCGGCGCATCTCGGCATCAATGCGCACCATGGCCACCTTGATAATATCGGCGGCACTGCCCTGGAGAGGCGCGTTGATGGCATTACGCTCGGCATATGAGCGAACGGCATTGCTGCGAGAGGTAATGTCGGGTAGATACCGTTTACGACCGAGGATGGTTGTGACGAAGCCGTCGGTACGGGCCCTCTCGATAGACGACTGCATGTAAGCCGCCACGCCCTGATATGTGTTGAGGTAGCCGTCGATAAGTTCTTTAGCCTCGCCACGCGGAATGCCGAGGCGCTCAGAGAGGCCAAAGGCTGAAATGCCATATATTATGCCGAAATTAGCCGTCTTTGCATTTCGTCGCTGCTCGTCGGTGACTTCGTCGAGGTCGACGTGATAGATCTTCGCAGCTGTAGCACGATGGATGTCGGCACCCGAAAGGAATGCATCGACCATGCCAGGGTCGCCGCTTAGATCGGCCATAAGGCGGAGCTCGATCTGCGAGTAGTCGGCCGACAGCATGAGGCATCCGGGATCAGGCACAAAGGCACGCCGTATGTCGCGACCATCGGCGGTGCGGATGGGAATGTTCTGCAGGTTGGGGTTTGTCGATGATATGCGGCCTGTGGCTGTGACGGTCTGGTTATACGTAGTGTGGAGTTTGCCGGTGGCGGGATTGATGAGCTTGGGGAGCGCGTCGACATATGTGGCGAGGAGTTTCTTCAGTCCACGGATGTCAAGAATAAGCTGCACCAGCGGCACCTCCTTGCTGTATTTCTCCAGCACATCTTCGGCAGTCGACCAAGAGCCTCCTTTTGTCTTGCGGGCCTTGGGGTCGATCTTCATCTCATCGAAAAGAATCTGACCTACCTGTGACGGCGACCCGACATTGAAGGGATGGCCGGCCAACTCGAATGCCTTTGCCTCAAGATCGGCAAGACGGGCCGACAACTGCTGCGAGAGGCGGTGGAGCTCGTTGACGTCTATGCGGGCACCTTCCCACTCCATTGAGGCAAGGACAGCCACGAGGAGAAGTTCCACATCGTAGAGCAATTTAAGCTGGCCCTTCTGCTCGGCTTCCACTTCCAGAAGAGGCTTAAGCCGGAGCGACAGCACAGCCGTCTCAGCTGCAGCGGGGGCCATATCGATTGCGGCAGACTTACGCTCGGCTGCCGACATTGAATAGTCGTATGTGGCGAAACCGAGATAGGTCATGGCCAGAGTAGGCATATCGTGTTTCTGCTCCGGCTGGCAAAGATAATGAGCGACAGAAATATCGAACCATGCCGCTCCGGCAAATTCCACACCGAGGCGGCGCAGGATGAGCATGTCGCGCTTGATGTCGGCACCGGTGATGCACACACCCGATGCGGCGAAAAGGGGCTCGAGGAGTACTTTTACCTCAGCGCCGTCAAATGGGATGTAGCCAGTGACCCACGAGTCGCCGTCGGCGCGGAAGGCAAGCGCAATTCCGTGCGGTCGGGCTGTCATTGCCTCGGCACCGGTGGCCGCGACAGCCATACCGACCGTCTGCGCCTTGATGGCCCGAGAGATGAATGGGGCGATTTCGGCAGGTGATGTGAGTGTGGTGACCGACCACTCGGATGAAGATACAGGCGCCGCAGCAACGGGATGCTCTGTCTCTTCGGCAAAGTCGAAAAGAGAAGGCTGAGCCGGGGGCTGAGGCGCCTGCTTAGGGGCAGCGGCAGCCGCGGTGACATCGGCAGGCACACCGCCGTATTTTATCATGAACGATTTAAACTCGAGTTCCTTGAATATTGCCAGGAGAGCCTGCGTATCCGGCTCACAGCGCCGGAGCGTATCGGGGTCAAAGTCGACCGGCGCATCAGTGACAATAGTTACGAGATGCTTCGACATTCTTATCTGGTCGGCATTCTCGGTTATTTTTTTCTGGATGGCTCCTTTGAGGCGATCGGTATTGTCGAGCAGATTCTCAACCGATCCGAATTCCGCAATGAGCTTAGCGGCGGTCTTCTCACCCACTCCAGGGCAGCCGGGCACATTGTCGGAGGCGTCACCTTCCAGTGCAAGGAGGTCGATAACCTGACGAGGAGAGGCTATACCATAACGCTCACAAACCTGCTGCGGCCCGCGGATCTCGAATCCCTGGCCTTTGAGAGCCGGGCGGTACATGAACACACGGTCGGTGACGAGCTGGCCGTAATCCTTGTCGGGCGTCATCATATATGTGGTGAAGCCTTCCTCCTCAGCCTTGCGCGAAAGGGTGCCGATGACGTCGTCGGCCTCATAACCTGGAACCTCTATTACGGGTATACGCATCGCCTCCAATATAGCCTTGATATAGGGTATGGCCAGGGTGATGTCTTCGGGCTGCTTGTCGCGGCCAGCCTTATACTCCGGATACTCCTCATGGCGGAACGTATGGCCGAGAGCCGGATCGAAACATACAGCCATATATCCGGGATTCTCCTTGCGCATAAGATCTTCGAGCGTATTACAGAATCCGAATATGGCAGATGTGTTCATACCGGAGGATGTAACGCGCGGAGACCGCATCAGAGCATAGTACGCACGATAAATCAGGGCGTATGCGTCGAGGAGAAAGAGTTTCTTTTCTTCCATACAGGGGAGTTGTTGAGTTGACAAATAGAGGCTCGCTCAATCGGAGGATGTAGCAGAACCTGCAAAGATAACAACTTTTTCGCAAAGAGCCCCCTAAGACCCAATCTAATTTGCGGCGGCATGAGTAAGAGGATAATAAAAGAAAAATGAGGATATTTAGAAACGAAGGGCAAGCGGGGTGAAAAATCACAAATTTTAAGATTAATTGACATGTAAGCCTTCTTCCTTCCCCCAAAAAGGTGAAAACGAAGACAGATTGATTTGGCTAATTTTGCAAACGTCAATACTTCTATATGAAAAACCTTCAATACTTGCTTTCTATGCTCGATTCCCCACGATGCCTCTTCACGTCCATGCAATAGCCGGCGGACTGAATGCACCCCCTATCCCACGCAGACATAAGACACAGGTTGAGGACCGCCACTGCAGCCCGCACAGGCCGCATCGCAGGTTCCTCCCTATAGAAAAATATACACCTTAACAATCGAATTGAAGACACTTCATTAGTGAGACACTCAGACTTTACTACCATTAGCCCAATTACAGTCATCCGTGGACACGGGTGACTGTAATTCATAAAATTAAATTATATTTTTTGTCGCAAAACGTATAGATATGAGCATTTTACCAAAATTGGTCACCGTCCTCGCCATTCTGATTCTGTCCGTTATATTTCCTACGGCCCAGAACGCGCCGACGGCAGACGGGCCTCTCCGGGAAGAGTTGAGGCTGACCGACACTCCACCCGGACACCAGATTGAGAAATCGCTTGCCGACTTCGAGGTAAAATACGACACTCTTCAAAAAGACCTGCGCGAAGGTGAGCTTGCCAACCAAGTGCTCAGCCGGGAACGCGCGATGCTCTGGATGGCCCTGTGTCTTACCGTAGCCATCGGGCTTGGATTATTTCTATTCACACGCCAGAAGAGGCTTAAGAACAAGCTTGAAATCGAGCGGTCGCGAAGCTATATACAAGGGATGGAAGAGGAACGCCGGGCCTTCGCCCGCGAACTGCACGACGGCGTAGCGGCCGACCTTCTGGCCCTGCGTCTCAACCTGAGCGACGCCAATGGCGCCAACGCGCGTGCTGCCGAGATGGCCGAACGCCTGCGTATGACCGTACGGTCGATTTCCCATCAGCTCATGCCACCCGAATTCGGCGAGCACAGCTTAGGCGAGATTATCAAGCGATATGTGGAGACCATCAGCACGGGCGACCGTGACGGCACGCTTGTATCGGCGAACTTTGTAGAAGCCGATATGCCGGCCAAAATATCTGAACATACCTGCCGGGAGATCTACCGTATATTCCAGGAAGAAATGTCGAACATACTGCGCCACGGACGGCCGAGCCACATAGATGTGGCACTGCAAGGCAGCCCCGACGGAACTGTGACCCTGACCATAGACCACGACAGCGCCCTGAGCGAAGATGAAGGGGGCGCGACGTCGACGGGCATAGGACGGCGCACAATTGAAGAGCGTCTGCGCATAATAGACGCACAACTTGAACGTAGCAAGCACGGCAATACATCGTCGAGCAAGCTAACCCTAAAACTGAAATGATTACAACACCAGTCAATATAGCGATACTTGAAGACCATCCCATAGTTGCGGAAGCAATCAGCCTGAGGGTACAACCTTTTCCGGTGAGTTTCTGCCATACAATCCACTCCCTGAACGAAATTGTGACCTTGCCGTTCAAACCGTCGATAATCGACCTATGGATCATCGACCTTGAGTTGGGCAAGGACAGCTCATGGAATCTTATCGAGAATCTATGCACGGTGGGGTCGTCGGTACGTGTGCTCGTCTACACGATGTACGACTCACCATGGATTCTGTGGCGCTTGCGTCGGCTTGGCGTCGACCTTATCGTATCAAAATCAGACCCCGTAGAAGAATTTGACCGCGCCCTGAAGGCTTACTTCTCGGGGGAGTCATATATCAGCTCTACATTCCGCAAAGCCGACAACGAGGAGCACGCGGTGGATATTACGGCACGCGAACGCCAGGTGCTGTCGCTTCTGGTGGAAGGACTTACCACACTTGAAATCTCTCAGCGCTTAGGGGTGAGCGACAGTACGGTATGCACATACCGTAAAAGCCTTATGGAGAAATTCGGGGTCCACAAGGTTGCCGAGCTGATAAACAAATCGAGAGGCCTTACCTGAGGGCCGCCTCCACTTCCTGACGATACACTGAGAGGGTGCGTGCCTTGAGTATGCGCTTGGCAGCCTTATGGCCGATAGCCGGCTCAAGGTAATGCCAGAATGGCTGGAGCTTGGCCAATATCTGCGAGTCGCCACACAACCGGGCCTCCATCAGTTCTTCAAAGCGATGATATAGACGGCCAAGGGCGCCCATACGCTCATCGGATGACCACTCCCGGCCAGAGCACCACTCGCACAAAACCGATGGTCTGGCGAGCAGACCACGGCCCAACATCACCCCATGCAGGGCGGGGAAGGTGTGAAGTATATCTGAGATGGCTGCCGGTGTAGCCAGATCTCCGTTGAAGATAAGCGGATGGCGCAGGGCACCGAGCATGCGCTCGACCTCGGCGAGATGAAGTTCTCCGCCATACTGCTGGCGTGCGACCCTCGGATGAACGGCAATGTGTCGCAAGGGGGCGGCGTTGAGGTCATCGGCCAAGGCCTGCCACTGCTGAGGAGAGTCAACGCCCAGCCTCATTTTCACGGAATACTCGACAGAGGTGTCGGCGGCAATCAAGGCCGCGATATGCCGAAATTCATCGGGGCGAACGAGCATGCCTGCCCCGCGGCCTTTTCCAACCTGCGGAGGGAAGGGGCAGCCCAGATTCAGATCGATGCGACGGTGGCCGTCGGATTTCAAGACGCCTGTGAGAAACTCAAACTCGGCAGCGTCGCGGAAAATTATCTGCGGAACGGTATTGGTGCCGGCGTTGAGAGGTGAATTTATGTCGCGCAGAGTGCGACGGGCAGCCTCGCCCTTCTCCATTCTCAGGAAAGGAGTATAGCAAACGTCGGGAGCCCCGTAGACGTCGGCAAACGCCCGGCGGTATTCAGCTTCCGTATAGCCCTGGAGAGGGGCCATGTGCAGCTCCGTGATCATCATTCAGGGCGATAGATGAGCGTGACGGGGGCAGTGTGGTTGAAGATTGTATCGGCCACGGCCTCAATATCGGCCGGAGTAAGCTGACGGCGGTCGGTGACGGTGCGGTTGATGTCCTCACCATGAAGCTCAGTCTGGGCAAGATTGGTGGCCTTGGAGAGGTAATTGAGATTGGAGAAACGGAAGGTGGCCTCGAAGTTATTGAGCGTACGGTCGAGCTCGCGGCGGCTGAGATTACCACGCTCGGCCAATCGGGCAGCCTCCACCTTAAGCAGATGACATGCACGCTGGATATCGGCATCGTCGTTTGACGCGAGCCGTGCATTGAGCAGAAGCAGACCAGGGCCTTCCGATCCGATGATTGACGCATCGGCATCTGACACAAGTCCGGCCGCGCTTCCGTTAACCAGATTGACTTTAAGGCGTGCCGAGCGGCCAACCGATAGAATATCTGTAATTGTATCGGCAGCGAAATAAGCCGGCTCGCCATAAGCGGCCATAGGGTATGCGATGGTGAGCATGGGGAATGGCACAGGGCCAGTGACTTCCTCAGTCACGGGCTCGGTGGGGAAGCCGGGCGACGGCAGGCTCCGTGGAGCTATTTCCCTTGCCGGAACATCGGCAAACCACTCCTCAACCCGGCGGCAGGCTGTGTCGAAATCCACATTACCTGCTATAGCAAGCACAGCATTGTTGGGCGCGTAGTGGGCAAAGAACCATCGGCGGACGTCGTCAAGAGTTACCCTGGCAATGTGATCGGGCTCAAGACCAATGACGGGCCATGAATATGGATGGGCTTCGGCATAGGCGAGGCGGCGGAGGTGGTGGAAGAGATTGCCGTAAGGACGGTCGAGGCACTGCTGCTTGAATTCCTCAATCACCACCCCGCGCTGCACCTCGAGCGACCGCTCGCTGAATGCGAGCGACAACATGCGGTCGCTCTCGAGGTGAAGGGCAGTGTCGAGATTCTGAGCGGGCAGAGTCTCGTAGAAATTAGTGAAGTCGTTGCTTGTCCAGGCATTGCTTTTTCCTCCGGCATCTTCAAGCTCGCCATCGAAAGAGGGCACATTGAGCGACCCTCCGAACATCAGGTGCTCGAAGAGGTGTGCCATACCGGTGAGGCGTCGGCTTTCGTCGCGGGCTCCTACATTATAAAGCACGTCGACCGCCACCATGGCGGTCGTCGCGTCGTAGGAATGGACAAGCTTCAGCCCGTTAGGGAGCGTGTGTCGCTCAACGGGAATAGGCTTCATATGAGTTTACTTTAAAATCTTCATCGAAATAATGCGGATGTCTTCGGAGGGTCGGTCGCGACCGTCGGTCTCGGCCTTCTCGATGCGGTCGATGGTATCCATACCTTCGATTACCTCACCAAATACGGTGTAGTCGCCGTCGAGGTGGGGAGCACCGCCTACGGTTGTGTATGCCTTGCGCATCTCGTCGGTGATGGCGGGCGCCTGCGAGTTGGCAGCTTCAGCCTCGGTCTGCTTGATAAGAGTATCCTGAAGAGCCTGGAGGCCGGCACGGTCGCCACGGCGCTGCATCTCGATGATTGAGTCGCGGTGAGCCATTGCGAGATTGTTGAAGATGGTCTGCATACGTTTCTGCTGCAGGTGGTTTGCCATCTGGTTCATCTCCGCCTCAGAGCTCTTGCGGCCTGTGACAACATAGAACTGCGAGCCCGACGACTGCTTCATGGGGTTTACCTGGTCGCCTTGACGAGCAGCCGCGAGGGCACCACGCTTGTGGAAGTGCTTCGGGAAAACGATTTCGGCATCAATCTTGTAGTCGGGGCCACCAGCGCCGAGAGCCTGTCCGGGCTTTGCGTCACGAGAATCGGGGTCGCCAGCCTGAATCATAAAATCTTTAATCACACGATGGAAGAGGGTGCCATCGTAGTATCCTTCGTTGACAAGGCGCACGAAGTTGTCGCGGTGCTTAGGGGTATCACCATACAGGAGTACGGTGAAGTCTCCGGCAGTGGTCTTAACGGCTACTTTCACTGAAGCCGTATCGGGAGTCTGTTCGGTCATTTCGGTAGAATTGTTAGATTCGGCTGCGCTGGCGGCGTCAGAACCGGCACATGCGGCAAAGAGCAGTGCGATGGCGTCCAGAGGCAGCAGTGTACGCAGAATTTTCATATTACCGTAGCAGGATATAGACGCTTGTATATCCGACGGAAGTTATCGTCGGAGGCGCATAACTGCGAAGCTCTGTCGAGGCAGTCGGCGCCGTAGAGTCCGTGGAGGAGATCGGATAGATACTTGTGCTCGCGGTCTTTATCTATGGCAGCGGCGACGAGGGTCTTTATTGCCGGCTCATATCCGGTGGGGTCTATGGCGTTGAGGTATCGGGCAGCACTTGCCAGGAATTGTCCAGAAAGGTCAACGCGCTCCATGTTCTCGATGAGTGCGTCGATCTCCTCAGGGCCACACTCGCCGATATGGTTGGCGAGATACTCGTATGTGAGAAGGCCGTCGGGGTCGCGGCGAAGCATTTTAATGTCTTGTTCTGTCATATCAGCGTTTAGCTTACTGTTTAGGCAGCAAAGATAAGCACTTTTATCCGAATAGGCAAATTCCGGCAGGCAGGGGCCGATAGAGATTAATCGGTGTATGGAATCCTGAATTTATCGAGGAGTAATTTGAAATTATCCTGCGCGGTAAGACACGTATCCATAAGATAACCTTTGATCGATGGCCAATTCCGCAGACCATTGTAGTAAAACATCTTAAACCGGTCGGAGATGATAAACGGCACAATACCTGCCTGGAGGCACTGCCAGAACATAATCAATCGGCCCACACGCCCGTTGCCATCCTGAAAAGGATGAATTGACTCAAACCGATGGTGGAAATCGATAATGTCTTCCAATGTTGGACTTGGAATCTCATTATAGCTCTTCAGAAGGGCCTTAAGCTCTTCAGCCACATCTTCGGGGGGCGTGGTCTCATTTCCACCCACTTCATTAGGCAACTTTTTATACTCCCCTACCCTGAACCACTGCTTACGTTCATCCGACGTGCCGGATTTCAAAATACAATGCAAACGCTTGATAAATGTTTCGGTGAGTTTAGTCTGTGTATCGGAGATAATAAGATCGACAGCCTGAAAGTGATTCGAAGTCTCAATTATGTCATCAATATTGATGGCCTCGTCGGAAATTCCTATGGTGTTAGTCTCAAAAATAAAACGAGTCTGATCGTGGGTTAGACGACTTCCTTCTATATGATTGGAATTATACGTAAGGTCAATCTGGACACGATGGTAGAGGCCTCCTTTCAGTTTAGCCTCCATCTCCCTGCGCAACACAGTCAACAAAGGCATTTCAGACTTATGTTTACCGTGTGCTGGAAAAAGGGCATCAGCCGGAATACTCCATGTCTTGCCAATAAGGCAGGCACCTTCAATTTTGCCATGCGCGCAGTAATTCCTGGCTGTACGCTCAGAAACGCCATGGGCAGCCGCCCAGTCTTTAACTGATATATAATCCATCTATCGGCAAGTTTCGGGGTAAAACAATGTGCGAATATAGCAAAACTTGCCGATACCGGCAAGTTTTGAAGAAAATCGGTGTGAAGATGAGTCTATCTGACGATGCGTTTCTCGACCGATGCACCACGCCGGATAAGATATATACCCGGCGCATCGATCGAAGCGACGCGTATGCCCTGAAGGGTATAGTATTCTTCGGTGAACGTGGAGGGATCAAGCACTGGAGCCGAGACACCAGAACTTCCACCACCCATGATGACGGCGATGCCGGTAGATCCGACGGTGCCGGAAATCTCCGAGTCAGTTACGGTGAAAGTATTGCCT
The DNA here is from genome assembly GCA_910586595.1 of uncultured Muribaculaceae bacterium. Lineage (GTDB taxonomy): Bacteria > Bacteroidota > Bacteroidia > Bacteroidales > Muribaculaceae > CAG-873. The sequence continues at coordinate 8,147 of CAJUJB010000044.1, read as the reverse complement.
GAGACCTCGTCGGTGTATGTGCCTGGGAGAACATACGATGCGCCGTTTTTCACCGTGACGTCGCGCGACTGGCCATTGCTGACCACAATGCAAGCTCCACCACCACCGCGGGTGATGGTGGTGACACCGTCGGCGGCATCGAGGTATTCGGGAGTATTGCCCATGGCATTGCGCAGGCGGTTGACAGCGGCAATCTGGGGTTCGGTAAAATGCATGGAGCCTTTCTCACCCATGCGGATATCGGAATAAGCCGTTTTGGACGGGCGTGAAAGATATAGTGCGGTGGCACCCTGCCGGCAGGCGCCGAGGGCCCATGTGCGGTCAATTACGTCTTGCTTCACATTCTTTGTCGCGCCTCCGTTGTTGGCATACGTATCGTGACTCTCTGCCCAATACACGAGTTGGGATGCATCGATGCCGCGGGTTGTATATAGGCCCGTGGCAGTTGCCGCACGCCCGGCACGCACAGCGGTGAGCAGCGAAGAAGAATATCGGCTGTCGGTGACCGACATGTAATCGGTATACTCTGCAACGAGTTTGTTTTCGTCGCCACCCGGGCTATCGAGCAATTCCCCATAGTGCCACAAGCCTTCGGCAGCCGTCACATCCGGCCAGAAGTCGCAGCGCTCGGAAGGGAGGGAAATATGCTTAGCGGCATCCCAGCGTATGCCTTTCACACCATATCCTTTCAAAGTCTCTATATACGAAGCGACAGCCTTGCGTACGTCCTCATGCTCGGAATTGAGATCTGGGTAGTCGCCAAGGTTATCGTGGGTTATGCTCTGTCGGCTGGAGTAATTAATATTCTTAAAAGTGGAGGCATGCCATAAGTCGGTATTATTCCACTTCGATGCCCTGTATGCCGAAGAGCCGTTGATGTGGTTAGCCACCACGTCGACAATGACTTTGACACCGTATTTCTCGGCCTCCTGACAGAGGGTCTTAAGCTCGACACGGTTGCCCGGGCCATCGGGTCGAACGAGAAAGTCGTAAGGGAGATATGCATAGTACCACTCGGCGCCCGGCGAGCAGTTGCCTTGGAGTGGAGAGAGTTGCACAGCACCGAATCCGGCCTCGGCAATGGCGGGGAGCTCCTCTGTGACCTGGGCTATGGTCCAGTTGAAGCAGTGGAGTATATTTCCGTCCTGAATATTTTCGGGGAGATTGTAGTCGTTGGCAGCCAACGAGATAAACGGGGCCGACGCGATGGAGATGGCAAGAGCTATATAACGATGCATGTCTATCAGAAAAAAGGTTGAATCACAAATATTTGGCAAATATACTGATAATAATCGGAAAATGAAAATCAAAATTGGGAGAGAGGGGTATAGGAAGACCCGGCTAAGGATTATTTATAATAAATCAGTTTATCGTTTGGAGCCAGTATAACTATTCCATTTTTGAAAAACGAAGGGCCAACACACCCTAATTCATCTGTATCTTCAATTTTATTTGTGATGCCGATAGAGAACCCGGTATTAGATTTATCGCCTATCTTACAATAGCCGGCAAAAATACCTTGCCCGAGAATGTTGCCAGACTTATCTCTTGAGGTCTGGATCTTGAATTTATTCTCTTTCAGTGCGGGCAACATAGATTTTCGAAAAAAGAACACGCTTGACCCATTGCCAAGGTCAAAATTGAACTTGCCGTATTTAGTCAACTGGTGACCGTAGGCATCCGATAGCTCCATTGTCGCCTCAAAAATAGGCATAGGGTCATTTTCTACAAGGGTATAAGTGCGCATCTTATCCAAGTTGACATCATCGGGAGAAACAAAATCCAGCAAATTCTTCTTGAAGTCAAAACGGATTAAAGATGCAGTGGGGTCTGCCTCGTTTTTAAGCAGATTAACCGGCACCGTAACGTATTCCTCGTTTGTATCAACCACAAACACGCGGCCTTCATAGGTCAAATCACCAACGGGCACTTTCCCTTTAAGAAGTTTTACAATTCTCCGCGTAGTACGGTCGGTGCGCAAGTATTCCACCTTGTCGAGCGTGATATTCTCGAGCGGGAGCGATGCGAGGATTTTACTATATCCTTCCTCGCTGACAACCATGCCGTGGAAGCCAGTTTCGACAAAGATGGGTATAGCGGCATGACCGTTGACAGCAGCCTCCGTGTAATAATGCCCATTCTTCTTAACCATCTTAAAGGAGGTTTGTCCATAGACAACCGAAACACACCAAAGGTGTGCCAATAAAAGACAGAGGGTCAGTTTGAAGATTTGCCGCATATCGTACTTGGGAGTTTAGTTATTCAGCTTCATTTCCTCTGATGTATATAGCTCCCGGCTCTCTGAAAGTTATAGGTAGATTAAAACCTATGCGGTGCTTCTTCGGTGTAAAGAATTTGACACGGAATTTCGGCAGAGCATTTACAAGCCTCAAAGCCTCGGCATTGGCAGCTTCATTTTTGCTTGGTCTAACAACTTTCGGGTCGGTAACAGTGCCGTCGGGCTGCACATAGAAGTTGACGACAACTTTTTCGCTGCCTTTATATCCATCAGGAATCTGGATATTATCATCCAACCATTCTTTGAGCTTTCCCTTGCCTCCGGGAAATTCACAGATAGGGTAAGAGTATGGCCAGCACCAATTTGCTTTTACCTCGGATTTTAATTTCTCAAGGTTCTCCGACGAGATGGTAAGGAACATCGCGCGGTTACCGTACTCATCGTTTTTGACTTCCATTTTTAAGATTGAGTCGGCATCAACCATATCAGGGTTGGCCCCCTCAATCCATTCGTCGTTGAAGTAGTAAAACACCGTTTGGGTGTCCTGCTCGGTCAGAGGAAACTGGATTTCTCGGAACACACTGTCATTCTCGCAGCAATTTTGTGCGAACACAAACCAAGCCTGCACGATAAACAAGCAAAATAAAAGAAGTTTCTTCATACAATTAAAGTTTGTTCCGGCAGTCCTCCGGAAACAGTATTAAATATAAAAAGAAACGTGGACTGTCAATGCCACGTCGTAATTGGAGGTCGTAGGAAACCTTTTGCACAGATGTAACAATAGCAGCCCACGCTATACGCGTGAGAACCACTATGCTATCCTTGTGCTGTTGAAAATTTCCTACGTTTCCAATTACAAGATAAGCATAACGCTTCTTATTTTCCCAAATGTCGTGCCAGACGAGAATCTGACAAATGCAAAGTTACTAATAATAATTGAAACTCTGCGATTAGCTCGGGAATAATCCTCACTTGATATTGTCGCGGACTTTGTCGAGGAATGCCTTCATTGCCACGGCATCGCGTCGGGCTATGATTTTGCGAAGATCGTCAAGAGCCGCCGAAATACGGTCGAGCTGAGAAGTGGTGTTGGGATTGAAGAGAATCTCGCTAAGAAGAAAATCGTCTTCGCTCATGAGGCCCTTGGCAATGGCGAGGTGGCGCTTGAAGGTTGTGCCGGGGGCGGGCTGGTGCTTCATTGCCGAGCCAAATACGAGCGATGATGCGAATGGAATCGAGAGCGAGTATGCGATGGTCTTGTCGTGCCCCTCGAAGGTGTAATGCTCGATATGCAGCCCGAGTGAAGAGTAAAGCTGCTCAAAGAAGGCTATACCCTGCTGGTCGCCTTCAGAGATAATAATGGCATTTTCGTTGGCAAGATTGGAGAGAGAGGCGAATGTGGGGCCGAACATAGGGTGTGTCGAGACATAGGGGTGTCCGGCCGATGCATAGAACTCGGGCAGCCCGGTCTTTACGGATGCTATGTCGGACAAGATGGCATCCTTGCGGAGGTAAGGCAGAGCCTGTCGGAAGGCATCTACTGTATACTTCACCGTGGCCGCATTGATCACTAAGTCAGGATCGAAGTCGGCGACCATACTCACATGCTCGAAGCGGCGGCAATTGTAAGAGAACCGCAGCCGTTTAGGGTCGTGATCGTAGATGCCTACATCATGCTTGAACGAGAGGAGGTCGCAGAAGAAAGAGCCCATTTTGCCGGCTCCAAGTATGAGTATTTTCATTGCTTGGGCTCCTCCCCTTCGTTATCGTTAGAGCATATCTCGAGCTGCTGACGCACCGACTCCTCATGGATGGCAGCGAGAATATTCCGGAGGAAGTCGACCGACAGATCGAGAGTCACGCCGTCGTCGACGCGTTTCTGCATAAGGTCGTTGTAACGGCCAAGCTGCACCACCGGCATATTGTGTTCACGCTTGTAGCGGCCGATGTCGCGGGCAACCCTCATGCGCTTGGCCAGAAGCTCGAGGAGCTCGGTATCGAGACGGTCAATCTGCTGGCGGAGCACGCCGAGGCTTTCGGTTGTGGTGGTGTCGGTGTGGCGCTTGAGCGAGTGAAGTATAAACGACAGAGACGACGGAGTAAGCTGCTGGGCTGCATCACTGAGTGCTTCGTCGGGGCGGCAGTGCGACTCGATGATAAGACCGTCGAAATTCATATCGAGAGCCTGCTGTGAGAGGGGGGCGATGAGCTCGCGCTTGCCTCCGATATGACTCGGATCGCATATCACAGGTATCTCAGGCAGGCGGCGGTGAAGCTCGATGGGAATACGCCATTTGGGAGGGTTACGGTAGAGGTGCTTGCCGTATGAGCTGAATCCACGGTGAATGGCCCCGAGGCGGCGCACGCCTGCGCCATAAAGGCGTTCAAGGGCACCGATCCACAACTCGAGATCGGGGTTTACGGGGTTCTTCACAAGCACTGCCAGGGAGTCGCGCCGCTCAGCCGGAAGCTGGGCAATGGCATCGGCTATCTCCTGCACGGCGAAGGGATTGGCCGAGGTGCGGGCGCCGATCCATATCACATCGATGCCCGACGCAACCGCCTCTTCAAGATGCCGCGCATTGGCAACCTCTGTAGCGGTAAGCATGCCGGTGGCCTCCTTCGCCTTGGCGAGCCAAGCCAGAGCGGGCGAACCGATGCCCTCGAATCCACCGGGCTTTGTGCGCGGCTTCCATACGCCGGCGCGGAATATCTTTATGCCTTCAGCAGATAGGGCACGTGCGGCCTCGAGAATCTGGCTCTCGCTCTCGGCGCTACATGGGCCTGCGAGGATTATGGGATTGTCGCCGAATAGATCGGCAGGGAAAAGCGGCTGTAAATCAGTAAAAGACATATGTAATTGCTGTTTTAATCATTCAGAAATGCGCCTGAGGGCTTCTTCGAGCACTTCGACGGGCGCACAAAGGGAGATGCGGATGTAGCGGTCGCCCTGCGAGCCAAATACAAATCCCGGGGTGATGAAGACCCTGGCTCGCTCAAGCACCTCATCGGCGAAAGCTTCGGAGGAAGGGGCGCTGTCGGGAATACGGCCCCAAAGGAAGAGTCCTTGATGCCCGGGCAGGCAACGGCAACCGAGGGCATCCATGATGCGGGCGGCTACAAGCTTACGTGAAGCGTAGACGTCATTCAAGGCCGCGTACCACTCGGCGGAAGATGAGAGGGCCGCGATGGCACCTTCCATAATCGCGCGGGGCTGGCCGGAATCGATATTCGACTTCACCTTGAGCACCCATTCTATAAATTCAGGGCGCCCCGCAAGCATACCCACACGCCATCCGGCCATGTTGAGACACTTGCTCAGGGAGTTCATCTCTATGGCCACCTCATCGGCGCCAGGAACGGCAAGTATGCTCAGTGGCTTGTCGTTAAGAATAAAGCTGTACGGATTATCGTTAACAATGAGAATGCCATGACGGCGTCCGAAGTCGACGAGACGACCGAAAAGCTCCATGGAGGCCCGGGTACCTGTAGGCATATGGGGATAATTCACCCACATGAGGCGAATGCGGTCGAGAGGCAGGCGCTCAAGAGCTTCAAAATCGGGCATCCATCCGCCTTCCTCGCAGAGGTCGTAAGTGAAAATCTCGGCCTGCACAAGCCGCGAGGCTGAGGTATAGGTCGGATAGCCCGGATTGGGCACAAGCACACCGTCGCCGGGATTGAGAAATGCCATAGCCACATTGAGCACACCTTCCTTCGAGCCAATAAGAGGAAGAATCTGGCGGTCGGGGTCAAGCCCGGCCACTCCATAGAACCGCTCATACCAACCGGCGAAAGCCCGGCGCAGGGCAGGAAGACCGACTGTCATCTGGTAGCCATGGCTGTCGGTGCGCTCGAGACACGACACAGCGGCCTCTATGGCCGCAGGGGGCGGGGGAAGGTCTGGGCCTCCGATGCCGAGCGAGACAATGTCGCGCCCGGCAGCATTGAGGGCAGCAATCTGCTTGAGCTTCCGGGAGAAATAGTATTCGTTCACCGACTTAAGCCTGTCGGCCGGGCGTATTGGTTTTGTCATATACCTGAATCTGGTTTTTCACGGTATTCACCGAGAATTTTAAAATCGTTGAGTAGAGGCCGCACTGCCTCTATGGCCTGATGGTAACGCACCACATTTGAAAACGAGAGGTCGACATAGAACCTGTATTCCCACTCGCGGCCGATGATAGGTGTCGACTGAATTTTGGTAAGGTTCATGCCGTAGAACGAGAGTATGGCCAGTACCTTCGAAAGGGCGCCCTGCTCATGAGGAAGAGTGAACATCAACGAGGCTTTATCAGCATCGAGAGGGGCCACTCCGGCTTCGGCCACCGCCGAGGGGTCGGCCAGCACGAGAAACCGGGTGAAGTTGCGTTTGTTAGTCTCTATCCCGTCGGCGAGCACCTCAAGGCCATATAGCTCGGCTGCATATCGGCCGCATACGGCGGCATGCCCTTCAAGATGGTCACGGGCAATATCGCGGGCACTGCCTGCCGTATCAAAGTGCTCCACCATCTTCATCTTAGGATGTCGGCGGAGCCACTGCTCACACTGCATGAGTGCCATCGGGTGGGAGTTGACCTCAGCCACATCATCGAGCGTCGTGCCGGGAAGGGCACAGAGCACATGCGAGATACGCATCTTCCACTCTCCCACTATGCGGTGCCCCGACGTGCGGAGCAACTCATGATTAGCAAGCAGACTACCAGCTATGGTATTCTCTATAGCGACGATACCGAGCAGCGAGGCATCGGCGCGCAGGGCGTCGAAAAGATCGGGAAAGGTATCGAACTCAACTGTCTCGATGTCCTCTCCTCTTGATTTGAAGTATTCTCTGGCGGCGGCATCGTGAAAACAGCCGGCCACGCCCTGTATCGCAACTTTCATATAATAAATAAAAAACCCGCGGCTGAGGCTCATGCCTCCGACGCGGGATGTGAGTATACCTATATATTGGCAATCATTGAAGCCGCGTCAGTCCGCTCTTACCAAAATAGTAAAAGTAGAAATAAAACGAAGTAAAGCCTGCAAAGTTTGCCATAGTGTAATTCTTAAGTCAATGCAAAGGTACACATTTAACGGCTAACGCCAAATTTTTCTTACATAAAATTTCTAAAAACGTGTTTGTGTAAACCCAGATGAACCAGCCGGGGCTGACAGACGTTTAAAAGATTGCGGAAGCTAAGTGGACACGACGGAAATTAAAACTTTTTAACAGTATTGTCTGAGTTTTATTTGCTAAATTTGCAGCGGATAAGCCGATTAGACTCCTTGCTTCACCATTGCGGCCACGTTTCCACAACATTCTGCAATCCGAACCCAGTAAATCAAAGACATCCACCCACATACACAAAAACACATACTTTAATACATACCCCTGCGCCGAGAGGCCGCCGATACACATATTACTGTATCACCCACATCACCGTAAACTCTACACACACGAAACCTCAAACTAAGTTTAGATATGGACTCTAATTCCAACGAGAAGAAACCCAAACGCCCGCGTATCGGGCAACCGTTCCACACACCCGACGAGGGCTCAGAGGTACGGCCACGATTCAGCTCTCATACCGACGCTCAGTCAGACGCTTCTGCCGACGCCGACGGTGGCTACCGACAGAAACGCCCTTACCAGCCCCGTAACAACAACGGTGGCTACCAGCAGCGCCCTTACAATAACAACCGCTCATACAACAATAACGGCGGTTACAACCAGCGCCCCTATCAGCCGCGCCCGCAGCACACCGACTACAATGCCGACGGTGCTGCATCGACTGAAAACGGCGAGGCTCAGGATGGCAACAGCTTCCAGCAGCGCCCCTACCAGCCCCGTCAGCAGCGCCCTTACAACAACTACAACAACGGTGGCCAGCGTCAGCAGCGCCCCTACAACAATAACGGCGGCTAC
>CAJUJB010000043.1:5597-25105 GCA_910586595.1 uncultured Muribaculaceae bacterium | reverse complement strand
CGGCCACAAGTTGCCAGCGGCTGTCCTGCTGATTGTTGAAGAATTTGGCGCGCCAGGTATACATGTCGCCACGTTCCCAGTTAGGGTCGCGGGAGAAATTGAATACTAAGGTCTTCGACGGGAGTTTGTCGTAGATTCTCAGGAATCGTGGCCCTGCCCATACATCGACAGAGTCGCCGGCGATTGATAGAGCTGCTTCGGCTGCCACGCGGTTGCCACTCTCGATAAGTCGGTGCTCGAGAATCTCTATGGTGCGGTCGTAGACATCCATATAGAAGGTGATGTTGCGCCCGTACCATGCGAAGGAGCTGTCGACCTGCTGAGCCGTCACTCCGTGCCGCAGATAGATTGATTGCTTGAGTGCCTGCTTGGTGGAGTCGTTCGGATAATTGGCACGGTTCATCTCTGCCATAGCCTCTCCGGTATGGACATCGGCCATAAGCTGTGCCATTTCTTCGGGTTGTATGACACTTGACGGAACTTTCGAGCATGAGGCCGTAACCAAGGCCACCACCACACCACTAAGCAGTTTTTTCATTCTCCGTAGACAGACCTATGTATTTGGCGTAGAACAATATGATAAGTGCCATCCCGACTGTGATGGCCGAGTCGGCTATGTTGAATACCGGATCAAAGAACGAAAATTCTTTGCCTCCTATCCACGGCATCCATTCGGGCCAGTGGAAGGCGAAGAGCGGAAAATAGAGCATATCGACCACGTAGCCTTGGAATATGCCGCCATAGCCATGGCCCCACGGTACGAAGGTGGCCAGTGCGGGCGGATAGGGATTATTGAATATTTCTCCGTAGAATACGCAGTCGAGTATGTTTCCGAAGGCGCCGGCGGTGACGAGTGCCACACTGGCCATGTAGCCTGCCGGAACACGGGCCTGCCGAGTAAGGCGGATTATATACCATACCAGAAATCCGACAAGCGCGATGCGGAAAAAGGTAAGGAAGAGCTTACTCCCCAGCTCTATGCCGAAGGCCATGCCGTTGTTCTGGATGAAGCGTAGATGGAACCAGGAAAAAATCTGTAGATCTTCCCCGAGATAGAAATGAGTCTTTACCCAGATCTTCACCACTTGGTCGATAATGATTACCGCCGCGATGATTATCCAGGCAATGAGGCCGAGCCTACGGCTCTTGTCAAATGTCATAGATCAGTGTTTGGGATTGTTTTTTTCTTCAACACATAGTGTGGCGTGCGGAACAGCGCGGAGACGTTCTTTCGGGATGAGCTTGCCTGACACGCGGCATATGCCGTAAGTCTTGTTGTCGATGCGCACGAGGGCTTTGCGAAGGTGAGAGATGAATTGACGCTGGCGCTCGGCGAGGCGTGCGGTAGCTTCGCGCTCGAGTGTGTTGGCTCCTTCTTCGAGCACTTTGAAGGTCGGGGAGGTATCGGCTGTATCGTTGCCGTCGTTATTGCGAAGTGAGGCGCACAGCTCATCGTAGAGCGCGGTGGCTGTCTCTATCTTGGCTAAGATGATCTGGCGGAATTCTTCGAGTTCTTCGTCGGAGTAGCGGAGTTGGTCGCTCATGGTTTTATGGATTGGAGAGGGTTGCAGCAATGGATTATGAGCGCCGTGTCTGGAGTTTTTACGTTCCAGACACGGCGTTGTTGAGTTATGCGGGGGTGATGACGGCGCCAAGTTTGAGATCGTCGATGTCGAGGATCTCAACGGCGTCGGGGGTATCGGTGTCAGCTACGGTGACTGCATCGGCAAGAACTTGCGCGCCGATGTAGGCTCCATATTCCTTCACAACTTCGTCAACCTCAGGGCAGGGGAGGAAGAGCAGATTGATGTGGTCGGTGATGTCGTAGCCGCGACGTTTGCGGATATTCTGTACGCGGTTGATAATCTCGCGTGCCAGACCTTCACGGAAGAGCTCCGGAGTCACGTCGATGTCGAGTGCCACGGTAAGGGCGCCTTCGTTGGCCACGAGCCATCCGGGCATATCTTCCGAGATAATTTTCACATCGGCAATGTCTACCACAGTTGAGGTGCCGTCGATTTCGAGGGCAATCGAGCCATCACGTTCGAGGGCAGCAATCTGTGTGCGGTCGAGTGCCTTGATCATGGCGGCGGCCTGCTTCATCTGCTTGCCGAATTTCGGGCCAAGTTTCTTAAAGTCAGGATCGACACGTTTGACGAATACTTCGTTGTCAGCAGCTACAATTTCAAGACGCTTGACATTTACTTCGGCCTTCACAATATCTGCGATGGCGGCGATCATGTCGGCAGTCTTTGTGTCGGCTGCCGGAACAAGCATCTTGGCAAGAGGCTGGCGTACTTTGAGATTGGCTTTCTTGCGGAGCGAGAGAACCAGAGAGGTGAGGCGCTGGGCAATATCCATTCGTTCTTCGAGGGCTGCGTCGATGGCCTTTTCGTTGACTTTGGGGAAGTCGCTGAGGTGAACCGATTTGGCTTCGTTTCCGTCGGTAAGGTCGCGGAAGAGGCGGTCGCTGAAGAATGGAGCTACCGGTGCCATGAGTTTGGCTACGGTGAGCAGGCAGGTGTGCAGTGTCTGGTAAGCTGCGAGCTTGTCTTTGTCGAGACCGCGGCCCCAGAAACGTTTGCGGTTGAGGCGCACATACCAGTTCGACAGGTTGTCGAGCACAAATTCGCTTATCGCACGCACGGCCTTGGTGGGCTCGTAGTCGTCGAAGTCGGCCTGTACATGTGCAATGAGGGTGTTGAGCAGTGAGAGGATCCAGCGGTCGAGCTCCGGACGCTCGTCAAGGGCAACCTGGGCTTCTTCTCCAGTAAAGCCGTCGACATTGGCATACATGGCGAAGAAGTTATAGGTATTCGAGAGGGTGGAGAAGAATTTACGCGATACTTCTGCCACGCCTTCGCCATCATACTTGAGGTTATCCCATGGCGATGAGCACGAGATCATGTACCAGCGCAGAGGGTCTGAGCCGAATTTCTCGATTGTCTCAAACGGATCTACAGCATTGCCTTTGCGCTTCGACATCTTTTCTCCGTTTTTGTCAAGTACAAGACCGTTGGAAATAACTGCCTTGAATGCGCAGGAATCGAATACCATAGTGCCTATGGCATGGAGGGTGAAGAACCAGCCGCGTGTCTGGTCGACGCCTTCGGCAATGAAGTCGGCAGGGAAAAGATCGCCGCGGTCGAAGGCCTCCTTGTTCTCGAAGGGATAGTGAATCTGTGCGTAGGGCATCGAGCCGGAGTCAAACCATACGTCGATGAGGTCGGTTTCGCGCTTCATCGGTTTGCCGCTTGCCGACACAAGTACGATGTCGTCCACATAGGGGCGGTGGAGGTCAATCTTCTCGTAGTTCTCAGCGGAGTAATCACCGGGCACGAAGCCTTTATCGCGGAGAGGATTGCTCTTCATGACGCCGGCCTCAACAGCCTTGTCGATTTCGGCATAGAGGGTGGCTACGCTGTCGATGCAGAGTTCTTCGTCTCCACTCTCGGTGCGCCATATAGGCAGGGGGGTACCCCAGTAACGGCTGCGGGAGAGGTTCCAGTCCTGAAGATTCTCGAGCCATTTGCCGAAGCGGCCTGTGCCGGTTGAGGTCGGTTTCCACTGGATTGTGGTGTTGAGTTCCATCAGGCGCTCACGCATCGCTGTCGAGCGGATAAACCAGCTGTCGAGCGGGTAGTAGAGCACCGGTTTGTCGGTACGCCAGCAGTGGGGATAGTTATGGACATGTTTCTCGATCTTGAACGCCTTGCCTGCCGCTTTGAGATCCATGCAGATGGCTACGTCAAGAGTCTCAGTCTCGTCGGTGGCTTCGGGGTCGTAAGCGTTCTTCACATATCGGCCTGCCCACTGCGAGTAGAGGGGAACGTCTACGCGCTCGGCTACGAATGCCGGATCAAGGTCTTCGATGCGGAAGAAACGGCCGGTAAGGTCAACCATCGGGCGGATGTTGCCGTCGCGGTCAATCATATGCAACGGGGGCACGCCAGCCTGGCGAGACACACGGAGGTCATCAGCGCCGAAGGTGCCGGCGATGTGTACGATACCCGTACCATCTTCTGTGGTCACATAATCGCCGGGGATAACACGGAAGGCACCCTCGCCCGGATTTACCCAGGGGAGGAGTTGCTCGTAGTGCAGGCCTACAAGGTCGTTGCCGGTGAGTGTGTCTACAATCTCGTAGGGCACAAGTTTGTCGCCCTTGGTGTAGTCTTCAAGAGCCAGGTCTTTAGCCTTGGGGTTGAAGATTGAGCTCACCAGAGCTTCAGCTACGGTGACGGTGACGGGCTCGCCTGAGTAGGGGTTATATGTGCGTACGATGCAATAACGTATCGACGGGCCAACGCAGAGTGCTGTATTGGAGGGTAGTGTCCACGGAGTTGTGGTCCATGCGAGGAGACAGGCCTTGCCCCAGCCTTGCATGGCTGGCAGTGGATCGGTCAGTGTGAACTGGGCGATACATGTCGTATCTTTCACGTCGCGGTAACAGCCGGGCTGGTTCAGCTCGTGTGAGCTGAGGCCTGTACCTGCTGCGGGTGAGTAAGGCTGGATAGTATAGCCTTTGTAGAGGAGGCCCTTGCCGTAAAGCTGCGCGAGCAACCACCATACCGATTCGATGTAGCGGTTGTCGTAGGTGATATAGGGGTCGGTGGTGTCTACCCAATATCCCATGCGGTTGGTGAGGGTCTCCCATTCGCGGGTATATTTCATCACCTCGCGGCGGCAGGCGGCATTATATTCGTCGACAGATATTTTTTTGCCGATGTCTTCTTTTGTAATGCCGAGTGAGCGCTCCACGCCCAGCTCGACGGGCAGGCCGTGTGTATCCCAGCCTGCTTTGCGCTTCACGTGGAAGCCCTGCATTGTCTTGTAACGGCAGAAGAGGTCTTTGATCGTGCGGGCCATCACATGGTGTATGCCGGGCATACCGTTGGCCGAAGGAGGCCCCTCGAAGAATACGTATGAAGGCGCGCCCTCGCGAAGGGCCACGCTTTGCTCGAAGAGGTGGTCGGCGTTCCAGCGCTCGAGCATTTCCTTGTTCAGGTCAGAGAGGTTTAAACCGTTGTATTCGTTGAATTTTTTCATTGCAGGAGTTAGAAAATTTGCAAAAGGGTGTGCCGGCAGTTAAAAGCGGACACACCCTTTTCAAGTATCGTGAAGCGCTGGGTCGCGTTATTCGGCGGCGGGAGCTTCGGTTTCTTCAGCAGCGGGGGCTGCTTCAGCCTCAGCGGCGGCAGCGGCTGCTGCAGCTTCAGCTTTTTTCTTTGCCACGAGTTCGGCTTTAGCCTTGTTCTTGGCTGCTTCAGCTTCAAGACGCTGCTTGGCGGAGAGTTCGCGCTGATCGGCCATCGAAGTCTTCACTGCGTTGGTCTTTGCGTCTTTCTTTGCCTTCCATGCGTTGAAGCGACGTTCTGCTTCTTCTTTGTCGAATGCGCCCTTGGCTACACCGCCGAGGAGGTGGTTCATCAGGAGAACGCCTTCGTTAGAGAGGATTGAACGTACGGTGTCGGTAGGCTGTGCTCCGACAGTCACCCAATACAAAGCCCGCTCGAAGTTAAGAGTAATTGTAGCAGGATTAGTGTTCGGATTATAAGAACCTATCCTTTCAATAAATCTACCATCTCGTGGTGCCCTGCTATCGGCGATGACAATAGGATAGAACGCATAGTTCTTGCGACCATGACGTTGTAATCTAATTTTTGTTGCCATTTTCTGTTGTTATTGGTTTTGTATTGTTTAGCGGCGCAAAGGTACGATTTTTATTTTGATTATGCAAATTTTTTTCGACAACAGTTTATGGCTTTTCTACTCCGGGGCTTATCCGATCTTGTGGCATAGGTCGCGGATGCGTTTCCGTGAGCCGAATATCGTGAGGCGGTCGCCGCGTTCGACAGATGGAGCCGGGGTGCCTTCCATGTCAATTACCTCTAAGGCGGGGCGCTTTATGCCGAGTATGTTTGTCTTATCCTGAGGTCTGGCGGCCGCCACGAGGGTGAGGTTGAAGTCGTCGGAGAGTTTTTTGCGTAGGCCGGCATATGACAGACCGAGGAAAAACTCTGGGGCTGAGAAGTTGATGACTACATTGTTCATGTCGACCGGGAGTGTCTCGATGGCGATGCCGAGTTCAAGCTCGTGTGTCAGGTCGGCGGCCGCACGCTGCTCGGGCGTGATTATACGGTCGATGTTGAAACTCTCGAGTATGGCTTCGTGGAGGGTGTCGATCGCGCGGGCATATATATGTTCTACGCCGGCTTTTTTCAGCAGAGCCACGGTCTTGATGCTGGCGCCGAAGTTCTCTCCGATGGCCACGATGACGAGGTCGACGTTCCGCAACGGCAACACCGAGAGTTGGCTCTCTTCGGTCGAGTCGATAAGGTAGACGGTGGATATATATTCTTTGAGGGCTTCGACATGGCTTTGGCTCCTGTCGGCGCCGATTACCTCATGCCCCATGGCTGTGAGGTCGCGGGCGAGATTTTCGCCGTATATTCCGAGTCCGATTATTAAATAACGCATGGTGGTCAGTTTATGATGATGTCATCGGTGGGTAGATAGGGTGAGTGGTCGGGCCGGTTGCCGATCAGGCCGCAGAGCACTGAGATAATGCCTACGCGGCCGAGAAACATGGCCGTCGCAATGGCAACTTTCGACAAATCTGAAAGCTCTGGAGTGATGCCGAGCGACATGCCTATGGTGGTTATAGCCGAGAATGACTCGAACATCACTGCCTTCATCGGCAACTCGGGCTGAAGCAGCATTATCAGGCACGAGTAGAGCAGTATGGCGAAAATCGAGAAACATACCACGGCATTGGCGCGGCGTATCGATGAAGGGGCGATGGTGCGGTTGAACACTGTCACTCCTTTCTGCCCATGCACGATGGATCTTAGATTAAGCATTACGGCAGCGAAGGCGTTGACTTTTATGCCTCCGCCCATCGACTGTGAGGCACAGCCCACCCACATCAGGAACATTGCGATGAGGAAGGTCACGCCCAGCCAGTCTTCTGGCCCGTAGGTGGCGAAGCCGGCTGTCCTGACTGTCGCTGAGCAGAATATCGACTGGATGATGCGTTTCCCGGTGGGCAAGCCGTGGAAGGAATGGTTGTATTCGAGTATATAGAACGCCACTGTGCCGAATACGAACAGAATGGCTGTGGCGGCCAGCACAATTTTAGTATTGACGTCATAGATGTGGACGCGGCGTTCAACTCCGCGCCCTGTAATCCATCCTCTCAGCCGGCGGAATTGTTCGACCGCGGCATCTTTGAAGTTCACTAAATTGGGAAATCCGATACCTCCGGCAAGTATAAGAATGCTCATCACCACGTAGATCGATTGGTTGCTCTGCATAAGCGCGGGATTGGCCATGCCGTCTTTGACGGTAGTGAAGCCGCCGTTGCAGAACGCCGACAATGAGTGGAAGGCTGAGAATATGACTTTATCCTTGACAGTAGGCAGAAACCCGTCGGGCAAGGTGAAATATATAGCCACAGCCCCGATACTCTCCACGCATAGTGTGAATGCCAATATATAGAGGATGACTGGCATGAGTGCCCCGATGCTCTTGGAGTAGACAAAGTCGCGCATGAGCAGCTGGTTGTAGATAGATGCCTTGCCGCTGAAGAATAGGGCGAAGAAACTTGTGAATGTGAGCACGCCGAGGGCCCCTATCTGCATAAGCACGGCAATCACCAGCCATCCCATTGGGGTGAAGACTGTAGGAACGTCGACCGTGCACAGGCCCGTCATGCTTACGGCGCTTGATGCCATGAAGAGGGCGTCGATATAGCGCAACGGGGTTGTGGTGCAGCGCGGCAGCATCAGCACAAACGAACCGAGAAGAATGAAGAAAAGGAAGCTTGCCGAAAGGATGAGCGACGGGTTGGTGCGACGCCCGAGCAACTGCATGGTGCCGTAGCAGATTTCGGCAAGCGAGTATATCCCGAGTCCGGCGAAAAGGTAATATCGGCTATGGAGAAAATGAAGCACCGAGTCGACCGGCCCTGACGTGTGCGGCCATATAACAGGCACAAGGGTGAGCAACATGGCCAGATCGGCGAAGCGCTTGATGAAAAGGCTCTCGCGCATGGTGGCCCTGAAGCGGAATATGAGGTTGAATACGATGGTGACGAGGAATACTGCCTGCGCGGAGTAAAGTATGCGCATGAGCAATTTTTTGTCAACCGCTCCGGAATCGAAGCCGGAATAGAGCAGCATGCATACCACCACGGCCAGCGATGCAACGTACACAGCTCCACCAAGCAGTCGCTCCGTGATGGAGAGCGCTGTATCATATCGACGGTGGAAACGTGCGTATCCACCGCGTATGCGGCTGTTGGCTGCCAGACGGGCTATTTTATGCCGAAATCCCTCGTTCATACTTTTCTAAACGCCCGAGGGTGGCGTTTTGCTCATTTATCCAGATAAAACCGGGTGAGCAGCGGGTAATGATCGGAAGCCTTAAGCTTGCCCTTGGTCATCTCGACCGGAACCAAGGCTCCGCGATACATAGTATGGTCAATGCAGAAATAGAGACGGTTGTCATTGAAGGTGACCATGGGGCCGAATCCGATCTGCGGATATACATCTTTGAAGCCGGCATCTTCCAGCGTGCGGATGGCGTAGCAGCCGGGCACATCGTTGAAGTCGCCCGAAAGGATTACATCCGGGCCTCCGTAGAGCCGGATATATCGTAGGAGTTGCTGAGCCTGCTGCGCGCGTGATACAGCGGCTGTGCTCACCTTTCGGAGCAGCTGGTCTTTTACTTCCTCTATTCCCTGGCGATGCAGCTCGGTGAGCTCCATATATACCTGCCGGTCGTCGGGGGCAAGTTTCATCGACTCGAGGTGTACGTTGAAGAGCGTGATCAGTCGGCCAGATGGCAGGGTCACGCGGTAACATGTCACTATGCCACCTTTGAAGTTGTCGCGGTTGGCGTCAAGGTGTATGGCCTGGATGGGGAATTTCGAGAGTACGGCGAGCTCGTTGCCGTCGATATGCACATTGGGATAAGCGGCGTGGATGGCTTCGATCTGACTTGCCGAAAGGAAGCCCTTGCGGAGTGTGCCGATATATGTGGCCTCCTGAAGGCATACGATGTCGGCGCCTGAATTGATGATGAAGTCAATCTGGCCGTTGTGCACAGTGTCGGTATTCTCAGTGGTGCCGGGTGCGATGAAGTTATGCACGTTATAAGTGAGAAACGTGAAACTCTCGGCGCCTGCCGGAATTTTAGGCGTGCATATGTGCAAAGGGCTGTAGGTAAGTATGGGGCCGCTGCAGGCAATCATTCCAAGAAAGATGACTACGGCGCCACGGCGGTGCCAGAACAGCTGGCCTATGAGCAGCAGTGTGCATATCAGCAGTACGCCCGGGAAACATAGAGGCAATATGCCCCAGTAGCCACCGTATTTGAGCGGAGACACGTTGCCGGCATAGCCCGTTAGCGCAAGCGCGCATACTGCCAGAATGTCGATAAGCATGGCGCCCCAGCGGAGCACCCGCTGAAGTGCGGAGCGACGCCGGGGTGTCTGTATCGGGGTTGCCGGTTTACTGCGTGGCATCAGAAGAACCAATGATTGTTGAACACGCCTTTCTTCTTCCAGTACCACAGAAGTATGAATCCGAAGATCATACCGCCAAGGTGAGCGAAGTGTGCCACGCCGCTCGATGAGCCGCTGATTCCGTAGAATAATTCAAGCGCGAAGTAGCCGATAATGAGCCACTTTGCCTTGATGGGCACAGGAATGAAGAAGAAATACACGGGCATGTTGGGGAAAAGGAAGCCGAAGGCGAGCAGAATGCCGTAGATGGCACCCGAGGCACCCACCATGGGGGCATTGACAAAGGTGTTGAGGGCCCCGCAATCCGGATCAATATAATTCATGCTCTGCTGCATGAGGCCGAATCCGCGGTTGATCACCTCGTGGCATACATCCGGGGGGAGAATCGACTCCAGATTGGATATATATATGGCGAAAACCCCGAGTTGAACCAAGGCCGCGCATACGCCGCACGTGAGGTAGTAGAAGAGAAAACGCTGCGATCCGAGTGTCAATTCAATGGTGCGTCCGAACATGAACAGAGCGAACATGTTGAAAAACAGATGCATGAAATTGGCATGCAGGAACATGTAGGTAAACAGCTGGTAGGGCTGAAAACCGGGCGATGTGAAGTAATACAGAGCCAGGTACCGGGTAAGCGACTGTCCGGCGGCCGGTATCAAGGCCATGAATGCCCATATGAGGATGTTGATGATCAAGAGATTCTTGACCACCGGAGGGATATTGGAGAAGAGTGTGTTGCGGTTGAAATACATGGGAGGGAGACGAGTGCGGTTATACGTTGAAGCGGAAGTGCATGATGTCGCCGTCGCATACTACATATTCCTTGCCTTCGACAGCCATTTTGCCGGCTTCGCGCACTGCAGTTTCTCCTCCGAGGGTCACGTAGTCGTCGTATTTGATGACTTCGGCACGGATAAAACCTTTTTCAAAGTCGGTGTGTATGATGCCGGCGCAGCGGGGTGCTTTGGAGCCGCGGCGGAATGTCCACGCCCTGACTTCGTCGGGGCCGGCGGTAAAGTATGTCTGAAGGTCGAGAAGTGAGTAGGCGGCTCGGATCAGACGCGACACTCCCGATTCTGTAAGGCCTATCTCGGCAAGAAATTCCTGACGTTCCTCGTAGGTGTCAAGTTCGGCAATCTCGCTCTCGGTGCGGGCTGCCACCACGAGCATGCCGGCACCTTCGTCTTTGATTGCCTCACGGACGGCGTCGACGTAGGCATTTCCGCCTGCGGCGGCTTCGTCATCTACATTGCATACATA
The DNA here is from genome assembly GCA_910586595.1 of uncultured Muribaculaceae bacterium. Lineage (GTDB taxonomy): Bacteria > Bacteroidota > Bacteroidia > Bacteroidales > Muribaculaceae > CAG-873. The sequence goes on along the minus strand of CAJUJB010000043.1, from coordinate 14,313 downwards.
CAGCACGGGCTTTGAGGTGAGAAGGAAGAGCTCGCGGGCGAATTTCTGTTCGTCGACTGTGTCGAAGGTCACAGAGCGTGCGGGAAGTCCTTTGTCGAGGGCTTCTTTGATCTTTACAAGAACCTCATACTGCATCTTGGCAACCTTGTCGCCGCCTGTCTGAGCCTGTTTCTGGGTCTTGGCGATACGGCTTTCCACTGTCTCAAGGTCTTTGAGCTGGAGCTCGAAGTCGATGATTTCCTTGTCGCGGACAGGGTTAACCGAGCCATCGACGTGGGTGATGTTGTCGTCATCGAAGCAGCGGAGGACGTGAATAATGGCATCTGTCTCGCGGATGTTGGCAAGGAATTTATTGCCCAGGCCTTCACCCTTGGAGGCGCCTTTGACGAGACCTGCGATGTCGACAATCTCTACTGTAGCGGGTACTACCGAGCGGGGATTACACATCTCGACGAGCTTGGTCAAGCGATCGTCGGGTACGGTTATGACGCCCACGTTGGGCTCGATTGTGCAGAAGGGAAAGTTTGCTGACTGTGCCTTTGCGTTTGACAGACAGTTGAAGAGGGTCGATTTACCAACATTGGGAAGACCCACGATGCCGCATTGTAATGCCATATTGGAGTTGAATATACGTTCTGATTAAAACGGAAATGAATGGCCTTTTGGCCGTTCGGACTGCAAAGGTACGAATTTTTTGTCGAATAGCCTCTATTTAGAGTGGCAGCTTCACATCAGGGGAGAATAATGCTCCGGCGGCTCATGCCGTAGGCCGCCCAATATCCACGGGCATTCCCGCTGAGGTTGGTGGGGCAGCTCTCGGAGAAGGAGAAGAAAATATTTTGCGACAGCGACACTGCCGGGTCATATATGCGCCAGAAATCATATACGGCCTCTTCCATCGCGCACAGTTTGATGGTGACGCGGTCGCCCGAAGCAAAGTAATGGCTGAATTCTTCGTCGGAGTAACCGGAGTGTACGCCGCGTGTAATTTCAAAGCCATTTTCAGCATCATATTGGTCGCCGGTCAAGCTGCCGAGAAATGACCCGTAGAAACGGGTGTCGGTCGAGTCAGACTTTGCAAAGAACTTATAGAATGCGGCAGGCTCTTCATCGGCCATGCGTGCGATGATGGAGTATTGGCCCGGGCTCCCTTCGAGCTCCCGCGCTTCGAGAGGGAGGAGCTCGGGTGCCTGCTGCATGGTCGAGATAGCCTCGACAGTATCTGTCTCAGTCTCGATGAGAAGGCGGTATGTATGGCCTACGGCTCCTTTTAGTCTTGAAGTGGTGAAGATAAAGCTCGGCATGTAATCTTTATTCAGGTGCCCGGTGAGCAAATATCTTTTGTCGCCGTCGAAGATAGACACGCGCCCCCATTTTTCAACAAAATCGTCGAAAGAAGGGCTATCCTGAGTGAGGTCGACTGCATGTGTGACGATCACTACAGGAGCTTCGCCTTCTTCAATCCATGCTTCGACCACCAGAGGCATCGGCCCGTTGTCGGGTCGTAAATCAGAGCCGTCATCGCAGGCAGTGAAGCTAAGGCAAAGGCTTGCCGCTGTCAAAAGAGAGAGTTTACGATTCATAATCAAAATTGGAGAGTATACGAGATGGAGGGAATCACGGATTTCATCACCGACTCAAGTTGTTGTATTCCTTTATCGATTGAGTATGACTGGGTGACAAAAAGAACGTTATGGTTAGCCAGCGCATTATACACCGATATGTTTATCGAGTGAGACAGGCGTGTGCGGGTAAATTTCCATGTGGCCGAGAGGTCGAGCCGCTTGTAGGATGGCAGACGCGACGAATTGTGTGGGAAGTACTCGCAGATAAGGTTTTCTTCGATCATGTAGCCGAATTTTGCCTGCGTATATGGGGTACCGGTGGCATAGGTGAAGCTGGCAGATACAGTAAGCGGGGAAATGATAGTCCAGCTTAAGGTGGCGTTGAGGTCGTGGAGACGGTCGTGCGCGGATGGCACATAGTCATTGCCATAGCGGTCAAACTGCAGGCGCGACCTGCCGAGATTGTATCCTATACGACCGCGTACTTTTCCGACTTGCCTCATGGCCGTGACTGATAGGCCGGCAGAATACCCTTTGCCATCGATAATATGATCGGCAGGATTAAAGGCCGGGGATGTGAGGTCAAGCAACGAGCCAGCAAATTCTCCGGCATGACGCAAGCGTCTGTAGTAGCCTTCGATGGTGAAATGGACGGCTGTGCCCGGTATGGTGCCACCTATTCCCGCCTCGAGCGAGTGGACATCCTCTGGCTTGACGGATTTGCTTGAGCATAGCCAGTAGTCGGCAGGCAGGCCACCGGAACTTTCTTCTACAAGGCGGTCGAAACGCATGTACCGGCCATACGATGCGAATACGCGCAGCCACCATGCAAGTTCTACCGTGAGATTGATGCGGGGCAGGGGAACGACGGCAGTATAGCCCGGTGTTCCATAAGCTGTAAGCCTGAGGCCAGCTTCGGCTGTGAAAATATGATTGAATGTCTGGTGCCAGTCGACTGCCACACTGCCTTCTCCGGAGTGCTGGCGTAGACCGGGGGCACGCTCTGTGTCGGCAATATTCTGTTGGCCAGAGGTGGTGCGGTAGTTGACATCGGCTTCAAGATCGAAGTTTCCGACGGGTAGATAAGCCCGGGCAGTCAATTGGGTGAGGTCGGTGGGCAAGTCGAGAGCCCGGCCTCCTTCATTCATGCTGAATCCGTTGTTGTAGCGTGTGAGCGACAATGATGTGGCAAGGCGATTATGCGTCCAATTTATTCCGGCAGCGATATTGCTCCAGCCGAAGTCGCCGTCTTTCTTGCCGTTTTTCTCGGATTCGAGGCCCATGCGGTCGCGGTTGGCAAAGGCTGTTACGGTAAGCTGGTCACGATTTGTCAGCTGTGTGGTGAAACGCGCGTTGACATCGGTGAAGTTGTAGTCGATTCTCGACTTACCGAGTTTCAGTATATCAGGGAAAAGAAGGTTTAGATAAGTCTGTCGGGCTCCTACAGAGAGAGATGAACGCCCTTTGGCAAGAGGAATGTGTATTGCTCCATGACTCTCAATCAGGCCAAGAGATATAGTGCCCGTAAGCGTTGTATCGGGAACCGTGCCGGAGTGTGCAGCGAGATAACCACCGGTGAGCGAAGCCATCGCTGCAGGCATGCGGCCCGACCGGAATGTAAATGACCGGTAGTAGGCGGGGTTGAATGCGCTGAAGAGGCCCAGCATATGGAGCGGATTGACAATCCGAACCCCATCAGTTTCGTAGAGATTGGCGCCGGCTGAGGCTCCACGTACAATCAGCGATGCCTGAAGATCGTTGTTGGTGGCTACGGCCGGGAGTGTGCGTAGTATTGTCACCGGGTCGGGGGCGCCCATGAATGCGGGTTGCTCGGCGAGCATGTCGGCGGCCATCTCAAGCCGGCCGTCAGTCTGCATTTTCAGCACACGCCGAGGACCGATGGTCTTGACGGTGACTTCCTTTAGTTCACGTGGCTGCACAAGTGAGTCAACCGGTTGGGCTCCTTGAGAGAGAACCCAACCGGTCAACGTGATAAAGCTTAACAGTAGTCTTTTAATAGCGATCACCGTCTTTTTCCTGCCCGGTTATATTAAGGTAGGTGTCGATGATGTCGTTATAGTCGTCGATGAGGGCCTTGAAGGACACTTCGTCAAAGAAATCCTCAAATGAGAAGCTCGTCAAGTCGGGGAAGACGAGGAGAGGAGCCTTCTCGTAATAGAAACGGCGAAGTGTTTCGGGATTGAATACGTCTTTGTCGTCTACAGTAATCTCGCGGTAATCGTATTCGTCGTTTTCCTCATATGATGCGGAGTATTTCCAGTCGCCATATGTGATGACTTCTTCACCAGAGGGTGTGTAGTTGTAATCTTTGTTGCGCCATACCGATACGAGGTATCCGTCGACTATAGTATATCCATCGGTGTCGCTCTGCCATGTGCCAGACTCCTCGACGTCTTCGTTGAGATCCCAGGAAATGTAGCCTTGGATCTGTTTGTCGCCGTCGTAGTGGAAGGTGGCATCGACATAATTATTGAGGAACTGGAGGTGTTTTTCGGTGATGGAGGAATCTGTATGGGTGATGTCGTAGGTTCCGTTTTTAGATCCGATCACTTTGCCGTATGTCCAGATGTGAAGGTTGTCTTTCACATATTCATCGAATACATAGTCATCTTCAGCCAGGGCATCGTAAATCTTGGTGAGACCGGAGATTTTACCTTTTGCCTGAAGTTTGCCCATCAGGTCGACGTCACTTGTGGCGCGGATGAAGTGTGCGAGCAATTCGTGAGGATCCTCACCGCAGCATTCGTCATTCTCGTCGTGGTAGTGGGTCGTCTCCTTTATGGCTGAGTACATCGAGTCGTAGTTCACAAGGTTTTTGCCTGCGATGTCGGTGTTTGCGGTCAGGAATGCTTCGCCGTCGATTGTTACGAGCACATCATCGGTGATGGCTGAGTCGGTTACGAGCATCTTGTTCATAACAACATAGCCGTTGGATGTGAATTCGAGATCCATGGCAATCTTCTGATCCTGCACTATCTCCGATTTGATTATAGCCGTTGCGAAGGTGTTTGTGCCCTTGTTGAATGCGACGGTCATGGTGCGGGGAAGCTGACTGTTGAAGTCTTTTGTCTCCCAAGTGGTGTAATCTTCGCTGGCAGTGAGGCGTACGCTGTATTCTTCGCCGTTGAGGGCATTGAAGCGGATTTCAAGATAATCGGCATCCGATGTCTTTTCCCATTCTTCTTTTTCGCGGTTAGCAGTGAAGATTCCAAAGCAATCGGATACTTTATAGAGATCTACAGCTTTTGCCTTGAAAGTGCGCGCGGCGGCTGCGTTTCCTTTTACCATTTGGGAGGTTGCGCGTACGATACCGTTTAGTGCCTTACGCATGTCATCGTCATCTGAAGCAAAACCGAAGGTAGAGGGGGCAGCGTGCCATCCCTGTGAATCGCGGATGTCATCGAAGAAGACGTGCCACATGTTGAGCAGGTCGGAGTGACGCTTGAGGTCGATTTTGGCGTTGGCTGCCTCTCCAATCTCAACCATCTTCTGCTTCTGGGCTGAAGGTGTGAGTGCTGATGCGTCGACGGGTGCCGAGAATGAGATGTAGTCGACTTTATCGAGGTCGATCACATCGCGGTAACCTGTGATGGTGAGAGTTTTGCCATTGTTGCTGAAGTTGAGGTCACGTGCGACACCGAAGTTGTATTTCGTGACAGTCTCGCCTTGTTTTACATATAGAGCCTGCGGAAAGGCAAATGCAGCGCTCACTGCGGCAGCTGCCGCCATGCTGAGTATGAGTTTTTTCATTTGATGACGGTTTTGAGTGAGTAATCGCCGCATTTGAGTATAGCTACGCCTGCTTCGAGTCCAGTGAGGGTTATAGTCTCGCCTTTGAGGGCCTGAATGGCTACGAGACGCACACCGGCGGCATTGTAAACTGTAAATTCACCGTCAGCAAGCATGGTAGCCGTACGGGTAGATGCGGCAAATGTAAAGGTCGCACTTGTCTGTTCATCGACTACAGGGCTGCCTACTCCTGCGGTTTCATCGACGTACATGGTTTCAAGTGAAGCTTGCGGGAAGGTTGCTACAGTGGCATTGTTTTTATCAGTGGCGGTCATCACGCCATTGGTAAACGTGAGACGGTCTACTTGATTGAGACTAAGCACTTCCCAGCCCGTAGCTGTGCGGATGTGGAGGTAGTTGCCTTCATCTTCGGCGCTTGCCGTAAACACTGATGCGGCAAATGCCATTGCAAATATAAGACGACTAAATTTCATTGAATTAGTGTGATAATGGTTTGTAAGACAAAGTTACATAAATTACGGTGTAGGCATCGAATGGATTGTGTTAAATATTGTTAACAAAATGCCGTTTGATACAAAAATGGCTGTCCAAGTCTGCGAATTTTCCGCAGACTTGGGCAGCCTGTATGTTTTAATTTAAAGTACGAGGTTTAGAAGTGGAGCATGATGCCGGCTATGAGCTGGTTGTTGTCGGCGGGTGCGATTGTCATGCTTGTGTGGCCGTAGAAATACTGCTCATAGTTGATACGGAAATGTGTCTCGAGTTTGCCGATGCGTTTTGTGGCCGTGGCGCCTACAGTGACTCTGCGGCGTGCGGCAATGGTCGTCGGGAGTTCGCCGGCATCATTTTTTGTGCCTGACGAGGCGGCTGTAATGCCGTCAAAGCGAGCTTGGAAAGATACTTCGTTTGCCATGCGCCATTTCACGGGGATTCCATAGCTTACGAAGAAGTTCCATGCCTGTGAGGGTTTGTGTGCGCTGCCGGCATAAAGACGGTAGATATATTCAGCTTCGGTGAAGAAATGTCCGTGTGTCCATGAAAGAGAGGCGTCGTACTGATTAACTCGCACACCTGCCGGCGCTCCACCAGGAACTCGAGACATGAAGGCAATCTCGGGTTTGAGGCCGCAGCGGGCGGTATAATTGGCCTTGATGCTGTAGGTCAGCGCCGAGTTCCATGTGTTGTGGTTGGTCATGTCGGACGCGTTGAATACGCCGCCTTCGAAGTAGAGAGGTAGCTTAGGTAAGGTATAACCTGCTTTGACACCTACAGAGCGGAGGTTGCCGAAGGTGCAGGTGAGGGCAACGTCGGCAAAGTAATATGCACTTGGGGCACGGGTCGCCTCGACGCAGTACGGCACTCGCATCTGGCCGGCCATGAGATGCAGATTCTTGACGGGGGTGACTGTTGCGTAAGCATCGAGAATTTTGATTGAGCCGAGGGTATTGAAGTTAACCTGGATGAAGTAGTCGAGCCAGGGCATTACGTAGCCTCCGGCAGTCAGGCGCGCGTCAGCTAACTCGAAACGGCTGTCGCCTGTTGTGGTGGAGTTGCGGTAGAATACACGCATTGTACCACCGAATTTCGGTATGTATTTCCACGTCTCGCTGCGCGTGGCTGTGGAATCAGACTGGGAGAGTGCAGGAAGGGCCGCCAGGGCCAGGATAGATGCAGTAAGCAGAGTACGAAGTTTCATAGTGTTGAATTATGAAAGTTTAAGTCAAAGAGAGGGAGCGCGAATCATCACGCCCCCGTCAGATAATCGGTATTTCTGTTCTTAATAATCGTAGATGAGTTCGAAGTCGTCGATATAAAGTGTCGAGCCGACTGCGCCGGTGAAATAGTCGCCATATTTGCTTGCGGATGCGCAGACGATGATGTAGGTCGGTACGCGCGAGGTCGAGTTATACTTGATCTCGAAGTCGAATGGAATGTAGTTGGGTACATCTTGGGCACATTCCATCTTTCCATAACCTACTACGTATGAGCCGGCCGGATCGAAGAGCTGGCGGTTGGCAGGATTTGTGCGCACCTCAAATGGTTCGGGCGTGTCGATCAGGGCGGCCCAAACAATTGCAGTGTCAGGCTGGCCGATCATGTCTTTATATCCTTCTGCGGCTTTGTCGATAAGTGCGGAGGTATATTTGTATTGACCTCTCAGGCGTGTGGGCCGTTCTTTGAATTCGCGGCCGAAGCTAAGCACGCCGTTCGTACCTTCTGTACGTAGATAGGTGCCGGTGAAAATATTGCCGGCGGCAAGCTTGATGACCACATACTTAGTCTCCAGCTTAGCTGCCCATCCTGAGCCGGTGGGGGTGTCTTCGGTCGGTACGGTATTCGATTGGCCGACTGTGGCTGCACCAGGATTACCTGTGCCCCAGTATGGGGTGCCATTTTCTGCCCATGGGTTCCATACCTTCTTCTCGAGCCACCAGCTGTCGAAGTCGCTGTTGGGCAGCTGGAGTGCCTGGCCTGTGGTGAAGTCGAGTATATCTCCCACATCTTCGCCGGAATATGCTCGGGTCTCGTACTGGGTCTGTGGAGAGAGATGCTTGATGCATGCGGTGAACGATCCGCCGTTGTGGGTTATATCTTCCGCGGGCACGCGTGTCCATATTTCAGAGCCGGCGATGCGGTATTCCACACCGTTGTCTTTTCCGGCTTCGGCTTGGCCGTTTACCCAGGCTACGCAAGTCCATGCGTCGGCAGATACGGTCTGTACGCTTGCGTCGATGGTCTCGAAGTAGATGGTCCACTCTTCGGTGCGGCCGAAAGCCTCTGTGGTGATCTTGAGCGGCTTGGAGCCGTCGACTGTGCCTCCGTCTGCAATATCGGGTGTCATGGTGCTGCCGATCTGTGCGAGCTTGGCACGGATGACCTGTATATTAGTCATATCGGTGCCCGTACGGACGTATACCACAACTCGGTGCCCCGGCACATCGATGACTGTCTCGCCCATCTGTGAGGCAACCTCGAAGTAACGCTCGATGTCCTGTTTACCTTCTATCTTCCAGAGCCAGTCCTGATATAGGTGGAGGTAGACAAATAGGGGAGAGGAGAGGTCGACGGGATCGTTGAAGGGGCTGTCGACAATCTGTGCGCCCGGAGTGATGGAATATCCTGTTATGCGGACGGAATAGATGTCGGTCTCTTCCGGGAATGTAAGTGTCACCGTACGGGTGGCTGAGTCAATTACGGCTCCACCATCCTGGCCTTTGGCCTCCACATTAATGAAGTTGGCCTGAATGCGGGGATAGGGTATGTCGTTGTGGATGCAGGAAGCTATCGTCAGGACAGCCATGGCTGCGAATAGGTATGCCGAGAGTCTACGCATCATGTCAGATTACGACCATGAGGCCGAAGTTGATATTAAATATATT
>CAJUJB010000043.1:0-5587 GCA_910586595.1 uncultured Muribaculaceae bacterium | reverse complement strand
GATCTGGAAATTGGCGCCTGACGTCGTGCGGAAGCCTTCGTCAGTGCCGTCTGTGAGCTGGTGTTCCTTGCGCCATTTCAAGCCGAATACGCCGAACGACACGTTGAATGACACATAATCCTGGATAAACACGCATACACCCGGACTGAAATTGAGCGATCCCTGGGTTATGATTGTGCGTGTATCGCGGGGCTCACCGTTATAGAGGCGTTTGAAGCGGGATGAACCACTGCCGAACGCAAGATCTACTTCGTTGAATACTCCGAAGCGTCCATGGCGGTCAAGACCCACGTAATTGCGGTAGAAGGTCGACACCGCGAAGCTCTGCTGATAATAGCTTACATCGCGCAGGTTGAAGCTCATGTCATCGCCGAAGTCGAAGCCAAGGTTTGCCAGGTCGGCCACACCTCGGGTGTAGTTGAATTTAAGACCGACCGATTGGTTGCTTGCGAAGAAATACGAAACATAAGGATTGATGGAGTACATCTTGCCTTTGAAATCGAAATCTTTCAGAATCGCCAGCACCTGAATGTCTTCGGTCTGCAGTTCGCCATATGATGCGGTGATGCCGAATCCCCATTTGCCCTTGGGTATAAACAGGTAATTGAAGAGGCCGCGGTCGAAGCGCCCGAAATTCCGTTGAGGTATGATGATGTCGACTGTGTCGCCGGCAACAATGACCTTCTGTATGGAGTCGGACGGAACGAGGTCTTTCTTGCGCACTATGGTCTGCGCGGAGGCAGATGAGGCGCACATGACGGCTGCCATGATCAGCAGTAAAAGTCGTATTGCTTTGCCCATAGTACTTTAGATATAGAACATCACACCGAATGTGATTGAAAACAGGTTTACTTTGAAATTGGCCTGACGAGTCTGTCGGTTGGCCACGTATATCTGGTCGGTAATCGAATGCGTATGGTTATAGTTGAAACCGAGCACTCCGACATTCACCTCAAGAGCTGAATAATTCGACAGGAATACCGACAGACCCGGCGCAAGACCGACATTGCATTGGAAATTACGTTCGTATGTGCCGGTGAGCGAATTTCCGGTACCGCTTACGAGTTTCGACTGGCCTCCGCCTATCTGGAGCTGGACTTCGTTGAACAGGCCAAAGCGGGTGCTGCGGCCGAGACTCAGATAGGTGCGGAATACTGCCGTACCGAAGTAATTGTGGCTTATGCTGTAGAGGTTGTCGATATCGTATTCCACGTCGGAGCCCAATACTATGTCGGCAGAGCTTAGACGGGTGCGTTGGCGTGTGTATGAGAAGCGACCACCTGCGGTAAGATTGTCCTTGAAGCAGTACATCAGCGTAGGACTTACTTTAAAAGAATAGGTGTCGCCGTTTAGATTCTCGACAATCAAAAACTGGTAGTTACTTTGGTCGGATTGGGAGTAACTGACACTTACGCCGGCCATCCATGCTCCTTTGGGCACAAACGATACTTGCTCGAGCTCACGCTTGAACTCACTCTGCCCATAGGCCGAAAGAACTCCGGCCACGGAGAGCATGAGAACCACGATAAGGCCTCGGATGCGTTGTGATAATTCCATTGGTTAAGTGTGATATGGTCTAATTTATAGCCGTTTTGTACCTTTTTACCAATGATTTGGTTTTATTGGTGCAAAATTTTTGTAAAGTTACGAATTTTTTATTTAATAAATTGAAAATTGACCTTAATTCTTAAATAAGCTGGTGTAAATGCACTTTTAGGACTGCTGGTCGGGGCTGTTAAAAAAAAAATAGCTAAATTCGCGTCTGCAAATTTTTTAACGATGAGATTTAAGACTATTTTCTGCGCCGTGATCTTAGCAATGGCGTGCGCCATAAGTGTGACGGCCGAAAACATTCTCGGCATAGACGGAGAAGAAGCCACTTCGGTGGGTATATATATTAAAGATCTTGCCACCGGCAAGGTGTTGATTGACCATAATTCTCAGCTGGCTCTTACTCCGGCATCGGTAATGAAGGCTGTCACTACGGCATCTGCATTATCGGTCAATGGAGCCGACGGGCGGTTCTCGACAAAGGTGGTTCTTCGTGGTTCAAAAGGAGCTGCGGGTGTATGGAACGGCGATGTTGTTGTCTACGGATCGGCCGACCCTACGCTCGAGAGTGAGAACTTCAAGAGTAAACTCGGATTCGGGGATTCGATTGTCGCCGGGCTGAAACGTAAGGGCATCAAGTCAATTACCGGCGGAATCGTGGTGAAGCAGACTTTGAAAGACGCTGGCCCGATCCTGCAATGGGAAATCGAGGATGTGGCGTGGCCCTACGGCGCCGGTTTGTTCGGATTCAATTATCGTGACAATACCGCTACGGTCTATCCCAACACCGGGAAGACCAGCCCGACTGTGCCCGATCTTGAGATATGTGTAAATAAGGTTACCGGAGGAAATGATCTTGTGCGGGGTGTCTACAGCGACCGCCTTATGGTCTATACCCGCGATACTGGCAATACGAAATGGGCGGTTAACACCACAGTGCCCGATCCGTCGGCTGTCTTCGTCACCGAGCTTACTTCCAAGTTGAAGAAGGCAGGCATTACGGTGGGAGGTAAGGCGAAGTCGGCATCCGGCGCTGCTGAAACTGCGCTATACACCCATCGCTCGCCTGTATATTCAGAGATAATGCGCAGTCTCATGGTTCGCTCGGATAATCTTTTCGCAGAAGGAATGCTGCGTTCTATCGCTCCCGACGGTACGCGAAAGGCGGCCATCAACCGCGAGAAGGAACTTTGGGCAACCAGAGGAATCAATACCCGGTATACTATAATTAATGATGGAAGTGGCCTGACCCGCGCCAACCGTCTATCGGCTCATTTCATCGGAGATGTGCTTGAGTGGATGGCCAAGTCGAAACATGCCGATACATATTCCTCGTTCTTCCCGCGTGCGGGCAAGGAAGGTACTCTGCGCGGATTCCTCGCCAAAACTCCTCTTACGGGCAATATCGCGCTGAAAACCGGAAGTGTAAGCTCCGTGCAGTGCTATGCCGGTTATAAACTCGATCAGGAGGGAAAACCTACCCACATAGTTGTTATACTTGTAAACGGTTTCTTCTGTCCGCGCCGTCAGGTGCGTGAAGCGGCCGAAAGACTTCTCCTGGATACATTTAAATAAGGACACATGACTGACATTAATAAACTCATCCGGCTCAACGTTGAGATTGAAGGACTTCTCCGTGTGCTGGCCGACCGCGACAACGCTGGTGTTCGCGAGTCGCTTGCTGAGAAATTTGCTGTATATACCGAAGGAATGGAGGCGCTGCTCAATTCCGGAACTCATCCCGTCTCTGTTCCCGATCCTCATCTACCGGAGGTGAAAGACCAGGAGGCCGAGAGTGCTGAAGTGCTTGATGAAACTGATGCGGCAACTGATGCAATAGAGCGTGGCGAAGAAAAACAAACCAAGAAGGTATTTACCCGCAATACAGCTTTACTGAAAGCCTTCACGCTGAATGATAAATTCCGGTTTATCCGCGATATATTCAATGGCAATGAGCGGGATTTCAACGATACCCTTTCTCTGCTTGCCGATATGGAAGAACTTTCCGAGGCCGAGGATTATCTGTATAACGATATGATGCTTGACCGCGAGAATCCGGCTGTGGTTGATTTTGTCGCAGTCATCTCACGGTATATGCCAGCCTGATTGTCATGGCCGGGAAACTTTACATAGTTCCAACTCCGGTTGGAAATCTCGGAGATATGTCGCCGAGGGCGGTGGAGATTTTAAAGCATGTATCGCTCATCCTTGCTGAAGATACACGCACATCCGGTGTTCTTATGAAGCATTTTGATGTGGCTACACCGATGGCGAGCCATCATAAATATAATGAACATAAGTCGCTCGACCCGATTCTCGACCGTATTGAAGCCGGTGAGGATATAGCTCTGGTTTCTGATGCGGGCACTCCTGGCATATCTGATCCGGGATTTATGTTGTCGCGTGAATGCCGTCGTCGTAATATTACGGTAGAGACTTTGCCTGGCCCGACGGCTTTTGTGCCCGCGCTTGTGAATTCGGGCCTTCCGTGCGACCGTTTCTTTTTCGAAGGCTTCCTTCCGCAAAAGAAGGGTAGGGCGACCAGGCTTGGAATTCTGGCAGAGCTTCCAGTGACATTTATAATATATGAGTCTCCTCTGAGGGTGGTTCGTACTTTGGCCCAACTGGCAGAAGTTTGTGGTGATGATAGGCCTGCGGCTGTCTGCAGAGAAATCTCTAAAGTATACGATACAACGGTAAGAGATACGCTCGGTGGATTACGCGATTTTTTTGAAGCGAACCAAGCGAGGGGAGAAATTGTTATTATCGTAGCAGGTAAAGAACGACCCGACCCTGAAGCCCGACGGCATAAGAATAAATATCGCTCCGCCGAAGGTGAAGACACCGACTCTGATGCCTGATTAACCATCAACTGACGTTCAACTATCAACCCTATTTTAACTATGAGAAAATTTATCGCATTAGGCATCACTGCAGTCCTCGTATTGTCGGGTTGCTCCAACAAGCAGAAAGAGGAAGAGGCTCGCCAGCAGGCCGACGCCACTAAGGCTGAACTTATTGCTGCCGTTAATGACCGCGACCAGCTTCTCAATCTCGTCAATGAGATTTCTTCAGGCATGGAGCAGATCAAACAACTTGAGAATATTCTTACCGTTTCTGGTGGCACGGAGACCCCAGGCCAGAAAGAACAGATCAAGGCCGACATAGCCGCTATTCAGCAAACTCTTCAGGAACGTCGTGAAAAACTTGCTGAACTTGAGAAAAAACTTGCCTCGTCATCTCAGTCGAATGCTTCACTGAAGCAGACTATAGCTTCGCTTCGTGCGCAAATTGACTCCCAGTCATCGGAGATTACCGACCTACGCTCGAATCTTGATCAGGCTAAGACCCGCATCGGTAGCCTGGATGCAGCCGTCGACTCGCTCAATACCACTGTATCTACCGTGGTGGCTGAGCGCGATTCTACCGAACAGCAGAATACAGCCCTCGCAAACGAGCTTAATCTCTGTTATTATGCCATCGGCACCAAGAGTGAACTTAAAGAGAACCGTATTATCGAGACTGGCTTCCTGCGTAAGACAAAAATTATGAAGGGTGACTTCGATAAGAGTTTCTTTACTGTTGCCGACAAACGCACACTTACCACTATAGATCTTAATTCCGATAAGGCGGAAGTGCTCACCAACCAGCCCGCAAGTTCATATGTGATGGGTGACACCAACGGACACAAGGTTCTCCGCATTACAAATCCGGCTGCCTTCTGGAGCCTTAGCAACTATCTTGTGATTAAAATCGACTGATCGGACATATACCTTATACCAAGGTCGCTCCAAGCGGGGCGACCTTTTTTTTATGGGTGTCTGAAAAAAATTGAGGGGTGGGAAATTTTTTTTCAAAAAAAGTGGTTGTGAATGCGTGTGAAGCGGTTTTCGAGGCCGTTATGGCGGGGCTTGGTGTTGAATGGACTGTGAATCAGTGGTTTTGGAAGCCATTTATAACGCTGAGAGGCGGAAAAAGTTTGGCCTCAAATGTTAAATAAGTGTTAAAGTGGCGAAAATATTTGGTGGCGGGCGAA
>CAJUJB010000042.1 GCA_910586595.1 uncultured Muribaculaceae bacterium | reverse complement strand
TGATGAGGGGATTCTCTCCCATGTATCTCCTCAAGTCAAGCTGACCAGATTCAACCGCAAGGAGGGCTCCATGCCACTGTTGCTAATGGGGCGACTGAATACCTACATTATAAGACATAACCCCGACATCGTGCACCTGCACACCAATAAACTTACCGGCCTGGTAAAGGTACGCCCACGCACTACTCTGTACACCGTCCACGCCCTCAATATACCGATGAAATATAGCGCCGGCTCCAACATGGCGGCTATATCGGAGGCTGTACGGGAAGATGTGCTTGCACGCGTGAAAAACGCACGCATACGCACCATAGCCAATGGCATCAACATGGCGAACATAGCCACCCGGCCCAAAGGGTTGAGCCCGCACAAGAGCTTCAGGATTGTGCAGGTTGGCCGTCTATTCGCCGACACCAAAGGGCAGGACATTCTTATTGACGCCTGCGCAATTCTTGCAAAACGCGGCTACGATGTCAACGTAACGTTTATCGGAGAAGGCGACGACCTTGAGAAACTCCGGGCACAGGCAGAGAAGGCCGGCATAGGTGAAAAGGTATTTTTTGCCGGAAATAAATCCAGAAAAGACGTTTATTCCTCTCTCAAAGATTACGATATGATGTGCCACCCATCCCGTCACGAGGGATTTGGACTGGTCATAGCCGAAGGAATGGCAGCCGGGCTGCCCGTCGCTGTTCCTAAGGGTGGAGGCCCGTGGGAAGTAGCCGATAAAGGTCGCTTGGGCGAAACATTCGAAGGAGGCAACGCCAGCAGTTGCGCCGACGCCATATCCCGCATCATCGACAATTATCCTGCCGCCTTGGAAAAAGCCGAAGAAGGCATAGCCTATGTTGACTCACACTATTCGGTTAACCGTATGGTAAGCGAATACGACAGTTACTACATGGACCTGCTGTCCGGCAAGCGCTGAGCAGCCACATAGATTAAAACAAAATACGGGGCGATACCTTTGAGTGGCATCGCCCCGTTTTTTATTGTATAAGCCTAAACTATCAGCTGCCGAAAGTAACGTTGAAACCGAAGTTGATGTTGGCGCAGGCATTGCCCACGGGAACAAACTGGGGAGTAACCTTGAAGAACTGATGATCGCTGCCGATAAAGAAGTTGAAGCCTTTGGGATGGAAGTTGATCATCCAGCCGAAAGATGAGCCGTAGGTCGACGCACCGTAGTTGATGGTGGCATCAAACCACTTGACGGGTTTTACGTTTGCGTAGAAACGACCTTCAGTCCACGACTGGCAACCGGCGATATACGACGAGAAGAGGAAGCCGCCGGTGAGGTTGCGGTAGAACGGCATGTTATACTCGGCACCCACACGGATGGTGGCATTGAGAGCCTTGGTATACGAGCCATTAACTTTATCGCGGTGAATATTGATCACGTCCTGTACATCATCCCAGAGACGGTCGAGCTGCTCAGAAAGCTTGTTGTCCTCATAGCCGGGCTGATCTTCGCTGACGGCAACATTCTGGAAGCCATCGAAAGTCCATTCGCCACCTCCGGTGAGGCCGGTCACAGCATGATTCCAGCCCATGAAACCGAAGTCATTCACGGCAAGTGAGAGCTGAAGATCGGGGAGGAGCTGGTAAGTTGCACCGAGGTCTACACCCATACCGAAACCGGAGAGACCGAAGCTGTTATAGTCGATGTCGCCCCATTCGATAAGGTCGGCGTCAGCAGGTTTGTCATAGTCAACACCAGCTTCAGCCTTGGTGGGAACATATAAGCCCGATCCGGCAGCCATCTGAACTTCACCGGCGGCCTTGATATGCCATTGCTCGTCGCTCATGCGCACATCCATGTCTGTGATGTGTGCGGTGACATTACCTACGCCAAGGAGGAATTTGAGCTTGGCACCCACAGTGAGTTGATCGGTAATCTTGCGGCTATGGCCAAGTGCAATCTCGGCATATGCAGTTGCATTAGCCTTGATATCCTTGAAATTATAGCGGGTATCTTCTTCGGCCTGGCCAAGTTTGGCAAAACGGAAGAAATCTTTAGGAAGATTGATACCCATGTCGGCATGCACACCCACACTGATGGTATTGAAGCCATTGAAGGCTTTGAAGCCTGCAGAGAGGAGCGTGAGGTCGGTATTGAAGTTGATATGGTTGCTGTTCTTAAGCTTGCCGAGGAACTCATTTGCGTCGACAGTCGGGCTCATGAAGGTTGTGAGCTTGTAAGGACTGCCGGCGGGCATCTTGTAGAGGAATGTGTTAACACCCACATTCGAGAACAATGCTATGTCGAGATTACCCAGCGCGGGAATTGACACATAGTTACGCTCGCCCATAAAGGCGGGGTTGAGTTCGTGGCGGAACGAATATCCGTCCATGAAGTAAGCGGTGCGGGACGCCTCCTGGGCTGATGCCGTGAGGGCGCAGCCGGCCGCAATCGCGAGGATTATTTTCTTGCTTGTATTCATGATTGATAATGCGGTGGAGGATTAGTCATTGAGGTCAACGATAACGCCGCCTACGATTTTAACTTTAATGTTGTCGAACTTGAGCGACATGCCTTCATTGAGATTAACTCCGGTATAGCCATCGGCAGTCACAGCGTCAAACACGAGACGTACGCCGTCGAGTTCCTTGATATTGGCAGCGGTTGACTTAAGTGTGACCTTGATTGAAGTAGTCGAGGGGCTTGCCATTGTACCGGGCTGCACTGTGCCTTCCACAGTTGCTGTGATGTCGGTCAGCTCCTGGCCACTGTGACCAAGACCGATTACCTTGGGAGTCATAGCAAGGGGAAGAGTGTTGACTGCGTCAAACGAAAGGAGAACTTCGTTGAAGTTGTATTTTTCGAGGTCCTCATCCCAGCCAAGATCCTCATGGGTATAGTGGAGAGCCATGTTTTCGCCGAATGCCAGAGGAATCACAGCCTCATAGGTTGCATCGAAGGTGAACACATCGCCGAGGCGGAAGGTCACTTCATCAGGGCGGGCCTCACATGAAATATCGTGGAAGTTTATCTCGTCGGGAATTGTCTCGATGAGCTTGCCAAGGTCAGGCACAACAACGTTGGTCACACCTGCAGTAGAAATAGGTTTGCGAGAAATAACGACATTGGTTGTTCCGTTAGGAGCTACAACAATCGCGCTTGTGCCGTACTTTTCACCGATCTCCACATTCTCGGGAGCTTTGCCATCTGAATAATAAGAAGTCAGGATGGCATTCACATCGATCGTAAGAGGCGAGTTGTTATGTACAGTGAAGTTGATCTGAGGATTCTCTACGTCGAGATTATTGGCATCGTCCGAGAGGAAATCGGGGATGTCATTGATGGCGAATGAAGTAGGCTCAACATTGATCTCGGGATCCACAACACCAGTAACGCTGAGAATAACAGCTTTTTCCACATTGGTTTTGGTCACGAGTTCAAGGTCGGCTACATGGCCCACAGGAAGGTCGCTTGCAAGAATCGACACGTCGCCTGAAGAGTTGACCTCACTCTCCATGCGGAATTTTCCGCGTTCGTAAAGACCCTGGTCAGCATCGGCTTCAGAGAAGTCAACTGCAACCAGACGGATTTTGGCATTAAGCGGATGGGAGGGAGTTACGCCATATTCCTGAGTGAAGCGGAGAGTATGATTGTCGACCGACTCAAGATATGGAGCATCGATAATCTCTACAGTCCACGAAGGATCGAAGACGGCAGTGTAACCTTTTTCGATATATGCTGTAGACGCGAAGTTGTCCGAGCGATATTCCACGGTAAGAATCATCTCAACATCCATCTCTGCGTATGAGAGAGAGACAATCTGATCGGTAACATTATCATCAGAGAGGCTGACGGAGTTGACGGTGTTGGTCACCTTACGGGTGATTCGCTCGTCGCCGAGAAAGCCGGGATTGTCGAACTGGGGAAGTTCAAAAGTACTGGTGCTTCCCGACAGGCCGTTGATGTCGACTTTTTCGACTTCAAATTCAGCAGGCTCTGAACTGCCGTCCTGAACCAGGGCGTAGTCACCTGTTTTGAGGCCGTATTGTCCGTCGGTCTTGGCAGTCTTGATCGAACTGTCATCTTTAAGATCGAGAATCTGAGAGAGAGTAAGGATATCCGTGCTGCTGGCAGGCAACGACAGATTGCCACCCAACTGCAACGTAAGGTCGATGTCCTCGGTCAAATCGTAGTCATGGTCGACGCACGAATTGAGCGACACTGTCGCTGCAACACCAAAAGCGATGAGCGACATCCTTGTAAAGGTCTTGTGCATAGAAACTGATATGATGTAATTAAATAATGATTAGCTTACATTTAGAATTACGGCGCATGCCTATTTTCCGATGCAAATTTATGGAAAAATTCGCAAATATTTCTTATTCATAGCTATTATTTCACTATATTGTCACATCTCGCCAACCATTCCTTGCACACACCCCTTCAATAACAGCGATTTTAAGTAAAATTGGTAAAATCTCCGGTATTTTTTATAAGCATTCCGAGGCGTCTATGCAGTACTTTTGCAACATTAAGTGATGTGACATTTTACAAGAGACACCCCAAAAACCTTACACATGTACTTACCTATCGGGATTGACGCCCTGTGATTCACTTCACATCAGAGTGACAGATCCGGAGCAGCTGGGAATGAAGCCACTCCGGATCTTATTTTATACAGAACGCCGGCCCTCAGCAACTGAGATCCGGCGTTCTGTATAAATTTTAAAATTATTCTGATTAGAGACCGAGCTTGGTGCGTACGTCAGGAGTAACGTCTACTACATCGTTGCCGGTGTAAAGAAGGAGTGCGGGCTCGTGGGGGAAGATGAAGGTGAACGAACCTTCAGCACCGACTGCCTTCACTGCATCCTGAATCTTGGTCTGGATAGGAGCCATGAGGGTCTCACGGAGACGGGCGATATCCTGCTCTGCGGTATTGCGGAACTGGTCGGCCTTCTGCTGAAGCTCCTGGATCTCCTGGATACGACGTTCCTTGATAGATTCGGGAGTATTGGCGTCATTCTGGATGCTCTGGAAATCGGCGAAGCGCTTGTTGAGCTCTTCTGCGATTTTGGTGTATTCTTCCTCATATTTCTTTGAGGTATCAACCAGCTGTGTCTGCATTGCCTGTGACTCCGGCATGGCAGCGAAGATAGCTTCAAGGTCTACAACGCCGAATTTCTGTGCGAAAGTGCTCAAGGGCAGAGCCACAACAAGAGCGATAAGAATTTTTTTGAACATAATTGATGGTTGGGTATGTTTGTGTTTTAATTATATTTCACGAATGCAAATTTAGGGAATTTAATTGGAATATCCCAATTTGGCAAGTACTTCATTGCTTATGTCGATGCGGGGAGAGGCATATACAATATCCGAGGCGGAGGCGCGGTCAAAGACTGTCTGGTATCCACGTTCCTCGGCAACCTTCTTCACAGCATTATAGACATCGTCCTGAATAGGCTTAAGTAAAGTCTGTCGCTTCTGGTATAACTCGCCTTCCGGGCCGAAATATTTGAATCGCAACTCGGTGGCTTCTTTCTCTTTAGCAACTATATCGGCTTCGCGTTTCTTGACTTGTTCGTCGGTAAGGAACACTTTGTCAGCCAAATAATTATTATACATAGTCTCAGCTTCTTTGCCTACAGCTTCCACTTCTTTCTGCCAACGCTGCGAAAGTTGGTTGAGCTGCTCATTGGCCATCTCATAAGAAGGTACGTTCCGGAAGATGTATTCCATGTCGACAAGAGCGAATTTCTGAGCCGAAGCGGCCACACACGCCACGAGGGCGAGGAAGAGGGTGATGGCTATCTTTTTCATATCTTTTCGTTTTACACTATATGTATTAGACAAATTCCAGGTCAAAAGGTTTAGGCAATCAGAACTCCTGACCGAGAATGAAGTGGAAGTGGCTGCCACCGCGCTCGCCGTCAACCTTGTCGAAACCATAGGCCCAGTCGATACCCATCAGGCCGACCATAGGGAGCTGGATGCGGACACCGGCACCGGCCGACCGCTTCAGTGAGAAGGGGTTGAACTCGCTCACCGAAGTCCAGGCGTTACCACCTTCTACGAAGGCAAGGGCATAGATGGTTGTGGTCTGCTGAAGCATAAGCGGGAAGTGGAGCTCCATGCCCATGCGGGTGTAGGCATAGCCCTCGCGACGCCACGGAGTGAGGATACCATTGTCATAACCGCGGAGGGCGATAGTCTCGGTGGCATAGGTATAAGTTCCCGACATGCCGTCACCGCCGACATAGAATGTCTCGAAAGGTGTCTTGAGATACTTGTTGAAGCTTCCGATAAGACCGAAATCGAAACGGGTCATGAGCACGGGGGTCCACTGCTCACTGGTCGACAGCGGAGTATAAGTGCGAGATTTGAAACGCAGTTTCCAGTATTCGATCCATTCGTAGAGCTGTTTCTTCGATTCAACAGTGTTCTCCTCCGCCAGACGTTTCCAATCGCGTTTGCCTGTAAAGAGCTGCGCCGGAGGTGTGATCTGAAGATTAAGTGAGAACTGCGATCCGCTACGGGTGTAGATAGGATTGTCGATAGAGTTACGAGCCAAGGTCAGACCAAGCACGATTGCATTCGACGTACCTGTATTCATATAGTAAAGGTAATCCCAGTTCTTGAGGCTATACCAGTTATAACCAAGCTCAGCGGTGAATGTGAACCAGTCATCAGGCCATTTAAGACGTTTGCCGAAACCGATGTTTACGCCGACCATCTGAAGGTATTTGTTGGGGTCGAGCGAGTTTTCGTAGCTGCTCTGGTAGTAATCGTTGTAGTAGTTGCTGTAGCCGGGATAATAGGCGAGGCCTGAGCCATAGATTGAGGAGTTGGCCCATGAGCTGTTGTAGAACGAGCTGTTGACACCGGTCTGGCGGCTGTAATAAGCCGAAACAGAGAGGGAGTTGGGTCGCTTACCACCGAACCACGGATCAAGGAACGAAATCGCATACGACTGATAATAGCGGGCATTGGTCTGGGCACTGATAGAGAATGTCTGACCTTCACCCTGAGGGATTATACCCCGGTATGTCGACGGATAGAACAGGTTCTTGATCGAGAAGTTGGAGAATTTAAGCTGAAGCTTACCGATAATACCGGTCTGGCCCCAACCGAGAGAGAATTCAACCTGGTCATTATTCTTTGTCTCAAGATTGAATACGATGTCCACCGTACCGTTCTCCTCGTTCGGTTCAGGCTGAATGTCCATGTTTTCCGGATTGAAGTGACCGGTCTGGGCAATTTCACGGGCCGAACGCATAAGGTCGGTTTTGCTGAAAAGTTCGCCAGGACGCACACGTAGTTCACGGCGGATAACCTTCTCATACAGGCGGTCATTACCGTTGATCACCACATTGTTGATGCGGGCCTGCGGGCCTTCCATCATTCGCATTTCAAGCGAGACAGAGTCTCCCGAAATCTCGCGCTCGATAGGAACGAGCTGGTAGAAGAGATAACCCTTGTCCATATAAAGGTTGGCCACGGCATCCTCATCGTCGGTAAGACGTTTGCGCATGAGTTTCTGGTTATATACATCTCCAGGCTTCATGTCGAGGAAGTTGTCGAGCAACTCGGTAGGATAGATGGTGTTACCCACCCAGGTAATATCTTTAATGTAGTACTGGCGACCTTCGTCAACGTCGATATATACATCCACCGTATTATCGTCATATGCCACGACACTGTCGGCAACAATGCGCGCGTCGCGATAGCCTTTCTCGTTATACTTCTCAAGAATACGGTTAAGGTCATCCTGATAGTCACTCTCCACAAATTTTTTCTGGCTGAACAGCTTGAGGAGGTCGGTTTTCTCGTTGGTTTTCTTCATGGTACGTTTTATCGCGCCATCGGAAAGAACCTCGTTACCACCGATATAAATCTTATGCACCTTAACCTTGTTGTGCTTGTCGATGACAATATCCACTATTGTCTCGTTTTCATGCGACAGGTCTTCATGGAGATTGATCTTCACCGTCGCATTGCCGAAGCCCTTGTCCTTATAGTATTTTTCAACGATCGCTTCAGCGCGGTTGACAATATTCTGGGTAATCTGGTTGCCTTTGATAAGATTGAGACGCTCCTGAAGGTCTTTGATCTCGCCTTTCTTGGCGCCGATATAATTGACACTTCCGATACGGGGCTGAGTACGCAGCACAATCTTGAGCCAAGCCTTGTCACCTGCCACCTTTTCCAATTCAACCCTTGCCTGGGCGAAAAGAGTCTGACGCATCAGGCGCTTCACTGCATTGGTAATATCATCGCCAGGAATGGACACACGGTCGCCGACCTTCAGGCCTGCATAACCGAGGATGATGAAATCGTCGTAATTGGGCGCACCCTCGATATCGATACCGGCGATTTCATATGTACGTGGCATCGAAGTGTAAAGCACTGTTGGCGAGTACACAGTATCGACGGGCGCCTGGGCCTGAGCCTGGGGCACCGCAGCGGTAAATATCGTGGCGAGGAGGAGTAGCAGAATTATCTTTGAACGCATAATTAATTGATGAGCGGTCGGTTGCAGGGTGATTGAAAGGATTGGATCAGAGAAGAGGGTCATATCGTTTCACGACGATTCAACTTGCTCGCCCGTAAGGCCGAAGCGCCGTTGACGCCGTTGATAGTCTATAATATGTGAGCGGAAATCATTCTCGCTGTAGTCGGGCCAGTAGGTCGGGGTAACAGCCAGTTCCGTGTAGGCAATCTGATAAAGGAGGAAATTGCTGATGCGGAAGTCTCCACCCGTACGGATGAGAAGATCCGGATCAGGGATGTTTTTGGTGGATAAAGCCGCGGCGACTGTCTCCTCCGTAATCTGGGCAGGATCAAGCTCGCCGTTACGCGCAGCCGCAGCTATGGAACGGACAGCCTCCACAATTTCCCAGCGGGCTGAATAACTCAGCGCAAGCACAAGAGTCAAGCCGGTGCAGTGAGCCGTATCAGCCATGCATTTGCATAAGCGTTCCTGAGCATGAGCCGGCATACGGGAAAGATCTCCGATAGACGTCAACCGCACGTTGTTCTTGATAAGGTCGGGAGTCTCACGCTCTATAGCCGTGACTATCAAAGTCATCAGCGCATCTACCTCTTCCTGGGGGCGGTTCCAGTTCTCTGTTGAGAAGGTATACAAGGTGAGATAGCCTATTCCTATGCGCGACGCCTCTTCTGTAATACGGCGTACAGTCTTAACACCTTCGACGTGTCCGGCAGAGCGGTCGAGGCCACGAGCCTGAGCCCACCGGCCATTACCGTCCATGATTATGGCGATGTGGGCAGGTAGTCGCGAAGGATCAATAGTTGCAGGACAAGTCATATATATCGTATATTATTAATCAACATAGTGACACGTTTCACAACGTTTGCCAAACTCATAAGAGATGCCAACGGTGAGACGCGAGTACCAGTCGGTATTTTTATAAAATGCAGTTTTAATCTGGTTGAGGTCGGCGAGATCAGGGCCATCAAAATGATCACTGAAAGCTTTGGTCATGGTAAATTCCACACCAAGATTCCACCGTTCGGCAACCTTATATTTGAATCCAAGACCCATGGGTAAGGTCGGAGCGACATAAGTCTTTCCTCCCGCCGAGGCCAAGGCCGCGCCAACCCCGACAGTGATGTAAGGCGACCATCTGCGAAGACGCTTATAGGTTTCGCCTATACCGTAGGCAAAGAAATTGAATTCTCCCCTCACCTCAAGGTCATAAACCTGCGACGAGAATGAATACGAGGCCGCATCAGGAAGAACATCGGTCATATCGGCCGTATTACCCGATAATCCGAAGGTCGAGAACAGGCCGCGTACAGCCCAGCGTGTGTCGCCTATATAGCGGAACGACAGCTCACCATCAAAGCCTGGATGCTTGAAAATATTCGAGCTGTTAGCCTCTCCTATATAGCCACTCATGCCGAGATTTACTCCCAAGTCAAATTTATATGGAGCCGACTGGGCCTCCGCCTCAGAAGCAAAAGCCAACGCAAGGCACGCAACCGCAAGGGCACGCGCGCACACTGGCTGATTCAAACGACGAAGGCCGGAAAACATTATTGGATAGGCTTGAATGTAAGACAGTTGAGAGTTGCGCGCCAGATGGTCTGGGAAAGAGCGCCTGTATTATCCACGCCACCGAAGACGTAGATAAACGGACAATTCCAGGTGGTGATAGGTTCTGTGGCGCGGCTGCCGGCAAAAGGCATATACTCAAGGCGTGCCGAAGCAGGTATGCGGTATGAAAGGGGAAGAGATGTCCACAAGCCGTCGGCAGAGCGAGAACCTAAGACACTGTCATATACATATGCCTGGGCAGAATGCATCGGGCTGATGTAGTCGGGTAACTGAATCAACGATTCACCCTTTGCCCAAGTCATGCCGTAGTCATTTGATATATATACATCGGCATTGTTTGTCGTTCCGTCATTGCCGCCAAACGCGAGAAGGACAGAATACTCAGTGGCAACATAAGCAGAGTTGGTCACAAAAGTGAAGAAAGGCACCACAGTCACATTCTCAAGTCCGACAGGAAGTGATGTTGTGGAGATTCGAGCCCACTGGCTGCCGTCGAATGCCCACGCATCAGGAGATAACGAACCGTCAGTTTTTTTGCCACCGACCATCACAATCTGCGAGGCATCGCTCATCGGGAAGCTAAATTCCACAGGCACCGAAGTACCGCTTACAGGCATGCCGGAGGGAAGAGCTACAGGAGAACCGACCGAAGGATACTGGTCGATCATCCAGGCTGCCCCAGAGCGCATGGCTCCGATCACACGGCCATCATACGCGCCGTAGATATGGCTCCACTTTGCGCCGGTAGAATTCCATGTCAGACCACCGTCAGGTGAGCGATACAGCAAATCGCCGACTATGATATATAGATCTGAGCCTGCGGCTGCAAAAGAAGATATATCAGCTCCGCTTGGAAGACCGGTAATGACATAATCCCACGAAGATGCGTCCGGGCGGGCTGCATAAGCAATCTGTAAAGCATAGCCGTCGCTCGTGAGGGTATAAATGCCCTTGTCATTGCGTACGGTGCGTTGTTCCTTGACATTGGCGAGCTGGGTGGGCAGGGGTCGACGAGCCATCTTATCCCACACAAGTGAGTCACCCTTAAGCTGATGCACGAGTACCTCGATGGTATAAGTGGTGGAGAAAGCTCCACTGGGCGAAACTACATTGAGCAGCACCGGCCCATTGCTGAAATCTATGGTGTCGGTTGAATTGGTAAGATAGTTGTATAATGTATCCGTACCGTCTGCGCGGCGAACTGTAAGAGTGGCAGCCGAAGCGCTCTCCAACATCTTAATCACCGGAACAAGCTTATCAGTTTTAGTGCCAAAAGGCAATGAGTCAGCGTTATATATCCTCGCACGATCGAGGTCGATTGAAAAGAAAACGGTGTCGAGATTTGCCACCACACTGTCATCTTTGGAGAGATTGAAAGAGTATACCACAACGCTTGACGACGTATTTTCAGCCGGCGTATAATCGGAGTTACAACCGACAAAAGCCGACGCGGCAAAAATGGCCGACAAGCTGAGGACTGTTAGTTTCTTCATCTGAGTTTACGATATTTCAAGATGCAAAATTATAATTTTGCCGCCAATAGGGCAAACTCTACGGCGTAAAAGAGACCAAATCCCGTGCATTTATATGTTTTTAACTCCACCGTCGGCCTTATGCGAATAAAAATTAACGCGATTTCCGCCCTCGCCATACACGATGCCATGATCGATGACCGCCCCCTTCTGACGCGCGGGAAATAGCTGTGGAGCGGGCGTGGCGCCTTTATCACCAAGCACTATAGCAGATGTTTCAACGTATGCTTCATCCCATAGGCCTGCATCCACAAACTCGCGCAGAAGAGAAGCTCCTCCCTCCACAAGCACCGAACTTATACCCTTCTCGGCATAAAGACTTCCGAGCACATCTTCCAGAGGACGTCCATCAGTAATATGGATGCATTTACTATATATGCCGCAGTTCTCCGCGTTGATCAGCTTATGCCTGTCAAATATGACTGGTATGGGCGAACGCCCCTCTATAAGACGTACATCAAGCCTGGGATTATCGGCCAATACCGTGCCGGCACCTACAGCAATCGCATCATGATTTGCCCTGCGCACATGCACAAGCTGAGATGAAATTGAAGTGGAAAAACGCACAGGCGCCTTTTCGCCGCCTACTATCCGGGCCATATAGCCATCGGCACTTTGAGCCCATTTCAGCGTCACAAATGGCCGATGCAGACTATGGGCTGTCATAAATGGCCTGTTCAACTCCC
This sequence comes from uncultured Muribaculaceae bacterium, assembly GCA_910586595.1. Taxonomy (GTDB): domain Bacteria; phylum Bacteroidota; class Bacteroidia; order Bacteroidales; family Muribaculaceae; genus CAG-873. The sequence continues at coordinate 13,232 of CAJUJB010000042.1, read as the reverse complement.
AGGCCTCCTGGGCAAGCAATCCTTCGTCGACACGAATGCCTGCCTGCTTCAGCATCGCCACTCCACGGCCTGACACCTTCGGATTAGGGTCGCCTGCGGCGATAACCACGCGCCCGATACCGCATTCGACGAGTAATTTCGCACACGGAGGCGTCTTACCGTAATGGGAACAAGGCTCGAGAGTGACATAGATGGTCGAGGCCCCCAGGAGCATGCGGTCAGCCTCGGAGACCGACCGCACTGCGTTTACCTCGGCGTGTGGGCCACCGAAACGTCTATGCCAGCCTTCTCCGATAATTCTACCTGCCGGATCTACAATTACAGCCCCCACCATCGGGTTTGGAGATACATGGCCTCTACCAGCCTTCGCCAATTGAAGGGCACGGCGCATGAAATGATAATCGCTGTCTGTAAACGTGGTCATAAGGCAGAATAGTCAGGAGAAAAAGTATCACCATAATTAGGATTACCTGTTTCAAGGCCTTTGCGCAACCAACGTACACGCTGTTCCGACCGGCCATGGTTGAAAGAGTCGGGCATCTCGCGGCCATAAGCCTTGCGCTGAAGATAATCATCGCCGATTTTCGAGGCGGCATTGATGGCATTCTCTACATCACCCTCCTCTATCGACTGGAACATCTCATTATCCAGAGCGGCCCATACGCCGGCATAGAAATCGGCCTGCAATTCGAGACGGACACTGATACGGTTGGACTCCGTTTCGCTTGAGGCGGCCATCGCGTTGTGGGCTTTATCAAGAGTACCGAGCAGATACTGCACATGGTGCCCTACCTCGTGGGCAATCACATAGGCATATGCGAAATCTCCGCTCGCACCTATCGACGACTGCATATCCTTGAAGAAATCGAGGTCGATATATACGGTCTGATCGGCCGAGCAATAGAAGGGGCCTGTCTGCGAAGTCGCCTGACCGCAGCCAGAGTTGACGGCACCGCTGAACAGCACCATCTTGGGGCACTCGTATTCACCCCAGCCTTGACGTTTGAATTCCCGGGTCCAGACATCTTCTGTGCCGGCAAGCACTTGCGAGGCAAATACCGCCAGACGCTCGTCTTCGGCTGTAGGTGTATAGTCAGCTGAAGAATATTGCGGCTGCAAGGCACCGCTGCCCATTATATTTGAAAGTACATCGCCTATTCCACCTCCTGAAAAGAGGGTGATGGCTGCCACTATTATCACACCGACAATACCACCGCCGATGCCTAACTTACCACCGCGGCCAAGTCCTCGGCGATCGTCTATGTTGCCGCTCTGGCGGCGTCCGTCCATTCTCATGATTTACTTAGGTAAGAGTTCGAATGTATCTACGTAGATTTCTGTTATATATCTTTTTATGGCATTATGGTCTTCCCATGAGCGGGTGCGGAGTTTGCCCTCAATCAGCAGACGGGAGCCCTTACGGATATAATTCTCGGCGAACTCCGCCGCGCGGCCCCACATCACAATGTTGTGCCACTCGGTAAGTTCAGGAAGCTCGACTTCCTTCCCGTCGGCAGTACGCGTACGGCGCCGCTCACTCGTAGCAAGAGGGAACTCCGCCACCTGACTGCTATCGACCATGCGCAATTTAGGATCCCGCCCTACATTGCCAAGTAGTATAACTTTGTTCATCGTCAGAAAATTAGGGTAATTATCATTTTACAGCGGCAGCCTTGACGCCGGCAATGACAGCCGAAGAAAAACCGTGGGCTTCCATCGTATTGATGCCTCTGATGGTCAAACCACCAGGAGTTGTGACACTGTCGACAAGGGCCTCGGGATGAAGTCCGGTCGCCTTCAGCAAGGCAGCCGTTCCAGCCAGCGATCCGGCAGCGAGCTGCTTGGCCAAGTCGGGAGAAAGGCCGAGCTCAACCCCGGCTTCCATCGCCGCACGCACATACCGCAGCACATTAGCTATGCCGCACGACGATATGGCCATGGCAGCGGGAAACAGACGTTCGGGCACCTGATACGATACTCCCGTTGCATCGAAAAGACGGCACACGGCCTCTTCTTCCGCCGGAGAAATGCCCTCCGAGCAGACAAGATTAACTGAGCACGCCTGCGTAGCCGCAATATTGGGTAGAACCCTCACTATACGCGGATGGGAGATGTGCGGCTTGATCCATTCCTCAAGCTGCGCGAGCGACGGCGCGGCCGCACAAGATACGACCACAGGTTTATTTTTACCAAGCTGCTTACCCATCTGCTTTATCAGAGGCTCCACAGCGTCACCCTCTACACAAATGACTACCATAGAAGCTCCGTCGACCGCCTTTGCAAGTTCGGTAGTGATCATTCCGAAGGCTCTCCGCTCGTCTTCAGCAAAGCCTTCGAGACGAGAAACACTACGGTTGTAGACGCGCACTTCCGCATTGCCGTGTGCGAGACCGCGGGCAACGGCACCTCCTATATTTCCGGCGCCAAGCACGGTAATAACATATCTTGATTCAGACATTTTTAAGTCAATATTAGTTAATCAAAAATTAAAAGAACGAAGGGGCCGTGACATAAAAGCCCAACGAGAGTCCTACATTAAAACGCTGCTGAGAGGTCGAATAGTTGCAATATCCACTCAATGTTGCGAACGGAAGGTGGTATACCAAGTCGAATTCCCCGAAGAATTCGGCAGACCCGAACCATTTACCATACCGTACGCTGCCGTTTCCAGCCTCTATAATGCGTCTCAACGGAACGAAGGCATGAGCTGAAACCCGCGCAGACAAGCGCTGGTTGAACTTGTAGACCGGCACAACGCCCGCAGCCACGAAACTGTTGGCTCTGAGTTCCGGGTCAAACACGTTATGCGCCGCCGGAGTCGGGGCAAATGCCGACGCACTGCTGATTGATGAGTAATAGTCATCAAGCAATTTGCGTGTGCTAACCACAGCTTGCCCCTCCAGGCCAAGTGTCCAATGGCGTGTCAGCGACATATAATCGCGCACACGGGCATCAAGCTGCAGCCAGCTGAGATGGTCGGTTATCTCCCGTTGTCCATCCGGTCTGGTTGCCCTGTAATATTTGGCACGCCCGGCAAGAGCCATCGCCCTGGCATTTATCGCCAGGCCCGAAGTCGGGAAATTGATGTCGTTCAAAGTCGATGATGAATAGCCGGCGAAAGCCTGTGCAAGATCCAGTGCCAGATGATCGCGGCCCGCTTCATAGCTCTCCAGATTATTATTCTGATAAAAAGAGTTATACAAGCGGCCTCCGCCGATACCGGCCTCCACTTCACCGGTGCGTCCGGCTGCCATCACCCAACTCAATTTTCCGAAATAGTTATGCTTGGTGACAAAGGTCGGCTCACTATCGCGGAAGAACAGTTTCTCATTCTCGTAGTACTTACGGCGGGCCGCCACACCCAGCAGGCGGAATGCCGATGGTATACGGGTTGAGATATTAAGTTGAGCATTGAATACACCAGCCATATAACTCTGGCCTATCCACGCCTCCACATCGGCGCTTACCGAGCTGAAGCTTAGAGAGGAGTATCCGGCCCTCACGTAGAGGAAGCTGTTGTTGCTCGAGGTAATATATCCACCCACACCGAGGTCAAAACTTTTTTTAATCCCGGCATCAAGATTAAGTGTGAAAAGTTTGAGCGAGTCATTGCTCATATAGGCCTGAGGAGTCAAGCTGGAGATTTTGCCTGACGATAAGGCCCTGTAAAAAGCCAGACGGGCACGGTCAGTACCAATCGTATCGCAATCTTTACGCGGAGTGAAGAGGTGCTCGATATATTCATTCTGACTCGGGGTGCCACCGGTGACGTTCACCTTCTCGAAACGCAATGGAGGCGTAGCGGCCTTGAAGTCGGCCCTGCGGGCTGCTACATCCTCGGCAGGACGACGGGCATGTATGCGGTGCTTGATGGAGTCCATCATACTCATGGCTGCATCATAGCCCCGTTTATATATGGCGGTTGCCTGTCCGAAATCGAGCAGTCCGAAGTCATCAAGTTTAATTCTTAATTTGATTCCTTCATCAGATGGCACGTCGTAGCTCTGAGGCCGGGTCACCAAAAGATCAAGTTGATCCATAAACGAGTTAGGTGGGCCTTTTGTAGCCGTCGATGACACATCAACCCCTAACATCACCGATGGCCGGAAAACAGAATCCATTGTCTCGACAGGAAAGTTGTCGTAGACACCACCGTCGTAAAAAATATCGCCGTCGATATTGACCGCCTGAAAAATCAGAGGAAAGCTCATCGATGATCTGATCGCATCTCCAAGATTACCCGACGACATCACCTGAGGACGACGCTTCGTAAGATTGGATGCCACACATCGGTACGGAACGAAGAGATTGTTGAAGTCACCTCCGCACTGTGCCCCATAGGCACTGAAAAGCTGCATGAAGCCAAACGCCATAGGCGTCGGAGGGATTATCGACTGAGGGAAGAAACGGAGACTGTCAGCCTTGCCCGCCGAGCCACCAAGTGGCACGGAGAACATCTGGGGCGAGACGCGGTCGCGCGAAAAATAATACGTAAGAGATGGATCCAGCTGGCCCGTCGACATCGACGCAAAGTATTCGGAAGTCAACAGAGCCATCATCTCATCCGGTGAGTAGCCACAGGCGTACAGGCCGCCAATAATGGCACCCATAGAAGTTCCGGTAATGTAATCGATTGCGACATCGTTTTCTTCCAGCGCCTTAAGCACACCGACATGGGCTATCCCCTTGGCACCACCGCCGCTGAGTACAAGTCCTACTGTTTGTCGTTCTCCTTGCGCCGCGCCTGCTGTGGCGGGCGCAAGGAGTATGGACAGAAACGAAATAAAAGAAAGAATAAAGCACTTTTGGGCCCTCATGGCTCGCATAGATGAATAGTTGAACAGTTATAGCTTTACTTCATAACGCCGCAGCCATGAATTTGGTTCGCCTGTATTTTTGCAAGGCTTACCGATGATAGGCACTCATCTTACTCCTCCGAAGCTGGAGCATCGGTTATGAAACTATCCTTGAAGCCAAGGAAATACAGCACGCCATCAAGACCGATAGTCGATATTGACTGACGGGCCGTGTTCTTAACCTTAGGCTTGGCATGGAACGCAATACCGAGGCCTGCGGTAGACAGCATAGGGAGGTCGTTGGCTCCGTCACCGACGGCGATAGTCTGGGCAATGTTGATATTCTCAACCTGAGCTATTATGCGCAGCAGCTCAGCCTTGCGCTTGCCATCGACAATGTCGCCCACATAGCGGCCGGTGAGCTTACCGTCGACGATCTCCAGCTCGTTGGCATATACGTAGTCAAATCCGAAACGCTGTTTGAGCCAGTTGCCGAAATAGGTGAATCCGCCCGACAGAATAGCCGTCTTATATCCTGTGCGTTTCAGCACCTGCATCATTCTGTCGACGCCCTCGGTTATGGGAAGGTTTTCGGCAATCTCCCTCATCACCCCCTCGTCAAGGCCCTTGAGGAGGGCTACACGGCGCTTAAAGCTTTCGCAGAAGTCAATTTCACCACGCATGGCACTCTCGGTGATGGCGCGCACTTCAGCGCCCACGCCAGCCCGGTCGGCAAGTTCATCGATAACTTCCGTCTCAATGAGTGTCGAATCCATATCGAAGCATATCAGGCGGCGGCAGCGGCGGAACACATTATCTTCCTGAAGTGAAATATCGAACTCCTCTTCCTGCGAAATCTGCAAGAAACGGCTGCGCATGGCATCGACGTCGATAGGATTGCCTCGCACAGAAAATTCCACGCAGGACTTCGACCGTGGCTCTTCATCGGCGCTGAGCGGCTGACGTCCGGTGAGGCGCTGTATGCCGTCGATATTCAGCTCCTGGCGGGCAATTTCCTCCGTAACCAAGGCGATATGACGGGCAGTGAGCCGACGGCCGAGGATAGTGATAATCCACCTGTTCTTGCCCTGGCGTGACACCCATGCCTCATAGTCTTCGGTCGAAACGGGAGAAAACCGGATTTTAACACTGAGTTCGTAACACTTGAAGAGAAGGTCTTTCATTATGTCGCCCGACTTCTCAGGAGTCGTACGGAACAATATACCCAAGGAAAGAGAATGGTGGATATCAGCCTGACCGATGTCAAGAATCTGCGCCTGATGGCGGGCAAGAATCTCTGTAAGCGCCGACGTTACACCCGGACGGTCCGCGCCGGTGATATTTATTAATATTAGTTCGATATTCTCCATGAATGTAGTATTTTTTCAATGCAACATGCAAATTTAGCATGATTGAAGCGGAGAATAGGCAAATAAAAGTCGCCTAATTTACTAAATTATGTTAACACAAATACATTATTATATAAAAACGGCATCCGGACACTCGTTCCGGATGCCGTTATATCAAGCTCTGAGCAAGAGGTTTATTGAAGTGTTCCTGCTTCGGCCTGCTGGATCATAGTTTTGTCGGCAGTGATGTATACCTCTACACGACGGTTCTGGGCACGTCCTTCGGGAGTGTCGTTGGAAGCCACATAGTCAGCCATAGGCACAGCCTGAGCTCTGAGACGAGTGGGCGCGATGCCACAGTCAACGAGATAAGAGAGAACCGCGTCGGCACGACCGGTAGCCACACGCTCGTTCACGGCATATGTGCCGGTATTATCTGTAAAGCCGTAGATCTGCACATCAGTATTGGGGTTTGAACGCAGAGAGGCAGCGAAACGTGCGAGGTCGGCCTTTGCCTGAGCAGACAGAGTTGTGCCGTTTGTGGGGAAGAGAATACCACCGCTGAAAGTAACCTTGATGGCCTGGAGACCATTCTGGTCGGTAGTCTGCTCAATCTGAGCCTGCTGACCGAGCTGTTCCTCAAGTTCTTTCTGCTGCTTATCCATCTTCTTGCCAATCAGCGCACCTGCGCCTGCGCCAACAGCAGCACCGATCGCACTGCCGATACCGGCACCTTTACCACCACCAATAAGAGCTCCAACGCCGGCACCAACGGCTGCGCCGCCGCCACCGCCAATAAGGGCACCTTTACCGGTATTTGTCATGGAAGAACATCCACATTCACCTACGAGAAGAGCTGCCCCAAGGAGGGCTGCACACGCTGTCTTGAATAGTTTCATTTTGTATATGTTTATGTTAGAATATATTGAACGTTTCGTCAGTTGGAATTGACATAATGTGATACGCACAAAATTACAAATAAGTTTGGGTGGAGACAAGAAAATTAACTAATTTTGTGAAAGAAACCAAATCACTCAATATATGCGACAGCATTCCATATCGCGAAATATGCTCGGGGGCACACTCCTGGGGCACTTGGCGGCTATCCTCACCGTTGGCATGTGGGGATATTCTTTTGTATCATCCAAAGTCCTGCTCGAAAACGGACTTGGGCCGGTACAAATTTATGTGTGTCGTTTTGTGCTTGCCTACCTGCTTGTTGTCTGCATCAGCCACCGCCGCCTCTGGGCGTCGAACTGGCGCGAGGAAGGCATGTTCGTGCTATGTGGCCTCTGCGCTGGCTCGCTATACTTCATTGCCGAGAACACAGCTCTGGAATATACTCTTACAACCAATGTGTCGCTGCTTACCTCTATGTCGCCATTGCTCACCGCCATGCTGGTGGGCCTTGTCTACAAGACAGAAAAGCTCGGCCTTGGCACATGGATAGGCTCTGCCATTGCCATGATAGGCGTGGGTTGTGTCGTGTTCAACAGCAGCACATCGCTTGAAGTGAGGCCGCTCGGCGACTTCCTCTCGCTGGCAGCCGCATTGAGCTGGGCCATCTATTCGCTGATACTCCGCAGCCTGAATGCGCATTACGACGTATGGTTTATCTCCCGCAAGACCTTCTTCTACGGCCTGCTTACTGCCATACCATTCCTCATTTTTGAAAAAGATGGCGTTGACGTATTCGCAGTTCTACCACGTCCGGAAGTGTACGGAAACCTCCTCTTCCTCGGCGTTGGCGCATCGACCATAGCATACGTACTTTGGGCTGTGACCGTGAAAAAGGTTGGCGCCGTAAAGGCAAACAACTACATGTATCTCCAGTCGATTTTCACGCTCATCGTATCGGCACTCGTTCTTGGAGAACATGTATCATTCATCGGCTATCTCGGCATATTCCTGATCCTTGCAGGGCTGTGGGCCGGCGACAACATAAACAAAATACTCTCCCGTCTGAAAGACGCAAAACAATGAATAATTTACCTCAAGACCCTTTTATGCTGCTGAGCGTGGTCAACACCAAGCTCCGCGACGAATATGCTTCACTCGACGAACTTTGCAAATCGCTCGATGTTGACCGAGGAGCCCTGACACAACGCCTTGCAGAAGCTGGATTTGAATATATGCCCGAAATCAACCAGTTCCGCTGATGGCCGATAAATCTTATCTCGATCAACTGAACGAAGCGCAGCGTGCCGCCGTGGAGTACCTCGGTGGGCCCGAACTTGTGATTGCTGGCGCCGGATCAGGTAAGACCCGCGTGCTCACATACAAGATTGTGCACCTGCTCAATGCAGGCCATAGACCGGGCAGGATCCTCGCACTGACCTTCACCAACAAGGCTGCCCGCGAAATGCGCGAACGAATACAGACACTGGTAGGCGAAAAAACAGCCGCAAGCCTGTGGATGGGTACCTTCCACTCCATTTTCTCCCGCATATTGCGCATGCATGCCGACAGGCTCGGATTCAAAAACAACTTCACAGTATACGACGCCGCCGACTCCAAGTCGCTTATCAAGAGTATCATCAAGGAGATGAAACTCGACGATACAATTTATCGCCCCGGAGCGGTGATGGCCGATATATCCAATGCGAAGAACAACCTCTACTCTCCCGAGGATTACGCTGCCGACAAAGACCTGATGGAGGCCGACCGCAATGCCCGGCGTCCGCGTACTGCCGACATTTTCGCCGTCTACCGCGACCGCTGCCGTATAGCCGGAGCCATGGACTTCGACGACCTGCTCTATTACACCAACGTGCTGCTGCGGGATAACGCTGATATACGCGAATACTTCCAGCAATATTTCTCCTATATACTGGTCGACGAGTATCAGGATACTAACTTCGCCCAGCATATGATTGTGCTCCAGCTTTGCGGTGAACAGAAAAACCTGTGTGTGGTCGGCGACGACGCCCAGAGCATCTACTCTTTCCGCGGAGCCAATATCCGCAATATATTGAATCTGCGCAAGACCTTCCCTACCCTCCGCACATTCAAGCTGGAAGAGAATTACAGGTCGACCCGCAATATAATCGGGGCAGCCAACACGCTTATCGCCGCCAATAAGGAACAGATACCAAAAGAAGTTTTTTCCAACAATGCCGAAGGCGACCGCATAGAAGTTGTGCAGTGCTACAACGACTATGAAGAGGCGTACATCGTGGCCAATCGTCTGGCGCAGGCACGCATGCGGTCGAAACTTCCGTATAACGAAATTGCCATACTCTACCGCACCAATGCCCAGAGCCGGCCTATAGAGGAAGCCCTCAGGAACCGCAATATTCCTTACCGCGTCTTTGGAGGCCTGGCCTTCTACCAACGTAAAGAGGTGAAGGATGCAGTGTGTTACTTCCGTCTCGCGGTCAATCCACACGACGACGAAGCCTTCCGTCGTGTGATCAACACACCTAAGCGCGGAATAGGAGAGACGACGGTCAAGAAAGTTCTGGCTTGTGCAATAGAGAATAAGGCGAGTATGTACGATGTGGCGGCTGATCCGGCCAAATATGGTCTGGCAGTAAACGCAGGCACTGCGAAAAAATTAAAGGAATTCGCTGGCTTGATCGAATCATTTACCGCCCATGACCGCCGCGGCGACAATGCGTCGATACTAGCCCGAGATATTTTCGAGCGCACCGGCCTGATGAAAGAATACGTTTCTCATGACACGCCTGAAAATGTATCCAAGCATGAGAATATTCTCGAGTTGCTTAAAGCGGTAGATCACTTCACAGACACAGCCCGCGAGACAGGCGGAGAAGACTCGACCGGAATGGGCGCATTTCTGGCGGAAGTATCATTACTCACCGATCAGGATGCCGCCAGCGCCGACGGCGATTGCGTGACCCTCATGACCATCCACTCCGCAAAGGGCTTGGAATTCGGTATAGTCTTCGTTGTTGGAGTTGAAGACGAGATCATACCGTCGGCCAAAAGTCTCCAGCGAGCCGAAGACATCGAGGAAGAACGCCGCCTGATGTATGTGGCAATAACGCGTGCTAAGCGTTATTGCATGGTGAGCTATGCTAAAAAACGGACTCTCAACGGAAAGACCGTCCAGACTTTCCCGTCGAGATTCCTCCGCGACATACATCCGCGTTATCTACGCATGATGACCGGGTCGTCGCTCGATGGCCCCACAGCTTCGCGACGGGAAACAACCACGTTTACCGAAACGAGCATTCCGCCGACTCCGACACTGCGCCAAGCTGCCGTAAACGCGCCCAAACCGCGCGCAGCAGCTCCAGTCTCCGCCGGAGGCCACACAACCCACAGTGCTGCCGACCTTCAGGAGGGGCAACGCATCGAGCACCCAAACTTCGGCCTTGGCATAATACGCGAAATCGACACATCGCGAACCGACGACCGCATAGTTGTGGAATTTTCAGCCGACGGCACCCGACGCACATTATTGTTAAAATTCGCCCGATTCAAAATACTCTCATGACAGCCGACAAACTCCCTACTCCGTTCTTCATCGTATATGAAGACAAACTACGCTCTAATCTCGAACTTATATCGGATGTGGCGCGCCGCAGCGGTGCGAAGATTATCATGGCCTTCAAAGCCAATGCGCTCTGGCGAACATTCCCAATCATTAAAGAGTATTGCGCCAACTGCACAGCCAGCTCAGTAAACGAGCTGCTGCTCGGAGCGGAATGCCTCGGAGGAGAAATACACAGCTATACTCCGGCATACACAGACGACAACATAGACACATTTATCAAGCACAGCACCCACATAACCTTCAATTCGCTTGGTCAACTCGCCAGATTTGGAGAAAGAGCCCGCCAAGGAGGAGTCTCCACGGGCTTAAGGGTAAACCCACGCTGCTCTGTCATTGACACCGACCTGTACAATCCTGCGCTGCCCGGCTCACGCTTCGGTGTCGGTGCGGAAGACTTGGCCGACGGACTTCCAGCAGGTGTGGATGGCCTGCATTTCCACGCCTTGTGTGAGTCTTCATCTTACGATCTGGAAAAGGTTCTCGAAGCCTTTGAGCACGATTTCGGGCACCTTCTCCCGTCACTGAAATGGGTCAATATGGGAGGTGGCCATCTTATGACGCGCCAAGGCTACGATACGGAGCATCTCATAAGCGTGTTGACAGCGTTCCGCAAACGCCACCCCAACCTGGAGGTAATACTTGAGCCTGGCAGCGCCTTCACTTGGCAGACCGGCGACCTTGTGAGCTCAGTTGTAGATGTTGTCGAAGACCGCGGAATACCGACCGCAATACTCGATGTATCTTTCGCATGCCATATGCCAGACACGCTGGAAATGCCCTACCTACCTGCGGTGGCTGAAAGCACCACACAAGAGCTATCCGACGGGCGCGCATGGCGCCTTGGAGGGAACTCATGTCTGAGCGGAGACTTCAAAGGCGACTACTACTTCGAAACGCCGCTCAAACCCGGCGACCGCATCACACTGCGCGATATGAATCACTACACCACGGTTAAAACGACCATGTTCAACGGCATCCAGCACCCCGACATGGTGCTCCAACACACCGACGGGCAATGCGAGTATCTCCGACGTTTCGATTATCAGGACTATAAAAACAGAATGAGCTGATGAGTGCCACCCGCCCCAGATTTTCAGTCATAGTGCCGGTATACAACCGGCCAAGCGAGGTTACAGATCTTTGCGAGAGTCTGCTCGCGCAGACAGAGAAAAATTTCGAGCTTGTAGTTGTCGAAGATGGCTCGACTGTACCTTGTCAGGACATTGTCGAAACAGCGGCCGCCAAAGGATTACGCTGCAAGTACTTCTTTAAAGAAAATGAGGGGCGGTCGATTGCCAGAAACTACGGATTGGAACGCGCAGAAGGCGATTACTTCGTTTTTTTTGATTCAGACTGTGTAATTCCCCCTGATTATTTTGCCACCCTCAGTAAAGAGCTCGACAAAAAACCGCTTGATTGTTTCGGAGGCCCCGACGCCGCTCACGATTCATTCACCACCACCCAAAAGGCAATCAACTACTCCATGACGTCGTTCCTCACCACCGGCGGCATACGTGGAGGAAAGGTCCAGCTCGAAAAATTCGTGCCCCGAACATTCAATATGGGGTTCAGCAGAGATGTGTACGACCGTACAGGAGGCTTCAGAGAAATGTTCTCGGAAGATATAGATATGAGTACGCGTATCCGTCAGGGTGGCTTTTCGATTGGGCTTATCCGACCGGCTTTCGTATGGCATAAACGCCGAGTGGATTTCCGCCGGTTCTTCCGCCAGGTGTATGTGTTCGGCATGTCGCGCATAACGCTCAAACTACTCTACCCCGACTCCCTCAAGGCCGTACACCTGCTTCCGGCAGTATTCGTGCTCGGTTCCTTAGCCTTGATAATTCTCGGCATATTAGTTTCGCCGTGGTTTTTCGTTCCACTCGGACTATATTTCCTGGCCATCTTTGCGGGGGCCCTCATCAGCACACACTCGCTTAAGATCGCCTTTCTCGCCGTTCCTGCCGCGCTGATCCAACTCGGAGGTTACGGGCTTGGCTTTATCAAAGCCTTCACCACAAAAATTCTGCTCGGCCGCGGACGCAACGAAGCTGAGGAAATAAATATTCGCAAAGGTAAAAATGAACGATAAAGATTCAGCCCAACTAATAGCCGACCTCCCTGACGACCAACGACCTCGGGAAAAAGCTCTGGCATTCGGAATGAAGGCTTTGACCGATGCGGAACTGATGGCAATCGTATTCGGCACGGGCATCAAAGGAAAAGGTGTGAAAAAAATGTGCGAGGAGATACTCATCAAGCACGAAAATCACTTGAGCAAGATTGCCTTGATGAGCGCCCGCGACTTCATGAAGATGCACAAGGGCATAGGGCCAGCCAAGGCACTGAACCTGCTGGCCGGTATAGAACTGGGCGTGCGCGCAGCCTCCGACGCCATAGCTCTGGAAGAACCGGCCATGACCAACTCTGAGGTCGCCTTCAAGTATATGCACAGGCACCTTTACAATCTGCCACACGAGGAGTTCTGGGTTCTTTTACTCCGCAACAACCTCAAGCCTTTGCGCGAGTTTAAAGCGGGCCAGGGAGGCCTGTCGATGACAGCCG